>JAKFCW010000021.1:0-157611 GCA_036676455.1 Candidatus Sericytochromatia bacterium
GATCGGCGCCGGCATCGTGGACCCCGCCAAGGTCACCCGCTCGGCCCTCGAGAACGCGGCTTCCATCGCGTCGATGCTCCTCACCACCGAGGCGCTCGTCGTCGACAAGCCCGAGAAGAAGGGAATGCCTGCTGGCATGCCCGGCGGCATGCCCGACATGGGGATGATGTAAGCACCCTCACGGGTTCTTCGGGAGGCGGCTTCGGCCGCCTCCTTTTTTCATGCGCGCCCGCCCGCCGCACGGGAAGCGCGCTCGAATAGACGCCCCACACGGGCGAGGTTATAATGGTGATACGTATCACGCGGCATGCCCGCAAAAGGGGAAGACATGTTTGGAATTGGACCTGGTGAACTGGCGGTCATCGCCGGAGTGGCCCTGCTCGTCGTGGGCCCCAAGAAGTTGCCGGAACTGGCCCGCGCCTTCGGCAAGAGCATCTCGGAGTTCAAGAAGGGCACCCATGAGGTGACCGAGTCGGTCAAGCGCGAGCTCGACGCGGCCGACGCCGCGGGCCATGGCGCTGCGGCTCAGCCGAGCGCCGCGGCTCAACCGAAAGATCAGCCATCCGAGGGCGCCCAGCCCGGGGCTCAGCCTCCCGAGACGAGGTAGGAGTTGCTCGACAACCGTTTCGACCTCGTAGCCCCTTACCCCCCGGCAGGCGACCAGCCTCAAGCGATCGCCAACTTGACCGACGGCCTGCAAAGCGGGTTCGACGCCCAGACCCTGCTGGGCATCACCGGCTCGGGCAAGACCTACGCGATCGCCAACGTGATCCAGCAGGTCCAGCGCCCCACCCTGGTGCTGGCCCACAACAAGACGCTGGCCGCCCAGCTCTGCAACGAGCTGCGCGAGTTCTTCCCCCATAACCGGGTCGAATACTTCATCTCGTACTACGACTTCTACCAGCCCGAAGCCTACATCCCGCGGACCGATACGTACATCGAGAAGAGCGCCAGCATCAACGACGAGATCGACCGGCTGCGCCACTCGGCCACCCGCTCGCTGCTGGAGCGCCGGGACGTGATCGTGGTCGCCTCGGTTTCCTGCATCTACGGCCTGGGTCAGCCCCAGGAGTACCTCAACGCCAGTATCACCCTCAAGGTCGGCGAGCAGATCTCGCGCGACGAGCTGCTGCTGCGCCTGATCGAGGTGCAGTACGAGCGCAACGACATCGAACTGACCCGCGGCCGCTTCCGGGTCCGCGGCGACACCCTCGAGATCGTCCCTGCCTACGAGGACAACGTCTTCCGCATCGAGCTCTTCGGCGACGAGATCGACCGGATCTCCGAGATCGACCCGGTCACCGGCGAGATCCTGAGCCTGCGGCCCGAGTTCATCGTCTGGCCCGCCAAGCACTTCGTCACCTCCCCCGACGCCCTGCAGCGCGCCATCGTCAGCATCGAGGCCGAGGCCGAGGCGCGCGTCAAGCAGCTGACCGATCAGGGCAAGCTGCTTGAGGCCCAGCGCCTGGAGCAGCGGACCCGCTACGACCTCGAGATGCTGCGCGAGATCGGCTACTGCCAGGGCATCGAGAACTACTCCCGGCACTTCACCGGGCTGCTTCCCGGCGAGCCCCCGCCGACGCTGCTGGATTACTTCTCCAAGGACTTCCTGATCGTCATTGACGAGTCGCACATCACCATCCCGCAGATCCAGGGGATGTACAACGGCGACCGGGCCCGCAAGGAGACCCTGGTCGAGCACGGCTTCCGCCTGCCGTCGGCCATGGACAACCGCCCCCTCAAGATCGCCGAGTTCTGGGAAAAGGTCGGCCAGAAGATCTTCGTCTCGGCCACCCCCGGCCAGTACGAACTCGACATCTCCGAGCGCAAGGTCGAGATGATCATCCGTCCGACCGGTCTGGTCGACCCCGAGGTCTTCGTCCGCCCCATCCAGGGCCAGATCGACGACCTGCTCTCCGAGGTCCGCGACCGCATCTCGCGCCAAGAGCGCGTGCTCGTCACCACCCTGACCAAGCGCATGGCCGAGGACCTCACCGAGTACATGCAGGAGGTGGGCATCCGCGTGCGCTACCTGCACTCGGACATCAAGGCCCTGGAGCGAATCGCCATCCTGCGCGACCTGCGCGAGGGGGCGTTCGACGTGCTGATCGGCGTCAACCTGCTTCGCGAGGGCCTCGACCTTCCCGAGGTCTCGCTGGTCGCCATCCTGGACGCCGACAAGGAAGGCTTCCTGCGCTCCGACCGCTCGCTCATCCAGATGATCGGCCGAGCGGCCCGCCACCCGCGCGGCCAGGTCCTGATGTACGCGGACAAGCTGACCGACTCCATGGCGCGCGCCCTCGACGAGACCGAGCGCCGCCGGGTCATCCAGCTCGCCCACAACGTCGAGCACGGGATCGTCCCGAAGGCCATCACGAAGTCCACCCGCAACCTGATCCTGGAAAGCCTCTCGGGCGAGTCCATCGGCACGCCGGTGCCGGCTCCGGTGGTGGCAAACGCGAGCGACCTCCCCGGCCTCATCAAGGACCTGGAGCATCAGATGCGCCAAGCCGCGAGCATCCTGGACTTCGAGACCGCCGCGGTCCTGCGCGACCAGATTCAGTCCCTGCGCGAGCAGCAAGAGGCCGCCCGCAAAGGACAGGCTCCCGACGAAGCCAAGCCTCGCCGCCGCGCCGCCCGCTAAGCCCCTCGACTCGCAAGCGACTGAGCAAGCCAATGAACGAACGCATCATCAACCAGTACCGGATCACGTCCGAACTCGAGCGCTCCGAGGACCATGCGGTCTACCTGGCCGAGGACACGCTCAAGCACCGCAAGGTGCTGCTGCATGAACTGAAGCTGGACCCGACCGAGGGCCCCGATGCCCTGGACAAGGCCCGCCAGTCGCTGATTCGCGAGGCCAAGCTCAGCATGGAGCTCGACCATCCCAACGTGCTGAGGGTCGAGCACCTGATCCCGCGCGAGGACGAGTGCTTCGTGGTCTGCGAATGGGTCGACGGCGCGCGCACGCTGCGCGAGGCCCTGCGCTCGGGGCCGCTGGATCCGCATCGCGCGGTCGCCATCGCCCTCGCGGCCCTGGACGCCTTGCATCATGCCCACGAGCACCGCATCGTCCACCGCAACGTCCGCCCCGAGCACCTCCTGCTCTTCGAGGGTGGCGTGAAGCTCACCTCGTTCGCGATGGCCAAGAAGGCCGATCTCGCCACCCGCAGCTCGTTCGACCTACGCCAGATGGTGGCCGAGAACCCCTACGCCGCGCCCGAGTTCCGGCTGGGGCAGTCCGCCCACCACAAGGTGGACGCCCGGGCCGACGTCTTCGCGCTGGCGGCCGTCCTCTACGAGATGCTGACCGGCCATCCGCCCGCCCACGTCGACGAGAAGCTCTACGTGCCGCCCAGCCGGGTCAATCCTAGCGTGCCGGTCGAGCTGGACGAGGCGATCGCCCGCGCCCTGCGCTTCGATCCCGCCCAGCGGCTGCCGAGCGCCTCCAGCTTCAAGGCCCGCCTCATCGAGGCCACGGGCGGCGCGAAGGCCAACCCCAAGGATACAGGCGCGCGCTACATCGAGCGCCGGCTGGTGCGCCGCACCCGCAACAGCCTCATCTTCCAGGCCACGGACGCCCACCTGGGCCGAACGGTCGCGCTGAAGAAGCTGATCCTGGACCCGGCCCTCACTCCGAGCGAACGCCAAGGCGCCCTCTTCAGCCGCACCCAGGAGGAGAGCGCCGCGAGCGCCCTGGTGCACCCGCATATCATCGTCATCCTCGACCACTTCATCGAGGACGCGGATCCCTACCTGGTCATGGAGTGGCTGGAAGGCTCGGACCTGCGCGAGACCCTCGACGGCAAGCGGCCTCCCTTGAGCTACGAGGAGATCCTGGGCGTCGTCCACCAGGTGGGCGAGGCGATCGCCTACGCGCACCGACAGGGCGTGATCCACCGGGATCTCAAGCCCGAGAACCTCATGCTCCACCAGGGCCACGTCACGGTGCTGGACTTCGGCCTGGCCGTCTCTCAGGAGCCCGGAGCGATGAAGGCGGCCGGGACGGCCCGCTACCTGGCCCCGGAAGTGATCAAGGGCGAGGCGGCCACGTTCCAGTCGGACCTCTTCGCGCTGGCGGTCGTCGCCTACGAACTGCTGACCGGCACCTACCCCTATCGCCCCGAGGCGCTCATGGCAGGCTTCGCCACCGGGCAGCTGGTCGAACCGCCGGAGGCCCCCAGCCAGCTGCGCCTGGAGGTCACGCCGGAGGTGGATGCCGTGCTCCTGAAGGCGCTGGCCATCCATCCCAAAGACCGCTACGCCGAGATGACGGACTTCCTGGACGCCCTCAACGGCGCCCTTTCTGCCCCGGCAGAGGCGACCGACGAGGTCCCCTGGAAGACGCTGGTCTTCACGGCCGTGGGCGCGCTCGTGCTCGGCGGCCTCGTGGTGGTGGGCTTCTTCCTGAGTCCCATCATCTCGACCTGGCTGGCGCCCCTGCCCGAGCCGGCCCCCCTCGCGAGCCCCGAGAGCCCCGAGGCCGAGCCCGTGGAGGCCGAAGCGCCCCTGCAGCCGCTCGTGACTCCGCGCCCCGATCCCACGCCCGAACCGACCCCCGTCGCCACCGCCAAGCCTGCCGTGGCCAAGGCCCTCACCTGGGCGAGCCGCCCGGTGACGCTGCATGACGTCACCCTGGAGGTCACGAGCATCCGCCGCTCGGAGCAGGCCACCCGTATCAACCTCCGCGTGACCAACCACACCGCGGAGCCGGTCTCCTTCCTGAGCCGCAACGACCGCCCCGACCTGGTCAGGGTCACCGACGATCTCGGCAGCGACTACACGCTGAGCATCGACCCACTCTCCGTCTCGGCGGGACTGGTGCGGGTCGATGCCGGCGCCACGAACGACGGCTCCTTCCTCCTCAAGGACTGGATCAGCCCCGAGGCCGCCCTGGTCACGGTGGAGCTCAAGGAGTATGCCGGACTCGAGCGCCAGTTCATCCTGCGCGCCCACCGGATCGTCGACTGACCCGGTGTCGCCCGGACTTGAAACGATTGATCGCAAGGCGTAGAATCGCGACATGCACCAGGATACGGCTGCTTCTGGCGAGGCAAACTTCCACACATTCGCGGACGCGACGCTCCTGAGGGCCCTGCGGCCCGTCTCGCTGGCCCTCGTGGGCATCTACGCGGCCCAGGTCATCCGGAACTTGGTGTTTCTGGAGGGGCCCTACGCGGCGGTCGCCCCGTGGCTGGTCGCCAATGACCTCTTCGCGGCCCTCTGCGGCCTCGCGCTGTTCTGGGCGCTCCAGACCAAGCGCGTCAGCCTCAAGATGGCCCATCCGGTGAGCGCGCTCCTGCTCGGCCTGGCGCTCGAGGGCGCCATCGTCCACATGATCTTTCTCGACCGGCCGCTGGAGACCATCTCGTTCATCCTGATCCCGCTCGCGGCGGCCTATCTCTTGCTTTTGCCCGCTTACTTCATCGGGACCCTGCTCGTGACCCTCGCTTCATGGCTCATCGCCATCCGGTTCACGGTGCCTCCGGTCGTTTCGCCCCCCGAAGGCCCCTGGGTGGCGCTGGGCACGTCGCTCGCAGAAGGGGCGCTGCTCGCGGCGATCGCCTTCATCGTGCGCTATCGCAACAACCGGAGAATTGTGGAGCTGCGCCTCAGCGACCGGCGGCAACGCCACGAGCTCGCCGGAGCGCTCGAGGAGCTACGGTCCAACCACAGCAAGCTGCAAGAGCTCGACCAGCTCAAGAGCGAGTTCGTCAACGCCGTCACCCACGAGCTAAGGACGCCCCTGACCTCCGTGGTCGGTTACGCCGAGCTGCTCGAGGACGAGATCAGCGGCTCGCTCACCCAGCATCAGCGCGAGTTCGTGCGCCAGATTCAGCTCGGCAGCACGCGGCTCGAGTACCTCCTCAACGATCTCCTCGACTTCGCCCGCCTGGAGGCCGGCACGTTCCGGCTACGCTGCGAGGCGACGGACGCGAGCGCCAAGGTCAAGGAGGTGGTGGAGAGCTTGAGACCGCTGGCCGAAGCGGCGGCCCTGGATCTACGGGTCATCTGCCCTGACGAGCCGCTCGTGCTGGTCATGGACGGCCAGCGCATGGGCCAGGTCGTCATCAACTTCGTCAGTAACGCCCTCAAGTTCACGCCTCCGAGAGGTCGCATCGAGATTCGCATCGGGCTCGACGGCGAAAGCTTGCGCTGCGAGGTCGAGGACACGGGCGAGGGGATCGTCCGGGAAGACCTGCCCAAGCTCTTCAAGCGGTTCTCGCAGCTCAAGGGCGGGGTCGCCAAGGGCAAGGGGACGGGGCTGGGCCTCGCCATCTCGAAGGCGCTCGTGGAGGCGCACGGAGGCGCCATCGGCGTCGAAAGCACGCCGGGCGTGGGCAGCACCTTCTGGTTCACGCTCCCCATGCAGCCGAGCGAACCCGGCATGCCGACCTTCCTGGTCGCCACGTCCGGCGGACCTCCCACCCCCGATAATTGTTAAGAGCCTCGTAACACGCGCCATTCGGCTTGCCGCCCTTTCGATCGACGCGTAAAATGAGTAGAACTGACGTTCGACTCTCGGTTGGAAGGCTAGCAATGACTCATGAATTGGACGTGCTCAGGGTCCGTGGCGCCCGCGAGCACAACCTCAAGAACCTCGATCTCACCATCCCGCGCAACCAGCTGGTGGTTTTCACTGGCGTCTCCGGCTCGGGGAAGAGCTCCTTGGCGTTCGACACCATCTTCGCGGAAGGCCAGCGGCGCTACGTCGAGAGCCTCAGCTCCTACGCCCGCATGTTCCTGGGCCAGATGGACAAGCCGGACGTCGACTACATCGAGGGGCTCAGTCCCGCGGTCTCGATCGACCAGAAGTCGACCTCCCACAACCCACGCTCGACCGTCGGCACCGTCACCGAGATCTACGATTACCTGCGCCTCCTGTTCGCACGCGTCGGCAAGCCGCATTGCCATGAATGCGGCAAGGCCATCAACCCTCAGACCGTCGAGCAGATCGTCGACCAGGTCATGGCCCTGGGCGAGGGCGTGCGCTTCCAGGTGCTAGCCCCCCTCGTGCGCGGCCGCAAGGGCGAGTTCAAGCACCTCTTCGAGGAGGCCCGCAAGGACGGCTTCGTGCGCGCCCGGATCGACGGCGTGGTCCACGACCTCGCCGAGGACATCGACCTCTCGAAGCAGAAGAAGCACGACATCTCCATCGTCATCGACCGGCTGGTCGTCAAGGACGACATCGCCACCCGGCTGGCGGACTCGGTGGCCACGGCCCTGAAGAAGGCCGAAGGCCTGGTGCTGATCCAGGTGCTGGGCACCCGCGAGGCCCCCAGGGACGAGGACCTGCTCTTCTCCGAGCACTTCGCGTGTTCGGACTGCGGCACGTCGCTTTCGGAGGTCACGCCGCGCCTCTTCTCGTTCAACAACCCCTTCGGGGCATGCCCGCAGTGCACGGGTCTGGGCTTCAAGGCCGAGTTCGATCCCGATCGCATCGTGCCGGATCCGCGCAAGACCCTGCGGGAAGGGGCGATCGCCCCCTGGAGCCGCACCAGCAACCCCTATTACGTCCAGCTGCTCGGTGCCCTGGCGAAGATCCGCAATTTCAGCCTGGACACGCGCTGGGAGGACCTCCCCGAGGAGATCCGCCACGTCATCCTGCACGGCTCCGAGGATCGGATCAAGATGGAGGCCGAGTCCTGGTTCAAGGCCGGCGACTTTGGCTACACCACCCGCTTCGAAGGCGTCATCCCCCAGCTGCAGCGCCGCTTCAACGAGTCCACCTCCGACAAGTTCAAGGAGGACCTGGAAGCCTACATGACCCAGCGGGCCTGCGAGCATTGCGGAGGGAAGCGCCTGCGCCCCGAGAGCCTCGCGGTCACCGTCGGCGAGCGCAACATCGCCGACGTCACGACGTACTCCATCCGCCAGGCCGTGGAGTTCGTGAACGGCCTCGACCTGACGGCGCGCGAGGCCCTCATCGCCCATCAGATCCTCAAGGAGGTCCGCGCCCGCCTGCAGTTCCTGCTGGACGTGGGACTCGACTACCTGACCCTGTCGCGCACGGCCAACACGCTCTCGGGTGGTGAAGCCCAGCGGATCCGGCTCGCGACGCAGATTGGCTCGGGACTGACCGGCGTCCTGTACGTGCTCGACGAGCCGTCCATCGGCCTGCACCAGCGCGACAACGAGCGGCTACTCGGCACGCTCGAGCACCTGCGCAACCTCGGCAACACGCTCATTGTGGTCGAGCACGACGAGGACACCATCCGCGCCGCCAACCACGTCGTCGACGTGGGCCCCGGGGCCGGCGTCCACGGTGGCCACATCGTGGCCCAGGGGACGCCCGACGAGGTGGCGGCAACCCCCGAGTCGCTCACCGGCCAGTACCTTTCCGGCTCGCGCAAGATCCTGGTTCCCGCCACTCGGCGCGAGGGCAACGGCAAGGAACTCAAGCTGGTGGACGCCCACCTCAACAACCTCAAGCACCTCGACATCAGCATCCCGCTGGGGAAGTTCGTCAGCGTGACAGGCGTCTCGGGCTCCGGCAAGTCCACCCTCATCAACGAGGTCCTGCAGTCGGCGCTCAAGCACCATCTCTCCGGAGGTCCCCGTCCCAAGGGCCTGAAGGAGCTGAAGGGCTGGGAGAACATCGACAAGGTGATCGTGATCGACCAGTCCCCCATCGGGCGGACCCCGCGCTCGAACCCGGCCACCTACACCGGGCTCTTCGACATCATCCGCGACACCTTCGCCGTCACCAACGAGGCCAAGGCACGAGGCTACCAGCCGGGTCGCTTCTCATTCAACGTCAAGGGCGGCCGCTGCGAGGCCTGCCGCGGCGAAGGCATGAACGTCATCGAGATGCACTTCCTGCCGGATGTCTACGTGCCCTGCGACGTCTGCAAGGGCAAGCGCTACAACCGCGAGACCCTGGAGGTCAAGTACAAGGGCAAGTCGATCGCCGACGTGCTCGCGATGACGGTCAGCGAGGCCGTGGAGTTCTTCCAGGCCATCCCCCGAGCCAAGACCAAGATCGAGACGCTGATGGACGTGGGCCTCGAGTACGTCACGCTGGGGCAGCCCGCCACGACCCTGTCGGGCGGCGAGGCGCAGCGGGTCAAGCTCGCCACCGAGCTCTCGCGCCGCTCGACCGGCCGGACGCTGTACCTGCTCGACGAGCCCACCACCGGCCTCCACTTCTACGACGTGGAGAAGCTGCTGGGTGTGCTTTCGCGGCTGGTCGACGCCGGCAACACGGTGCTTTGCATCGAGCACAACCTTGACGTCATCAAGACGGCCGACTGGCTGATCGACATGGGCCCCGAGGGTGGCGATCGCGGCGGCACCGTGGTGGTCGCAGGCACCCCGGAGACGGTGGCCGCCCATGTGGAATCGCATACCGGCCGCTTCCTGTCCCGGCTGCTGGATCCGGCCGATCGCATCGCCGTGGTGGCCGCCGCCGAGTCTGCTCCCAAGCGGCGCGGCCGGCCGCCCAAGCAAGCCGTCAAGTAACCGTCAGCCGCGAACGTCCGCGGAGTGGAGCCCCCCTTTCGGGGGGCTCCTTGTCATGGCGTTTCGGGCATGCAATGATGCAAGCGTTTGCTTGTCACCGGGAGGAAACCATGCGCTGCAGTCGTCGCCAAACCCGCTTGCTCCTGACCCTCGCCTCGCTCACCCTGACCACCTTCGCACTTGCCGGCTGCCCGATTCCGGGCGGCTCTTCCGGCGGAACCGACGGCAAGTCGTCCACGGGCGGTAACACGTCCGTCACTCCCGGATCCAGCGGATCGCTCGACAAGAGCTTCGGTGACGAGGGGATCGTGACGACCGACTTCACCACCAAGAAGGACGATGCCGCCTTCGGAGTGGCCCTGCAGGCCGACGGCAAGATCGTGGCGGCGGGCAGCACCAGCGCGCCCGATCCGAAGTACACCGTGGGGACCTTCGCGCTCGTTCGCTACCTTCCCGACGGCGAGCCCGACCCGGACTTCGGGTTGGTCGGACGGGTCTTCACCGCCCAGGGGTCGACGGCCCAGGCGCGCGACGTCGTCGTGACGGGGGACGGCACGATCGTGACCGGCGGCTGGTTTCAAGGTGGCAGCTTGTCGATCGATTACCTGCTGAGCCGCCACCTCCCGGACGGCAAGCTCGACGAGACGTTCGGCGACACGGGCCACGCGACGGCGGGGCTTGGGTCGGCCTCCGGGAATGCGCTCGCGCTTCAGTCGGACGGCAAGGTCCTTTTCGCAGGCTACAACGGGCTACTCGAGTACAAGCCGGTCATCGCGCGCTACAGCGCGGCGGGGCAACTCGACACCAGCTTCGACGCGGACGGACAGGCCCAGCTCGACTGGGGCACGGACTCGGACGAGGCCTATGGCATCGCCGTCCACGACGGCAAGATCCTGGTCGCTGGATCCGCCGATACGGACGGGTTCGCCCTGACGCGCCTCAATGCCGACGGCAGCCTGGACACCAGCTTCGGGACCGGCGGGACGGTCAAGGTCGCGGCCGGCGAGAGCGAGGCTGCGGACCTGGCGGTCGCGGCGGACGGATCGATCGTCGTGGCCGGTGGCCAGCACGTCCTGCGCTTCACGTCCGCCGGTGCGCTGGATCCCGCGTTCGGCGGGGACGGCATCGTGGAGCTGGCCGACCATACCCTGAGCGCGGTCGCCGTGCAGCCCGACGGCAAGATTCTGGTCACCGGAAGCACGTCCGAGAAGGTCAGCCTTTCGCGCCTGAAGGCGGATGGCACGCTGGATACGAGCTTCGCGACCCAGGGGACGGCCATCGTGGCGGTGCCCGGAGCCACGGCGCATGCCTACGACCTCGTGCGCCAGCCGGATGGGCGGATCGTCGTGGCGGGGCGCGCGTTCCAGAGCCAGGGAGCGCATGCGGACTTCATGCTGATGCGGTTCTGGCCGTAAGACCATCCCTTGCGCCCCGGTGAGACCGGGGCGTAACCTCGGGGCGGGGTCCATGCTCCGAAAGGGGGTCGCCATGGAGCGCTACCGGGTTGCCCTGCTTCCGGGGGACGGGATCGGTCCCGAGGTGATGCGCGCGGCCGTACGCGTCCTCCAGGCGGCCACGCCCCGGTTCGGAATCGAGCTGGAGCTGGTCGAGGGCCTGATCGGGCAGTCGGCCTTGGCGGAAACCCGCACAGTCCTCCCCCTCGAAACGATTCACCTCTGCCGCGACGCCAAAGCGGTCCTGCTGGGGCCGGTGGGGGCGGATCCCGGCGCGTACCCGAGCATCACCTCCTCGCCGCGCTACGCCTCCCACGAGCTGCACGCGTGGCTGGGGGTCTACGCCAACATTCGGCCGGTTCGGGTCTACCCGGCCCTGGTCCAGCGCTCGCCGCTGAAGTCCGAGATCATCACCGGGGTCGACCTCATGATCGTGCGGGATGCCGCCGCGGGTCTGTACTACAGCCAACCGCGCGGCATCAGCTCCGAGGACGGCGAGCTGGCAGCCGTCAACACGGCCGCCTACAAGCGCTGCGAGGTGGAGCGGGTGGCCAGGGTGGCATTCGAGGCCTCGCATTCGCGCCGCAAGCATGTCCTACTGGCGGACTGGAGCAAGCTGCTGGAGACCGGCGAGCTCTGGCGGCGCGTCTGCACCGAGGTGGCGCAGGACTTTCCGGAAGTCCGCTTCGAGGCGATGGACACCGATACCTTTCTCCTGGAGCTGACCTGGAATCCGGAGCGCTACGACGTGATCCTGGCGGACTGCCTCACGGGAGACCTCCTCAGCGTGCAAGCGGCTGCGCTGTCGGGGACCTACGCCATTCACCCGTCGGCCTTCCTGGGCGAGCGCACGGGGGGAGTGTTCTCGCCGAGCCATGGGACCGCTCCGAACCTGGTAGGCAAGGGCTTCGCGAACCCGACCAGCGCCATCCTGTCGGCGGGCATGATGCTGAAGTACGCGTTCAACCGGGTCGATGCGGCCTACTTCATTCGCGACGCGGTCGATCGGGCGCTGACCAAGGGGGCGCGGACCCATGACCTCAGCGTGACCGGGGAAGTGGTCGTCTCCTGCGAGGCCTTCGTCGAGCGGGTCCTGCGCGAGCTGGAAGCCTGAGCCGCAGGCGCTTCGCTAGTCGCCAATAAGTATTATTAAGCCGCCGCTGGAATAGACAGGCTAGGGTATAGAATAGTGCCGACGCCCATTTCCAGCCACCCGAACGGCTGCCGACCCAGGAGACCAGGTCTTGAAACTCGAGCTGCATCGCCCCCATCGCTGGGAACTCGCCCCCTATGAGGCCCAGCAGGTCCAGAACGAGCTGCAGGCTGCCGTCGTGACCCAGGATGCCCTCGGCGATATCCGCGTCATCGCGGGCGTGGCGATCGCCCACAGCCGCTTCAACGACACCATGAGCATCGCGGTCTCCGCCCTCAGCTTCCCGGAGCTCGCCGTCCTCGATCGCCAGGTGATCGAGTACCAGACGAAGTTCCCCTTCATCCCCGATCTCTTGAGCTTCCGCGAGGTTCCCGGCATCATCGAGGCCCTCGAAGCCCTGTCGGTGAAGCCCGACCTGATCGTGGTCGACGGCCCCGGCATCACGCACCCCAAGGGCCTCGGCGTGGCCTCGCACGTGGGAGTGCTGCTGGACATCCCGACCATCGGCTGCTGCAAGTCCTCTCCGGTGGGGACGTTCATCGAGCCCGAGGTCAATGCCGGCAGCGAGTCCGCCCTGGTCTGGCAGTCCGAGATCATCGGCACCGTCTTCCGCTCCAAGAACCGGGTGGCTCCCTTGTTCGTCTCGACCGGTCACCGGATCAGCCGCGAAACCGCCACCGCCGTCATTCGCCAGACCTGCCAGGGCTATCGGCTGCCGGAACCGCTGCGGATCGCCAGCTCGCAACTCACCGAAGCCAAGCAGGGCGCGAAGGTCACCGCAGCCCGCTAAGCTGCCCCGACCCTCGGTTTGCCGCGAACGTTCGGATCCGGTAGAATGGTCGCGTCGCAACGACTCCCGGGCGTCGACTCGCCACGTCCTCCGCACCGGAACCGACGCGCGATCGTCCCTCCATGGGTGCGAAAAATTAGTTAGCTACCAATTGGGAGGCCATTGAATGGGTTCACGACGTTGGCAAACGGCCATGCTGGCTGGTGCCTTGATGCTGTCCGGATGCTCCGGCAACAACCCCGCTACCCCCGGATCGGTCAATCCGCCGCTGGGGGCGCCCGCGAACACCAACACTCCGGAGTCGGCCGCCGCCCGCCAGGCCGCTGAGAAGGTCACGGTGCACGGCTCGGTCGCTGACGCTCGAACCGGCGACGCCATTCCCAAGGCGACCCTCCTCTTGCAGGCCCTCCCCGAGGCCCCCAGCTCCGCCCCGCTCGACATGGCCACGGGCTCCACGACGCCTCCGGCCGAGGCCGCCGCCGCCACTGGCGAGCCTGCCGCCCCGGTCGCCAGCGCTTCCGCCCCGAAGCCCAAGCCTGCGGCGGCCGCGGGACCCAAAGCTCATGAGAAGCCCATCAAGCTCGGCGTCGACGACAAGGGGCAGTTCGAGGTCAAGGACCTCCTCCCCGGCCAGTACCAGATCACGGCCTTCGCCCCCGGCTACCAGCCGGTGACCACGATCGGCGTGCGGCCCGCCCAGCTCCACTTCGAGCTCTCGCCGCTGAGCCCCAAGTCGGGCCACGCCATGACGGGCACGGTCAAGACGGCCGCCGACAAGCCCGCCTCCGGCGCCCGCGTGGTCGCCGGCTTCACCCCCGGCAAGACCCTGGGGGATGCCATGACCGTCGGCGGGGATGGCAAGTTCGACTTCAAGGATCTCCGCACCGGCAAGCTACCCGTCGCCGCCTACCTCACCGAGGGCGCCGAGATCACCGCCTGGGCCATCCAGCGCGACGTGCCCGTCGCCCTGGGCAAGGAGAAGGTGACTCCCAGCCCCACGCTGACCCTGCGGGCCGTGACCTCCCCGCTGATCCTCAGCGGCAAGGTCACGTCGCCCACCAAGGAACTCAAGCCCCGCCAGGTTCACGCCCTCCTGGTGGAAGGTGACGCCGAGATCCCGCTCATCACCCGCACCCCGGACAAGGACGGCTTCTTCCGCTTCTCGCTGCCCCCGCTCGAGGAAGGCCAGACCTACCACCTCGTCGCCACGGGCCTGGATGAAGCCGGCAACACCGTCTACTCGCACCTGCACAAGGTCGGCGACTCCGATCTGAAGCTCGAGCTCGCGCTGCCGGAACTGCCTGCCAAGCCAGAGTTCCAGCCGCAAGAGCTGGCCTTCGGCGCCCACTGGCGCGGCTCGGCCAATGCCTCGGTTTACCGCCTGCGCGTAGAATCGGTCGGTGACGACGCCCAGACCGTCTGGGAAGGCTGGACCAATGGCACCGTGCTGGCGATGCCGGATCCCGAGACCCTGCCGATCCTATCGAAGGGCAAGACGTACCGGGCCTCCTTCTCGGCCGTGAAGGTCGCCGAAGGCACTCCCTACGAGCTAACCTCGGTGCCGAGCGCCCCCTGGGCATCGGCGGCGTCTCTGGCGCCGATCACCTTCAAGGCCGGCGAGCCTCTCGACGAGGACGAGGACGTGCCCGCGATGGGCGAGAAGCAGCCCGCGGCGCATGACGCGAAGCAACAGACGAAGTCTGAAGCGAAGCAACAGACGAAGTCTGAAGCGAAGCAACTGCCCAAGGCTGACGTGAAGCCGAAGGCTGACGCGAAGCCCCAGGCGAAGCCCGCTCCCGCCAAGCCCAAGGGCCAGGTCCTCTAGACTTGCTCCCGACGGAAGCCCGTGTCCCGGAGAATCCGCTCTCCGGGACCTTCGTCGTGCTCGATCTCGAAACCACGGGGCTGGACTACAAGCTCGACCGGATCCTGGAGATCGGCGCCGTCAAGCTCGTGAACGGCGTGCTGGGGGAGACCTTTCAGGTCCTGGTCAATCCCGAGACCGAGATGCGCGAGGAGAACATCGCCATTCACGGCATCACCCCGGCCATGGTCGCCGACGCTCCCAGAATCGCCGAGGTGCTTCCCCGCTTCCTGGCATGGGCCGGAGAGGCGCCCTGGGTCGCGCACAACGCCGTCTTCGACGTCAACTTCCTCAGCCACAACGCGGCCGCGCTGGGCATCGACCTGCAGGACGTGAGCGTGATCGACACGCTGGAGATGTGCAAGGAGGTCTTCCCCTCCGAGCGCAAGCCCAGCCTCGAGCGGCTACTGGAGCTCTTCGACGAGCCTGCGCGCAACTTGCATCGGGCCCATGTGGACGCCGAGGCGCTGGCCAGCATCTTCGCGCGGCTCTGGGAGCTGCGCCGCCAGAAGCGCGCGTGGCATGCCGCGCAGTTCGAGCGGATCAGCCAGATTGGCATGCGCTACCGGCAGGTCCAGCGCCTGCTGGGCGACCTGAACGACGAGGCGCGCGACCTGCGCCGGACCCTGGAGCTGTACTTCGAGGAGACCGGAGCGACGGAATTGAAGCTACCGGAAGCCAGCATCATGGCGCATCGCCGGGAGTCCTGGGAGTTTCACTCCGAGGAGGTCCGCGAGGCCCTGGCCAAGCTCGGCATCCTCGATCGGGTGCTGCGCGTGGATCGCGACAAACTCGATCGCTGGCTGAAGTCGGAGCGATTGACCCCCGAAGAGCGGGACAGCCTCCTGGCCACCCGGCGATTTCTCGGGGTCAAACTGGGCATTTCAGTGGAGAGCCGACCTGGAAATGGGTTAGAATAGAGATATCCCGAGCCCTGTATCCCTGAACGGGGAGGAAGACCGTGACAACCGACGAATTTACCCACCTCCGCGAGCGCGGCTTGACCCAGGAAGCCGCCTTCCGTGGCCACCTGGTCAAGGTCCGCGTCGATACCGTGGCGCTGCCGAACGGCGAGACGGCCCAGCGCGAGATCGTGGAGCATCCCGGCGCCATCGCCGTGATCCCCGTGACCGCCGAGGGCAAGATCGTGCTGGTTCGCCAGTTCCGCTACCCCATCAACCAGATCACGCTCGAGTTGCCCGCCGGCAAGCTGGAGCTGGGCGAGCAGCCCGAGCTCACCTGCATGCGTGAGCTGGCGGAAGAGACCGGCTTCAAGGCCGACCACCTGGAAAAGCTCACGGAGTTCGTGGTGGCTCCGGGATACACGACCGAGCGCATCACCTTGTTCAAGGCCACGGGCCTCACGCCGACCACGGCCGCGCTCGACGAGGATGAATTCGTCGAGCCGGTGGAAGTGACCGTCGACGAGGCCCTCGCCATGGTCCGGGACGGCCGGATCTTCGACGCCAAGACCATGATCGGCCTCCTCTGGCTCGATCGCAATTCCTAGGGGGAACCATGGCACGGATTCTGGTCACGGACGACGCAGGCTTCATGCGAACCATGCTCCGGGATACCCTGACCGGAGCGGGCCACGAGGTCGTCGGCGAAGCAAGCAACGGTAGGGACGCGGTGCGCCTCTACGGAGAGCTCAACCCGGATCTGATCACGCTGGACGTGACCATGCCCGAGATGGATGGCCGAGAGGCCCTCGGCGCCATCCTCGCGGCCCATCCCGGCGCCAAGGCCGTGATGTGCTCGGCGGTCGGACAGGAAGCAACCATCAAGGAGTGCCTCTTGGCCGGCGCCCGCGACTACCTGATCAAGCCCTTCGAGAGCTCCCAGGTCATCGCGACGGTGCAGCGCGCCCTGATCACCAAGGAGGCCAACCCCGCCACCCTCCTCCAGGAGATCGTGGCCTGGTTCGACCTCGGCGAGATCGTCGTGCGGCAAGGCCTGCTCAGCTACTCGGCCATGCAGGAGATCCGCGACTCGGTCGCCGCCCGCAAGGATCGCAACATGGGCCA
Organism: Candidatus Sericytochromatia bacterium; assembly: GCA_036676455.1. Taxonomy (GTDB): domain Bacteria; phylum Cyanobacteriota; class Sericytochromatia; order S15B-MN24; family UBA4093; genus UBA4093. The sequence continues at coordinate 16,751 of JAKFCW010000021.1, forward strand.
GGAGCTGGTGGACCGCGGAGTGGCCTCCGAGGAGGACGTCGAGTCCTTCCTGGCGATGGGACACCGCGACGTCTCGATGGCTTACTTCCTGCTCAAGCAGAAGATCATCTCCGTCGAGCAGCTTCGCTGCGCCCTCGTGCTGATGCGGAAATCCGGCCGCCTGCTGGGCTTCACCCTCAGCGAGCACGGCTTCTGCACCCAGCAGCAAATCGCCGAACTGGTCAAGAAGATCCCCCCCTTCAAGAGCCAGAACCAGACCCTGCGAATTTAGAGCTTCCGGCCCTGACGTGATGCACATCCCGCGGCCCGAGCCTTCCGATGACCGCCGTTCCGCCCGCTCCGACGATCGGCAAGCGGGCGAACGGGTTTTCGGTAGCCGCAAGCCCGAGCTCTTCGCCGCGCTGCGCGAGGCGGCCGGCGAGCAAGGCTGGGTCTCGTTCAGCACCTACATGGACCTCGCCCTCTTCCACCCCACGGCGGGCTACTACGCCCGCCTCGAGGCCGTCGGCGCCAAGGGCGACTTCGCCACCAGCCCCAGCCTCAGCCCCGGCTTCGGCAAGCTCTTCGCCCGGCAATTCCACCAGATCTGGCAGCAACTGGGCCAGCCGTCACGCTTCGACGTGCTCGAGCTGGGCCCCGGCGCGGGCCACTTCGCGTCCGCCGTGCTCGCCGAAGCGGATCGCTTCGGGCGCTTCAAGAAGGCCCTCCGCTACGGCCTGATGGATCGCAGCGCCAGCCTGCGCCAGGTCCAGGCCGAGCGCCTCTCGCGCTGGGCCCCGCGCGTTCGCTGGGCCGACTCCGTCGCCGAACTGGCCCCCGAGGGCGTGCGCGGGGTGATCTTCAGCAACGAGTTCTTCGACGCGCTGCCATGCCACCGGCTGGAGCAGACCGCCGACGGATTGCGGGAGGTCGCTTTGCGGGTGGGGGGCGATCGCCTCGAAGAGATCCTCATCCCCTTGACCTCCGAGCGCCTGGCCGCCGAGCTGGAGGCCGACGGCCTCACCCTGGCGATCGGCCAGCGGGTCGAGGTTTCGCTGGCGGCCCTCGACGCCATGGAGGCGCTCGGCGCCGCCCTGACGCAGGGAGCCGTGATCAGCGTGGACTACGGGGACGTCGCCCAGGAGGTCTACTCGGCGCGCCGCATGAAGGGCTCCGTGCGGGGTTACTTCCGCCACATGGCGGTCGCCGATCCTTACGCGCGCCCCGGCGAGCAGGATCTGACCTACGACGTCGACTTCACGGCCCTGGCGCGCGCCGGAGAGCGCGGCGGTCTCGCGACGCTCGGCATGCTGCCGCAAGGAGAGGTGCTGAGGCACCTGGGGCTGGAGGGCGAGATTCGCGCCCTGCGGCGCGGCAAGTCGCCCCTGGAGGCCGATCAGGCCAGCGCTGCGCTGGAGAAGCTGGCTGAGCCTCGCGGCATGGGGGAGGGCTTCAAGGTGCTCTTCCAGGGCAAGGGCCTCGCGCGCGCGCAGCTGGCGGGCCTGGGGGGCGCGGCCATCAAGGCGCCCTGGTGGCCGCTGCGGCGCTAGCGCGCGAGGCCGTCCCCAAGGGGGGCTCGCCTGGACTAATCCCCCTCAAAAACCCTTGCTTACCGAGGCCCCGCAGACGGCGCTATCAGCTGATTTGCGGATCCGCTCAGTAGTTATTACGTAAAGTTAACCAAATTTCACCTAAATCCACCCCGATTACCGGCCAAAAGGGCAGGTTGACTGAAGCCTTGTGATAGAATGAGCGGGATGTTAGTGGATCCAAGCCATCCTTAGGCCCCAGCCGGCTTGCGAATCCCTTTGACCACCACCATGCGGAGCCGCAAAGGAGGAGATCGCCCGCGCCCGCGGGGAGAGGGGCCCACCCCCGGGGTGAGAGCGTGAACATTATGCTCGACACAAACACCACCATCGCCCTCATGGTCGTTCTGGGCATCGCCATGCTGGTGCCCCTGCTCGTCTTGTTCGTCTCGCCGAAGCTGGGTCCCAGCAAGCCGTCCGCGACGAAGCTAGAGCCCTACGAGGCCGGCATCCCGGAGAAATCCCGGGTCGGCACGGCGCGCGAGCGTTTCTCGATCAAGTTCTATCTCGTCGCCATCATGTTCGTCATCTTCGATATCGAGGCGGTCTTCCTCTATCCTTGGGCCGTCAACTTCAAGGTCCTGGGCCTCTTCGGCCTGGTGGAGATGCTGGTCTTCCTCGGTATTCTGTTCTCTGGTTACATCTACATCGTGAAGAGGGGAGCCCTGAAATGGGAGTAGAAACAGCTCTTGGCGAATCGGCGTTCACGACGACGCTGGACGAGGTCCTCAACTGGGGCCGTAAGAACTCCATGTGGCCCTTCACCTACGGAACCGCTTGCTGCGGCATCGAGGTGATGGGTCTGATGTCGAGTGCGTTCGACCTGTCGCGCTTCGGCGCGGAGATGGTCCGCTTCAGCCCGCGCCAGGCGGATCTGCTGCTGGTGGCCGGCACCATCACCTACAAGCAGGCTCCGATCCTCAAGGAAATCTACGACCAGATGCCGGAGCCCAAGTGGGTCATCGCAATGGGAGCCTGCGCCAGCTCGGGCGGCTTCTACGACGACTACTGCACGGTGCAGGGCATCGACGAGATCATCCCGGTGGACGTCTACATCGCCGGCTGCCCTCCGCGGCCCGAGGCGGTCATGGAAGCGGTCATGAAGCTCCAGAACGACGTCATCGGCAAAGACTCGGTATTGAAGAGAGCGTAAAAGATGTCGGAAATGAGTCCTGTTCTTACCAAACTGAAGCAGCGCTTTCCCGGCGACGTCGTCTCCACCTCTTCCTGGAGGGGGGACGACACGGCCGTTATTAAGCGGGAAGCGATCACCCGGGTCCTGGAGTTCTGCAAGAACGACCCGGATCTCGCCTTCAACTTCCTCATGGACCTGTCGGCCGTGGACTACCTGACCTACCCGAAGGCCCAGCCGGCGCGTTTCGCGGTGGCCTACCACCTCTACTCGCTCTCGAAGAACCAGCGCGTGCGCCTCAAGGTCTTCGCCAACGCGAACGAGGAGATCGAGACGGCCTGCCCGCTGTGGAAGTCCGCCAACTGGATGGAGCGCGAGGTCTACGACCAGTACGGCCTCACGTTCAAGAACCACCCCAACCTCAAGCGGATCCTGAACCACCAGGAGTTCGTCGGCCACCCGCTGCGCAAGGACTACCCGATGCGCAAGCGCCAGCCCCTCGGCTCGGTCGACAGCCTGATGGACGAGATGGAAAAGCGTTTGAAGGCCAAGGGCCTGCGCTACTAGCGCTGGCGGTTTATTAGGAAAGAGCCCAAGCATGAAAGCTGCTGACGATAAAAAGATGACGGCCGCGGCCGAGCCCGAATTGACGGGCACGGTGCCGGGCCCGGAGGACTTCTACCAGGACCTCCACACCGACCTGATGTTCCTCAACTACGGCCCTTCTCACCCGGCCACCCACGGGACGCTGCGGTCGCTCTTGGCCCTCGACGGCGAGACCATCGTCTCGGCGGTCGGCGAGATCGGCTACCTGCACCGCGGCTTCGAGAAGTCGGTAGAGCACAAGACCTACAACAAGGTCATCCCCTACACCGACCGTCTGAACTACTGCTCGGCGATCCTCAACAACATCGGCTACACCAAGGCCGTGGAGCGGATGCTCGACATCGAGATCCCGGATCGCACCAAGTTCATCCGCGTGATCGTGGGTGAGCTGTCGCGCATGATCGACCACCTGGTCTGCATCGGGCCGCAGTTCGTCGACATGGGCGCGCTGACGAACCTCTGGTACGTCTTCAACGAGCGCGAGAAGGTCTACGACGTCCTCGACAAGCTGACCGGCGCCCGCCTAACCAACTCCTACTGCCGGGTCGGCGGCCTGTACCGCGACTTCTACGACGGCTGCGAGAAGGACATCCTGCAGGTGGTCAAGGGCATCGAGGACGCCATCGGCGAGGTCGAGAAGCTGACCGCCAAGAACCGGATCGTCATCGACCGCACCGTGGGCATCTGCCCGGTCTCGGCCGAGGACGCCATCTCGTACGGCTTCACCGGGCCCACGCTGCGCGCCTCGGGCGTCAACTACGACATCCGCAAGGCTCAGCCCTACTACTACTACGACACCTTCGACTGGGAAGTCCCGGTGGGCACCCAGGGCGATACCTGGGACCGGATCTACGTCCGGTTCTACGAGATCCGCGAGTCGGCCAAGATCATCCGCCAGGCCATCAAGAACCTGCCCGGCGGCCCCATCTGGACCGAGGACAAGCGCGTCAAGCTTCCCGAGAAGCAGGACACCTACCAGAACATCGAAGGTCTGATCAACCACTTCAAGCTGATCTTCGAGGGAACCCGGGTCCCCGCCGGTGAGATCTACGACGCCTCCGAGGCGGCCAACGGCGAACTCGGCTTCTACATCACCTCGGACGGCTCCGGCTACCCGTACCGGGTCCGGGTGCGCCCCCCCTGCTTCATGAACTTCGCCGCCTTCCCCGAGATCATCGAAGGCTTCATGATCGCCGACGCGACGGTCACCCTTGGCTCGCTCAACATCATCGCCGGTGAGCTGGACCGCTAGAGGAAAAGACCCAAATGCTTGCATTCAGTGAAAAAACCGAGGCGCAGTTCCAGGAACTCGTCGCCCGTTACCCCGAAGACCAGCGCCAGGCGGCGCTGCTGCCCACCCTCTGGCTCGCCCAGGAAGAATGGGGCTGGCTCAGCCCTGAGACCATGCGTTACGTGGCCCAGCGGATCGGCGTGACTCCCGCGCACGTCCTGGGAGTCGCCACCTTCTACACCATGTTCCTCACCGAGAAGCCCGGCGAGCACCTGCTCGAGGTCTGCACCTCGGTCAGCTGCTGCATGACCGGCGGCCGCGAGACCCTGCGCTCGCTCTGCGACAAGCTCGGCATCGAGCCCGGCCAGACCACGCCCGACGGCAAGTTCACCGTGCGTGCGGCCGAGTGCCTCGGATCGTGCGACACCTCGCCGATGATGCAGGTCGACAACGACGCCTACGTCGAGAACCTCAACGAGGAGAAGCTGGTCGCCCTGATCTCGGAGCTCTCGGACAAGCCCTGGGGCACCCGTACCAAGCTGGCCAGCTTCACCGCCGCCGGCGATAGGAGGCTGTAAATGGCGTTCCAGAAAGTCGTTTCCCGCCACTTCGACGTCCCCAACGCGCATGACATCGCGGTTTACGAGTCGCTCGGAGGCTATCAGGCCGCCCGTAAGGCGCTCGCCATGGAGCCCGGGGCCATCATCGAGGAAGTCAAGACCTCCGGCCTGCGCGGCCGCGGCGGCGCCGGCTTCCCCGCGGGCATGAAGTGGAGCTTCATCCCCAAGGATTCGCCCAAGCCCAAGTACCTGGTCGTCAACTCGGACGAGTCCGAGCCCGGCACCTTCAAGGACCGCAAGCTCATCGAGTGCGATCCCCACAGCCTGATCGAGGGTGTGATCATCTCCTGCTTCGCCTTCGGCTCGCACCAGGCCTACATCTACATCCGCGGCGAGTTCAACCAGCAGCGGATCCACCTCAACGACGCCATCCAGCAGGCCTACGACAAGGGCTACCTGGGCGACAACGTCTTCGGCACCGGCTACACGATCCACCTCAGCACCCACCGCGGCGCGGGCGCGTACATCTGCGGCGAGGAAACCGCCCTGCTGGAGTCGCTGGAAGGCAAGAAGGGCCAGCCCCGGCTGAAGCCTCCCTTCCCCGCGACCCACGGCCTCTTCCAGTCGCCGACGGTGGTCAACAACGTCGAGACCATCGCCACCGTGCCCTGGATCATCGCCAACGGCGGCGCGGCCTACGCCGCGATGGGCACCGAGAAGGCCAAGGGCACCCGCCTGATGTCCGTCTCGGGCCACATCAACAAGCCCGGCGTCTACGAGATCGAGATGGGCATGCCGTTCAAGGACTTCCTGGCCGAGAACCTCGGGGGCGTCTGGAAGGGCCGCACGCTCAAGGCCGTCATCCCCGGCGGCTCGTCCTGCCCGATCCTGACGGCCGAAGAGGCGATGAACCTGACCCTGGATCCCGAGGCGATCGCCGCCATCGGCTCCATGGCCGGCTCCGGCGGCATGATGGTCATCGACGACCAGACCTGCATGGTCGACCTCCTGGAGGACCTCACGCACTTCTACGCGCACGAGTCCTGCGGCCAGTGCACTCCCTGCCGGGAAGGCACCGACTGGCTCTACAAGATCATCCGCCGGATCGAGTCCGGGCGCGGCACCGCCCAGGACCTGGACGACATCCTGGACATCGCGGACAACATGGAGGGCAAGACCATCTGCGCCCTCGCCGCCGCCGCGACCATGCCCACCCGCTCCTACATCAAGAAGTTCCGCGACGAGTTCGTCGCTCACTTCGAGCACCGGGGTTGCCCCTACAAGCAGGCCAAAGTCCCTGCCGGCGCCGGCGCCTAGCGAGGAATGACAATCAATGCCTAAGATTACGCTAAACGGCCAAGAGGTCGAGGTCCAAGACGGCCTCAACCTCATCCAGGCGGCCGAGTCTGTCGGGGTCACCATTCCCCACTACTGCTACCACCCCGGTCTGCCCATCGACGGCAACTGCCGCATGTGCCTGACCGAGGTCGAGGGCGCGCGCGGTCCCCAGATCGCCTGCAACACCTTCGTCAAGGAAGGCATGGTCGTCAAGACCGACACCCCCGCCGTCGAGAAGATGCGCAAGGGCGTCCAGGAGTTCCTCCTGCTCAACCACCCCATCGACTGCCCCATCTGCGACCAGGCGGGCGAGTGCCGGCTCCAGGACTACTACATGGAGTACGGCCAGTACGACAACCGATCGATGGTTGAAAAAGTCGAGAAGAAGAAGGCCGTCGACCTCGGCCCCACCGTCGTGCTCGACCAGGAGCGCTGCATCCTCTGCTCGCGCTGCGTCCGGTTCTGCGAGTCGGTCACCGAGACCGGCGAGCTGGTCATCGCCAACCGCGGCGACCACTCCGCCATCGAGACCTTCCCCGGCATGGAGCTCGACAACCCCTACTCGGTCAACGTCGTCGACCTCTGCCCGGTGGGCGCGCTGACCTCCAAGGACTTCCGCTTCAAGCAGCGGGTCTGGTTCCTGCAGACGGCCAAGTCCGTCTGCACCGGCTGCGCCAAGGGCTGCGCCATCGACGTCGACCACAAGGACGGCGAGGTCTTCCGCTACCGCCCGCGGCACAACCCGGACGTCAACTCCTACTGGATGTGCGACGAGGGCCGGTTCTCCTACAAGCGGATCAACGAGGATCGCCTGCGCACGGCCCTGATCGAGGGTCGCGAGGCCGCCTACGGCACCGCCCTCGATGCCGTCGTCACCAAGCTCAAGAGCGTGGTCGAACTCTACGGCGCCGAATCCGTGGCCGTCGTGGGCTCGCCTCACGGGACCGTCGAGGACAACTTCCTCGTCAACCGCCTTGCGCGCGAGGTCATCGGCACCTCCAAGGTTTGGGCCCTGGCCCTCACCCCGGACGGCAGCCAGGACGACTTCCTGCGCCGCGCGGACAAGACCCCGAACCGCACGGGCGTCAAGTTCCTCGGCCTGAACGACGATGCGGAAAGCCTCAAGGCCGCCCTGGCCTCGGGCGCCATCCGCATGCTCGTCATGGTGAACACCGACCTCCTCACCGAGGGTGACGGTTCCTGGCAGGAGGCCCTGTCCAAGGTGCCCACGACGGTGCTCTTCGGCACCCACGAGACCGAGGGCGCCCGCAAGGCCGGCGTGAGCCTGCCGATCGCCATGCACGTGGAAACCTACGGCTCGTTCGTGCAGGAGAACGGCATTCTCCAGAAGATCATGCGCGCCTTCGATCCCACCGGCGACGTCCTGCCCACCTGGGAAGCCGTCGGCATGCTTGCCGGTCGCCTCGGCAAGGGCTTCGGCTACGACGACATGGAGCAGATCTGGGAAGACCTCGGTAAGACCTACCCCGCGCTCGCCGGCCAGACGTTCTACGCGCTGCCCGAGAACGGACTCTCGCTCCCCGCCGGGGCCGCTGCCGGTTCCGCCGCGGCGCGCCACTAGGAGGACATGATGACCGGCAACACGGCACTCGACATCACCATCATCGTCCTTCGGGCCATCGTCGCGCTCCTCCTGGTGCTCGGCCCCGTGCCCATCCTGATCTACTTCGAGCGCAAGGTCTCGGCCCTGATCCAGGACCGGACCGGCCCGAACCGCGCCCACATCGGACCCTTCCGCCTCGCGGGCATGGTCTTCTTCCTGGCGGACGCCGTGAAGCTCCTCTTCAAGGAAGACCTCACCCCCCGGGCGGTCAACAAGTTCTACTTCTACCTGGCCCCCTTCATCATCGTCACGGTCGCCTTCTCGACCTTCGCGATCATCCCCTGGGCCGACACGCTGAACGTGGGCGGCGCCTCGATCCCGATGCAGGCCCTCACGCTCAACGCCGGCATCCTCTGGTTCCTCGCCCTGACCTCGCTTTCGGTCTACGGCGTGGTGCTGGCCGGCTGGGCCAGCAACACCAAGTACTCGCTGCTCGGCTCGATCCGCGCCACCTCGCAGATGGTCTCCTACGAGATCCCGATGGGCCTCAGCCTCATCGGCCTCCTGATGACCTTCGGCACCTTGCAGCTCAACGAGATGGTCGTGCAGCAGGGGCGCATGATCGAGGTCCTTGGCGTGACCCTGCCGATTCCGGCCTGGGGCATCCTCCTGCAGCCGCTGGGCTTCCTGATCTTCCTGATTGCGGCCTTCGCCGAGACCAACCGCAACCCCTTCGACCTCGCCGAGGACGAAGGCTCGCTGGTCGCCGGCTTCCACACCGAGTACTCCTCGATGAAGTTCGCCCTGATCTTCCTGGGTGAGTACGCGGCCATCATGGTGTCCTCGGGCATCATCTCCACGCTCTTCCTGGGCGGCTGGCAGATCCCGTACCTGCCGACCGAGGCCCTCATCGCCCACGCTCCGCTGCTGATCCAGATCTCGCTCGCGATCGGCGTCGTGGTCCTCGCGCTCACGACGGCTCGCCTCTACAAGTGGTACCGCGACATGCAGGGTCAGTTCGGAGACATCCGCGACCAGGAAGGTCTCTGGCTGGCGGTCATCACCGGCGGCCTGGCCGTCGTCTGCGCCGCCGCGCTCGGCTTCTTCCTGGCCGTTCCGCTGCCCGAATGGGGGCCTGCGGTCTTCGCGATGCTCGCGCAGTTCGGCATCTTCATGGCCAAAGTCATGTTCATCGCCTTCGTCTTCATCTGGGTCCGCTGGACGCTCCCGCGCTTCCGCTACGACCAGCTGATGAACCTGGGCTGGAAAACGCTGCTGCCCCTGGCCCTCGCCAACATCCTGCTCACCGGGATTGGCCTGGTCCTCGTGCAGCGCCTGTAAGGGGGCCTTATGAAAGTCGCTCGTCCACAAAACGATTTCGCCGAGAGGCTCTACCTGCCGGCGGTCGTGAAGGGAATGGGGATCACCATCCGCCACTTCCTGAGAAACCTCGTCCGTCCCAGCGGGATGGAGACGCTGCAATATCCGGAACAGACCAAGAACATGCCCGCGGGCTACCGCGGCAAGCACCGCCTCACCAAGCGTGAGGACGGCTCGGTCCGCTGCGTCGCCTGCTTCATGTGCGCGACCGCCTGCCCCGCCGACTGCATCCACATCGTCGCCGAGGACGTCGGCAAGCACGACGTCGAGAAGGCTCCCAAGAGCTTCGACATCGACCTGCTGAAGTGCGTCTTCTGCGGCATGTGCGTCGAGGCCTGCCCGGTGGACGCCATCCGCATGGATTCCGGTCAGTACACCATCGCCGACTTCAACCGCAAGGACTTCGTCATCAGCAAGGAACAGCTGATGGCCGTGGAACCCGCCTTGCCCAAGCAGCAGCAGAAGTAGGAGCCCCGACGCAATGGAACCCACAGCCTTCCAAACTGGCCTCCAGTCCGTCCTCTTCGGCATCCTATCGCTGGTTGCCGTCGTGGGCGCCCTGGTGACCATCACCCGCCGGCATCCGCTGCCGGCCGCCCTCTCGCTCGTCGTGACCTTCATCGGCCTCGCGGGCCTGTACGCCCTCTTATCCGCGCCCCTGCTAGCCGTCCTCCAGATCCTGGTCTACGCGGGCGCCATCATGGCCCTGGTCGTCTTCGTCATCATGTTGCTGAACGTCCAGGAGCAGGACCTGCCCATCAACGAGAACGTCGGCAAGTCCGTCTCCCTGGCACTGGCCGCGATCGCCCCGGTCTTCCTGATCTTCTGGGCCGTCCTCGGCAAGCTACCCGGTGACCAGACGCTCGCCAACACCCCGGTGCCTGCCGACTTCGGCACCATCGAGGTCCTGGGCAAGTTCCTCTACACCAACTACCTCTTCGCTTTCGAGTCCGTCGCCATCCTCCTGACCGTCGCTCTGGTCGGAGTGGTGATTCTCGCAAAGCGCCGAATCTAGGAGGCTCTGATGCTCACCATGTCCCATTTCCTCCTCGTGAGCGCCGCCCTCTTCAGCGTCGGCGTCGCGGGAGTCCTGAGCCGGAAGAACCTGTTCATCGTGTTCCTCAGCATCGAATTGATGCTCAACGCCGTGAACCTGAGCTTCGTGACCTTCGCTCGCTTCCTGGGGCAGCTCGACGGCCAGATCTTCACCTTCCTGGTGATGGCCGTCGCCGCCGCTGAGGCCGCGATCGGTCTGGCCATCGTGATCCTCCTGTTCAAGAACAAGGAGTCGTTGAGCGTCGACGACTTCAAGCTGATGAAGGAATAGACCGCGCCATGGAACATACCTCGCCATTGATCGGTCTCGTCCCGCTCTTCCCGCTGCTCACCGCGGCGCTGATCGGGCTGATGACCCTCTTCTTCGCCCATAAGAACCAGGGCGCGCCCAAGGGCCTCGTCTCGGCCATCGCCGTCGCCGGCCCGCTCGCCTCGTTCCTGGTCAGCTGCGTCCTCTTCTTCCAGCTTCGGGCCCTGCCCGAGGCCGAGCGGGCGCTGACCCAGAACGTCTTCCCCTGGATCCACGTCGGCCCTCTCAAGCTCGACGCGGCCTTCCTGCTCGATCCCCTGTCGGCCATGATGATCCTCATGGTCACCGGCATCGGCACCCTGATCCACCTCTACTCGATCGGCTACATGAGCCATGACCGGGGCTTCAGCCGCTACTTCAGCTACCTGAACCTCTTCATGTTCTCCATGCTCATCCTCGTGCTGGGAAGCTCGCTTCCCCTCATGTTCGTGGGCTGGGAGGGCGTCGGCCTCTGCTCGTACTTGCTGATTGGCTTCTGGTTCACGGACATCGCCAAGGCGAACGCCGGCAACAAGGCCTTCATCGCCAACCGCGTGGGAGACTTCGGCTTCCTGCTCGGCATGTTCTTCATCTTCTTCTTCCTCATGAACCACGGCACGGCCACCCTGGACTTCGCCGGCATGAAGGAGCAGGCGGCCGTCTTCACCCCGTACGCGGCCACCGCGGCAGCCCTGCTGCTCTTCGTCGGCGCGATGGGTAAGTCGGCCCAGTTCCCGCTGCACGTCTGGCTCGCAGACGCCATGGCGGGTCCCACCCCGGTCTCCGCGTTGATCCACGCCGCGACCATGGTCACGGCCGGCGTCTACATGGTCGCCCGCATGGGCTTCCTCTTCGCCATCAGCCCCTCCGCGGGCCTGGTGGTCGCCTCGGTCGGCGCGTTCACGGCGCTCTTCGCCGCGTTCATCGCGATCGCCCAGTCCGACATCAAGAAGGTCCTGGCGTACTCGACCGTCTCGCAGCTCGGCTACATGTTCATCGGCGTCGGCCTCGGCGTCTACTTCGAGAACATCGTCGCCGGCGCCGGCGCCGCGGTCCTGGCCGCGGGCATGTTCCACGTCTTCACCCACGCCTTCTTCAAGGCCTTGCTCTTCCTCGGCTCCGGCTCGGTCATCCACGCCTGCCATGAAGAGCAGGACATCTGGAAGATGGGCGGCCTGAAGTCCAAGCTGCCCATCACCTGGGCCACCATGGGGATCGCCACCCTGGCGATCGCCGGTATCCCGCCCCTGGCCGGCTTCTTCTCGAAGGAAGCCATCCTCACCAACGCCTTCATCGCCGGTCACTACCAGACCTGGCTCTTGGGCATCTACGCCATCGGCCTCTTCACCTCGGGCCTCACGGCGTTCTACATGTTCCGGATGTTCTTCCTGACCTTCCACGGCAAGCCGCGGGATCAGCACATCCACGACCACGCTCACGAATCGCCCGCCGTCATGACCTTCCCCCTGCTGGCCCTGGCCCTGGGCACCGTCGTCGTCGGCTTCCTGAACGTGCCCAAGGTCCTCAGCTTTGGCTTCCTGCCCACCGATCTCTTCGCGACCTGGCTCGCCCCGGCGCTTGAGATGGGGCACCACGGCGAGGCCCACCTGCACCACCCCTCGACCAGCACGGACTTCCTCCTGATGGCCGCCGCCATCGGCATCGCCCTCGTTGGCATCGGCTTCGCCTATGCCCGCTACGCCAAGGCGACGCCTGCCACCGAGCCCACCAAGACCCTCTGGTGGGAGATCCTCTGGGAGAAGTTCTACGTCGACGAGATGATCCAGGCGATCGTCATCGAGCCCCTCTTGAAGCTCTCGCGCTTCCTGCGCAAGAGCGTGGACGAGGAAGGACTCGACTACCTGGTCAACAACACGCCCAAGGCCTACGCGGGCCTCTCCAACGCCGTCCGCGTGATCCAGACCGGCATGGTCCGCTCCTACGCGTACCTGATGGTCCTGGGCATGTTCGCGATCCTCTTGTACTTCTTCCTCCACCTCGCGAAGTAAGGATGCACCGATGAGCCACCTACTCTCGATTCTCATCCTGCTTCCGGTCATGGCGAGCTTGGGCATGCTGCTCATCCCCGCCGACCGGAAGCCGGTGATCAAAACCTGGGCCCTCGGCGCCAGCCTTCTCAACCTGGCGCTGGGACTCGGCCTCTGGTTCGGGTTCAAGCCCGAGGCCGGCTTCCAGTTCGCCGAAAAGGCCGACTGGCTGCCCTCCCTCGGCATCTCCTACCACATCGGCGTCGACGGCCTCTCGCTGCTGATCGCGATGCTCACCCTGATCCTCACCCCGGTCGCCATCCTGGCCTCCTGGAACCGGATCCAGCACAAGCTGCGCGGCTACTACGCCTGCATGCTGCTGCTCGGCAGCGGCATGCTCGGCGCCGTCGTCGCCCGCGACCTCTTCCTGTTCTACGTCTTCTGGGAAGTCATGCTCCTGCCGATGTTCTTCATGATCGGCGTCTGGGGCGGCGAGAAGCGCGTCTTCGCCACGACGAAGTTCGTCGTCTACACCCTCGTCGGCTCGCTGCTGATGTTCCTGGCGATCCTCTACGTCTACTTCAAGCACCAGGCCCTCAACGGCACCTGGACCTTCGACATCCCCTCGCTGTACGCCCTGTCGTACAGCCCCACCGAGATGTGGCTGCTTTTCGGCGCGTTCTTCCTGGCCTTCGCCATCAAGACGCCCGTCTGGCCCTTCCACAGCTGGCTGCCCGACGCCTACACCCAGGCCCCGACCCCCGCGACCTTCATGCTCTCGGCGGTCATGGCCAAGATCGGCGCCTACGGCTTCCTGCGCTTCCTCATCCCGATGTTCCCGGAGGCCACCCGGACGGCGGCTCCCTTCATCATGCTCCTCGGCATGTTCGGGCTCCTTTACGGCGCCTGGATCGCCCTCGTGCAGACCGACGCCAAGCGCCTCATCGCCTACTCGTCCTTGTCGCACATGTCGATCATCGTCATGGGCATCTTCGCCCTCAACCAGTTCGGCATCACGGGCTCGGTGTTCTACTTCATGGCCCACGCCATGGCCACCGGCGCCCTGTTCCTACTGGTCATGATGCTCGCCGAGCGGCGCGGCACCCGCGAGATCGCCCAGTTCGGCGGCATCGCGAAGGCCGCTCCCTGGCTGACCGTCGCCTTCATCTTCATCACGATGGCCTCGGTGGGCCTGCCCGGCCTCAACGGCTTCGTCGGCGAGTTCCTCATGCTGATGGGCGCCTACGGCGCCGCCAACCCCATCGGCGTCATCGCCACCACCGGCGTCATCTGGAGCGCCTGCTACATGCTCTGGCTGGTCTCGCGGATCTTCTTCGGCGAGATCACCCGCCCCGAGAACCAGGGCTTCAAGGACCTCACCCTCCGCGAAGCGTTCATCATCCTGCCCTTGGCCGCCCTCATCGCCTGGACCGGTTTCTACCCCCAGACGGTGCTGTCCAAGGTCGAGCCCTCGGTGCAGGCCTTCCTGCAGCAGACCGGCTTCGCCGCGGCCGTCGAGGCCAAGGCCGCCCCTGCCGACGGCGAGTCCCACACCCCCGCTGCCCCCGCCGCTCACGCGGACGGGCACTAGGGAGGAGACCCCATGTCATTTGACCTCAATCAACTCGTCCAGATCCTGCCCCTGCTGATGGTGGTGGTCTTCGGACTCTTCCTGCCCCTGGTCGCCCCCGTCCTCCCCGCGGAGAAGAAGGGCTACTTCATGGGCTGGATCTCGTTCGTCGCCCTGTTGCTCACCGCCGGCGTGGCCTTGGCCCAGCTGGCGGGCAAGCCCTCGGGCGAGCCCATCTTCCACGGCCTCTTCGCCATGGACACCTACGCGCTGTTCTTCACGCTGCTGTTCCTGGCCTGCGGCGCCATCACCGCCATCGTCACCACCTACTACCTGCCGCGCGAGCAGATGGGCCATGAGGAGTTCTACGCCCTCATGTTCTTCTCCATCGCCGGCATGATCGTCCTGGCGGGTGGCACCAGCCTCATCTCGCTCTTCCTGGGCGTGGAGATCATGTCGATGGCGGTCTACGCCCTCGCGGGCTTCCGCCGCTGGTCGCTGCGCTCCAACGAGTCGGTCCTGAAGTACTTCTTCCTCGGCTCGTTCTCGTCGGCCATCCTCCTGTTCGGCGTCGCCCTGATCTACGGCGCCACCGGCACCACCCAGCTGGCCGGCATCGCCGACTGGCTGACCGCTGGCGGCGGTGCCTTGATGCCCCTGTTCATCATGGGCATGGGCCTCGCCATCATCGGCATGGGCTTCAAGGTCGCCGCGGCGCCCTTCCACACCTGGACGCCCGACGTCTACGAGGGCGCCCCGGCTCCCGTCACCGGCTTCATGGCCACCGCCGTGAAGGCCGCCTCCTTCGCCTTCTTCCTGCGCGTCATGCAGACGGGCTTCATGCCCGCCAAGGCGGAGTGGGTCCAGGTCCTCGCGGCCCTGGCCGTGCTCACCATGTTCACGGGCAACATCCTCGCCTTCGTGCAGCCCAACATCAAGCGCATGCTGGCCTACTCGAGCATCGCCCACACCGGCTACATGCTCATGGGCCTGGTCGCCCTGTCGCCTAGCGCCGAGAACGCCGCCGGCAGCGCGATCCTCTACTACCTGGTCGCCTACTCGCTCACCAACCTCGGCATCTTCGCCTGCATCTCGTTCCTCTCCAAGCAGGGCGAGAAGCTGGTCAACATCGAGGACTACGCGGGCGTCGCCCAGAAGTACCCCTGGATCGCCCTGGCCATCGCGATCTGCATGTTCTCGCTGATCGGTCTGCCGCCCACCGCTGGCTTCTTCGGGAAGTACTACCTCTTCACCGCCGTCGTCCAGCAGGGCTACGCCTGGCTCGCCATCATCGGCATCATCAACTCGATCCTGAGCGTCTACTACTACCTCCGGGTCGTCGTCACGATGTACATGAAGGAGCCGACGGCCGACTGGACCGGCGTCTCCGGCCTCAAGCTCACCCGGCTGGCCGTCACCATCTGCGTGGTCGCCATCCTCTGGGCGGGCATCGGCTCGTTCAACCTGCTCGCCGTCTTCCCCGGCGCCGAGCCCCTGCTGAGCGCCGCGCGCGACTCGGTCAGCTCGTTGTTCTAGTCCCAAACCCAATCAGGCCCCTGAGCGAACGCTCAGGGGCCTGTTCTCATGCGGATCACTTCTCAATCCGCTCGCGCCGCTCCTCGGGAATCATCGTCGCGACCAGCCGCGGCTCGGCAACCGCCTTGAGGCTGCGCAGCCTCATGCCCATGGCAATCGAGGCGGCTCCCATGGCGATCGCGAAGACACCAATCAGCCACGCGATCGCCAGCGCGCCGATCCCGGGGTTCAGCATGACCCCGAAGCCGAACAGGGCCGCGATCGCCCCGGTGATGCCCAGGGCCAGCGCCCCGTCATGCTGGCGCTGCACGATGGCCGCGACGATCTGCGCCACGCCGATCACCAGGGCGTAGGCGGCGATGAAGGCCAGAAGCACGATGCTGGTGATACCCGGGTAGAAGAGCGTGGTCAGACCGGCGGCGACCCCCGCGAGGCCCACCACGAGCTGAAGCCACCAGGGCGTTGCATTCGCCCGCCGCGGCCCCGCCGTCACCTGCCGGCCGCCGCGCGATCTCCACAGCCCCACCAGGGCGACCACGCCGTCCGTCAGGGCGAAGACTCCGAACAGGATCACCATGGTGGCCAGCGCCAGTCCCGGCCAGAGAATGGCCAGGAAGCCGAACGCGATGGCCAGAACCCCGCGCAGCGTCGGAACCCACCAGCGATCCGCGATTGCGAGCATGAGGCCGCCTCCTTTCGCGTCATTGACGTGTCTCGCGAAGGAGTCTAGTCCAATCCGATCCCGATGACACCACGCAACGAGAGGACAGCGCTCAGGAAAGGGCTGACAGCCACTCCCGGCCGCTGTCCACTCCTCGAACGCCCAAGCTCAACCTCGGCGCTCGCCAAGCTCCAGGGTTACGCGTCGTCCGTCGCGCGCGGCAAGTAGAGCCGGAAGGTCGCCCCCGCCCCCTCACGGCTCTCGACCTCGATACGCCCCCCCTGGGCCTCGACGATGCCTTTCACGTAAGCGAGACCGATGCCGCTTCCCTTCTCTCGTTGCACCTCCGGACGATCCGATCGATAGAACTGCTCGAAGAGATGCCGCTTGTCCTCTGGGGTGAGGCCGATGCCTGAATCCTGCACCTCGATGACGACGAAACCACCTTCCACGAAGCCGCGAAGGGCGACACTCCCGCCGGATGGCGTGTACTTGATCGCGTTCGAGACAAGGTTGTTCATGATTTGCTGGAAGCGATCGGGATCCACCAGGACCGGTGGCAACTCAGATGGCTGGGCGTAGCCGATGCGCAGGCCCTTGTGTTCGGCCAGCGGTTGAAAGAAGGCCACCACGGCGGGAATCGCCTCCCCCAGGTCAACGGGCGCGAGGTTCAGCTTGATGTGGCCGGTCTGAAGGCGGGCATACTCGAGCAGCTCCTCGAGCATCGTCTGCATCTGGGAGCAAGCGGCCAGGATCTGCTGGATATAGGTGTTCTCGGCCTCGCTCAGGGGATGATCGGTATCCTGGAGCAGCTCGGCGTACCCCATGATGGCCGTCATGGGAATCCTCAAGTCATGGCTGATCACGTTCAAGAAGTTGGCCCGCAGTTGATCGAGACGCTGCAGATTCTCGACCGTCGACTCCATGTCTTGATTGGCCAGGTAGAGCTCGTTGCGCTTCGTCTCGAGTTGCTGAATGGTGCGGGAAATCGTTTGAACGTACAGTTTCAATGCCTGACCGAAACGGTCCTGAGGTCCCCGCGGAGCGATCGAGACCGTGAGGTCTCCCTTGGCGATGCGCGCGAAGGCCTCAGACATGGCCTCCAGGTAGTCCCTGGCTTCCTGGAAGGCTCTCGTCATCCGGGCGAACTCATCCTCACCCCGGACGGGGTCCGTCGCGGGAAGGAGGTCCCGGAGCCCGTCGACGTTCCCCTCCGAGATCGCTTTGCCAGCCATGGCCAAGCGTTCGATGGGCTGGATGGCCGAGGCGATGAGCGAGTAGAGCAAGATCGCGATCATGACCAGCCCCAACGCCCCGATGACGGCCAGCAGCTGCACCAAGCGGAATACGGGCGTGAGGATCTCGGCACGATCCACCAGCATCGCGAGCGTCCACCCACCGGGTTGGATCGGGACCGAGAACATCCAGCTCTGATGCTGGTTGAAGGGATTGGTCACGACCTGGAACGCGGGGGTTGAAGCGCCCACCAGGCGAGTGAAGACACGCGCCTGATCGGGGAATTCGGAGAGGGGGCGCGTCAGAAAGCGTTCCTCGGGAGCCGTCACGTAGCGCCCCTGCGGGCTCAACATGACGAACATGGACGAGGCAAAGGGCTTGCTGTTTCGCAGGTTGCGCTCGAAGAGGCTCAGACTGCGGTCGACCCCCGCGATGCCCTTGAACTGACCGTCGATCAGGATGGGGCAGCCGTAAGAGCTCTGCAACTCATTGTTGTAGAAGTAGGGCTCAGTAACGAGGCATTCCGCCTGCCCCTTCAAGGAGTGCCAAAGCCCGATATCAAGGGTCTCGATATCGGTCGCGACGCCCAGCTTCAGGCCCTCAGGGCTCGGATTCCAGTAAGGAAGGAAGCGCCCGGTCTCGGGATCCGCTCCGGGCTTTCCTCTCGATCGATGATCCTGGCCGTCCGCATCGGGGGCGTAGAGCACCCACGTGCCGAAAAACTGCGGGTGGGAGACCTTCAGGTCGTAGAGGTACTTGAGGGTATCTTCGCGTTTCCCGAAGCCCACCGATTCTTGATAGACGGTCAGGCTTCGGGCGAGCGTGAGCGACTCCTGGTTGATGGCCGCCACCTGCTCGGCCAAGGTGTCCACGGCGGCCTGGGCGTAGCGAATCGTGTCCTGCACCTTCGCCGCCAGGACGCTCAGCCCGACGACCAGGATCAACGCGAGGATCAGGAGGCTGACGGCGGCGCCGACCCTCAGGGTGATCTTGGACTTGACGCTGCGCATGACCATGGCATCGATACCCATAACTGCTTCAGACTACCACCGTCGATGGGGGCGCGCAGGGCTTCAGAAACCTCGGCGATCGGCAGAACACCTCAGGCGTGGGCGGTCAACCACCCGGGGTTGCGGACGGTCCCATCGTGCGTCGGCGTGGTCTTGTACGCCTCGAAGCGGCCGTCCGAAGCGAATTCCGCGACCTTGCGCCGGAAGAACTCGGCCTCATCGGGTTCCATGGGCTCGAACGCCTCGAGGAGGTGCGCGGCCAGCTCGACCTCGCGCATGGACGGGCAGCCGACGATCACGGACGTGACGGGCAGGCTCATGGCGTAGCGCAGGGCGTCCAGGGCCTTGATCCGGCCGGTTTCCAGCAGCTTGCCGTCCGCCAGGGGCCGCATGCCGATCGCGCCGATGCCGCGCTCGACCAGAACGGGCAGCACCTGCTGCTCGAAGGAGCGGAACTGCGCGTCGAGGAGGTTGAGGGGCATGGCGACGGCGTCGAAGGGGAAGCCCATGTCTAGCATGCGCAGGTGGATGGCGGGGTCCTTGTGGCCTGCGAAGCCGATGTAGCGGATCTTGCCGGCCTTGCGGGCCTCGACCAGGGCCTCCATGGCGCCGTCGGGTCCGAAGACGACGTCGGGGTCCTCGGGCCGGATGATCTCGTTGAGCAGCAGGAGGTCGAGGTGGTCGGTGCGGAGGCGCTTGAGACTCTGGTCCATCTGGGCGATCGCCGCCTTGCGGGTCTGGCCGTCTATTTTGGACATCAGGAAGACCCGGTCCCGGTAGCTGCCGCGCAGCGCCTCTCCCATCACGCGCTCGGACTCGCCCTCGTGGTAGTCCCAGGAATTGTCCATGAAGGTGAGTCCCGCCTCGACGGCCGCATGGATCATGCGCTGGCTCTCGCGGGACTCGCGGGGGAGGCCCAGGTGATAGCCGCCTAGCGCGAGCGCGCTGACGCGCTCGCCGGTGCTTCCCAGCGTTCGCGTGGTCTGCATCTAACTGGGCCGGAAGATCCGCGCGAGCTCGGGCGCGATCCGCGGCAGGGGAAGGACCTTGTCGACCACGCCGGACTCGAAGACCGCGCGCGGCATGCCGTAGACCACGCACGATTCCTCGTCCTGGGCCCAGATGGGCGATCCGGCGCGCTTCATGGCGCCAGCACCGGCCGTCCCGTCATTGCCCATGCCGGTCATGATCAGGCCCAGGGCCCGCGGGCCGTAGCTCATGGCCACCGAAGCCATCATGACGTCGACCGAGGGCTTGTGCCAGGTCTTGGAATCCGAGGAATCAATCAGCTGCACGAACGACCCGCGCGGGTCCACCTTCACGGTGAGGTGCCAGCCGGCCGGGGCGATGTAGACGGTCGCGGGCTCCAGCTTCTCGCCTTGCTCGGCTTCCTTGACGCGGACGCAGCAGAGCTTGTCGAGGCGTTCGGCGAGCGAGCGCGTGAAGCCCGGAGGCATGTGCTGGACCACCAGGACCGGCACCGGGAAATCCGCGGGCAGCTGCGGCAACATGGCCTGAAGGGCCGGGGGGCCGCCGGTGGAGATGCCGATGGCGACCAGGTCCACCTTCTGGGTCAGGCGCGGCTCGCCGATCCTGGGCGGCGGGGCGGTGGGCGTCGGCAAGGGCGGCAAGGGGCCGGTCCGGCGAGGACGGCTCGCTTCCTTGATCTTGGAGGTGAGCTCGTGCTGGACCGTGAAGACGTCCAGCATCGAGGTCTCGGGCTTCGGCACGAAGTCGAAGGCACCCAGTTCCAGGGCCTGCAGGGTGGCGGAAGAGCCGTTCTGGGTGAGGGTACTCATCATGATGACCGGCACGGGGCGCTCGAGCATGATCCGCTTCAAGGCGGTCAAGCCATCCATCACCGGCATCTCGATGTCCATGGTGACGACGTCGGGGCGCAGCGCGGCGATCTGCTGGATGGCCTCGGCGCCGTTGGAGGCTTGGCCGACGATCTCGATTTCAGGCTCGGAGGTGATCATGCGCGTGATGGCCCGCCGCATGAACGGCGAGTCATCGACCACCAGCACCTTGATGGGCCTAGCCATGGCTGACCTTCTTCGCGGGGTCGAGCGCTTCGTAGTAGATGGCCTGCTTGTTGGATTTAAGCATGAAGTCCACCTCCAGGGACAAGAGTGACTCCGAGTGACCGATCAAGAGGTAGCCTCCGGGGGCCATGGCGCGATGGAAGATCTCGACCATGCGCTTCTGGGTGGCCTTGTCGAAGTAGATGAGCATGTTCCGGCAGAAGATCACGTCGAACGCCGAGAACCCGGGCCACTTCGCCATCTCGAAAAGGTTGCCCTGCTTGAACTTGACCCGGCCTGCCAGGCGGCTGCCCGCCCGGTACAGATCCCCCTCGGGGGTGAAGTACTTGGACAGGTACTTGCCGTCCGTGGCCCGGAACGCCGAGCGCGGGTAGAGACCCGTCTGGGCTTTCTGGATGACCGGCCCGTCGATGTCGACTCCCCAGATCTCCACCTGCCACCCGGCAAGCGAGACCGGCGCCTCGTCCATCAACATGGCTATCGTATAGGGTTCCTCCCCCGAAGAGCAAGGTGCGCTGAGGATTCTCAGCGTCCGGTTGGCCTTGCGCTTGACGATCTCGGGCAAGAGCTCGTTCTTGAAAAGCTCGAGCTGGTTCATCTCGCGGAAGAAGTAGGTCTCGTTGATGGTCACCAGCGGCATCAGATCGTTCCAGGCCTTGATGGATCCGAAGGCCATCTCCTTGAGCAGCATCTGGCTGAAAGCCGCCATCGAGGAGGCCCCATGCGAGCGGGCCACGGGAATCAAGCGGTCCTTGAGGAACTCGAGCTTGCTCTCCTCGAGCCGAATGCCGCAATAGCCCTGGATGACATCCCTGAGCTGCAGCAACTCGCCACGCGAGATTTCCATGGATCACTCCTTCATCGGGCGCCGGTAAAGCAAAGCTCCGGCAAGAGGTTGGGTTTCGAACGGATGGGGAACGAGGTGAAGCGTCTCACCTTCCCCGACGAAGAGCAGGCCACCGGGGGCCAAGGCGTCGTGAAGCCGCTGCAGCAGGGCCTCGCGGAAGGCGTTGTCGAAGTAGATCATGACGTTGCGGCAGAAGATCACGTCCCACGGGCCCGGAGGCGGCGGGGCCTTCAGGTTGTGGGGCATGAAGCGCACCAAGGCCTTGACGGCGGGCTTGACCCTGAGGGTGAGACCTTCCGACTCGAAGTACGCCTCCCGGTAGCCCAGCGGCAGGTTCTCCAGCCGCCAGTCGCTGTAGATGCCGCTGCGGGCCTTCGCCAGAGCCTGCGTCGAGAGATCTGTGGCCAGGATCTCGGCATCGAAGCCCCGCGGTTGCTGCGCCAGGACGGTCATGGCGAGGGAGTAGGGCTCTTCGCCCGTCGAGCATGCCGCACTCCAGATGCGCAGGCGGGGGCGGTCCAGGATGCCCGTTCGGCGGCGCGCCGCCAGCTCCGGCAACAAGCCGGCCAGGGCCTCGAACTGGGCCGGCATGCGGAAGAAGCTGGTCTCGTTGATGGTCATGCCGTCGACGACGGAGACTTTCACCTCGGGCGAAGTCCGGCACAGGCTCCAGAGCGCTCCCAGGTCCGCAGCCCCCCATTCCTGGGCGAGCGCCTCGAGGCGGCGCTCCAGGAACGCGCGCTTGCTCTCAGGGTAGGCGAGGCCCGCTTCCTGGTAGAGCCAGTCGCGAATCGCCTGAAGCGCCAGCGCGTCAGACGGCGTGGTACGCCCCGGATTCATGGCGCTCCTTGCCCTCTCCCTCGTCGATCAGGGTCGCGATATCCAGGATCAGGGCCACTCGGCCATCTCCCAGGATGGTCGCGCCGGCCACCCCGCGAATCTCGCCCAGGTAGTCGCCCATCGACTTGATGACCACGTCCTGCTCGCCCTCGAGCGAATCGACCACGAGGCCGATCTGCTTGTTCTCGCCCCCGACGATCACCACCGGCGAGTAGCGGCTGGCGCGCGGCTGGGAAGCGAGCCCGAAGGCGTTGGTCAGGCGGAACAGCGGCACCACCCGGTCGCGCAGCTGGATCACCTCGCGCTGGTTCACGGTCTTGATGTCCGAGTTCGCCACGCGGATGGATTCCTTGACGGCGTCCAGGGGAATCGCGAAGAAGTCACCGCCGGCCTTGATGAGGAGGGCCTTGGTGATGGCCAGGGTCAGCGGCAGCTTGATGATGAACTTCGAGCCCTCGCCGACCTTGGAGACCACCTGGATGGTGCCCTTGATCTTGCGGATATTCTGGTTGACCACGTCCATGCCGACGCCGCGGCCCGAGACGTCCGTGACCTTCTCGGCGGTGCTGAAGCCCGGGTGGAAGATGAACTGGAGGACGTCCATGTCGGAGTAGGTGCCGTCGGCCGTGGCGATGCCCATCTTGCGGGCCTTGGCGAGGATCGTCTCGGGGTTGATGCCGCCGCCGTCGTCCGCGATGCTGATTACGATGTGGTTGCCCTCGCGGTGCGCGCCGAGGCGGATGGTGCCGAGGCGGGGCTTGCCGGCGGCCTCGCGGACGTCCGGGGCCTCGACGCCATGGTCGGCGGCGTTGCGCAGGAGGTGAACCAAGGGATCCTCCAGCTCCTCGACGACCGTCTTGTCGAGCTCGGTGTCCTGGCCGAAGATCTCCAGCTTGATTTCCTTGTTCATGGACTTGGCGAGATCGCGGATCAGGCGGGGGAACTTGCTGAAGACCCGTTCGACGGGGATCATGCGCACGCGCATGACCGTGAGCTGAAGCTCGCTCATGAGGCGGGCCACCTGGGCCACGGTCTCGTTGAGGGTGCCGACCAGCGGCTCGCGGTCGTAGCGGTTCTCGAGCTCGTTGCCCAGCCGCGCGAGGCGGGTATTGCCGATGACCAGCTCACCGACGACCTCCATGAGGAGATCCAGGCGCTCGACGTCGACGCGGATGCTCTGGGCCACGGCCGGGACCGCCTTCTTGGCAGGAGGCTCCTTTGCCGCCGGGACTGCCGCGGCGGCAGCTGGGGCGGCAGCCGGGGAAGCAGCCGGGGCCATGGCGGGCGCAGTCGTCGGAGCGGCCGCGCTCGCGCCTGGTGCCTCGGCGGCAGGCGGGGTGGGGTGGGCGGGACCGGGTGCATGCAGCACCATGATTGCATCGCTGCTGAAGGGCAGCAGGATGCTCAGGATGGGGGGTTCCGCGGTGGTGACGAACAGGGCGGTGCCGGAGACCGGGAAGGGGCCTGCGCCGGGCGCGTGCGGGGGAATCGGGGGGTCCGAGAGGATGCCGATGACCTCACCGAGGGAGTAGAGTTTCTCCATGACGGCGTGGTCGAGCATCTCGTCGCCCCAGCGGCAGTCCGCGAGGTCGAGGGCGATCTCGTAGAGGTAGCGGGACTCGGCGTCCAGCTTGCCGAGGAGGGCCTGGTGCTTGGCGCTCATGCCCGCCATGTAGGCGGGGTCGAAGGGGTAGGGAGGGGCCTGGGTGCCGGAGGCCTCCGGGGTGGGCTCACCGTCGAGAATCTCCTTGAGCGCCTCGACGGTGGGGGTGATGTCGAGGCCGTTGCCGACGGTGCCGCCACCGAGTTCGACGAGCAGGGTTCCCAGGGCGTCGACGGACTCGAAGAGGACCTCGACCCCGCGTAGGGTCAGGGTGTGCTTGCCTGCGCGGATGGCTCCGAGCAGGTTCTCCATCTGGTGGGTGAGGGTGGCCACGGTCTTGAGACCGAGCATGCCGGCCGCCCCCTTGATGGAGTGGGCGCCCCGGAACATCTCGTTGAGCAGCTCGATGTCGAGCGACTCGCCGACCATGCCCTCGAGGGTCATGAGGCCCTGTTCGAGGGTGTCGAGGTGGCTGCGGGCCTCTTCGAGGAAGGCCTGGAAATCTTCCGCGTCGAACTCGAGACTCACTTGGCCATGGCTCCTTCGATCGCCGCGATGACCCGGTCCTTCTGGAAGGGCTTGACGATGAAGTCCTTGGCCCCGGAGCGGACGGCTTCGACGATCATGTCCTGCTGGCCGACGGCGGAGCACATCACGACGCGGGCCTGGGGGTTGGCGGCGACGATGGCCTTGACGGCTGCGATCCCATCCATCTCGGGCATCGTGATGTCCATGGTGACGACGTCGGGCTTGACCGCGGCGAACTGCTCGATCGCCTCGAGGCCGTTGCCCGCCTCACCGGCGACTTCCCAGCCTTTCTCGGCGATGATCTTGGCGAGGTTCTTCCGCATGAAGGGGGCGTCATCGACGATGAGGACCCGGATGCTCATTACTTGCTCTCCTTGGCGCGAATGCCGACGGTCAGGTGGATGGTGCCCGCCCCGAGGGCGAGCGGGACGCTCATGGCGCGAACATGGGCCCAGGTGCCGCTGATCGAGGCGCCCATGAGGACCGAGGGGGGGGTGATGTCCGAGAAGCCGGCGAGCTGGTTGAGGAAGGTGCGGGCGTTCCCGGCGATCATGTTGGCGAGCTCGGACAGGGCGGAGATGGCCATGTCGTCGAGCTCGGAGACCTCTTCCATCATCATGATGCCGGCGATCGCCTTGGCCGTGTACATGTTCATGCCGAAGTTGACATGCCCGGTCAGGTCGCCGGTGACACCCACCTGCACGTTGACCTCTTGGAGGGGGATGGTGGGACCCATTTGGAAGGTCGGTGCCCCGCGGGTGGGGGTCTCGCTCAGCACCTCTTGCAGGACCTGCTCGGCGGCCTGCCCGAAGGCGCGGACGAAATCGAGACCGGTGGAAGTCGACATAGGCTTTCCTTTCACTCCTCGCCACCCTGCCCCGGATGGCAAACAGGCGGTTTCCCGCCCCGAATTTGCTCCGCGGACCTAATCCAGGCTTTGGCCTTGTTCGGCCTTGGCGATGACCTGTTCGATCATCTGGGTGAGGGCCGGGTTGCGATCGACGTCGTTGAGATGGCGGGCGCCGAGGCTCTTTCCGACCATGGCCATGACGGAGGCGCGCTGGTCGGTGGTGGCCAGGGCGATCGCCAGGTAGTCGAGGCCGAGCCAAGAGCCCTGCAGGTTCTGGATGGCCGTCTTGTAGCGCTGGACGCCTGCGCGCCCCGGGAAGGCCTCCATGAGGCGGCGGATGTCGGGGGCCGTGCATTCACCCTGGCGGCCCCAGTCGGACAGGGCCTCCATCAGGAAGGCCAGCGCCTGCTCTTCGTCCAGGACGGCGTCGAAGGCGATGTCCTCGAACTCCGCTTGCGAGATCAAGGTGAACTCGTCGAAGATCTTGCGCAGGCGGAAGTAGCGGTAGATGTGGGTGACCTCCGGGCAGCGCTCGCGGATGTGGAACAGTTCGAGGCGCTCGACGGCGCGCGAGATCTCGGCGCTGTTGCGCACGAAGGCCTCCAGCCAGATGGCGTCGTCGGTGGTCCGGGCGAACTCGGGGGCCAGCACCTCGATGTCGACCTGTCGCAGGCCGGCCTCGCGCAGGAGCTGCACGGCCTGCTCGTAGCGCTTGACCGCCGCTCGTTCGGGCAGGACTTCCATCAGCTTCTGGGCCTTGGGCAGGGTGAGGCGACCCTCGAAGACCCGGCTGCCCAGCTCGCCGATCATGGAGGCGACGGCGGCGTCGGACTCGGATTCCATGTGGGGAAGCAGGAACTGGTCGACTTCCTCTCCCTTGAGGCCGGAGTCCATGAAGGCGCGCACGCCGCGCACGTAGCGCTTGAGAGCGGCGGTGGTGGGGGCCCATTCGCGCAGTTGCACCAGGGTCAGGCGGGTGACGACCCTGCCGGCCTCCTGGAGGCCTTGAACGGCCTCGTTCAGCCACTCGAGGTCCTCGGAGTGGCGGGCGAAGGAGGTGACGAAGGCGTCGAACTCGTCGAAGCGGATCTGGCGCTCGTCGAGGATCTTGAAGGCCTGGAGGTAGCGTTTGACCGCGGTCCGGGTGGCGAGCTCGCTGAAGAGGAAGTCGAGGTCGGCGCTCTTGTAGCCCTCGCGGCCCCGCTGGGCCAGCAGGGCCCCGATCTCGCCGATGGTGGCGGCGGATTCCTCGTCCTTGGCGAAGCGCACGATCACCGCGTCCAGGTCGTCCCAGGAGAGGTGGTCGTTGGCGCGGAAGGCGCGGATGGCCTGCAGGAAGCATTCGCAGGCGTTGTGATCGCGCAGGCTCAGCGTCAGGTTCGAGAGCGAGGCCAGGGAGAGGGGGCGCTGCAAGGGGGCGAGGCCGTCGGCGAGCTGGAAGATCAGCTCGAAGGCAGGATGGCCCCAATTGGTGCGCAGGAGGGTGTAAAGGCCGGTCCATTCCTCGTCGGTTTCCGGGGAGACGAGGTCGAGGAGCTGCTCGAAGCAGCCGAGCAGGCGGATCGTGGAGGCCATGGAGCCCCAGCCGGCCAGCATCTCGGAGCTGCACGGGCAGCCCTTGCGGCTCAGCAGGGCGAAGAGCTCGGCGAGGAGGTTGAAGGCCTGGGGCGTGGAGGCCAGCGGGAGCAAGGGGTCCAGGGAGAGGCCCGCGGGCATGCGCTCGCCGAAGGTTCGGGTCAGGAGGTCCTGGAGGGCCAGGGCGCGCTGGCTGCTGTCGCGCAGGACGGCTTCCAGGGACTCCGAGGTGGAGACCTTGGGGGCTTCGTGGAAGACAGGTGCCTGCTTACGTCCTCCGCGCGGCGGCTTCGGCGTGGCGGGCGGGGTTTCGGATAACCATTCCGAGGCGCTCTTGAGGACCTCGTTCATTTGCTGAGGAACGTTTGACAGCCACTCGCTGAAACCTTGCCGCATGGTGATCCCCTAATCGACGCGCGAATGTCCCTCGACCCAGTATAGGACCCGGCGAGACGGGCCAGGTAGGGACAAATATCCCTTTCTACATACCCCGAAAGCCGGCGTCCAACCGCTCCTGCCCCGAATCATCAGGGTTTCCCCGATCCTAGGGGGCTGCGAAGCGCTCCGAACGGGCATGACGCCGCATTTCCAGATCTCTACCCCTACATCGTGCGGGTAAACCTTAAAGTTAGCATCCGGGGGAAATACGGAACACGCCAGGGGGCTAGCCCCCCATTTTCGCCCATGCGGCCGAAGGCAAAACGGACGTTCCTACGTAGGATGGACACGGAGGTGGTCGCGATGCAAGAGAACGAGCCGTATCCCTTCGTCGAGGCGTTTGGGCGGGTGCGCGCGCGGACCGAGGCGATCGCCGCCATGGTCCACCCGGACGCCTACCGCGCGAGGCCGATTCCCCTGAGGCTGCCGTTCGTCTTCTACGACGGGCACCTGTCGGCCTTCAACTGGAACACGCTCTTCCGCAAGACGCTGGGCGTGCCCAGCTTCAACCCGGCGTTCGATGCGCGCTTCGGGCGCGGCATCGACCCCGAGGCGCAGGGCGCCGGGGCCCAGGGGGCCGATCCGGGCGAGGCCGGCTGGCCGTCGCGCGCGGAGATCCAGGCCTACAAGCTCGAAGTCGACGCCCGGCTGCTGGCCTTCCTCGAGGACTTCGACCCGCGGCGCCCACCGCATCCATGGCTCTCTGAGGGCCGGGTGCTGCACATCATGCTCGAGCACGAGCTGATGCACCAGGAGACCCTGCTCTACATGGTGCATCAGCTTCCCGCCGAGCATAAGATTCCGCCTTCCGGGTGGGGCACCGGCCCCCGGACGGCGGAGTCCGGGGCAGCCACTACGGGCGAGTCCCTTTCGGTCGCGATCCCCGTGGGCCCCGCTTGCCTCGGAATCCATTCGAGCGACGTGCCCTTCGCCTGGGACAACGAGCGGCCATGTCACCTGGTCGACGTCCCGGCCTTCGCGATCGACGCGACGCCCTGCACCAACGGTCAATTCCTGGAGTTCGTGGAGGCCGGCGGCTACCAGCGCCCCGAGTTCTGGCGGCCCGCCGCATGGGAGCGGCTGCCGCGCGAATCGTCCGCGCATCCGCATTTCTGGCGGCAAAGCGACAGCGGCTGGGTTTTCCGCGGGCTCTTCGGTGACCTGCCCTTGCCGCTCGACTGGCCCGTGCTGGTCAGCCAGGCCGAGGCCGAGGCCTACGCCCGCTTCAAGGGCAAGCGCCTGCCCACCGAAGCCGAATGGCAGCGCGCCGCTTTTGGCGACGACATGGTGCGGCCCTATCCATGGGGCTGGGAGGCCCCCACGCCCGAACATGGCAACTTCGACTTCCAGCAGCTCTCCCCGGCTCCCGTGGGCACCCACCCCAGAGGCGCCACTCCTCTGGGCGTCCATGACCTGCTGGGCAACGGCTGGGAATGGACCTGCACTCCGTTCGCCCCCTTCGAGGGCTTCGAGGCCGATCCCAGCTACCCCGGCTACTCCGCCGACTTCTTCGACGGCAAGCACGTCGTCATGAAGGGCGGCTCATGGGCCACGGACGCCAAGCTGCTGCGGAGATCCTTCCGCAACTGGTTCTACGGCCACTACCCCTACGCCTACGCCACCTTCCGCTGCGTCACGTCCGGCTGATCCCCTCAAACGCCCGAGCCCAGCCGGGCGCGCGGCGCGGCTTCGCGCTCCACAAGGAGCGCGTCGGCGCGCCCCTCTTGAAAGAAGGCCATCACCGCAATCAGGCCATGGGCCTGCTGCTGCAAGTCCCGCGACATCTGCCCCAGCTGCCCGACCGCCTGCACGATTTGCTCGGCCGCCTTTCTCTGCTCGGCCGTCGCGGTCGAAACCTGATGGGTCATCCCGTTCATGGTGCCCACGGCGGTCATGATCTGCGACGAGCCCAGCGCTTGCTCGCGCGTCGCCAGCGTCACCTGCTGCGTGAGCTGATTCATGGAGGCCACGGCCCCGGTGATCTGCCGCGCGACGGCGCTCTGCTCACTCGTCCCATGGGCGATCTGCCCCATGAGCTGCGTCACGGCTCCCACGGAGCTGACGATCTCGTTGAGGGCCTCACCGGCCGTCCTGGCCAGGCTCATGCCCTCCCGGATGGCAGCATCCCCTTGATACGTCCGCGTGACGGCCTGCTCGGTCTCCTGCTGGATGCCCCTGATGAGCCCGGCAATCTCGCCCGTGGCCTTCGCGGAACGCTCGGCCAGCTTGCGCACCTCGTCGGCGACCACGGCGAAGCCCCGCCCATGTTCACCGGCCCGCGCCGCCTCGATCGCGGCGTTGAGGGCCAGCAGGTTGGTCTGGTCGGCGATGTCGTCGATCACCGCGACGATGGCGCCGATCTCTTCCGAGCTGCGGCCCAGACGCTCCATGACGTGGACCACGCCCTGCATGGCCTCGGAAATGGTACCCATGCCGTCGACCGTCTTCGAGACCGCGCTACGCCCACCTTGAGCCACCTCCGTCGCCCGCTCGGTCAGTCGGCTGGCCTCGGTGACCGTGAGCGCGACCTGCTGGACCGATGCCGCCATCTGCTCGATGGACGCCGACGTCTGGCTGACGGCATCCGACAGGACGCCGACGTTGCCCGCCACCTGCTGGATGCTCGTGCCCATCTCCTCGATGCTCGACGAGGTCTCGTCCACCGACGCGGCCAGCGTCAAGGAATTCCCCGACACCTGGGCCAGCGAGGCCGCCATCTCCTCGATGCTCGACGAGGTGGACTGGGTGGCCGCGTCCGCCTGCTCGGCGGCCGCGGCCACCGACTGGGCCGACGCGCGGACCTGGGTGATGACCTGGCGCCATTTCCGCGCCATCTCCGAGATCGCCACGCCGAACTGATCCCGCTCGCTCTGAGGCACGATGTCGCGCGACAGGTCTCCCCGGCTCATGGAGGCGGCCACGTCCGCGACGTCATGCAGGTAACGCCGCATCTGCTCGAAGGAATGGGCCAATTCCCCGAGTTCGTCCTGCCGGCGAAGGGTGATCGCACGGTCCAGCACGCCTTCCGCGATCACGTGGGACGCCTCGGTCAGCTGCATGAGCGGAGCCAGGACCCGCCGGTGGATGGTCAAGGCGGCGAAGACCACGATCGCCACGCTCAAGAGGCCGCCGAGCATGACCAGCGCCATGTCCCGCATCCCCTCGCGCTCCGCGGCTGCCGCCGAGGCAACCGTCTCGGCGCTGACCGCATCGGCGATCGCCAGGATGGAATCGATCCCCCGGGTGGCCTCCGCAACCCAGCTCGTCCCGTCGAGGGGGTAGGCAGTCCCGGCATTGCCTGCCGCGTAGACCGAGGTTCGGATCTGCTGGAAATGCCCCAGGAACTCGCGCTGCATCACCTCGATCGCTTGCTTCGTGGGCGAATCCGCGGGCAGGTCCCGGGTCAGCAGCATCAAGGTTTCCAGGTTGCGATCGACGATCCCCCGGAAAGCCACCAGGTTCAGCTCGACCTGGCCCGAGATGGGCTGCTTGCCGGCAACCAGGGTGCCGATGGTCGCGCGCTCCCGGCCCGCGAACTCGCTGGCCTGGAAGACGATCTCCTTGATCTGGAGGTTGTTGCGGTAGGCCTCGTCCAGAGGGGACGAAGCCACGAAGGCATCCCGGCGCATCTGGGCGAGCGCATCGATGAAGGACGACATCGTCGCCACCCACTTGGGTCCCGTGAGAGTCCCGCCACCCGTCTCGAACTTGCGATCGGCCTCACGGCGAGCCTGCTCTAGCGCTTCGCGCTGGCGCTCCACCTCGGCCAGGCTGATGGCCAGCGGATGGACCGTGCGCGCTCCGCGGATCCGACGGGCCCGCTCGAGTGCCTCGGCGAAGTGCCGGTCGCCCGTCTCGCGCAGCGTCGCGATGCGCCGCCGCGTCTCCGTGGTGACCGCCGTCGACTGGGACAGGGCCGTGGCCGTCACCCCGCGCTCGACGGCTTCGGCCGCGTTCGCCTGGATGACCGCATCCGCCAGATCGTTCGCCTCGCGGATCCAGGCGGCCTTCTGGTAGCTCCTGACCGTCACGACGCCCCCTTGCAGCAGCGCCGCGAAGGTGACGACGGCCATCATGCCGAACAAGAGCAGTAGCAGGTAACGGATCTTCAATCGTGACATGGCGTTCCCCCCTAGGCGTTGCGTCAGCCTTCCCGGCCTGAGCGGCAAGCGAGCCGTTCGTATGACATACAGCTTTACCTTAGGGGACGGCCGAGGGGGGAGGATAGCGTAGTTCCCACGCACCTTTCGTTGCGTCAGCTCAGCACCGGTGCGTCGTCGGCGCGCCGCAAGAGCATGAGCCCGAAGGACTCGGCGGGATCCATCCAGCAGGCCTGCAAGGCGAAGCCGCGCGAGGCCAGCCATGCGCCTAGCTCGAGGGGATCGAACTTCCGGGAGATCTCGGTTAATATCCCCTCGCCCTGCCGGAAGCGGAAGCGCTCGCCGGCCACGTTCACGACCTGATCCTCCCGGCTGACCAGCACCATCTCGATCTGGTGCTCCGGCAAGACGTACTCCGCCCGGTGCCGCCAGTGCTCCAGGCGAAAATCCGCTCCCAGCTCGCGGTTCAGGCGTCGCAGGAGGTTGAGGTTGAACGCGGCTGTCACCTCCTGCGCATCGTTGTAAGCGGCATGGATGATCGGCGCGGGTTTGCCGGCATGCGCCCGGCGGTCGAAGCCCAGGAGCAGGTGGTTTCCCGGGGACATCGCGCCGCGCAGGCCTGCGAAGAAGGCTTCTTGCTGGATCGGCGCGAGGTTGCCGAGCGTGCCGCCCAGGAAGATCACAAGCCTCTCCGTGCAATCGGGCAGCAAGCCGAGCGCCTCGTCGAAGCTTGCGGCCAAGCCCAGCACGCGCATGCCGGGGTAGCTGGAAGCAAGCGACTGGGCCGTCTGAGCGAGCATGCTTCGGCTGATGTCGATGGGGATGTAGGTGAGGGGGCGATCGCCCGCATGAAAGGCATCCAGCAGCAAGCGGGTCTTCACCGAGGAGCCGCTGCCCAGCTCGACCAGCTGCCTCACCTCAAGGCTATCCGCGAGCAAGGGGGCGAGCTGACGCAGCAGGGCCGTCTCGGTCCGCGCGGGGTAGTACTCGCTCAGAGCGGTGATCTGCTCGTAAAGCGCGGAGCCGCGCGCGTCGTAGAGGTAAGCTGGGGGAATCGAGCGCCGCACGGGGTCACAGAGCCCCTCGAGGACCTCGCGGCGCATCCTCTCGCGCAGGTCCTCTCCCGGAACGGCGATCAGGTCCAGCTGGCAGCTTCCTTCCAGGAAGTCCCGCACGGCCCTGCGAAGCGAGCTTTCGGTGATTCGTGAGACAGCCATCTCCCCTCCTCTCGCGTGAGCGCGCTCAGCGTCGCGTGCGCGCGCCGATCAGCGACATGGTGGCGAGGGCCGCGCCGGCCATGGTCGCCCGGGGATGCTCGCGCATCCAGGTCACCCAGCTGAGCCTCCAGCCCCGGTGCTTGCCCCGCGTTCGCGGCGCCCCGTCCAGGGGCTGGTAGAGGTTGGAAGGCGCCTCGAGCGGCTTGGCGATATCCGTCTGCTGGGACGACTCCCCCATCCGGCTCTGCTGCCAGTCGAGCATGCGCGGCGAGACGCGTTCCATGAGCGAGAAGAACTCGCCGCTGCCGCCGACCAGCAGCTCGCGCTCCGGATGCTCGGCGCAGTGCGCGATGGCGCGGGCGACCACGACCGGGTCGTACATGGGAGGAACGCCCCGGGGCTCGACGCCGAGGTGCGTCCGGGCATGTTCGAAGAGGGGCGTATCGATGGACGAGGGCTTGATCAGGGTGACGTGAATGGGCGCCTTCTCCTGCATCAGCTCCTGGCGAACCGATCCGGCGAGACCCTTGATGGCGTGCTTGGCCGCCACGTAGGCGCTCTGCAGGGGCACGGCGGCGTCGGAAAGCACGGAGCCGACGCAGATGATCGTGCCGCCGCCGGAGGCCTTCATGCGGGGCAAGGCCGCCTTGAAGGAGTGAACCGTGCCCCAGAGGTGGACGTCGATGATCCGGCGCATCTCGTCAAGGGGAGCGTCCTCGAAGCGGGAGTACAGGGCGACTCCGGCGTTGCTGACCCAGGTGTCGATCCGGCCGAACTGCTCCACGGCCGCTTCGGCGAGGCGTTGCACGGCCTCGGGATCGCTCACGTCGGTGGGGATGGCAACGGCCCGGCCGCCCTCGCGGCGGATCTCGGAGGCCAGGCTCTCCAGGCTGTCGCGGCTGCGGGCGGCCAGCACGAGGCGGGCTCCGCGCCGGGAGAGCAGCTGGGCGGTCTCGCGGCCGATGCCGCTGGAGGCTCCGGTGATCACCACGACCTGGTCGGCGAGGGGACGCGGCATGGCGCGCTCCTTTCTCAAGGGTGGATCTAATGAGGAAGCAGGGACTCGACGAGATCCCCCAGGCGGTTGAAGAGGCCCACCGAGAGCGAGTTGGCGGGGGGTTGCCTGAGCACGTGGGGATGCCCGTGGGAGTCGAGGATCCGGTAATCGGTCTCACCCGAGGCGTCGCGCCAGAAGTGCAGGCTCACGCGCGAGTCTCCGACCGGGATGTTGGAGAGGCTCAATTCGGGTAGCCAGTCGGGCAGGGACGGGTCGATCAGGATGGCGTTGAGCGGGGCGTAGGCGCGGATGCCCAGGAAGGCCTGGATCAGCATGGGAATGGCGCTGGCGGACCAGGCTTGGGGGGCGTTGGAGCGCGGGTAGATGCCGGGGTGGGGGTGGCGGCGATCGCGCGCATGTCCGCCCATCGCCTCGGGCAGGCGGTTCTCGTCGAAGATCGTGGTGGCCTCGAAGAGGCCGCGCGCGAGGTCATGCACCAGCCCGTTCAACCCATAACGCTTGAATCCAAAGGCGATCGACCCATTCTCCGAGGGCCAAACCGAGCCCAGGTGGTAGGCGAAGGGATTGTAGGCGGGGTGAAGGCTGGACAGGGTGCGGATTCCCCAGCCCGTGAACATGTCCGGAGCCATCAGGCGTCCGGCCACGGCGGCGGCCTTGTCCTGGTCGACGATGCCGCAGGCGAGGCAGTGGCCCATGTTGGAGCCGATGGTGGGGACCTGGCGTTTTTCCGGGTCCAGGGCCAGGGCCAGGGCGCCTTCTTCTTCCAGCCAGAAGGCCTGGTTGAAGCGGGTCTTGAGGTCCTCGGCCTGGCGGATGAGGTCGAGGCCGCGCGCGACGTCTCCCAGGGCGAGAAAGGTCTGCCCGATCAGCTGCTTGGCGACGAAGTAGTAGCCCTGGATCTCGACGGAGGCGATGGGGTTGGGGACGCAGGCACCGTCCACGTAAAGGACGGCTTCGTCGGAGTCCTTCCAGCCTTGGTTCTTGGTGCCCCAGTCGCCGGCGCGGGTGTCGTACTCGTAGAAGCCGTCCCCGTCGCGGTCGCCCTCGCGGTCCATCCACTCGAGGACGCGCAGGGCATGGGGCTTCATGCGGCGCTGGAAATCGCGATCGCCCGTGAGCATGAAGTCCCAGCCCAGGCCGATCAGGAAGAGGCCGGGGCCGGCGTAGTCGCCGTAGTAGCGCAGGAAAGGGGTTATGCCCAGCAAGGCGAGGGGGCTGAGCTGGTGCTGGTGGATCACGCGGCCGACTTGCTCGTCGTAGCGGTCGTCGCGCTTGCTTCCGAGCCAGCGCGCGATGGTCTCCAGGGTACCGCGCAGCATCAGGGGGCTGACGAGGCCGGCTTGCCAGACGGTGGTGAGGGTGTCGCGGCCGAACAGGGCCTGGTAAATCGGGATGCCGGCGGCGGGCGTGTAGATCTCGGGGCCCTTGCCGTCATAAAGGGGCAGTGAGCCGAGATCCGAGACGGCTCGGTCCCAGGCGTCCTGGACCATGCTCGAGGGCACTTCCAGGCGGGGGACTTGCCGGAACCAGTCGTCACGCGCCTGGTCCCAGCGCGTATCGCGCGAGCGAAAGGAGTCGCAGTCGTAGATGGGGTCATGGCGTTCGCCGCAGAAGGCCGGATGCAGGGACATGCAGAATCGCAGGGGCTTCTGGGGCTCGAGGAGCAAGCGATAGCAGACCTTGTCATTCTCCCAGGTGGGCGAGCCCTGGACGGCCGGGAAGCGCATCAGGGTTTCATGGCAAAGGTCGGCGTGAGTATAGCGGAAGCTCAGCTCGCGCGGGTCGTCGCCGTCGAGCCAGGTCCGGATGACGGGGGCCTCTTGCAGGCGGCGGCCCTCCACGGCCTCGGTGAGGTCCGCGAAGTCGGCGGAGAAGTCCCAGGCGAGCGTGAGCGTGGTGGGGACGAGGCCGTGGTTGGTCAGGTAGACGTCCAGGTGGAGGCCGTCTCCGACGAAGCCGTTGAGCTGGATCTCGATGGCCTTTTCCATGATCTCGCCGCCGCGATCGGGCGGGGGGCCGGCGCGTTCGCCGGCGGGACTGGGGGCCAGGTAGTAGGAGATGAACGAGTACGCGTCGACCGGGTTGGCCGAGACGAAGGTGAGGGGTAGGCCGTCCACCGAGAGGTCCATGCGCTGGAGGAAGCGGGTCTGGTGGTGGTAGAAGCCCTCGATGCCCTGGCGGATCTGGCCATGGACCCCGGTGATCAGGAGCGAGTGGCCCTGGTACGCGATCAGGGCCTCCGGAAACATCTTGAAGCGGTTGATGTCCTTGAGCATGGCGCCCTCCTTCCCGTTCCTCCTGCCGTGGAGGGACGCGTCGAGGCAAGCCGCCCTTGCGCCGGCTCTCAACTTATTAACACATGTGAAGGAGCCCTGGAAACGCTCGTTGGTTAACAGGCGTCTGGCTCAGGGGTTTCGGGGCTTGCGTTGGGGAGGTTTCAACATGAACAAGGCGTTGGCGGTACTCACTGGACTGGGGGTCGGGGCGGGCCTCACCTACCTGGCCGATCCGGAGCGGGGAAAGCGGCGGCGGGCCCTCATTCGCGACAAGGCGATCCACGCGTCGCGCGTGAGCCGCGACGGGCTGGACGTGGCGCGCCGGGATCTCGGCAACCGGGCGTCGGGCTGGGTGGCGGCGACCTCCAGCCGCCTGCGCGCGGAAGCGGTCGACGACGCGATCCTGGTGGCCCGGGTCCGGGCCAAGCTGGGGCGTCACTGCGCGCAGCCGCATGCCGTCGAGGTGGCTGCCCACGAGGGGCGGGTGGTGCTCGCGGGGGCGATCCTGGCCTCGGAGGCGGGGGTCGTGCTCGACGCGATCCGGCGGGTAGCGGGGGTGGAGGGCATCGAGGACCGGCTCGTCCGGCGCGAAGGGGCGGGACGGCCCGGTGAGGGCGTCGAACCCAGCGCGGACGAGATCCGCCTGCGCCAGGCGTACTGGTCGCCGGCATATCGGCTGGTGGTCGGTGTCGGCGGTGGCAGTCTGGTCCTCTGGGGGCTGGCAAGGCGGGGGTTCTTGGGCACGGGCCTTGGCTTGCTGGGGGCGGGGCTGCTGGGGCGGGCGATCGCCAACCAAGAATTGCGCGGCCTCTTGGGTCTCGGCACGGCGGGGCAGGGGTTCACGGTGCAGAAGACCCTGACGGTGGAGGCCGCGATCGATCAGGTCTTCGCGTTCTGGAGCCAGCCCGCGAACTTCCCGCGCTTCATGCGCCATGTCCGGGAGGTGCGCGACCTGGGCGCGGGACGCTCGCACTGGGTGGTGAGCGGGCCGGCGGGGATCGCCGTGGAGTGGGAGGCCGAGACGACGCGCGTGATCCCGAACCGCCTGATCGCCTGGCGCAGCGTGCCCGGCTCGACCGTCGCTCACGAGGGAACGGTCCACCTCCAGGAGACGGCGGAGGGCGGCACCCGGCTGCACATCCAGCTTTGCTACCACCCGCCGGCCGGGATCGTGGGGCATGCGGTGGCGACGCTCTTCGGGGCGGACCCCAAGCATGAGATGGACGAGGACCTGGCCCGCATGAAGCTCTTGATCCCGCGCGAGGCCATCAGCGGGTCGGCTCCGACCCGGAAGCCGGTGACGCTGGGCCCGCATTGAGGCGGAAGGCGTTGGACGCGAGGTGGGCCTGCCGGGTCGGCTCGGGCAGGCG
The DNA here is from genome assembly GCA_036676455.1 of Candidatus Sericytochromatia bacterium. Classification (GTDB taxonomy): domain Bacteria; phylum Cyanobacteriota; class Sericytochromatia; order S15B-MN24; family UBA4093; genus UBA4093. The sequence goes on from JAKFCW010000021.1 coordinate 54,183, forward strand.
GTAGCCGCGGGCGCCGTCGAGGACCCAGCGTACGGCGGTTTCCGCGGAGATCCGGTGCCCGCATGAGACGTAGACCGGGTTGACCTTGTTCTTGGTGCGCACGGCGTACCCGACCACCTCGGAGCGGTGGATCAGGGGCGCCGTGCTGCCGCGTTCGGGGGGCAGCGCGTCGTGCGTGCCCACCAGCAGGGACTTGGCGCAGCCGAGGGTGGGCTTGTCGAGCAGGATGCCGAGGTGGCAGGCGACGCCGATGCGGCGGGGATGGGCGCGCCCGTGCCCGTCGACCATGATCAGGTCGGGCGGGATCGTCAGGCGTTCGTAGGCGGCCAGCGCCAGGGGCACCTCCCGGAAGGAAAGCAGGCCCGGGATGTAGGGCATGGGCAGGCGCATGCGGGCGTGGGCGACGTCGACGATCTCGAGGTCGGGCCAGCTCAGCACGACGATGGCCGCGTCGCCCTCCGCGCTGCCGCGCGTGGTGGAGACGTCGACTCCCGCGACGGTCCGCACGTTCGCAAAGTCGTCCTCGCAGCGCACGCGCGCGGCGAGGACGCGCTGCATGGCGATCGCCTCGGACGGCGTGAGATCCCAGCGAAGCGTGGTCATGCCGCCATCCTACCAAGGATTGCGCGCCCCGGGCGGGACGATTCGGCCCAAGCTTTTTGGCCACGCCCCCACCAAGGCCCGATCGGCCCCTCGCCGCGAGCCCGGCCGGGCCCCGGCCCCCGCCGAGTGGGCAGGGGTTGGGACCCACCGCGCGGCGGGCCTCTCAGGCAGCAGAGGGAGCGTTGTCGCAGGACAGGGGAAGCGATAAGTTATGCCCCATAGGCGACAGGCCGTCAAAACGGCAAGGGCACTCCCGATAGGGCGCCCAAGGGAAGCCGCGAAGACGGACACGTAAAGGAGGTCACTCCGCATGAAAGCGACTCGGATTTTTGGCCTGGCCGTGGCAACCACCTTGGCGGGCACGCTCGGTTGCGCGCAGAACGTCCCCAGCGTCCCCGCTGCCCAGACCCCGGACATCCCGCAGGTGCAAGCCGCGGCGAACGGGCCCGTCGCGCCCGAAAACCTCCTGGTCGGTAACTTCCAGACCATGGTCAACGGCCAGGCGATGAGCGTCGACGAGATCCGCAAGCAGCTTCCCTCCCGCATCTCCGCGGCCGATGCGGCCAAGATGCTGGTCAAGATCGACATCGACAAGGTCGTTCAGGACGGTGAGTACGACACCCAGCAGTTCCGGCGCGGCTTCGGTGGCCGCGGCTTCGGTGGCCGCGGCTTCATCGGCCGGGGCTTCGGCGGCCGGGGCTTCTTCGGGCGCGGCTTCTACGGCGGCTACGGCTTCCGCAGCCGCTTCTTCAACCGGGGCTTCTACGGCGGCCTGGGCTTCTACCCCTACTCCAGCTACTACTTCCCGTACTACTACAACGCGGGCTACTACTACCCGTACACCTACAGCTACGCCAACACCCTCTGCTCGCCTTACCTGTACGGCTACGGCGGCAGCTATTACCCCTACACCTGGGGCTGGTAGCCCTGAAACCCTGGGGTCGCCGGGAATTCCCGGCGACCCTTTCCGTTTCTCCACCTCCCGCGCGCATGACCACCCCTTGGCCAGGATGACGAGACTTTTCATCAGGTCCGACCAAAAGCCAGCTCGCCCGCAAGCGCGACGCGCCCGCGTCACCGGAGCATCGGACGGCTCGGCGGGCCTTCGGGCCTCCCGCCGTCAGGGGCTTTGAGCCAGCGAAGTATGCGTTGATCGAATCCCGACCGGGGGGTAGCTTGTGAACCGTAGTCGACGGGGCGCCGCGAAGTCCGACTCAGCGTCGGCTTTCCTTCGCTGGCCACGTGAAAAGGGAGGTAACCTCCGTATGAATGCGACTCGATGGCTTGGCCTGGCACTTTCCGCAGGGCTCGTCGGTGGGACGCTGGGCTGCGCCCAGTCCATGCCCGCCACCTCGACCCAGGCTCCCGCGGTCATCCCGCAGGCCCAGAGCGTTGCCGGTGGTGACGCGGCTCCCGAGAGCCTCTTCACCGGCGAACGGCAGATCATGGTCAACGGCAACGCCATGAACTTCGACGAGATCCGCAAGCAACTGCCCGCCCGCATCTCCGAAGCCGACGCCGCCAAGATGCTCGTCACGCTCAACCCCAACGAGGTCATGAACTCGGGCTCGGACTCCGAGCTGCAGCAGTGGCGCGGCCGCCGCTTCTTCCGCAGAGGCTTCTCGCCCTACTTCCGCACCCGCTTCCGCCGCTTCTCCTACTTCCCGTACCGGAACTTCTACTTCCCGTACTACTACAACCTCGGCTACTACTACCCGTACACCTATCCCTTCTACTCGTACTCCTATTACCCGTTCTTCTACCGCCACAGCTACCGCTACTGGCCGTACGCCTACCGCTGGTAGTAACCCCGCCCAGGGCCGCCGGGAAATCCCGGCGGCCCTTTCGCGTTGCGGCCATGCGCGGTAAACTGGACTCTTCCAGTGAAAGGGAGGGACGACCCATGCCCAAGCGCGTGGCCATGGCCCTCTCCGGGGGAGTCGACTCCGGGGTGGCCGCCTATCTACTGCAATCCAAGGGATTCGACCTGGTGGGAGTCACCTCCCTCAACTACCCCGAGTCCCGCTGCTGCGACATGAAGTCCGTCTTCGACGCCGCCCGCATCGCCAAGCAGCTCGGCTTCCCCTACCACACGATCGACGTCCTCCAGTCCTTCAAGGAGAAGGTGATCGACGCCTTCACCGAAGGCTACAAGCTAGGCATCACGCCGAACGTCTGCACCATCTGCAACTCCGAGGTCCGCTTCGAGGAACTCTTCGAGGAAGCCGCCTGGCGCTACGACGTCGACGCCATCGCCTCGGGCCACTACGCCCGCAACCGCTTCGATCCCGAGACCCGGCGCTGGCAACTGCTGCGTGGCATCGACCCCACCAAGGACCAGTCGTACATGCTCTACCGGCTGCGCCAGGAGCAGCTCGAACGCTGCCTCTTCCCCCTGGGCGAAAAGACCAAGGAAGAGGTCCGGGCGATCGCCCGCGAGATCCCCCTCGAGGTCTCCCGCAAGCCCGACAGCCAGGACATCTGCTTCGCCAACGGCGACACCCGCCAGTTCCTGGAGGATCGCATCGGCACGCAGCTCGCGCCGGGCCCCATCGTCGACGTCTCCGGCAAGACCCTCGGCACGCACCAGGGCATCGCCTACTACACCGTCGGCCAGCGCCGCGGGCTCGGCATCGCGCATCCGCACCCCCTTTACGTGGTCCGGATCGACGCGAGCAGCAACACCGTGGTCGTGGGCCCGATCGCGGCCGCCCACGGGCAAGCCGCCACCGTGCGTGACGTCCGCTGGGTCTCGGTCGCCGCGCCCGAGGCGCCCATGCGGGTCGAAGCCCAGGTGCGCTACCGGTCGCAGGCCATGCCGGCGCTGCTCACGCCACTATCGGATGGGCGCGTCCAGCTGGAGTTCGAGGAGCCGATCTTCGCCATCACGCCGGGGCAAGTCGCCGCCTTCTACCAGGGCGACCTGCTGCTGGGCGGCGGCGTTCTGGAGCGATAGCCGCGGACGCATGCACGAACGTCACTCCCGCGAAAGCGGGAGTCCAGGGGATTCCCGCTTTCGCGGGAATGACGACGGAAGGTGAGTCTCGACGTCTGAGACGGCCTGCCTTGATTTAGAAGGAAGCTCAGGCCTGGGGACCGCGCGAGATCGCATCCGCCGAGGATGGGGCGGGCTTCGGCGAATCGCTCGCAGGCAAGACCCCCAGCTCGCGGAGCATCTCGGCGCCTTGCTCGACGGTCTCGCGCTCCGACTTGTACGTGAGGACCTTGAGGGCCTCGTCGAGGGGCCACCAGCGGGCCTCGTCCACCTCGGACGAGTCGTTGGAGGTCTCGCCCTCGAGGTGGCGGATCAGGAAGAAGTGGACGGTCTTGTGGATCTTGACCCCCTCTTCCTTGGCGTAGAACCAGTAGGAGATCTCGCCGATCCGACGCAGGACCTCACCGATCAGGCCGGTTTCCTCCATGACTTCACGACAGGCCGCCTGTTCGAGGGTTTCCCCCTCCTCGAGACGTCCCTTGGGCAGCGCCCAGATTCGACCGCCACGCAGGGCGATGAGACCGATCTCGACGGTGCCGGATTGCTGGCGAAAGATCACTCCGCCGGATGAAACCTGATTCTTGACCTTGGACACGGGGCCTCCACTCTACTTCCTTCATCTTAGCACTCCCAGCGAATTCGAACACCCCAAACAAGCGCCCGCGCGGCGAAGATTTGACGACCCTCTGGAACTTTGTTAGGGTGAAGTCGCTTTTTTCATCGGCCTCCGCAGCCCTTCCGCCTGCGGCTCCACGCATCAGGAGTTCCCGTGTCACGTAAGCCGCTCTTCGTTCTTTTCATCGCGATCTTCACCGTGATGATGGGCTTCGGCGTGGTCATCCCCGCCATGCCCTACTACGCCCGCACCCTGCATGGCGATGCCGTCTTCATCGGGGCCATGATGGCCTCGTACTCGCTCGCGCAGTTCCTAGTGGCCCCCTTCTGGGGACGCCTCTCGGATCGCTACGGCCGCAAGCCGTTCCTGATCCTCGGACTGGTCGGGTTCGCCGTCTCGTTCCTCTGGTTCGGCCTCGCCAACAGCCTGCCCGGCCTCATGGCCGCCCGCACGCTGGGCGGCCTGCTCTCGGCGGCGGCGCTGCCGGCGGCCTTCGCCACCGTCTCCGACGTCACCACCGAGGAGAACCGGGCCAAGGGCATGGGCGTGGTCGGCGCCGCCATGGGACTCGGCATGGTCTTCGGGCCGGCCATCGGCGGATGGCTCGGGCATTACGGGCTCTCCACGCCGTTCTTCGTGGCCTCGGCGATCGCACTTCTGGCCGCCCTCCTCACCTTCGTGATGCTGCCCGAGTCGCTGCCCAAGCAGAACGCCGATAGCGCCGCGCCCGCCCGCGCCGGCTTCTTCCAGAACCTCAGGGAAACCCCGTCCGCGGCCTGGGGCCTCCTGGCGGTCACGTTCCTCTCCACCTTCGCCTTCGCCGGCTTCGAGACCGTCTTCGCGCTCTTCGTGCAGGACCGCCTCGTGCTCGACCCGCAATCGAGCGCCCACACCGTCGGCATGCTGCTCGCCGTCATGGGCCTGGTCTCGGCCCTGGTCCAGGGCGGCCTGGTCGGGCGCCTCATCAAGCAGACGGGGGAGCGCACGGTGCTCGCCTTGGGCCTCGGATTGATGGCCCTTACGATGATCTCGGTCAGCGCCACCTCCGCCTCGGCCTTCGCCTTCGCCTGCATCCTCGCTGTCATGGGCATCGCCCACGGCGTCATGCGGCCCGCCATCTCCTCGGGCATCTCCAAGGGAGCCGGCTCGGCCCAGGGATCGGCCCTTGGCATGATGAGCTCCTTCGACAGCCTGGCCCGGGTGCTTGGGCCGCTGCTGGCCGGCGTCCTCTACGCCATGCAAGTCTCGCTGCCCTTCTACGCCTCGGCCCTGGCCCTCTTCGTCGGCGTCGCCGTCGTGCTCACGCTGGTGGCGCGCCCCAAGCCGCTGGCCGCCGCGCAACCCGAACCCGAAGCCTAAGCCTGACACGCAACTCGCCTCCCCCTCCCGCCCGGGAGGGGGAGGCTTTTTCTCGCATCCCGAAAAAATACCGAAACAAACGTCGGGTAACGTGAAGCGAGGGCCCTCCCTCGCGCAGGCGACGGGATGGCCGCGTTCCGCATCACCACAGGCTCAGGCACTTGACGCTGCTAACCGGCAATGCTACGTTGAGGAGTCTGAACTTCCACTTCAACTTCAGGTTCGATGTCAGAGACTACTTACTCCATCGGCGAGGTCGTGCGCCTCCTCCATCCGGACTGCGAACTCACGGAGTCCACCCTGCGCTTCTGGGAGAAGATGGGCCTGATCGCGTCCCAGCGGACGCCCGGCGGCCATCGCGTCTTCACCCAGGACGATCTCCGGCGCATCCGGATCATCAAGAAGCTGCAAACGCAGCGCGACATGCCGCTGGAGAAGATCCGCCGGCTCTGCCAGTCGGTCCCTTCCACCGACGAGCTGGAGGCGATCGCCGAGTTCAACGAGCACTTCTACCGCCCCCTGCGCTACGACCCCGATTTCGAGCCGCTCACCCGCAGCGAGCTCGCCGCGCGCACCGGCATCGCCCCCCAGACCCTGCAGGCCCTGCAAGAGGCCGGCGCCCTGCGGCCCGTGTCGCGCTCCGGCCCGAGCGATCCTGCCGCTCGGGCCGAAGATCCCCACTTCGACGAGGATGGCCTGCGGGTCGCCGAGATCTACCACGAGCTCTCCTTGTACGGGATCGAGCCGGGGGATTTCCGCGAGACCTGCGAGCTGACCACGCGCCTGATCGAGCTGCAGTACCGCTACTACTTAGAGAAGCTCTACCCCCGGATTCCTCCTCAGCAGCAAGGCTCGAAGGTCAAGCTACTCAGCGAACTGGGCCAGGAGCTTTTCCGCATCATCTACCACCAGACCTACCTCGCCGTGGGCGACCGCCTTGCGCGCGACGGAGCGTTCGAAACGGCAGAAGCCACCCATACCGAGAAAGCGAAGAACTCATGAAACGCATTGCACCGTTCCTTCTCGCGGGATCCCTCGTCTCCGCCGGGCTCCTGGCAGGCTGCGACTCCCAGGCCTCGCTGATCGCCAACCCCGCCACCGCCGGCAAGGTTCCGACGGTCCCCGCCTCCGTGGTGACCTCGGGCACGACCATGCTGCTCAACATCCAGGAGGCCAACCTGACCCCGGAGATGAAGGCCGCCGGTAGCCTCAAGATCCTCTTCGGACAGGCCCCGATCCCCATGGCGAAGGCCACCGCCCCCGCCACCGGCCTGGTCGCGCCCATCCCCCAGACGGGCGGCTTCGACCCGGACCTGAGCGGCAAGCAGCGCTTCACCTTCATCCTCGACCGGAACAAGACCCAAGTGGTCGATGTCCAGCTCTAGCGCGGACGCAGTAAGGATAGAGTAACCATGCATCTCAACCGCCATCTCCCCGCCGCCCTCATCCTCACGGTGCTCGCCACCCCCATCCTGCTCCAGGCCCCTGCGGAGGCCCAGACCAAGGTCACCGGTCGCATCGTCGGTGAGAAGGGCCAGGCCCTCTCGAAGGTCTTCGTCCAGCAGCAAGGCTCGCTGGCCACCGCCTTCACCGACGATCAGGGCCGCTTCACCCTCTCGCTGGACGCCAACGGCCAGCGCTCGATCGAGATCAGCGCCGTCGGCTACCAGTCCAAGGTCGTCGCCGTCGACGGTCTCGCCGCGCGCCCGGTCAAGCTCGACCCGATCCCCACCTACCAGCCGACCTACGCGCCGGTCCTGCCCTCGCGCGTCGCCCCCAGCATTCCACCGCTGGACACCCAGGTGGGCCTCTCCTACCAGCTCCACAACCCCCGCCTCACTCAGGGCGGCCAGGCCGTCGAGGGCTGGGTGGACAACGCGCTCGCCGGCCACGGCCAGCTGCGCCGCGGCGACGTCCTCGTCGGCCTGGAAGCGTCGCGCTACAAGGCCCCCATGGACCTGCCCAACACCCCCACCACCGCGTCGGTCGCCACCCCCGAGGTGACGGAGGTCAAGATCCGCGGCGGCATGGCCTTCGGCAACGCCACCTGGGAAGTCGGCCCCTCCCTCTCGGTCTTCCAGACCAACGTCACGCCCAACAACAACGGCGTGCCCTACTCCGGCACCCTCATGGACTACACCCACACCCGCCGGGGCATCGGCCTCGCCGTGCCGGCCATCTTCACCCTGGGCCGCGTCGAGCTGCTGGGAGAAGGCGCGTATTATCCCTGGACCAGCACGACCCTGGAAGGCGCCCCGGCCCCCATCACCTCCGGCCAGCGCGCCGACCTGAAACTGGGCGTAGGCTACCGCGTGATGCCCACCCTCCGCGCGGAGCTGACCTTCACCAACCAGCTGTGGCGCCGCGGCGACTTCCGCGAGGACACCACCATCTGGGGCCTGGGCGTCACCTACCGTCCCGAGCGCACGGAGGAAGGGAAATGAGCCGGCGGATCCTCATCTCGGGCCTCACGGCCCTCAGTCTGAGCCCGCTCGGAGTCATGCTCGCCCCCGCCCTGCCAGCCGCGGCCCAGGTGGGCGATCGCCTGACCTTCAGTGAGGCCCTTACGATCGCCGAGCGCAACGCGCCCACGGTCCGCTCCGCCCAGGCCGGCCTCGAAGGGGCCGAAGCCCGCGTCAGCGAGGTCACGGGCGGCGCCTTCCCGCAGCTCAGCCTCAGCGCCAACGCCTTCAACTTCAACATGCTCGGCTCCGGCGCGAGCGCCGGCCTGGGCCTGGGCGGCTTTGGGGGCATGGGCGGCCTCGGAGGCCTCGGGGGCCTCGGAGGCCTGAGCAGCCTGAGCATGATGGGCGGCGCGGGGGGAGGCAGCATCTCCACCCAGGTGCAGCTCAGCGCCAACCAGGTCCTGTTCGACGCCTTCCGGACCCAGGACGGCCTCAAGATCGCCGACTCCACCCGGGATCTGGCCCGCCTCGAGATCGTCAACGCCAAGCGCCGCGCCCAGTTCGAGGCGGCCAACGCCTACCTGGGAGTGCTGCGCTCAGAGAGCCTGCTGGAGGTTTCCCGCGTGGCCCTCGTTCAGTCCCGCGCCCACGTCGAGCAGGCGCAGCTGCGCGAGCGCAGCGGCGTCGGCACCCGCTTCGAGGTCCTGCAGGCGCAGACCCAGCTCGCCAACACCCAGGGGCAGTTCTCGCAGGCGCAGAACCGCGTCGAGCTGGCCCGCCTCGCGCTCGGCACCGCCCTGGGCGTCTCGGCCATGAACGCGCAGCTGGATTCCAGCCTGCCCCTGCCCCAGGCGCAGGTGAGCGCCAGCAGCTACGAGTCGGCGATCGCCAACCGCCTGGAAGTCCTGCAGGTCGGCTTGAAGCATGAGATGGACGAGACCGCCGTGACGCTGCAGAGCCGGGCCTACCTGCCCACCGTGGCGGGTATCGGCATGCTCTCGTACCAGCCGGGCTCGACGAGCTACTACCTCCTGGGCGCCTCGGTGAGCTGGACGCTGTTGAACGGCAACCAGACCGAGGCCAAGATCGCGCAGGCCAAGTCCGAGGTGGCCAAGGACCAGGCCCAGCTGGAGTCGGTGCGCCGCCAGGTGGCCCTCGACATCCAGAACGCCCTCTCGGCGCGCTCCGAGGCCGTCGACCGGGTGGCGATCGCCCAGCAGGGCGTCGCTGCTGCGGCGGAAGGCTACCGTCTCGCCCAGGTCCGGTTCCAGGCCGGCATGGGCACCGGGCTCGAAGTAATCGACGCCCAGACCTCCCTTGCCCAGGCGCAGAGTAATCTCGTCCAGGCTCAGTATGATGTTCAAGCCGCGGAGTTGCGGGTGACTCAGGCCCTCGGTCTGGAGCTCCAAACCGTGTTAGCCAAGAAAGGAAGCGAGTCGTGAAGCGTGTCGCTTGGGGTCTCGTCCCGATGCTGGTGATCGGCATGGCCGGTTGCCAGAAGGGAGAACCCAAAAATACGGACGCCCCCAAGGCGCAGGGGCAGGGCATCTCCGTCGCCGTCGCAACGGCCGAGCAGGGTGAGATCGCCCGCCCGCTGGTGGTAGAGGGCACCGTGGCCGCCCGCTCCGAGGTCAAGATCCTGCCCAAGATGACCGGGCGCCTGCTCGAGGTCCTCGTGGACGAAGGCTCCGCCGTCAAGGCGGGCCAGAAGCTCGCCATGATCGAGAGCCCCGAGCTGGAGTGGCAGATGCAGCAGCAGAAGGCCTCCTTGCTGACCGCCCAGGCGAACCTCTCGAACGCCCAGAGCAACCTGGACCGCATGCGCATGCTGGTCGACCAGGGCGCGGTCTCGCAGCAGCAGTACGAGGGAGCCCTGACGCAGCTCAAGGTCTCCGAGGCCCAGGTCAAGCAGATCAAGGCCGCCATCCGGCTGATCGAGACCCAGAGCTCCAACGCCACGATCACGTCGCCCATCACGGGCATCGTGATCGACCGCTCCGCCGAGATCGGCGTCATGGCCATGCCCTCCAGCCCCCTGTTCACCATCGCCGAGGCCGGCCCGCTGGAAGTCCAGGTCAACGTCCCCGAGCAGGAGATGGCCCACCTCAAGGTCGGAGCCAGCGTCAAGGTCGCCTCCGCGGCCTTCCCCGGCGAGACCTTCGCCGGCAAGATCCGCGAGGTCAGCCCCTCGGTCGATCCGCAGACCCGCCAGATCAAGGCCAAGATCGACCTCGGCAAGGGCGGCCCCCTCAAGGTCGGCATGTTCGTCAGCGGCACCATCCAGACCCAGAGCCGCAAGAGCCTGCTCGTGCCCACCGCCGCGATCCAGAACGACGGCATCCAGGCGTTCGTCTACCTCGAGGAGAGCGGCAAGGCCAAGCGCGTCGACGTCCAGACCGGCATCCGCAACGGCGCGCAGGTCGAGGTCCTCGAAGGGCTCAGCGTCGGAGCGCCGATCGTGATCGAGGGGGGCGCCTTCCTGAAGGATGGCTCCGCCATCGTGCGGAGATAATGAGACGATGAACTTCTCCGAACTCTTCATTCGCCGGCCCGTCACCACCACCATGCTGATGACCCTCCTGGTCATCCTGGGGATGATGGGCTTCAGCAAGCTCCCCATGGACCTCTTCCCCGACGTGGACTTCCCGGTGGTCGTGGTCTCCACGGTCTACCCGGGCGCGGCCCCCGCCGAGGTCGAGGAGCTGCTGTCGAAGCCGATCGAGGAGGCCATCTCCTCGATCAACGGCCTCGACACGATCCACTCCTACTCCAACGAGGGAGTCTCGACCGTCGTCGCGCAGTTCGACCTGGAGATCGACAACAAGGTCGCCTCGCAGGACGTCCGCGAGAAGGTCTCGATGATCCGCGGCAAGCTGCCCGAGGGCATCATCGAGCCGAGCATCCTCCTGTTCGACCCGGCCAGCGCCCCCATCGCGGCCTTCGCCATCAACGGCCCCCAGACCCCCATGGAACTCACCGACTACGTCGAGGACGTGCTCAAGCCCAAGCTCGAGCGCATCAACGGCGTCGGCTCGGTCGATCTCCTGGGATCGCGGGTCCGCGAGATCCACATCGACCTCGACCCGACCCGCCTCAAGACCTACGGGCTCTCCGTGGCGGGCCTCTACCAGACCCTAAAGGCCGACGGCATGAACCTGCCCGGCGGCCGCATTACCGAGCACGGCCAGGAGCTGTCGCTGCGCGCCATGGGCAAGTTCCAGACCGTCTCCGACATCTCCAGCTTCCAGGTTGCCACTCCCTCTGGCGCGCGCGTGCGCATCGGCGACCTCGGCAAGGTCTGGCAGTCGATCGAGGATCCCCGCTCCCTGGGCTTCGTGAACAACCAGCCCGCGGTCATGTTCAACATCTTCAAGCAGTCCGGGGCGAACACCGTCGCGGTGGTCGACGAGATCAAGAAGGAATTCAAGAAGCTCGAGGCCACCCTGCCCGCCGGCGCGTCCTTCACCACCGTCCAGGACTCGTCCAAGTTCATCAAGGAATCCAACCACTCGGTCTGGGAACACCTGATCATCGGCGGCTTGCTGGCGGTCGCGATCCTCTTCGCCTTCCTGCGGAACTGGCGCGCCACCCTGATCGGCGGCATGGCCATCCCCATCTCGCTGGTCGCCACGTTCTGGGCGATGCAGTTCATGGGCTTCTCGTTCAACATGCTCACCACCCTGGCCCTGACCCTGGTGGTCGGCATCGTGGTCGATGACGCGGTCGTCGACCTCGAGAACATCTACCGCCACATGGAAAAGGGCGAGCCGCCCCTGCGCGCCGCCATCAACGCCACCGGCGAGATCCAGCTGGCGGTCACCGCCTGTACCCTCACGATCGTGGCGGTCTTCGTGCCCGTCGCCTTCATGACGGGCATGATCGGCCAGTTCTTCAAGCAATTCGGCCTCACGGTCGCGTTCGCAGTCCTCTTCTCCCTGCTGGTCGCCCGGACCATCACCCCGATGATCTCGGCGCGCTTCCTCAAGGTCTCCAAGGGCAAGGGCGGCATGAGCGCGGACGCCGAGCACTCCTTCCCGCTCGCCAAGCCGTACCGCAAGGTCCTGGAGTGGTCGCTGAAGAACCGCTGGAAGGTCATGGGCATCGCCACCGCCTCCTTCGTCTTCGGCATGGCCCTGGTCCCCTTCATCCCCAAGACCTTCATGACGTCGGCTGACCGCGGGGAATTCCACCTCAAGGTGCAGCTGCCCAAGGGCGCGACCCTGGAGGAGACCGGAGCGATGTCCAAGCGCGTCGTCGACGTGATCAAGCAGCACCCCGAGGTGGAGAACGTCTTCACCACCATCGGCGGCCGCGAGGAGATCGACTTCGCCTCCCTGGGCATCATCCTCGTGGACAAGGCCAAGCGCAACATCAAGGACACCGAGCTGGCCGAGAAGATCCGCAACGAGGTCGGGGCCATCCCCGGCATCCGCGCCAAGGTCATGATCTCCGGCATGATCGGCGGCGCCAGCGAGATGAACACGCCCATCAACATCTCGCTGCGCGGCAGCGACCTCGAGGAGCTGCGCGTCTACGGAGAGAAGATGGCCGACCTGCTGCGCAGCCGGTCCGACCTCTTCGCCGACGTCGACACCTCGCTCGCTCTCAACCGTCCCGAGGTCCAGCTCCAGATCGACCGCGCCCGCGCGGCGGCCGAGGGAGTCTCCTCCGCCAATCTGGCCAACACCCTGCGCATCGCCACCACCGGCGAGGTCGTGGGCACCATGATCCAGGGAGATGACGAGCTGGACATCCGCCTGCAGGTCGCTCCCGACTCCCGCCAGAGCCTGACGTCGGTCAAGGCCCTCTCCGTGCCCGGCAACCGCGGCCTGGTCCCGGTCTCGGCCGTGGTCACCGAGCAGGTCGGCTCCGGCGTCTCGAGCATCCGGCGCGAGGACCGCGAGCGCGTGGTGAACGTGCTCTCCAACCTCATGCCCGGCGCCTCGACCGGCGAAGCCTTCGGCGTCGTCGAGAAGCTCAAGAAGGAACTCGCCCTGCCCGACAGCATCGAGTTCGTCCAGGGCGGCGAGGCCGAGCAGATGCAGGAGGCCTTCACGGGTCTCCTGCAAGCCCTGGGGCTGGCCATCGTCTTCGTCTACATCATCCTGGCGGTCCAGTTCGAGAGCTTCATCCACCCGTTCACCATCATGTTCTCGCTGCCCCTGTCCATCGCCGGCGCGTTCCTCGCGCTGCTGCTGACCCAGTCGGAACTTGGCATGATGGCCATGATCGGCGTGATCATGCTGATGGGTATCGTCACCAAGAACGCCATCTTGGTGGTCGACTTCACCCTCCAGTTGAAAGATCAGGGCTACGGCACCCTGGAAGCCCTGCTCGAGGCCGCTCCGGTCCGACTGCGGCCGATCCTCATGACCACCGCCGCGATGGTCATGGGCATGCTGCCGATGGCGGCGGGCATCGGCGCGGGCGCCGAGTTCCGCTACCCCATGGCCGTGGTCGTGGTCGGAGGTCTCATCACCTCGACCCTGCTCACGCTGATCGTGGTTCCGGTGGGCTTCTCGCTCATGGACGACTTCCAGACCTGGTACCGCAGGAAGTTCTTCCACAGCGAAGGCCCCAAGACCCGCACCGCGCAGGTCGAAGCCGTCGAAGCCTCGGCCTAGTCGGAAACCCATCAACGGGGCTGTCTCACACGCGTGAGGCAGCCCCGTTTTCTTTCGTCACTCCCGATTTCCCCGTCACTCCCCCATTTCCCCGTCACTCCCCCATTTCCCCGTCACTCCCGCGAAAGCGGGAGTCCAGTGGATTCCCGCCTGCGCGGGAATGACGTCCAGGGCGTCTAGCGAATCGAGAGGTTCCAGGGGCGGTCGGCGGGCAGCGGATCGGCGGGCTTGAACTTGCCAAGCCTCAGGCCCACCGCCTCGTACTCGGCCGAAAGATAAGCCTTGCCGCCGACGAAGGGACCGAGGCCCATGCCGATCCAGCCACCGACCTGCATGCGGCTGTCGTGGTACGACATCGCCCGGGTGAGCCCGAAGCGGTCTTTCGACGCGAAGATCTTGGGAAGCTCCTTCTCCAGCGACTCCTGACCCGCCCCCTTGAGCAAGTCGAGCTGGTGGGGCTTCAGCGAGTAGGTCAGCACCAGATCGTCCCAGGCCTGGCTCTTGGGCAGCAGGCCCTCAATCTGGGGCATCTGCTTCTTCAGGCCATCGACTTCCTTCAGCGCATCCTTGATGAGCAACTTCACCGAGTAATCGACTCCCTTGAGGCCCTCGGGACCGTAGGTCACCGCGTAACGGTGGCCCGTGCCGAACTCCCGGTCGATGGAAGGGCCCCAGGCGCCGGCGCCGGCGTAGAGCGCACGGTCGGAGTTGAGCGCCACGGTGGTCTGCAAGTACTTGCCCCGGTCGAAGTCCAGCGTGCGCTCGATGCCGACGTCGAAGGCGCCGCCCACCCGGGCGCTGGGCGGGAAGAGGGCGTTGATGAGATCGGTGCCGACCCCGGCGCTCTTCTGCCAGCCCTGGGCCGCCAGCTCGTCGACCTTGATGATCTCCTTCTTGAGATCGAGGCCCATGCCAAAAGCATTGCCGCCAATACCCTTCACGCCGTCGCGGTTGAAGCCGACCCCGGCGCTGCCGGAGGCCCGACCGCCGACCCGGACGCCCTGGTAGAAAGAAGCCTGGCTGAGGTGCTTGCGGGCGAACTCCGAGGTGAGCTGCGAGGGGGCTTCAGGCCGCTTGGCCAGGGCCTTCTGACCCTTGAAGCGCTCGACGAGGCTCTCGATCAGGCCGGGACGCATCTCGGCGGCGGCCTCGCGGGCATCGGAAAAAATCTGACCCTTGAGCTGCTTGCCCAGGGAGAACATCTCTTCCTTGACCTTGGGGTTGACCTCGTAAACGAGCATCATCCGCTCCAGGGCCTTGGCCTCAGCGCCAGCCTGGGCGATCGCCCCCGCCTGGAGGTTGACCTGGCCTAGCGAGAAGCCCGCCGAAAGTCCTGCGCGCAGCTCGGCTGCGGCGCCCGCGCCCAGCTCGGTCGCGTAAACCAGCTCGAGCAGGCCCTTTGGGTTGCGGCGCAGGGTCGCCTCGGTCGAGGCATCCGCCAGCAGGGTCAGGCCGGGAAGCGGGGTGGGAAGCTGCGCGCCTGCGCGGACCTTGAGGCCGATGCCCTCGTACTTGCGACCATCCAGGCGCTGGGTGAGGCGCTTGAGCCAGTTGGGGCCCTGGTCGGCGATGTTCTGGGGCAGCGGGCTGCGGGTGAGGAAGTTGCCGAGATCCTTGCCCAACAGCAACTGGAGAACCGACTCGCCCTTCGAGGCGACCTCGGAGAGGGCCTTCTCGGACAGGGCCTTGCCGGCTTGACGCTGCACGGCGCCGGCGCCCGATTCGGCGGCCTGGCGCGCGAGCTTGCGGGCGGCCTCCTCCTGGAGCGTCTTGATGGCCTGTGCTGCGACGATCTGCATATCCCCTCCATCGACCTGACGGCTTCTTAACAGTATCGGCCGATCGGAAGGAGAGATTCTTATCTCAGGGTTAGAGGAGAGTAAAATTCAGCTCCGAGCCCGAAAGGGCTGGCTGAAGGGACGGCGATCGCCTAGCATGGACCCCATGCGTTACCTGATGATCAACAAGCCCTACGGGGTCCAGTCCCAGTTCTCGGGAGACGATCCCGCCAAGACCCTGAAGGGCTACGTGCCGGTTCCCGACGTCTACCCGGTCGGAAGGCTCGATCAGGACTCCGAGGGCCTGCTGCTTTTGACCGACGACGGTCCCCTGGCGCACCGGCTCACGGATCCCCGCTACGAGCACCCCAAGACCTACCTCGTGCAGGTCGAGCGCATCCCCGACGAGCAAGCCCTCTCGCGCCTGCGGCAGGGAGTGGAGATCCAAGGCGTGATGACCCGCCCCGCCGAGGTCCGGCTGCTGGACGTCGAGCCCGACCTGCCGGAGCGGCCCGTGCCGGTGCGCTTCCGCAAGAACGTGCCGACCGCCTGGCTGGAGATTCGGCTGCGCGAGGGGCGCAACCGCCAGATCCGCCGCATGACCGCCGCGGTGGGCTACCCCACCCTGCGAATCTACCGCATGGCCTTGGGGCCGGTCTCGCTGGGCGACCTGCCTCCGGGGCAGTGGCGGGAGCTCGGCACCGACGAGGTCGCGGCGCTCAAAACGCTCGCGGGCAAGCCCCGGCGCGCTAGGCCTGGGGGGAAATGACGGCGTCGCCCTTGAACTCGGCGGGCCGGGTGGAATCCGGGGAGAGGCCCGCGTCGGCGATCGCCTTGCGCAGCGCGTCCGGCAGCGGAATCGGCCGGCCCTCGCGGTTCACCACCACGTGCGCCGTCCACCCCGAAGCAATCGTCGTTTCCGGATCGGAGCCGCGGGCGCCCCGCGTGACCTTGTAGGCGAAGCGCATGCTGCGGGTGCGGACCTCGTCCAGCCAAGTATGCACCACCAGCTCGTCGTCGTAGCGAGCAGGCGCGTGGTAGCGAACGTTGGCTTCCACCACCACCACGAAGGCGCCCGACGCCTCCATCGCGTTGTAGTCCACGCCCACCGCGCGCAGGAAGTCGCCTCGCCCGACCTCGAAGTAGACCAGGTAATTCGAGTGGTAGACCACCTGCTGGGCATCGGTCTCGGCGTAGCGGACCCGAAGGGGAGAGAGAATCGCGTTTGGCATGCCGTCCTACCTTTCTGGCTCCATGCTCGCAGGACCGGCTGCGCGACGCAAGCCATCGGCAGGTAGTTTGACAAAAAGCCGCTCGCCCCTCAGGCTTATCGTGACGCTCAAGGATGATTTGGAGGTGCCTCGATGGATACCACGACGAACCCGAGCCAGGCCAAGCGCGACATCCCCATCAACCTCTTCCGGCCCCAGGCTCCCCTGGCCATGACCCTGGTCGCCAAGCGGCATCTCACTCCCGAGGGCCATCCCAGCGACGTCCAGCACATGGTCCTGCGGTACCCCGAGGGCGCGTTCCGCTACCTCGAAGGCCAGAGCATCGGCGTGCTGCCTCCCGGCCAAAACGAAGCAGGCAAGCCCCACCAGCTGCGCCTCTACTCCGTGGCCTCCCGGCGCGCCGGCGACGACGGCATGGGCGACACCATCTCGCTCTGCGTCAAGCGCGTCCGATACACCGATCCCGAGACCGGCGAGGAGCGCCTGGGCGTCGCAACCAACTACCTCTGCGACCTCCAGCCCGGCGCCGAGATTCAAACCACCGGTCCGGTGGGCCGCACCTTCCTCCTGCCGGAGGACCCGGCGGTCCCGCTGATCATGATCGCCACCGGCACCGGCATCGCCCCCTTCCGCGCCTTCTGGGAGCAACTCGCCGCGACGCAGGCCCCCACGGAGGCCTGGCTCTTCTTCGGCGTCCCCACCACGCCCGAGATCCTCTACCACGACGAGCTGAGGCCCCTGGCCGACGCCGGCGCCCTGAAAGTCTCGCTCGCCATCAGCCGGGAGCAGCAAACCTCCGACGGGAAGAAGGTCTACGTCCAGCACCGCCTGGCGGAGCACGCCGACGCCCTCTGGCCCCTGATTGCCGATAAGCAAGCCGTGGTCTACATGTGCGGGATCAAGAGCATGGAAAAGGGCGTCGAGGAGGCCTTTGCCGCCATGGCCCAGCGGCATGGAGCGAACTGGGACGAGTTGCTGCCGCAATTGAAGAAGGCGCATCGCTGGCATGCCGAGACCTACTGAGTCAGCGCAAGGCGTGCCCACACGGAAGGGTGACCCTGCGACTCCACCGAGGCCTCGCCTGGGAAGAGCACAAGGTCACCCATCGTCACGGTGACGTCGCCTCGAGGCGGATGCGGCAGGCCCTGGGCGCCTGTTCTAGCGCCTAGTCCTCGCTTTCCTCGATGATCCCGGCCTCGATCGGCGTATCGTCGGGGCTTTCCACGCCGGCGGGCCTCATGCGGCCGCCTTTGCCGTGGTCGCGGGCCTTCTGCCCGCCGCCACGCCTCGCCTGCTGGCCTTCGCCCCCGCGCCTCACATGCCGGTTCTCTCCGTCATTCCGGCGAACCTGACGGTTGGGGCGGTCCCGTTCGGGGCGATCGCCTCGTACGCGCTCCCTCCCCTCGCCGCCATCCCCCTCACGGACCTGGCCCTCGTTGCCCTGGCGCTCATGCCCCTCCGAGCGGTGGCGCTTGCCCTGGTTGTAATCGGGGCGCTCCTCGCCCTGGTGCGGTCGGGGACGGTTGCCCTGGTTGTAATCCGGCCGATCCGGCCGGTCGTAGCGATCCGGCCGTTCGTGCCGGTCGCCGCGATCCGGGCGGTTCCCCTGCGGGTTGCCGGGACGATCGTTCCAGTCGGGGCGATTGCCGTGCTGGTTCCCCGGACGGTTGCCCTGATTGTAGTCCGGCCGGTTGGGCCGGTCGCCGCGATCCCGGCGGTAATCGCGGGCCCGCTCGCGCCAGTTCTCCTGGTGGCGGTCACGCCGGCGGTCATCTAGCCAGCCCTTGAAGTGGCGCGAGCCCCAGCGACCGCGGTAGTGCCGGAAGTCGTCGTCGTAGCGATGGCGATACTTCGAGCGGTAGGTGGGCCAGTAGTACTCCCAGTCCAGGTAGCCGTAGCGGTAGCGCGACGACAGGAAGTAGTACGGGTAGCAGTAGTCGCCGTAGCTGTAGAAGAGCGGGTAGGCGTACAGGCCGCTCAGGGCCGCGTTGTAGTAGGGCGAGTAGGCGTAAGGGTAATAGCAGTTGCCCACCAGGAAGTAGGGAACCCAGAAGTTCATGTAGCGGAAGTACATGCAGCGCGCGAGCGCGTTGTAGGTCAAGAGGTCGGGGATGATGCCGGGATAGGCTCCGTAGCCGCCAGGACCGAAGGAATCAGGACCGATCCCGCCCGGCACCCCCTGGCCGAAGCCCTCGGGAATCGCACCCGGCATGGGGCTCAGCCAATCACCGGCTTCCTCCTGGGGAATGGAGGATGGCAGATCCTCGTAGAGCTGATCCAGGCTGACGTTTCCGCCGGTCGGCAGGACAAGGCCCCGCTCGTTGACGGAGAGCGGCGGCTGAGGAGCTTGCGGAGCCGTCTGGAGCGGCTGCACATCGCCGGGGAAGGCCGGGGCGAGGTCCTCGGGGAAGGCTTCGCCGGCGAAGGGCGCCAGCGGATGCGCGGGACCATCGGTCGGCGGAGTGGTCATCGCCGGGGTACAGGCGGAAATCAGAAGCGTCGCAGCAAGTCCGAGAGATCCGTAGCGCAGCACCTTTTGCATGATCTTACCTCCTCAGCAGGGGAAGCCCGGTGACGTAAGCGGGCGCTCGGCCAGCTTTCCAAGGGCTCGCTCTTGCTCTGCTGAAGTGGAGTGTATGCAGGCCGTCGGGCGTCTGCAATCGTCGCTCCGTTGCTCCAAGCCTCGCTCGAACGCCCCGACCCTCCCTCGGAAGCCAGGCGGGATCCGCGTCGGACGCGGCATGGACCGGGGCGAGCAAGACTTGGTCCGGGAAGCGGAGAATGAATTGCTCGATCGCCTCTTGATGATTGAACATTGGGCGTCCGGGCATTACACTGTGGGGAGAGGACACTCCCACGTGAGCAAACCGTGAGGCCCATCGCTTGACCGCCCTCCGGCACGCCTAGAAAGTTCCCCTGATGCCCCCTTCGGCTCCCCTTCGTGCGCTGATCGTCAAGACCCAGGCCCATACCTGCGCGCTGCCACTGGAAGAAATCATCGAGACCATGCGCCCCCTGCCGGTCCGACCGCTCGCCGGAACCCCACCCTTCGTGCGGGGCGTCGCCCTGGTCCGCGGCACGGGCTTGCCCGTCCTTGACCTGGGCGCCCTCCTCGGAGAGCCGGCATCCGAAGCGCCAGCCTTTCATGGCCTGACCCGTTTCGTGACCATTCGGGCAGGCGGTCGTTGCGCAGCGCTCGCCGTGGCCTCCGTCACGGGCATCGTCGCGTTCGCCGAGACGGACTTCGAGGCCCTGCCCCCGTTGCTCGCCGGAGCGGACGGGGTCGCCACCATGGGCGTCTCGGACGACCAGCTGATCCTGGCGCTGCAGGCCGCTCGGCTGATCCCGGCAGACCTCTGGCCCTTGCTGATTCCAGACGAGGAGGGGTCTTGACCGTTTCGATCGAGTCCTTCCACATCGATCGCTTCAAGGAACTGATCACCGACGGACTCGGCTTCCAGGTCGAGGACGACGGCACGGTGCACCTGCATGCGCTGCTGCAGGAGCGCCTTCGCGACACCGGCAACCGGACCGCCGATGCCTACCTGGACGACCTCCACGATCCCGAGCGGCGTCACGCGGAGCTGCAGGCGATCGCCCAGCACCTCACCGTCGGCGAAACCTATTTCTTCCGGATTCCCGAGCAGTACCGCGCCCTCGCGGAGGCCGCCCTTCCCGATCGCCTGCGCGTGCGCCAGGGCCAAGGCCCCGTCCGGATCCTCTCGGCCGGCTGCGCCAGCGGCGAAGAGGCCTATACCGTGGCCCTGCTGCTGCGCGAGGCCATGCCCAACCTCGACCCACAGGACGTCTCGATCCTGGGCGTCGATGTCAATCCCGCCTTCCTAGCGAAGGCCCGCAAGGCACAGTTCTCGCCCTGGTCGCTGCGCGGCCTCGCCCCCGAACTTCGCGAGCGCTATTTCCGCGAGGAGAACCGGACCTTCCACCTCGACCCGACCGTCACGGCCATGGTCCGCTTCGAAGCGCGAAACCTCATGGCGGACGACGGCTGGGAGCGCGAAGCCTTCGACATCATCTTCTGCCGCAACGTCTTCATCTACTTCTCGCCGGAAGCCACCCGCAAGGCCCTTTCTCGCCTCACTCGGGCCATCGCCCCCGGAGGCTACCTCTTCCTGGGCCCCGCCGAGACGCTGCGCGGCATCTCCCGCGCGTTTCGCCTGATTCACACCCATGAGACCTTCTATTACCAGCAGGTTCACGCCGCCCAGGCCCCGCCGCCCGACGAGGCCCCCGCCCGTCCTGATGCCTCCTGGGTCGACGCGGTGCATCGCGCCTCCGAGCGCATCTCCACCCTCACCGCCGCTGGCGCCAAGCGCCTCACGCCCGACGCTCCCCTCTCCAAGGGCCGTCCGGCCTGGGAGCTCATGCCCGCACTCGAGCTCTTCAAGGAGGAACGCTACACCGAGGCCCTGGCCTCTCTTCGGGCGCTGCCGCCGGAGGCCCTCCGCGATGCCGACGTCCTCCTGCTGCTCGCCGCCATCCTGACGAACGCGGGCGATCGCCCCGAGGCGGAACGCGTCTGCCATGAGGTCCTGGCCCTGGACGCGTTCTCGGCGGGCGCCCACTACCTCCTGGCCCTCTGCAGCGAGCAGGCCGGTGACTTCGAGGCCGCGCGTCGCCACAACGAGACGGCCACCACCCTGGACCCGAGTTTCGCGATGCCGCGCCTTCACCTCGGCCTGCTGGCCAAGCGCAGCGGATCGTTCGAAAAGGCGCGCCGCGAGCTCGAACGTGCCCAGGCGCTACTCTCTCGCGAGGAGGCGCCACGCATGCTGCTCTTCGGAGGGGGCTTCAACCGTGAGGCCCTCATGGGACTTTGCGCCGCCGAGATCCGGCGCTGCCAGGAGGCGCCATGACAAAACCCGGAATCGACGCCAAGCTCGCCGAGCTGCGCTCCGCCTTCGACGAAAGCTTCGCCCAAGCGGCGGCTCCGCTGGAGGACGCGGGGGAACGCCTCCTGGCCATCCGGATCGGCGACGAAGGCTACGCCCTGCGTCTCAGCGAGATCACGGGCATCCAGGCCCTCCGCCGGGTCGTGCCGTTACCCGGAGGGCCCGAGGGCTTCCGTGGGCTCGCGGGCATCCGCGGACGGCTGGTCGCGGTGTACGGCCTCGCGGCCCTGCTCGGCATCCGCGGGGCGGGCGAGGAGAATTGGTTGGTCTTGACGCAGGGAGCCGAGCCCATCGGGCTCTCCTTCCCGGCGTTCGAAGGATTCCTCGAGGAATCCGCGCTCCACCCGGCGCAGGAACGGGAGTCGGAGCATGTTCGGGAAGTCCTGCGCACCGGATCCGTCGTCCGCGGGGTGATTCACCTCCCCTCGGTGTCCGACGCGATCATGAGGAGAACGAGGCCATGATTCGTTGGACGTTCGGGCAGAAGATCACCGCGGGCTTCGCGGTCACATTGGCCCTCACCCTGTTGATCGGCGGCGTGACCATCGCCACCCTTCACCATGTGGTCGAGAAGAAGGATCGGCTCGTCACGCAGTATGCCGAGAACCTGATCTCCGCCCAGCTGCTGGATAGCCTGTATGCGAAGCAAAGCGCCCAGAACCGCGCCTTCCTCCTCACCGGGGATCAAACCTACCTGGTGGCAGCCCAGGAATTCCGAAAGGACTTCACCGGGACCGTCCTGGCGATCGACGCGAACCTCACGAACCCCGATGCGCGCCGCCAGGTCGAACGCATCCAGACCGCCGAGGCCAGCTACCAGGCGGGCGCGAGGACGCTTCTCCAGGCCCGTGCGGTCGGCACGACCAGCGAAACCATCATGCGCCGCTTCGAGTCGGAACTCGCGCCCCAGGCCGAGGCCCTCAGCCGGGAAATCGAGACCTTCAAGCGCCTGGAGCGCGACCTGCTCGAGAAGGCCAAGGAGCACTCCACGCAAGACGCCGAGCAGGGAAGCTTCTTGGTCTTGCTCATCGCGGCCCTGGCCTTGGGGATCGCCTCGGCGACGGCCGTCGTGCTCACCCGTTCGCTCTCGCGCCAGATCGGCTCGACCATCCAGCACCTCCAGAGCTCGTCGAGCGAGCTTCACGCGGCCGCCAACCAGCAGGCCACCGGCTCCGGCGAGCAGGCTGCCGCGATGACCGAGGTCTCCACCACCATGAAGGAGCTGCTCTCCACCTCGCGCCAGATTGCGGACAGCGCCCAGCAGGTGGCCCGCATCGCCGAGGAAACCGCGACGGCCGCCCGCTCGGGCGATCGCAGCGTCGTGAAAGCCCAGGAGGCGGTCGCCATCATCAAGCGGCAGGTGGACCAGATCGTCCTCCACATGCTCGACCTGGGCCGCAAGTCCCAGCAGGTCGGCGGCATCCTGGAGATCATCAAGGAGCTGGCCGAGCAAACCAACATCCTGGCCATCAACGCCACCATCGAGGCAGCCGGTGCCGGAGAGTCGGGCAAGCGCTTCGCGGCCGTCGCCGACGAGATCCGCAAGCTGGCCGACCGCGTCTCCGGCTCGACGGGCGACATCCGCATGCTGATCGACGAGATCCGCACCGCCGCCAACACCACGGTCATGACCACCGAGGACGGCAGCAAGGCCGTGGAGATGGGAGCCCAGCAGTTCGGCGAGCTGGCGGCCGCCTTCAACCAGATCGCGAGCCTGGTGGCCACCACGGCGGAGGCCGCCCGCGAGATCGAGCTGAGCACCAAGCAGCAGTCCACCGCCGTCGAGCAGGTCAACATCGCCATCTCCGACGCCGCCCAGGCCGCCAAGGAGACCGAGGCCAGCTCGCGGCAGACCCTGCAAACGTCCTCCCAGCTGGCCGGCGTCTCGCGTGAGCTGGCCCAGATCGTCCGCGCGAGCCGATGAAGCGGGACCAGTTCAAATACTTCCGGATCGAGGCCCGGGAGCTGGTCGACGGCATGACCCAGCTGCTGCTGGAGATCGAGCGTTCCGGCCCCGCGGAGGGGCGCGTATCGACGCTGTTGCGGCTGGCGCATACCCTCAAGGGGGCCGCGCGCGTGGTCGGGCTGGGGGCGATCGCCGAGGACGCCCACGCCATCGAAGACCTGCTCGAACCTTTCCGCGGCGGGACCGTTCCTCTCGACCAGGATGCCATCGAGAAGGTCCTCTTCCGGCTGGACGCTATCAGCGCCGGGGTCGCGGGCGTCTCGGCCCCCGGCAGCAGGCCTGCCAGCTCAACTGACAGCCCTGCTGTCGGAGAGGCCTTCGAGACCGTCCGGGTCGAGCTTGGCGCGCTCGACGACCTGCAAGAAGGCCTCATCGAGTCCGGCATCCAGCTGGATGGCTTGCGCCGCCACGTCAGCACGATCGCTCGCCTGCGCTCTCAACTGGACTCCCTCGGAGAGCTTGCGGCCCATCCCGCCGTGCAAGACCTGGAGGTCTCGCTCGTTGCGCTGAGACAAGCGCTCGACGACGGGCTCGAACGAACTGCGGCCGCTCTGGGGGACAGCCGCGAGAAGGCCAATGCCTTGCGGCTCGTGCCAGCGAGCCGCGTTTTCTCCCAGCTGGAGCGCGCCGTCCGCGATGCCGCCGAATCGCTGGGCAAGCGCGTCGCCTTCGAGACCCTCGGCGGCAGCGCCCGCCTGGAGGGCCATGTCCTCCAGCCGATGCGCGACGCCCTCCTGCACATGGTGCGCAATGCCGTCGACCACGGCATCGAGCCCGAAGCCGAGCGCTTGGTGAACGGAAAGCCCGCCGAAGGCCAGGTCCATGTATCCCTCGTGCGGAAGGGAAGCCGTCTCGTCTTCACCTGCGTGGACGATGGGCGCGGCATCGACCTGGAAGCGGTTCGCCAAGCCGCCTTGCAGCGCGGCGAGATCGGAGCGGCCGACGCGCTCAGCCATGACGCCCTCATCCAGCTGATCCTGCGCGCCGGCGTGAGCACCACGTCCGCGGTCACCCCCTTCTCGGGGCGCGGCATCGGCCTCGACGTCGTCCGAGAGACCGTCGCCAAGCTCGATGGGGAACTGACCATCCAGAGCAGCCCCGGCCAGGGAACGACCCTTTCGATCAGCGTGCCCCTTTCCCTCTCGTCCATCCCCACGCTGGTGGTGCAGGCGGGAGAGAGCGCCGCCGCCATTCCCCTGAGCGCCGTCCGCCAGGCCCTGCGGATCGACGCGAGCGAGATCTCGCTGACGGCCCGCGGGGCCACCGTACTCCACGACGGCGTCGAACTGCCTTTCCGAGCGCTCTGCGAGATCGTGAATCAGCCCGCGGCTTTCGAACCCAGTTCCTGGAGCGTGATCGTCGTCGAGGCCCAATCGACCCGCGCCGCGTTCGGCGTGGACCGCATCATCGGCGTAGCGGAGGTGGTGCTGAGGCCCCTTCCCGCTGCCGCCGGCGCGATCCCGCTGGTGGCGGGGGCCAGCTTCGACGCGGAGGGCCACCCGCAGCCGATTCTCGACCCCCGAAGCCTGGTCAATGCTGCCCGCATGCAGCCGAGCCCCCCGAAGCCCACCCGTCGCAAGCCGAAGGTGCTGGTGATTGACGACTCGCTCACGACCCGGATGCTGGAGCAGAGCATCCTGGAGTCCGCGGGCTACGCGGTCGAGTTGGCCACCAACGCCGAGGAGGGCCTAGCGATGGCCCAAGCACAGGCCTACGACCTCTTCCTGGTGGACGTCGAGATGCCCAGGATGGACGGCTTCGCGTTCCTGGGGCGCGTCCGGGCCGATGCCAAGCTGAGCCGGGTCCCCGCCGTCATGGTAACGAGCCGCAACGCACCGGAGGATCGCCTACGCGGCCTGGAGGCGGGCGCCCGGGCCTACCTCGTGAAGTCCGAGTTCCACCAGGGGCGCTTCCTGAGGACCATCGAATCGCTGCTGAGGGAGGCTCATGACTAAGATTCGCGTGCTGGTCGTCGACGACTCGATCACCGTGCGCAAGCGGCTGATCGAGATCCTGAATCGCGACGAGAAGCTGGAAGTGGTCGGCGAGGCCGTCGACGGCCGCCAGGCCATCGAGCTCTGCGAGCGGCTGCGCCCCGACGTCGTGACCCTCGACCTGGTCATGCCCGTCCTCAACGGGCTAGCGGTCACCGAGCACCTCATGGCCTACTGCCCGACACCCATCTTGATTGTCTCCGCCGCCACGAACCGCGGGGAACACTTCGACACGTACGAGGCCTTGGCCGCCGGAGCCCTCGATGTCCTGGACAAACCGCCCGGCGCCGAAAACCGGGCCTGGGAGCAGCAGTTCATCGCCACCGTGAAGCGGGCGTCTCGCATCAAGGTGATTCCCCATCCCCGGGCGAAGCTGAGCCGCCGACGCCCCGTGAACGCGCCAGTCCTTCCGGTCGAGCCGGCAGGCCCATCCACGGGCCCTCACGAGCTCGTGGTGATCGGGGCGTCGACCGGAGGCCCCTCGGCCATCCGCGAGATCCTCGCAGGCCTGCCTCCAAACTTCCCGCTGCCGATCCTGATCGTCCTGCATATCGGGGAATCGTTCGCCGGAACCTTCGCCGAGTGGCTCGACGGCGTCTCGCCCATCCCTGTGAGACCTGCCCGGGACGGAGAGCCCTTACCCAAGCCCGGCAGCGCGAGCGTCCTCGTGGCTGCGGCCGACCGCCACCTCGAGCTCCGGAACGGGTGCCTGCACCTCGTTCACGGACCCGAGCGCCATGCCTGCCGGCCGTCGATCGATGCGCTCTTCGAGACGGTCGCCCGTGACGCCGGCCCCCGCGCCATCGCGCTGCTGCTAACCGGCATGGGCAAGGACGGAGCGTCAGGCCTCAAGGATATCCGTGACGCCGGCGGCCTGACTGTGGCCCAGGATGAAGCCAGTTGCGTGGTTTTCGGCATGCCGCGCGAGGCCATCCGCCTCGGAGCGGCATCCCACGTGCTCCCCCTGGGAGAGATAGCCCCCTTCCTGCGATCCCTCGCCCGGAGGACCTGATGACGAAGCACATTCTCATTCTCGACGACAGCCTAACCGTACGCATGGACCTTCACGAGGCCCTCGAGGAAGCAGGCTTCCGCACCACCCTTTGCGCCACCGTCGCCGCGGCCCGCGACGCCCTGGCGACAAGCCAGCTCGACCTGCTCTTGCTGGACGTCTTGCTTCCCGACGGCGACGGCATCACCCTGCTGCATGACCTCAAGCGCCATCGCGAGACGGCGCAGCTTCCCGTCATGCTGCTCTCCTCGGAAGCCGCGGTCCAGGACCGCCTCCGGGGCATGGCCACCGGCGCCGACGACTACGTCGCAAAGCCCTACGATCGCGCTTACGTCGTCGCGCGAGCCCGCGAGCTGCTGAAGCCTCCCGCCGAGCCCCGAGATGGCCCCCTCGTCCTGGTGATCGACGACAGCCGCACGTTTCAGCATGCCCTGAGGCGCGTCCTGGAGGACGCGGGCTACACCGTCCTCCCGGCCCTGTCGGGTGAAGAGGGCCTGCGCTTGGCGGCGAGCACCCGTCCCGACGCGGCCATCATCGACGGCACGCTGCCGGGCATCGACGGCGCGACCGTACTGCGCCGCATTCGCATGGACGCCGCCCTGCGCCGCACGCCTTGCCTGCTGCTCACGGCCGCGGAAAGGCCTGAGGACGAGCTTGCCGCGCTCGAAGCGGGAGCGGATGCCTACCTGCGAAAGAGCGAGACGCTGGAGATCGTCCTGGCCCGTCTCTCGGCGCTGCTTCGCGGAGCCGGGGAGCCATTGCCCGTCGGTGCGGATCCCAGCGGCCTCGGTCCCAAGCGCATCCTGGCCGTCGACGACTCCGAGACCTACCTCCAGGACCTCGCCCGCCACCTGCGAGAGGAAGGCTATGACGTGGCCCTGGCACATTCCGGCGAGGAAGCCCTCGAGGTGCTGGCCGTGCAGGCCTTCGATGGCATCCTGCTGGACCTTTTGATGCCGGGCATGTCCGGGTCCGAGGCCTGCCGGCTTATCAAGCAAAACCCCGCATGGCGGGAGATCCCCTTGGCCATCCTCTCGGTGTCCGACTCACCGGAGGTGATGATCGAGGGCCTCAACGCCGGCGCCGACGACTACATCGTCAAGGACTCCGACTTCGACATCGTCAAGGGGAGGCTGCGCGCCCAGCTGCGCCGCAAGCACTTCGAGGAGGAGAACCGCCGGATCCGCGAGGAGCTGCTGCGCAAGGAGCTGCAAGCCACCGAGAGCCGGGCCGCCCGCGAGCTGGCCGAGACGCGCGCCACGCTGCTGGCGAACCTGGCGCGAAACAACGCCGAGCTGAAGAAGGCCAAGGAGCAGGCCGAGGCCGCGACGGCCGCCAAGTCGGAGTTCCTCTCCAACATGAGCCACGAGATCCGCACGCCCCTCAACGCGATCCTGGGCATGGCGGACCTCCTGGCCGAAACCGCGCTCACGCCCGAGCAAAGCCAGTACGTGCGCATCTTCCAGCGGGCGGGCGACACCCTGCTGGAGCTGGTCAACGACATCCTGGATCTCGCCAAGATCGAGGCGGGGCAGTACGAGCTCGAGCACATCCCGTTCGATCTGGCCGACCTGGTCGAGCGGACGGTCAGCCTCCACGTGGCCCGCGCCGAGGAGAAAGCGCTCGAATTGAGAGCCGAACTCACTCCCGACGTCCCCACGCGCCTGCTCGGCTCACCCCACTCGCTGGGCCAGGTGCTGAGAAATCTCCTGAGCAACGCCCTGAAGTTCACCGAGCAGGGGAGCGTGAGCCTGCGGGTCGAGACGGCCCCGGGCATGATGCTGCGCCTCACGGTCTCGGACACGGGCATCGGCATCTCCCCCGAGAAGCGGGACCTCATCTTCGAGTCCTTCACCCAGGCGGATGCCTCCACCACCCGCAAGTTCGGGGGGACCGGACTGGGGCTCGCCATCTCGAAGCAGCTGGTCGACCGGCTGGGAGGCAGGCTCAGCGTGGAGAGCCGGCTGGGCGAAGGCAGCGACTTCCACGTCGAGTTGCCCTACGAGGTCGATCCCCATCCGGCCTCGCACGAGGCTGGCGTCGAGCCCCAGAGCGCCCAAGAGCCGGAGTCCCTGCGCATCCTGATAGCCGAAGACTCCGAGGACAACCGCCTGGTGCTCGAGGCCTACCTGAGCCAGACTCCGCATCAGGTGATCATGGAGGAGAACGGGGCGCTGGCGCTGGCGCGCTTCAAGGCCGAGCCGTTCGACCTGGTGCTCATGGACATGCAGATGCCGGAGATGGACGGCTATGCGGCGACCCGGGCCATCCGGCGCTGGGAGGAGCAGATAGGGCGCGAGCGGACTCCGATCATCGCGCTGACGGCCTTTGCTCTCAAGCAAGAAACGGACCGCAGCCTGGAAGCAGGTTGCGACCTGCACCTCACCAAGCCGTTCAAACGGGCCCAGTTGCTGAAGGCGATCGCCGAGGTCGCGGCCCAACGGGACCCCCTCGACGAGGCCTTCGAGGAGGCCATGAAGCAGCTCGTTCCCGGCTACCTGAAGAAACGCGCCCAGGACCTGGAAATACTGCGAAATGCCCTGCGGCAAGAGGCCTTCGCCGACATCCAGGATATCGGGCACCGCATGGCGGGTTCGGGGGCGTCTTACGGCTTCGCGTCGCTGACGGAGATCGGTCGAGGCCTCGAGGCCGCCGCCCGGGACGGGGAGTCCCCGGCGATCGCCCGCCTCCTCGATGAGCTGGAGGCGGTGCTCGCCGCGGCGCAAGCGGAAAGCTAGACGGGCAAGGGGCCCCCGACCGGCAGCGAGAACCAGGCGGTGACGCCTTCCTCCTGGCTGAGTACGCCAAGATTCCCGCCATGGGCCTCGGCGAGCGCCCTGCTGAGCCCAAGGCCAAGGCCCAGGCCTTTCTGGCCGTTGCCGGGGCGGTCCACCGCGGTGAACAAGTCCGGAAGCTTTTCCGGCGGAATCCGGCTTCCCGAGTTGAAGACCTCGCAGAGCAGGCGATCCGCCTCGATCCGGGCGCTGATCGTGACCGTCGCCCCCTGCGGGGCGTACTGAACGGCATTGGAGACGAGGTTGAGGCCAATCTGCGCCAGGCGCCGCCGGTCGGCCATCACCCGGGGGAGATCCGCCGCGATCCCGTCGCGCACCTGGATGCCCTTCAGGATGGCCGAGGCGGCGAGTTCGGCCACCACGTCGCGCATGATCGTCTCGAAAGCCAGGGGCTCCGGGTATAGCTCGAGCTGCCCGGAGCGCAAGAGGTTGGATTCCAGGACATTGTTGACGAGCCGCGTGAGCTCACGGCCGTTGCGGATCAGCTTCGCGACGTAGAGGCGCTGCTTCTCGGTGAGGGGCCCGAGCGCCTCGCCCTGGAACAACAGGGCCGCTCCCAGGATCACCGTGAGCGGAGAGCGGATCTCGTGGGTGAGCGTGTTGAGGTAATGATCCTTGAGCTTCTCGGAGGCTTCGAGGGTCTTGATCTGCATCTCCTGGAGCTTTTCCTTCTCGATGCGATCCGTGACCTCGCGCGCGAACGCCAAGAGCCCTTCGTGCTCGCCTTCGGGCGAGCGACACGGAATGAGGCTGTAATCCCAGTAGGTCAGCTGCTCGAGGCCATTCTGGCGCAGCGTCAGAGGGATGCCTCGCTCACGGTAGGGCTCTCCAGCGGCCATCACGGCCTCGAAACGCTCGGCGCTGTGCCCTAAGAGGGGAACATCCTCGGCCGAGAGCATGCTGACCTGCTCGGCGGAGAATCCGAATCGCGCCAGGGCCTCGGGGCTCATCCACTGACACGCGCCGTCATCGTCGAAGTAGGCGACCGCCGCGGGCACGTGGTTCAGGATGCGCCGGAACAAGCGATCGCGCGCCTGCAGGTCCTGGTCACGTTCGGCAAGCTGGCGCACCGCCTCGGCATTTCGCAAACTCAGCAGGTCGCGGGCCTCCCGGCATTCCTCGGCTTGGTGCAAGACGTCATCCAGCGCGTGCCGACTTTCGGTGACGTCTTGCACCGAGCCATGTAGCCGCAGCGCCTGCCCTTGAGTTCCCACCTCCACGGCTCCCCGCACGAGCACGATTCGTTGCTCCCCGCCCTGCTGCAGGATGCGCTGCTCGATGGAAAACGGGAGGTGATCCTGCTGGGCCTGCTCGAGAGAGGAGCGGATGAGCTCGCGGTCCTCGGGATGAACGCAGCTCAGGTAACTCTCCAGGTGTGGCTCGAAGGCGTGCGGATCCCGGCCGAAGACCTGGTACGTCGACTCGGACCACGTGACCGTGTCCGTGCTCAAGTCCCACTCCCAGCTCGCAAGCTTGGAAAGCGCCGTGGTCTTCGTGAGGAGGCGCTCCCGATGCGCGAGCGCCTCCGCCTCGCGCTTGCTCTCCGAGATCTCTTGAACCTGCACCACGCAGAAGCGAGGAAGCCCCTTCGATTCCCGGATGAGCGTGCTGGTGACGAGCGCCCAAGAGAGGTGGCCGCTGCGGTGAACGTAGCGTTTCTGCAACTGGTAGCTGCGAATCTCGCCTGCGACGAGGCGACGAAACTGAGCGACCGACTCGGCGAGATCGTCCGGGTAGGTGAGGTCTCCAAAGGACAATCCCAGCAGCGCTTGCTCGGGATAGCCCGTCAACTCGCAGAGGGCCCGGTTGACCCGCAGCAAGCGACCCTGGAGATCCAGCAGAGCCAGGCCGCTGGCGGAGCCGGTGAAGGTGGCTTCGAGGATGCGTTGCTGATCGGACAGCATCAAGCGAAGGCGCCGCCGCTCCATCAGCAGGAAGCCGAGAGGAAGGAGCCCTAGGGGCGCCAGCAGCCAGACGACGAGCAGGAAGGACATGCTAGCGGGCCAAGATTTCAGCGAGCCGCGAGGGAAGCGCGAAGGGGTTGAAGGGCTTGGCGATGATGCCGGAAAGCTGCAACTGCGCCTGGTAGCGCTGATCCGCCTGGGGATTGGCCGTCAGCAGGACCACCGGGATGTGGCGGGTGGAGGGGCGAGCGCGTAACGCCTCGAAGGTCGCGGGGCCGTTCATTCCCGGCATCATCACATCCAGCAGGATAACGTCGGGACATGTTTCCTCGGCCAAGACCAAACCTTCTTCGCCCGACGACGCCAGGCTGACCCGCCAGCCCTCGGCGCGTTCAAGGCTCATTTGAACGAGGTCCCGGATATCGGGATCGTCATCGATGATCAGGACATGCGTGTTTCCCATTGCCAACTCCATTAGCCCTTTCATACCAAGATCGTTTATAATTTACGCATCAGGCTTCACTTTTTCTTTAGAAACCACCCACTTCCGACGGCTCCCGACGGTGCGGAACGAACAGGAGTAGTGAGACGTTGCAGGCGACGCAGTCCCAGGTCTTGATCGTCGACGACGATTCGGACTTGCTCGATGTACTTTGCGAGTGGCTGACCATGTCCGGCTATCAGGTGCAGACCGCCTCGGACGGGATGCAGGCGATAGCCCTGGCCAAGCAGCAGCGCTTTCACGTGGTCATCTCGGACCTTAACATGCCCGGCATGAACGGTCATCAGCTGCTCGCCATGCTGAAGACCCTGGACCCCCAGGTGATGGTCATCATCCTGACCGGCCAGGGGACCATGCAGGACGCGATCGCGGCCCTGCGCGAAGGCAAGGCCTTCGATTTCCTCGAGAAGCCCCTCAAGGATCTCCAGTACCTCAACACGGTCCTCGAGCGGGCGCTCACCCGTCGCAGTCCGGCGCCGGCAGCCCCGAAGTTGCACTCCTCGAGCGTGGAGGCCCTCTCGCCCCGCGAAACCGAGATCATGACGCTCGTGGCCCAGGGTCTCGAGAACCGCGAGATCGCCTCGCGGCTCTACCTCAGCGAGAAGACCATCCAGAACCACCTGACCCGCATCTATGAAAAGCTCAAGGTCAGCAACCGCACCCAGGCGGTCAACGTCTGCAACTCCCTGGGACTGCTCTAACCCCACCCTCCTGGCGCTTTTCCCCCCATCGCCCGACGCGCGAAGTCGGGACGTTTTCCCTATCGCGACTGGGGGGATTTCCCCTCACACCCGGCGCTGCCTCCGCCGTACGATGGCCTTGACGTGTCCCAAGGAACACCCAGCCCTCGACGACTAAAGCCCTCCATCGGTCTGCGAGACCCGGTGGTCGGCCCAGTGGCACCAAGGGGAAAGCCCATGATCGAAACGACCCATCGCGATTTCCCATCTCTCAGGGCCGGAGCGGTCCTCAAGCGTGCGCTGCACCACCCCGCGACGGGGCAAGTGCTGCTCGCCGCGGGGAGCATCCTCAACGACACCTACATCACGAAGATCGTACGCCTGGGCATGGCCTCAGAGGCGCTGGCCGCCCTCCTGGAAGGCGCTCAGCGCCCCGTTCCCCAGCTCCCCGTGGACGCAGAGCCCAAGTCTCCCATCCCCTTCCTCCTCCCGGGATCCGGCGACGCAGCGCCGGCAAGCGACGTCTCCATGGCCTCCCCGGCGCAACTGCGCGAGCAGAGCGCCCAGGCGGCAAAGCAGCAGACCGAGGTCCTGGAAGACAAGCTCACCAAGGCCTTTTCCCCCCTCGAGGAGCGCGGAGACGAGCCCGCGGATCCCGCTGCCATCACGCAGGCCATCGCCAGCATCCTGAGCCCTTCCGAAGATGCGGGGAGCGCCGTCGGCTCGGCCATGTCGCTCGTCGAAGCCATCGTCCGGCGCCTTCAAGCCCTGGGAGCCAGTAGCCTTCCCGATCTGAGGGTCTACGGAGGCGAGACCACCCATCCGATCAACGTCTTCCTGCTATCCGTGGCGATCGGCATCGCCATGGACCAATCCTGGGACGAGTTGATCAGCCTCGGTCAAGCGGCCCTGCTGCACGACGTGGGCCAGTACAAGATCAGCCGCAAGCTTTACTACAAGGACACCCCGCTGACCCCGACGGAGGAGCGGGTCCTGGAACGGCACGTGGAGTACGGGCTCGACATCCTATCGGATTACCAGGCGAGCTTCTCGAGGCTCAACAATGACGTCTACCAGGGCATCCAGTGCCACCATGAGCGCTGGGACGGCCAGGGCTACCCCCAGGGCATCAAGGGGCGGAGCATCCCCCTCATCGCACGCATCATCGCTGTCGCCGACCACTACGTGGAGCGGACCGAGGACCAGGTGCGCCGCCCCCGCGTGACGCCCTCCGCGGCATACCACGAAATCCTCTCCCTGGCGTGCAAGGCCTTCGATCCGCTGGTCGTCGCGGCCTTCCGCAAGGTGATCGTGCTCTACCCCCTGCAATCGCTGGTGCAGTTGGAGACCGGCCAGCTGGCCCAGGTCATCGCGCATGGAAGCACGCCCGACCTGCCCGTGGTGCAGTTGGGCATGGGCGAAGGCGCCCTGGACCTGGGATTCCCTGGAAGCCCACGGATTGTCCGGCGCGTCTTCTCTCGCAAACATCCCCGGGTCGCCATCGAGCTTCCCGCCGTCATCCGGGTCCGCGGCGACTCCGAGCTCGCCCCTGGACGCATCGTCAACCTGAGCTTCGGGGGAGCATGCATGGTCCTCTCGAAACCCTTACCGGTCGGAAGCCGGATGACCCTGAGCATCGTCACGGCCGACACGAAAGTCGTGACCCTGGATGGGGTGGTGGCGTGGCGGACGCCCCAGGCGAACGGTCAAAGCCCGATGGGCATCCGCTTCGACTCCCTGGATCGCGCGGTCCGGAAGGACTTGGAAAAGCTGATGGGTCAACCGAGGAGCTGGTCATGGCAGAAAGCATGAAGTGTGTTCTCGTGGTCGGGAGTACCGGATTCGCCGTCCTGGAGCGGCGGCGCCTGGAGCGGGAAGGCCATCGCGTCATGACGGCGCGGACGTACGCGGACGCCCTTGCCGAGCTCTCGTACACACATGCGGATCTTGTCGTCACCCAGTATGACCTGCCCGACGGCATGTGCGGGCTCGAACTCGAGGATCAGCTGGCCGCCGCCGGCCACCGCATCCCCCTGGTCATGGTGACCGGCGACAAGGACGAAGCCATCGTGATGCGCGCCTATCGGGCGGGGAAACGCGACTTCCCATTGCGCTCGACTCCCCATCTCTCAGGCTTGCCCGAGTTGGTGAGCCGGACCCTAAGCTATCATTGACCCAGATTCGGGCCCTCCGCTACTGGCGGAGGGTTCATTCGCTTCCGTACCTCCCTGTGATCTCAGGCATGATTCCCTACTCCGGACGGGGAATTTTCCCCTCACCTCCCGGAGGCTCGAGCACCTACCATAAACGTAGTCTCGCAACCGCATCAGAGCCTGAAGGAGAACCTCCATGCCCAACGCCAAGCTACTTGAAGCGCCGTCCTATATCACGGTCGACGCGGCGCCTCTCCCCAGCCTGAACACGCATCGCCCCACGATGATCGGCGACCACGAGACCATGTCGGGCGACGATGAAAGGGACATGATGCTCAACGACCCGCTTGCCAATCGCCTGCGCCAGGCCATCACGCGCGACGAGCTCGTGCTTCACTACCAACCCATCGTGGAGGCCTCCACCCTGCGCCTCGAGAGTGCCGAGGCCCTCGTCCGCTGGCAGGATCCGGATCTCGGCTTGATCTCGCCCGCGGTCTTCATCCCCATGGCCGAGCAATGTGGCCTGATCCGGACGCTGACCCACTGGGTGGTCGAGCAAGCCTTGCAGCAGGCCAAGCTTTGGAGCCTGATGGGGACGCCGATCCGGATCGCCGTCAACCTCTCGCCGGGATGCCTGCTGGACACCAGGCTCCCCGCTACCATCGCCGCCATGCTGGAAGCCTTCGACGTGGAGGCCCGTTGCCTTGAGTTTGAGCTCACCGAATCCGAGGACATCGAGGACTTCGAAAGCGCCGTCCAGATCCTCGCCGAGCTCCGCGCCCTGGGCATCCGCATCACGCTCGACGACTTCGGCACCGGCAACTCCTCGCTCGGGCGACTGAAGCGGATCCCGGTCGACGGCATCAAGATCGATCGCTCTTACGTGCTGGACCTGCTCGACAGCCACATGGACCGCGCGATCGCCAAGGCCGTCGTGACCCTCGCCCACTCGCTCGACTGTACCGTGGTCGCCGAAGGGATCGAGAACGAGGCGACCTTGGCCTACCTGAAGCTCATCGGCTGTGACTCGAGCCAGGGATACTGGATCAGCCGCCCGGTCCCCGAGGCCGAGTTCACCCGGCGCTGGATCGCCGCAGAGCGCCGTTCCGACGAAGGAGTCACCCGCCCGCAGTTCCCGACCGCCCTCTAAGCGGAGCGGTTCAGGAACAACGTCTCGCCTCAGCGAGGCTCCAGCGTTCCTATGTTTAGGGAATATCCCCTAGAGCAAACAGGGGAATCTCCCCTCACGGCTACGCCACCTTGACGCCTAAGCTAACGTCAGCGACGCCCTCGTGCCAGGCGATAGTCCGAGGCGAGGGATGCGAGCGCCCCCCTGAGACCAAGGAGCGAGCATGGCGAAGCCAACGAATCACGCGCATGGCCAGAGTGGAAGCCAGTCCTCGCAGCGGTTTCAGCTCTCTGCCGCATCGCTCGCCCAGCTGCGCACCCGAAGCGGGGCTCGGCCCCGGGAGCAGGCCGGATATACGGACTTCGCCGCCGAGGTCGCGGACCCGCTCGTCGACCTCCTGCGTCGCGCCATCGTTCGCGACGAGCTCGTTCTCACCTACCAGCCCTTCCTCGAGGCAAGGTCGCAGCGTCTCATCGGAGCAGAAGCCCTCGTACGCTGGGAGTCGCCCGGTCTCGGAACCCTGCCACCGGGGGCGGTGATCCCCCTGGCCGAGCATTGCGGCTTAATCATGCCGACGACCCTCTGGCTCCTTAACCAAGCGCTCAGTCAGTGCCAGACCTGGCAGCTCGCGGGCAGCCCGCTGCGGATCTCGGTGAAACTCTCCCCGCTCTGCCTTCAGGATCCCGTCTTTGCCCGGCGCGTCGCGGCCATCCTGAACTGCTGGGACGTGAAGCCGTCGTCGCTCATGCTCGAGCTCATCGAGTCCGAGGGTCCCGAGGACGCCGACAGCACCCTGCGGGCCGTCGAGCGACTCCGCGCCATCGGCGTGCGGGTCGCGCTGGACCGCTTCGGACGGGCCCACTCCTCGCTGGATCGGCTGCAACTCCTGCCCATCGACAGCATCAAGCTTTGTCGCACCTTCGCTCAAAGCTACACGGAAAGCGCCAGGGGCCGCGCCATCGTGGACGGGCTGCTCACCATGGCTCGCTCGCTGGGATATGAGGCGATCGCCACCGGCATCGAGACGGAAGACGCCCTCGCGTCCCTGACCCAGGCCGGTTTCGACCTTCTCCAGGGCGATGGGATCGGCGGCCCGCTCACGGCCGACGCCTTCGGCGCACGCTGGCTCGCTCCCCAGGCCTGAGCATGGCGGCTCCCGACACGACCGCATTCCTGGAGAGCGGGCAAACGCTGAAGCGTCCCCTCATCCATCCGGCCTCAGGACAGATCTTCCTTCCCGCCGGCTCGGTCCTCACCGATCACCTGGTGAACCGCCTCAAGCGACTGGGACTCGAGCGTGAGGTCCTGCTCTGCCTACAGGAAGGGCCCACCCAGGCCTCGACCATCCCCTCCAACAGCTCGCCCACCCTCAAAGAGCACGTCCCGGTTTCACGACCCGACCGGGTTTCGCCCCCCGAGGTCAAACCGCCTGACAGCAGCCCCGAAGATCCCTTCGACAAGGGGTTGAGGAGCATCCTCAGCCACGCTGGATCGAAAGAGCCGTCGCTGGTTCCGGTCATGGGCCTCATCAAGACGATGATCCAGCGCCTGCGAACGCTGGAGCTCGGCACCTTCCCCGCCATTCGAATCTTCGGAGGCGGAGACACCGCCCATCCGATCAATGTCACCATGCTATCCCTGCTGATCGGCATCGCCATGAACCGTTCGGAAGCCCAGCTCTTCCGCCTGGGACAAGCCGCGTTGCTGCATGACATCGGGAAGTACGGGCTGGATCCACGGCTGGTGAGCAAGACGGAGCCCTTGACATCCGCCGAGCGGCGCGTGCTCGAGCGACACGTCGAATTCGGGCTCGACGCCCTCATGGGTCACCGCGCCAAGGCTCTGGGACTGTCGCCCGAGGTCCTCGCGGCCATTCACGGCCACCACGAGCGCTGGGACGGCTCCGGTTATCCCCGCGGGCTGAAGCGCCACAGGATCCCCCTCGACGCCCGTATCCTGGCCGTGGCCGACGTCTACGAGACCATGACCACGGACCGCCCGTACCGGCCCCGTCGCTTGGCGGGTGACGCGTACCGGGAAATCCTGAGGCTCTCCGGGGAAGCCTTCGATCCGCAGGTCGTCGAAGCCTTCCAGCGCGCCCTCGTCCCCTACCCCAACCAGACGTTGCTCGAGCTGAGTTCCGGGCAAGTCGGACACGTTATCCGGCAAGGCAGCACTCCCGAGCTGCCCCTCGTCCACCTGGGAAGAGGAGCCGGAGTCCTCGACCTCGCCCTGCCGGGAAGCCCTCGCATCGTCAAGCAACACTTGCCACGGCGGCATCCCCGGCTGGCCATCGAACGGCCCATCCGGCTTGCTCTGGTCGGCCAGGACGGCGCGCAACCAGGCCAGATCCATGACCTGAGCCTCGGCGGAGCCAAGGTGGCCTCCGCGCGCGCGCTGGCCGTCGGAACCCAGGTACTCTTGGCGCTCGAGACGTCGCGCGACGGCGACGTCTGGATACCCGGCGTGGTCGCCTCTTGCGCGACCCTCGCCAAAGCGCCCGCACACCTGGGCATCCGCTTCTTGCCCCTCAGCGCCGCGGCAAAGCAGGCGCTAGAGGGGATATTGAGCCAAGCATCGAGGGGCTAGCGCCCGCTAAGCCCCGGTCCTCACGACGGTGAAGCCCTTCTTCCAGAGCTCCCGGTAGCCCTCGAGCCAATCGGCGACATCCTGGCCCTTGACCTCGCGCGGCATGCCGTAGCGATCCTTGATCTTGAAGGTCTCGCCGCGCATGCCGTCCAGGCGCTCCGAGGAGATGACCTCCAGGGAACGGGCAGCCTCGGGCAGGTCCTCGAGCTCGTTTAGCGCGTCGACGACGGGCACGAAGGCCTCCAGGTTGATGCCGAACTCGAGGCGGAACGCCTCGGCCATGTCCCACGCGGTGAGGGAGTCCTCCTCGCGCTCGCCCCCGTCGACGGGAACGCCCTCGACCAGACCGGTGAACCAAACGATACGGTGCTTCATGCGGGATCCTTCCGAAAGACTCGGAGGCCCTGGCCTCTCGACCTGGGCCTCCGAAAATCGTTGCTGCAAATCTTCGGCGTGGCTGGCGACGATCTTGCTGCGTTTCCTTGTACTGAGCCGATCATAGCCCCGACCACGGTCCGAATCAAGATTAAAGCGAGGATAATTACCCGTGGCGAGGCATGACGCCGCCTCCTGCCAGGTCTTGCCAGAAGGGCAGGTCGCGAACCTCGGCCTCCACGGGGGACTCCCCGGAGGCGACCTTCACTTTGCGGCCCTCCTGCGCCCAATCCGTCTTGACGAAGCCCAGAGCCACCGGATGCTCGGCATCCGGGGCGAAGGCCACGCTGGTGACGAGGCCGATGGTCTTGCCGTTCTCGTCGAGCAGGGAGAGGCCCGCTTCCACCGGCCGGGAGAGGCGCAGGCCCACCATGTGGCGCTGGACCTTCTGGTAGTTGGCAAGGCGCGCGATCACTTCCTGCCCGAGGTAGCAGCCCTTGTTCATCGAGACGGAGTCGGCGAGACGCACCTCCCAGGGGTTGCGGTCCTCGTTGATCTCCTGCGGGAAGGAGGGCATGCCTGACTCGATCCGCAGGATCTCGAAGGCCTCCATGCCGATGAAGGGGGTTTCATGGGCCTCGGCGGCCGCGCGGATGGCCTGGAAGGCGTCGACGACCTGGTCGGCGGGAACCAGGACCGTGAAAGCATCCTGCCCCAGGCTCCAGGTGCGGGAGATCATGGAGTCGGCGCCGTTGAGGCCGGCCAGACGGAAGGCGTGCATGGGCAGATCGGCCAGCGATTCCCCACTGGCGTCTTCCAGGAGCTTGGCGGCATGGGGGCCGAAGACGTAGAGCATGGCGCGCTGCTCGGTGAGGTCCTCGATCTCCACGTCCACGCCGAAGAGGTACTTCTCAAGGGCCTGGCGAATGAGGGGGGCCGTCTCGGGGTGGCCGATCACGCGCAGGCCGTCGTCGAGCCGGTAGACGAAGACGTGGTCGAGCATCGTCCCCTTCCAGGTGGTCACGGCCGTCTGGAGGCCCTGGCCCTCGGCGAGGGTCTTGATGTTCTGGGACGTGTAGTTATGAAGGAAGTCGGCGGCGTCCGCCCCGGAGATCTTGAGCTTGCTCCAGTTCGAGAGGTCGACGATGCCCCCGTGCTGGCGGGCGGAGGCAACCTCGTCAGCGAGGGACGCGAAGTGGCGCGGCATCTGCCAGCCGGAGAATTCTCCGAAGGTCGCCCCGATGAGCTTTTCGGCATCGTGGAAGGGAGTGCGCGGCATGGGGGAGTCCTTTCTAGGATTTGAGCTTGAGCGGGGAGGCCTCGCGGACCTTGCGGACCTGGTCAATGACGACCTCGAGGGTCCGGTCGATCTCGGCCTCGGTGGTGCTCCGGCCGAGGCCGAAGCGAATCGAGCCGTGAATCAGGGCGTCGGGGACTCCCATTGCCCTGAGGACGTGCGAGGGCTCGAGGCTGGCCGAGGTGCAGGCCGAGCCCGAGGAGACGGCGATCTCCTTGAAGCCGCTCATGAGGTTCTCGCCGGCGACGCCCTCGAAGGAGACGTTGAGGTTGCCGGGCAGGCGCTCGGTCGGATGCCCGTTGAGGGCGACGCCCGGCAAGGCGTCGCGCAGGCCCTGGTAGAGGCGATCGCGCAGGCCGCCCACGCGGAGGGCCTCCTCGGCCATCTCGGTCATGGCCACCTCGCAGGCCTTGCCCAGGCCGACGATTCCCGGCACGTTGAGGGTGCCCGAACGCATGCCCCGTTCGTGTCCGCCGCCGTGCATCTGGGGAGCCAGGCGGACGCGGGGGTTCTTGCGCCGCACGTAAAGCGCGCCGACGCCCTTGGGGGCATAGAGCTTGTGGGCCGAGACGGAGAGCAGGTCGATGCGCATCGCTTCGACGTCCAAGGGGACCTTGCCCAGGGTCTGGGCGGCGTCGACGTGGAAGAGCACGCCCTTCGCGCGGCAGATGGCGCCAAGCGTGGCCAGGTCGTGCAGGGTGCCGACCTCGTTGTTGCCGTGGATCAGCGAGACGAGAGTGGTGTCGGGGGTCAGGGCGGCGTCGAGTTCGTCGGGGCGGACGCGGCCGTAAGCGTCGACGCCCAGCACGGTGACGCGGAATCCCTGGGTTTCGAGGTAGGCGCAGGTGTCGAGGGTGGCCTTGTGCTCGACGGCGGAGGTGACCAGGTGCTTGCCCTTGGCCGCGTAGACCTCGGCGGCGCCCTTGAGGGCCAGGTTGATGGACTCGGTGGCCCCGGAGGTGAAGACGATCTCCTTGGCCGTGGCCCCGATCAACCGCGCGACCTGGCTGCGCGCCTGCTCCACGGCTTCCTCCGCCGCCCAGCCGAAGGCGTGGTTGCGGCTCGCGGCATTGCCGTAAAGCCGGGTGAAGTAGGGAAGCATCGCGTCGAGGACCCGGGGGTCCACAGGCGTGGTGGCGTGGTGGTCGAGGTAGATCATGGGCGGGCGAAAGTCACGTCAACTCAGGGATGGCGCCCAGGCCGGACGCTCCGGCGGAAAACCCGACCAAATTGGTCTGATTTGCCGCCTTCACTCTAAGGGATCCCCCTCCGCTTGTCAACGCGCCTGCCTCGTCCCGGATGCCACGTCATTCCCGCGAACGCGGGAATCCAGGCCCTCGGTGTTGAGTGACGGGTGCGGGTAACGCTCGCGCAGGCGCCTCGAAAAAAAGTTTCGAAATGGTGGCCTCGGTCACAAAGAAAACTGATTTTGCTGGGTATATCTCTCTTGGAGCGAAACCACCCGGTGCGCGGCCAAAGCGTGCTCAACTGATGATGAGCCGGCCCCACGGTAGAGGTTTCCGCCCCGAAAAATGTCGATTCGTTCTTGCACCCGAAAGGAGGACCTTTCTGAGACGGCTTTTAGTTCGTTTGCATAGAAAGGTGGTTCTTAAACAGGATATGGTGTACTGACGGTCAAAGGTAAGCCTACGCGGTGAGGACTTAAATAAAAATTGCCGAGAGCAAGCGATCTCTGGCTCTTTACTCCGAAAGTCCAAAATCCAGTAGCATGACAGGCCCCTCTTGCGAGGGGCCTGTTCCTTTTTCATGGTTGAGAGAGACTCCGCTTACTTGGTGTACTTCTGGTCGAGGAAGGCGTCGGTCGTCGTGATGGTGAACTTCTCGCTCTTGAGGCGAGCGAGCACGTCGTCGAGGACGCGGACCGTTTGCGGGTGGATGTCGTGGAAGAGGAGCACGCCACCGCGGACGTAGACCGAGCTGGATCCCGCGAAGATGTTGTCCAGGATCTTGGCGTCGTCGTTCTTGTAGCGCCAGTCGTTGGAGTCCACGTTCCAGAGGATGGCCATGTCGTCGCCCTTCGAGATGGCCGACTTGACCTCGGCGTCCATCGATCCGTACGGCGGGCGAACTTGCTCCAGCTCGTAGTGTTTGCCCAGGGCCTTGTCGACCGCGCGCTGGGTGCGGGCGAGCTCGTTGAGGACGTCCGCCTCGCTCATCTTGGCGAGGTCGGGGTGCGTGAAGGTGTGGTTGCCGAGCGTGTGGCCTTCCTTGACGATCCGCTTGATCAGCTCGGGGTAGCGCTCGGCGTTGTTGCCGGTCACGAAGAAGGTGCCCTTGACGCCGTACTCCTTGAGGATATCGAGGACCTTCGGGGTGTTGACCGGATGGGGGCCGTCGTCGAACGTCAGGGCGACCTGCTTCTCGAAGCGATCGTTGTAGAAGAGGCCCTGAACCGCCTCGTTGCTAGGCTTGGGACTCGGCTTGCTTGGCGCCGTGGGAGTCGTGGGCTTGGGAGCGGGCTGGGTCGGGGTCGTCTTGGCGGCCTCGGGAAGCTTCAGGACCATGCCGACCTTGAGCTTGTTCGCATCGGGCAGGATATCCTTGTTGAGGGCCTGGATCTCGGCGTAGCGGCCGCCGTCGCCCAGGGTCTTCTTGGCGATGCTGTAAAGCGTGTCCCCGGCCTGGACCGTGTAGGTCTTGGCGGGAGCCTTCGAGGCGGCGGCAGCCGTGGCAGCAGTAGGCGCAGGCATGGCCGGCGCGGGCTCGGGATCCGACGGCGCGGCGTCCACCTCGGGGGCGGGAGCAGGGGCCGGTTCGGGAGCGGGAGCCGGCTTTTCAGGTTGAGGCTCGGGCGTCACCGTCTTGGCAGGCAGCTTCAGGACCGTGCCCGGCGTCAAGAGGCGCGGCCCCGCGGGAAGATGCTTGTTGAGCTCCTGGAGCTCGGGCCAGCGCTTGCCGTCTCCGAGCATCTTCTGCGCGACCGTGACCAGGGTGTCGCCGGCCTGGGCCGTGTAGGTCCGGGAGAGCGGCACTGACCTCGAAAAGAAGGGGTTCATCCGGGAAATCGGTTTGGACATACAAAGCTCCCTTGCAACGCGCGACATGCCTCATGTACCCTATCGCCCGCTTCTGTGGTCACCTTGCCGGAGATCTCGCGTCCGCGGCTAACTGAGGCGCCCGCGGCTAACTGCTGGAAACGCGACGCTGTCCTGTCGAAACGGCGTTGGTTATAATAAGCAGGTTGGGCCTGATGCCCCGCCTTTTTGCGACTGGAAAGAGGACCCGGATGGAGCAGACGACGATGACGCCAGCGAATCGCTGGGACGTGGTGGTGATCGGCGGCGGCCACGCGGGCTGCGAGGCCGCGCTCGCGGCGGCGCGACTCGGCTGCCGCACGCTCATGGTCACGGGCTCGCGCGCGACCATCGCGTCGATGCCCTGCAACCCCGCCATCGGCGGCCCCGCCAAGGGCAACCTGGTCCGCGAGATCGACGCCCTCGGCGGCGAGATGGCCCGGGTCACCGACCGCACCGCCATCCAGATCAAGGTGCTCAACTCCTCGAAGGGCCCCGCCGTCCAGGCGCTCAGAGCCCAGTCCGACAAGAAGCAATATGCCTTGGCCATGCAGGCCGTCCTCGACGCGCAAGTCGGCCTCACGATCCATGAGGCCCTGATCGAGGGCATGGAGCCCACCGCAGCAGGCGGCATGCGGCTGCACTGCTCAGACGGCACGGCGATCGAAGCCGGCGCCGCCGTGCTCACCACCGGAACCTTCCTGCGTGGCAAACTCTTCACGGGCCTGGAATCGCAGCCCGGCGGCCGCGCCGGCGAGGCCCCCGCCCTGACCCTCACCGACAGCCTCGTCGCGATGGGCTT
This sequence comes from Candidatus Sericytochromatia bacterium, assembly GCA_036676455.1. GTDB lineage: Bacteria > Cyanobacteriota > Sericytochromatia > S15B-MN24 > UBA4093 > UBA4093. The sequence goes on from JAKFCW010000021.1 coordinate 97,938, forward strand.
CACCACCGGGAGGCTCAAGACCGGCACCCCTGCTCGGGTCGACGTCAACAGCATCGACTTCTCCGAGGTCGCGCTCGCTCCCGGCGACGATCGCGGGCTGCACTTCTCGTTCCTGCCGTCCGATCAGCCGATCCCGCAGGTGCCGTGCTACCTCACCCAGACCACGCCCGAGACCCACGACGTGATCCGCGGCGGGCTCGATCGCTCGCCCATGTTCACCGGCATGATCGCGGGCGTCGGTCCGCGCTACTGCCCCAGCATCGAGGACAAGGTCGTGAGGTTCCCGGACAAGGACTCGCACCCGGTCTTCCTGGAGCCCGAAGGGCTCGACACGGACCTCTGGTACGTCCAGGGCATGTCGAGCAGCCTGCCCGAGGACGTGCAGCTCGCCATGCTGCGCACCATGCCGGGCCTGCGCAACGTCAAGATGGTCCGCCCCGGCTACGCCGTCGAGTACGACTACCTCCCGGCCACCCAGTTGCATCCGACCCTTCAGACCAAGCGCGTTCCCTCCCTCTTCACGGCGGGCCAGATCAACGGCACCTCCGGCTATGAGGAGGCGGCGGCCCAGGGGCTGGTGGCCGGCATCAACGCGGCCCGCTACGCCAAGGGCCTTGAGATGCTGGTCCTCTCCCGCCAGGATTCGTACATCGGGGTGCTGATCGACGACCTCGTGACCAAGGAGATTCAAGATCCCTACCGGATGCTCACCTCGCGTTCCGAGCACCGCCTCACCCTGCGCCACGGCAACGCCGATCAGCGCCTCACCCCGCTGGGCCGCGAGATCGGGCTGGTGGGGGATGCCCGCTGGGAGCGCTTCTGCCAGAAGCAGGAGGCCATGGAGGCCGCCACGCGCTGGCTGGAGGTAACGAAGGTCCAGCCGACCGACGAGACCAACCGGATCCTGGCCGAGGCGGGCTGCGAGCCGATTTCCAGGACGGTCTTCCTGATCGACCTGCTGCGCCGCCCGCCGGTCCCTGCGGAGGTGGTTTGGATGCTGGGCGCGCGCGTCGAGGACCCGGAGGTGATGGAACAAGTCGCCATCGCGGTGAAGTACGCGGGCTACATCGCGCGCCAGCAGGATCAGATCGACCGCCTGCGCCGCTTCGATGAGAAGGCCCTGCCCGAGGAGCTCGATTACCACGCCATCAAGGGGCTGTCGCGGGAATCCCAGGACAAGCTCAGCCGGATCCGGCCGCGCACGCTGGGCCAGGCCTCGCGCATCGGCGGGGTCACGCCCGCGGACGTCTCCTTGCTGCTGGTGCACCTGGAGGCCCGGAGGCGGCAACCGGTCGGTTGAACCGTGTCATTCCCGCGAAAGCGGGAATCCAGTGGCCCCCGTTTTCAGGGGGATGACGGGAGGGTGAGAGCGGGCGTGACGGGCCGAGCGGGCTCCAGGCTTCCTAGCAAGCCGTCGAGCGTCTCCGAGAGGCTGTTCGGCCAGCGTGGGTCGAGGCCGGCGCGCGCCGATTCGAGCATGCCGAGCAGGTATGCCGTCAGGCGCTGCGGGTGATCGATCAGGGCATTGACCTTGGCGACGATGGCGGCGACGTCGAGCCTGCCGATCTTGAGGGGGCTGTCCGTCGCGAACGATCGATCCGGCTCTCGCAGGCCCAGCACCAGGGTTGCGACCCCGAAGAAGAAGCTATAGCCGAGGAATAACCGGTACTCCCGCTCGCCGACAGGCACGCGTGCGAGGTATTGCCAGGCTGCGGCGAGGTGATCGAGCACGTCGCGCATGACGGGGGCGATCGCCCCCACCCGACGCGCGGGCTCGGCCCCCAGCAGGTCCGCAGGGGCGATCCCTTCCGCGGCGAGGGCATCGTGCGGGATGAAGCACCAGCCCTTGGCGTGGTCGACGGGGATGTCCTTGAGGATGTTGATCTTCTGAAGATATTGGCCGAAGGCCTCCGAGCGCGATACCAGGTCGAAGTAGCGCTCCTTGGAGAGGGCGTCGGTGCTCAGGTAGAAGAGCTCGGTCAGGAGCGTGCCGACGATGCCCGCGACGTAGTGGCAGTAGCGCGCGAGGGCATCCATGCTCGGCAAGAGGCGCAGCTGCTGGGCTCGCGAGCGGTCGAGCAGCTCTTGCATCTCGATCATGCCGCTGGCCATTTCCTGGAAGCAGCGGTTCACAGCCTGGCGATCGTGCTCGCTCAGGCTTTCATGAGCGGCGAGGATCGCGTCCAGGTGCTCCAGCAGTTCGAGGTCGGCCGGGTTGGCGCCCTCCGCGGCCGCCTTCGCGGCGTCGCGCGCCCAGGAGGGGGTGGGGCGGGCGTGGCCGCTCACGAAGGCCTGCAGGTCACGGATGAAGCGGGCCTTCTCGGCGGTGGTCAAGGCTTCGGCGTCCTCGAAGGTGTCCACCAGGCGGCAGAGCAGGTAGCCCATGCAGACCGAGTGGCGCATGGGGGGCTTCAGCAGGGCGATGGAGAGGGCGAAGGTCCGGGAGACCTTGGGGAGCAGGGCGAAGCAGGTTCGCCAGTGCTCCGCCTGCGAGCGGGCATCGAGCATGGGAGGTCCATTCACGGAAACGAGGGAGTCAACCTTCATGCTAGCAGACCCTCGGCTGCTTAGCCAGTCGACGATGCACCTTAGTCATGGTGGACAAGCCATGCCGTGCTCCCCTGGCTAGACTGGGGGAAAAGGAGGTGGCGCCGATGCGATTGGTAGGCCGTGACGTGGTTTGCATCTCGGTCATGGACTGGGACCACCCGTTCCAGTCGAGTCGCCACCACCTGATGCGGGAGCTTTCCGCCCGCAACCGGGTGCTCTTCGTGGATGCGTCGGCAAACCCCCTGGACGCATGGCGGGGCCGCTCCGAGGATCGCTTCCGCCGCAAGCTGGAGGCCTGGCAGGGGCGCGACAATCCCCGTCAAGTGGCGAACAACCTCTGGGTCTGGACTCCGCCTCCGGTCGTGCCCATGGGGCAGCTCAAGCCTCCCTTCCTCTTCGAGCCGGCGTACCGGTTCAACCAGTTGGCGCTTGGGCAAGGCCTGAGACGGGTGGCGCGGCAGCTGTCGATCCGCGATCCGATCCTCTGGATTTCCTTCGACGTTCTGATGAGCGAAGGAGCTATCGGGGTGCTGGGCGAGCAACTCCTGGTCTATCATTGCACCGACGAGATCACGGCGCTGCCGGGCATCTCGCCGCATGCGGGGCGCATCGAGCGGCGATTGCTCGCCAAGGCGGATCTCACGTTCACGTCCAGCCCCGCCCTTTACGAGGGAAAGGCCCCTTATGCGTCGCGCTGCCTGATGGTGCCCAACGGGGTGGACTTCGACCTCTTCAACCAGGCGGTGCACCCTGAGACCGTCGTGCCCACCGACATCGCCCGCTTGCCGCGGCCGGTCATCGGGTTCGCGGGCAACCTCGAGGAGCGCTTCGACGCGGCTCTCTGGGCCTGGCTGGCGCAGGCGCGCCCCGACTGGTCCTTCGTGGCGATCGGGCCCATCGCCTCCAGCCGGCAGGCCGAGATCGACGCCATTCGCCTCCCCAACTGCCACTTCCTGGGCCTGCGGCCGCGCTCGGCCCTGCCGGGCTACCTCAAGGCCTTCGACGTGGCGACCATTCCCTTCGTCTACAGCGAGCAGACCCGGCACATCTACCCGCTCAAGGTCAACGAGTACCTGGCGGCCGGCAAGCCGGTGGTCATGACCGACTTCGCGCCGCTGGCCGACCTCGAGGGCATGGCCTCCGCCGCCTCCGACCGCCATGCCTTCCTCGCGGCCCTCGACCAGGCCCTAACGCCCTCCGTGCGCGAGTCCGTCGAGCGCATCAAGCGGGCCCAGGCCCACTGCTGGGAAGCCCGCTGCCAGCGCATGGAAGGCGAGATCCTCAGCGTCCTGGCCGCGAAGAGCAAGGCCATGCCCATTCCCCTCGGAGCCGAGCGCATCGTCCGGCAAGGCCCGTGAGCCCCGCACGATCCAGGTTGAGGCAACCGATCCGGAGCAAGCGATCCTATGCAGCATGACCAAAGCCGCCAGAGGCCCCGCGCGGTATCCTAGGTTTGTTCTGAGCGATCAGAAAAAAAGAGGGCCGGGCCGCTGGAGCCCGGCCCTGTTCTTTCTCCCGTCACTTCCCGCGCTCGCGGGAATGACGACCTCGAAGCAAGCGGCGTGCTAAGATAGGGCGTTCCCACTAGAGAGGCTTCCATGGCAGTCGTCAAACCATTCCGCGCCCTGCGCTACGCCCCATCCAAGGCTCCTCGGCTCAACGAGGTGCTCAGCCCCCCCTACGATTCCCTGTCCACCGAGGACCAGCTCCGGTTGCACCTGAGGAGCCCCCTCAACGCCGTGCGCATGGAATTCGGTCAGGACCAGCCCGAGGACGACGTGGTCGAGAACCGCAACGTCCGCGCGGGCGACTTCTGGCGCGGCTGGCGCGACCAGGGCGTGCTGCGGCGCGACTCCGTCCCCGGCCTCTACCTCCTCGAGCAGGCCCACCCCGCCGGCGTCCGCCGCGGCTTCTTCGCCGTCGTGAAGCTCGAGGACCTGGAAGCCAAGCAGATCCTGCCCCACCAGGAAACCGTTCCCGCCTCCGTCGAGGACCGCCTGCAGCTGCTGAACGCCACCAAGGCCAACATCAGCCCGATCCTGGCCCTGTACGAGGATGCCCACCAGATCCTCGCCGAGCTCTTCTTCGACCTCACCGACGAGGCCATGCCCCTCGTCAACGTCAAGGACGACGCCGGAGCCGACATCCGCCTCTGGTACGTCAACGACCCCACCGCCCTATCGACCGTCCAGGAAGAACTCGCCACCAGCCCCCTGGTCATCGCCGACGGCCATAACCGCTACGCCGCCGCCCTCGCCTACCGCGACGCGATGCGCGCCCAGACCCCCGGCTGGACCGGCGACGAGGCCTGGAACTACACCCTCATGCTGCTGGTGGACGTCGAGGACCCCGGCCTGCGCCTGCAGCCCCAGCACCTGCTGGTCAAGCCGGACGCCACGGTCGGCAAGGACTTCCTCAAGCAGCTGGAAGCCGCTTTCATCGTGGGCGAGAAGCCGCTGGCCGGACCAATTCCCGACGCCAAGGAGGTCGAGGAAGGCCTCTACGACCTCTCCGAGGCCGCCGAGCGCCGGACGCGCATCGGCATGCTCGTCGCCGGAGAGCCCCACTTCTTCATCCTCACCCTGCACGAAGGCGTACCCGTGCAGGGCAAGCACTCCGACGCATGGAAGCGCCTCGACCTCTCCCGCCTGCGCGCGCTCGTCCTCGAGCGGACGCTCGGCATGAGCCCGGACGACTGGAACCGCCCGGAGAAAATCGCCAGGACCCCGGACTTCCGCGAGGTCCTCATGGGCCTGGGCTCGGGACGCTACCCCATGGCCTTCTTCCTCAACCCCACGCCCCCCAAGCAGATCTGGGCGATCGCCCGGTCCGGCGACCTCCTCCCCGCTCATACCACCGACTTCGTCCCCAAGGTTCCCGCGGGAATCGTGTTCAACTCCCTGGAGGGAACCCTATGAAGACGCTCGTCCTGAAGCCCCAGCGGACGCATCGCATCCGCCACGGCCATCCCTGGGTCTTCGCCGGCGAAGTCCAGAAGATCTCGGGCGAGGAGCAACCCGGCGAAGTCGTGCAGGTCAAGGATGCCAAGGGCAAGTTCGTCGGCCTCGGCACCGTCAACCCCCACTCCAACATCCTCGTCCGCCTGGTGACCCGCCAGGAGGAAGCCATCGACGATGCCTTCTGGCGCGCCCGGCTGGATGAAGCCATCGCCATCCGCCAGGACTACATCACCGGCACCGACTCCTACCGCCTGGTCCACTCCGAGGCCGACGGCCTGCCCGGCCTCGTGGTCGACCGCTACGGCGACTACCTCTCCGTCCAGATCCTGGCCATGGGCATCGAGGTCCGCAAGGACCTGATCATCCAGACCCTGGTCGACCGGCTGAAGCCCAAGGGCATCTACGAGCGCTCCGACGTCTCGGTCCGCCGCCTGGAAGGCCTCGAGGAGCGCACGGGCGTCCTCTGGGGCGAGGCGCCTCCCGCCGACCTCATCATCCACGAGGGCCCGTACAAGCTTCACGTCGACATCCCCAACGGCCAGAAGACCGGCTTCTTCCTCGACCAGCGTCCGAACCGCCTGCGCGTCGGCGAGCTGGCCAAGGGCCGCCGCGTGCTCAACACCTTCAGCTACAACGGCGGCTTCACGATGGCGGCCGCGCTGGGGGGCGCCTCCGAGGTGGTCAGCGTCGACATCTCCGCCGAGGCGATCGCCCAGGGCGAGGCCAACGCCAAGCTGAACGGCGTCTCGGAGCGCTGCCGCTGGGTCACCGCCAACGCCTTCGACTTCCTGCGCGAGCAGGAGCGCGCCAAGGAGCTCTACGACCTGATCATCCTCGACCCGCCAGCCTTCACCAAGAGCAAGGAGTCGATTCCCGGCGCCATCCGCGGCTACAAGGAAATCAACCTGCGGGCGATCCGCATGCTGCGCCCCGGCGGGATGCTGGTGAGCGCCTCGTGTTCGCACCACATGGACTCCGAGACCTTCGTCTCGGTCATCCAGGACGCCGCCAACGACTCGGGCCGCCGCCTGCGCCAACTCGACCTGCGCGGGGCGGGCATGGACCACCCGGTCCTGCCGGCATCCCCCGAGACCAACTACCTGAAGTGCTTCTACGGCACCGTCAACTAATCGCTCGAGGGCTCTGACGCGCAGGGTCGAACTCCGCCCGGTCGTCGCGAAGCCGCGCTAGGGCGTCGGCAGCGGAAACCGCACGCGACGGACGGAGGCGGCGACATACGGCCGCTCGAAGACGTACGGGCGATCGATGACGCGCCGACGGTCGAAGACGTACGGCCGATCGAAGACGAAAGGCGAAGGGATGTTCCGGCGACATTCCTGGTTGCGCTCGCTGCAGAGTCGACGCCCGAAGTAGTCGTCCCCCCACTGCCTCATGCACGCGTTGTATTGCTCACGGCAGTACGCCTCGGTCACCTGCTGGGTGGTGTACTCCGCGCGCGTGGCGGACGGGGACGTCGTCGCCGGTCCCGTCTGCCCACAACCGAAAACCACCAGTGCCAGCCCGACCCCAAGCCAGCTCACGACATAGCGCGTCATCACGCCCTCCCTTCGACCATGGAGCCGCAGCTCCACCCCCATCCTCAGGGACGTCAGGGTTCTCAGGTGTAGGAGGTTTTCACCGAGATTCACCCCGAAGGATTGGCGAAAGACCACGGCCTCTGCGCCGAGAGCTCTCTTGCTGGTAGGTCGATCCGACATGCATGCGCCAGATTGCTCCCTAACCTGGGAATAATTCATGAGAAGTCGAATCGTCGTCCCGGGAGAGCGCCTATGAACATCTCGAACGCCGTCACGGATAAGCTCCGGCTCAAGCGCAAGTCCACCGAGCCGGCCAAAGAAAACGCGGGCGCCGAGTCGAAGGCCACGGTCGATTCGCTCAAGGCGCTCGACACCAACAAGGACGGCAAGCTCGATCGCTCGGAGTTCACCCAGTCCGCGCGCTATCAGAGCGCCGATGAGAAACAGCACGACGTGCTGAACCGGGCCTACGCCGCGGCAGCCAGCCAATCCGACGTGATCGACACCGAGAAGGGTTTCCAGGCCCTCGCGCAGAAGCTTCAAGCATCGGAACCCCAGGAATCCGAACCCTCGTTCCTCGAGTCGGCTTACAAGGCCGTCTCCGGCTTCGTGGGCGACCTCTTCAGCACCATGAAGAAAGCCGGCTCGGACTTCATCGACTGGGCAGGCAAGCAGCTCAACAAGGTGACGAACGGCTTCTTCGAGAGGTTCGACACGGAAGTCGTCCGCAAGCCCGAATCGCCGTCCGCATCGGCCGCCCGCTCGCGCCTGAAGGAGACCGAGGCCGATGAGCAAGAGGCCCTGGCATCCCTCGAGCCCCAGGACCGCGAGTCGTTCCAGGCCATCGCCACCGAGCTTGCTTCCGATCCGGTGGCGCGCCTGACCCTGCGCAACCTCTTGCTCGACGGCCGCCTGCCCGGGGGCAAGGACCTCGCTGACGGCAAGAGCCTGCTCTCCAACCTCTCTACCCTGGCCAAGCAGCCGCTCGCAGACAGCTTCAATCGCCAGGAGCTGCTCGCTGACGTGCTGGCCCAGGTGGAGGACCCGATCAACGTGGCCCAGGAGCAGCAAAACACCTGCGGCCCCACCACGGGCCAGCTGGTGCTGGCGAGGCAAGAGCCCGCCGAGTACGTGCGCCTCGCGGCCGGCCTCGCTTCTCCCGGCGGCTCCGTCACGCTCCGCAACGGCGACACGATCAAGCGGGAGGCGGACTGGAACGACGTCAACGACGACGGCCGCACGATCGCGAACCGCCTCTTCCAGTCGGCCTTGATGGAGTACGCCAACGGCGAGTTCGACTACAGCAACGTCAAGGATACCCGGCGGGCCCGCGTGGGGTCGCTCGAACTCGACATTCCCGGCCTGCTCCCCGACGAGATGGTCAAGCTGGTCGAAAACCTGACGGGCCGCGACTACACCGTCAATTACTCGCTCATGAGCGACAAGGTCAGCCCGGAGTTCGAGGCCGCCCTGGAGAAGGCCGGACCGGGCAGCGAGGTGCCGGTCCTCATCAACTACAGCGTGGATGGCGGCGGCGTCAAAGAGACGTCCCCTCACTACGTGCTCGTCACCGGCTACGACGCCGAGAGCGGCATGGTCAGCGTCTCCAACCCCTGGGGCCGCGAAGAGAAGATCGCCCTCGCCGAGCTGCAAAGCCACCTGATCGCTGCCATGCCGCAGGCATGACGCCCCGCGTGGGGTTGATTCCCGTCCTCGCGACGGGTATACATCCCTCGATAGCAACCTGAACGACTCTGCTGCTGAGGATGATCGCGTGCCCCGTAACCGCCTGCTCCTGATTCTGCTTGCCGCTACCCTCAGCGGCTGCGCCCACGTCAGCCGCGCCGACGGCGCCACCTACACCGCGCTGCGCGACGCGCTGCCCGCCAGCGACTGGCAAGGCCTCACGGGCAGGCGAATCGTGCTCGACGCAGGCCACGGCGGCAAGGAACCCGGCGCAGTCGGGCCTGCGGGCCTCAGGGAAAAGGACGTCAACCTCGCCGTCACCCTGGAGCTGGCCAAGCTGCTGCGCCAGGCCGGCGCCGAGGTCCTCTTGACCCGCGACTCGGACCGGGACATGAGCCTGCCCGACCGGGTCAGCTTCTCCAACTCCCAGGATCCCGACCTCTTCCTCTCGATTCACCACAATGCCACCCTCGAGCCGAAGAACCAGCTGGACGAGACCCAGACCTACTACAAGATGGACGACTCCGGCCCCTCCTACGAGCTAGGCGCCGCCATCCACCGCCGCCTCACCCGCAACCTCGCCATGCCCAAGGAACGGCTCGCCCCCGGTAACTACTTCGTCCTGCGCTACTCCAAGGCCCCCGCCATCCTCGGCGAAGCCTCCTACCTCACCAACGGCGACGTCGAACGCAAGCTCGCTACCCCCGCCGCCATCCAGCTCGAAGCCCAGTCCTACTTCCTGGGCATCTCCGAGTACTTCAAGAACGGCAAGCCCAAGGTGACCAGCTTCGCCAAGCAGGAAGGCTCGGATCCCACCCGCCCCGTGATCGTCGCGCAGATCGAGGGCGACGGCTCCCCGGTGACCCCATCCTCCATAACCATGTCCCTCAACGGACAAAAGCTGCCCGTCAGCTTCGACGCCGCCACTGGCACGGTGATCCACCAGCCCACCGAGCCCCTGCCCAACGGCAGCCATGTGGTCAGCCTCAGCTTCCGCAACGCCAACGGCAACTCCTCCACCAAGGCCGAAGCCCTCATCACCGTCAACATGCCCGCCTCGCGCGGCGACCTCGTCAACCCGCTGGGCGCCCCGCCTCCCAGCGGCCGCATGCCCCTGATCGCCCGCTTCGACGACGCCAACGGCAACCCGGTGGCCGACGGCACCCCGGTCACCTGGAAATCGACCCTGGGCCAGTTCTTCCGCCCCAGCTCTGTCACCAAGGACGGCAAGTCGGTCAACTACCTCGAAAGCCTCGATGCCACCAAGGCCAAGACCGTCTCGGTGAGCGCCTCGACCGGGAACGCCACGGCCTCGCTCTCCTTCGAGACCGCTTCCAAGCCGGCCCTCATGGGCTATGTCTCCAGCAAGGACGGCAAGGTCATCCCCGGCGCCCAGGTCGTCGCCATCGGGACGGAGCAGCGATTCACCGCCCTCTCCAACGAGGACGGCTACTTCTGGTTCAGCGACGTTCCCAAGCGGCTGATCGAGCTTCGCGTCGAGCGTTCCGGCTACAAGGGGCTCTCCTACGGCCTCCGCCAGAAAGCCTTCGTCGACCTCCAGATGGAGCCTATCAACAGCGGAGCGTTCCACGACCAGATCATCGTCATCAACCCGGCGGGCGGCGGCGACGAGCGCGGCCCCGTCTCGGACCGGGCCTACCAGGCCTCGCAGCTCAACTGGCAGATCGCCGACACCCTGCGCGAGTACCTGGAAGCCGCCGGCGCCAAGGTCGTGCTCACGCGCGATCGCGACGACATGGTCAGCGACGTCCGGCGCGTCCGCCTCTCCAACGAGGTTGGCGCCACCCTCTTCCTCACCGTCGCCCTGAACGCCGAGGGCGAGGACGACTTCCGCATCGAGCACTACCCGTCGAGCACGAAGGGCAAGCAGCTCTCGGAAACCATCCGGCAGACCCTGTCTCGCGCGCTTGGCGAATCGGGCAAGACCAAGCCGTACTCCAGCTACGTGCTGATTCATCCCGCCTGCCCCTCCATCACGGTCGTCCCCGGTCCCTTGCAGCGCTTCGACGCGCGCCTGCAGCAAGCCCAGGTCCGGGAGGCGGCTTACGCCATCTTCCAGGGCCTGCAGCCGGCAAAGGAAGCCGCGGCGAACCTGAAGGTCAAGCTGCGCTACCGCTCCGGCGAGGCCGTCCCCAACGGCACGGCCACCCTCAACGCCCGCACCATGGGCCTCACCGACGCCCAGGGCACCTGGGACTTCGAGAACGTGGACATCGGGCAACACCACCTGAGCGTCTCCGACGGCAAGCTCACGCGCTCGCTCTGGGTGGTGGACCTCAAAAAGGGCGAAGCCCGGGAGATCGAGGTGATCCTCGATCGGCCCGAGCTTCCTGACAACGCCGGCTAAGCGCCCGCTCAGGGAGTCTTCCGCTGCTCTTGAGCGGGGAGCGGCTCGACGGCGTCCGCCATGTCTGCCAGCGAACCGGCGAGCAGGCGGTTCAGGATCAGGATCTCGTCGGCCATGATCTTGTTGAGGTCGATCACCGCGTCGAGCTTGGTCAGGGGATTGGCCGAGACACGCTCGGGAATGCGGGCGCGACGTTTCGATATGCCATCCATCTTCTCCTGGGTATCGCGGGCCCGGGCCCGCAGTGTCCGCGACGCTTCCCGTTGCCGCTCCGCCACCTGGGCGGAGGCCGAGGCCGCCACGGCCTGCATGCGATCCACCTCGACTCGGAGTTGCTGGGTGGCCAGGCGTGTGGCCTTCAACTCCTGATTCATTTCCCGCAAGAGGCCCATGGCCTCGGGCACCCAGCGCGCGGCGAGGATGCCGGTGATCACCATGCCGAGCACTAAGACGCTCAGCAGGGTGGTGATGGCGGCCAGGAGGCCGACCGGCGGTCGAGAAGGGGAGGGAGGAGAGGCCATGGCATTCTCCAAGTAAAGCGGAGGGCCCCAAAAGGGCCCTCCTGATCGGTTCGCGATCCCGCGCCAGTTAGTGGAACTGAGCGGCCTCCGTAGAGCCCTTCAGGGCCGCGGTGGACGCCTGGCCTGCGGTGATGGCCATGAGCACCTGGTCGAAGTACGAGGTACCGACCTCGCGCTGGTGCCGGGTGGCCGTGTAGCCGTGGGGCTCGGCGGCGAACTCCCGGTCTTGCAGGTCGACGTAGGCCGTCATGCCCCGCTGCTTGTACTGCTGCGCCAGCTCGAACGTGTGCAGGTTGATGAGGTGCCAGCCCGCCAGCGTGATGAACTGGAACTTGTAGCCCATCGCGCCGAGCGCTTCCTGGAAGCGGGCGATCTGCGTTTCGTCGAGGTGCTTCTTCCAGTTGAACGACGGCGAGCAGTTGTACGCCAGGATCTTGCCGGGGAACTGGGCGTGGATGGCGTCGGCGAAGATCTTGGCCTCCTGCATGTCGGGCTTGCTGGTCTCGAACCAGATCACGTCCGCGTAGGGAGCGTAGGAGAGGGCGCGGGTGATGGTGGTCTCCATGCCGTCCTTGACCCGGTAGAAGCCCTCGGGCGTGCGCTCCCCGGTGATGAAGGGGCGATCGCGCTCGTCCACGTCGCTGGTCAGCAGCGTGGCGTTCAGCGCGTCGGTACGGGCGATGATGACCGTCGGCACGCCCATGACGTCGGCGGCCAGCCGCGCGCCCTGAAGCGTCCGGATGAACTGGCTGGTCGGCACCAGGACCTTGCCGCCCAGGTGACCGCATTTCTTCTCGCTGGCGAGCTGATCCTCGAAGTGCACGCCGCCGGCGCCCGCCTCGATCATGCTCTTCATCAACTCGAAGGCATGCAGGGGACCTCCGAAGCCGGCCTCCGCGTCCGCGATGATCGGCGCGTACCAGTGGATGTCGGAGTTGCCCTCGAGGCGATGGATCTGGTCGGCGCGCATCAGGGCGTTGTTGAGGCGCTTCACCACCATCGGCACCGAGTTCGACGGGTAGAGGCTCTGGTCGGGGTAGGTCTGGCCCGCCATGTTGTTGTCGGCGGCCACCTGCCAGCCGCTCAGGTAGATGGCTTGCAGGCCCGCCTTCACCATCTGCACCGCCTGCGCCCCCGTCAACGCCCCGAAGGTGTTGACGTAGCCCTGGCTGTTCAGCAGCTTCCAGAGGCGCTCCGAGGCAGCCTTGGCCATCGTGTGCTCCACCATCATCGAAGGACGCAGCTTCACCACGTCCTCCGGCGAATAGTCGCGCTGGATGCCCTTCCACCGGGAATCCTGGGCCCACGTCTGCTTTAGGGCCGTCACTTGAGACTTGCTATCGTTGGCCATCAGCCTGATACTCCTTCGTAAAGCATGGGAACGTCGCTGGCGCTCATCCCTTGAGCGCGTCGTAGGCGGGAATCGTCAGGAAGTCGATGAATCGCTCGGAAGCGACGAGGTGGTCCAACAGGACCGCCGCCTCCTGCAAGTGGGCAGCCTCCGGAAGCTTCGACAACTCCTCGTCGCGCAGCGTCCGGTACAGATCGGGAGTCACCTGGCGGCCGTCATTCAGGCGGATGCCATGGCGGATCCACTGCCAGAGCTGGGCGCGCGCGATCTCGGCAGTCGCCGCGTCCTCCATCAGGTTGAAGATGGCCACCGCGCCCGTGCCGCCCAGCCAGGCCGACAGGTACTGCAGGGCCACGCTCAGGTTATTGCGCAGCCCCGTCTCGGTGACCCGCGCCTCGTCGATCGCCAGATCCAGCAGGTGACGCCCGGTCACCTTGACCTTCTCGCGGCGAACCTGCTTCTGGTGGGGCTTCTCGCCCAGCACCGCGTCGAACTCGCGCATGGCGACTGGCACCAGGTCAGGATGCGCCACCCAGGTGCCGTCGAAGCCCGACTTGGCCTCGCGAACCTTGTCCTCGCGGACCTTGGCCATGGCGACCTCGTTGACCTCCGGATCCTTGCGGCTCGGGATGAAGGCCGCCATTCCGCCGATCGCATGCGCGCCGCGCTTGTGGCAGGTCTTCACCAGCAGATCCGCGTACGCCGCCATGAACGGCACGCTCATGGTCACCTGCGCGCGGTCCGGCAGCACGAAGTCCGGCCGGTGCGAGAACTTCTTGATCAGGCTGAAGATGTAGTCCCAGCGGCCCGCGTTCAGGCCAGAAGCATGCTCGCGCAGCTCGTAGAGGATTTCCTCCATCTCGAAGGCCGCGAGGATCGTCTCGATCAGCACCGTGGCGCGGATCGTGCCCCGGGAAATCCCTAGCTCGTCCTGCGCGGCGTTGAAGACCGCGTTCCAGAGGCGCGCTTCGAGGTGACTCTCCAGCTTGGGCAGGTAGAAGTACGGCGCCGTCCCCCGCCGGATCAGCTCGTGGGCGTTGTGGTAGAAATACAGCCCGAAGTCGAAGAGGCTCGCCGAGACCGGCTGGCCGTCGATCAGGACATGCTTCTCGACCAGGTGCCAGCCCCGGGGCCTCACCACCAGCGTGGCCGTCTCGGAGCGCAAGGCGTAGACCTTGGACGGAGTGTCCAGCCGCAGCGTGCGCCTCACCGCCTCCATCAGGTTGCGCTGGCCCTCGATCACGTTGTGCCAGGTCGGAGAGGTCGAGTCCTCGAGATCCGCCATGAAGACCCGAGCGCCCGAATTGAGCGCGTTGATCATCATCTTACGGTCCGTCGGCCCCGTGATCTCCACGCGCCGATCCAGCAGATCCCTCGGCGCCTCGGCCACCTTCCAATCGCCCTGCCGGACATCCGCCGTCTCGGGCAGGAAATCCGGGAACTGGCCAGAGCGCAAGGCCGCCTGGCGCCGCTCGCGGGCCTCCAGCAACGCCTGGCGATCCGGCTCGAAACGCTGTGCGAGCCGTTGCACGAAGGTCAGTGCCTCCGGGGTCAGAACCTCCTCATCCTCCGGCCGCAAGGGCGCTTGGAGGGTCATGCCTGCTATCTGAATCACGGGACCTCCTCGGCTGCCATCTTTGCAGCCACGTCGCAGCCCTCGAGGCTGCCTACGGGATCCAGCCCACCATCGGCCCGTTACCCGAACGTTACATTTATGCGTTACAAATTGCGAAGCGGCGTAAGGACAACCTTACCCTATCCCGTCGGAAGGCTCAAGGAAAAAGGGGCTGATCTTGGAGGCCGAGGAGGGTCGGCTTATGACAAAGGAGGCTCCGTGGGCCGCACGCGACGGTCGATCGCCAGCGCCAGGCCCGACAAAGCACCAAGCCCCAGCAGCGCCACCCAGAACCAGGGATCCGCCGGCCGGGTGATCCGCTCTCCGAGCAGCGCGTAAAGCACCGTCCCCGGCAGCACCCCCAGCCCCGTGCCCAGCAGGTACACCCCGAACGGCACCCGCACGATCCCCGCCAGGTAACTCACCAGGTAGCTCGGCAGCACCGGGATCATCCGGATCCCCAGCACCGCCCACGCTCCGCGCCGCAGCATCAGGCTCTCCGCCATTACGAGGTGCTCGTCGCCGACCATGCCCCGGATCAAACGCCGCCCCCAGCGCGTGCCCAGCCCGTAAAGTAGCGCCGCCGCCGACACGATCCCCAGCCACGACCACGCCACCCCCCAGGGCAACCCGAAAAGCAACCCCGCCAGCGCGATCAGCAGGAAATTCGGAAAGACCGGCATGAGCTGCTGCACCACGAAAAACAACACCAGCCCCAGCGGCGCCCACGGACCCAGCCTGGAAAGACCCGCACGCATCGCCTCCAGGTCGATCAGGTGGCGGTATCGAAACGCCAGCGCCAGTAGCAGCCCTCCAAACAGGCCTGCGGCAAGGCCCGTCACGATCTGACGGACGCTCCAGGCGCGCATGCGCGCAATCGACTCATCCCACCTCAAGGCGTTACAGCTCCCCTGGCCACCATCCGTAACGCCGCCGTAACGGCCCCCGGTTACCATCCCCCCGTCAAAGGTCGTTCTAAGAGGATACCGCCATGGCCACCGCCCCCGCTTCGTCCACTCTGCTCATGCGCAAGCGCCAAGCGCGCCTCGAACGCCTGGCGCTACGCTCGGGCGCCACGCTCCAGGACGTCACCCTCGGCTACGAAACCGCCGGCCAGCTCAACGCCGCCGGCGACAACGCCATCCTCGTCTGCCACCACTTCTCCGGAAACTCCCACGCCGCCGGCATCTACTCCGAAGCCGACGCCCAGCCCGGCTGGTGGGACGCCATCATCGGCCCCGGCAAGGCCATCGACACCGACCGCTACTTCGTCGTCGCCGCCGACGCCCTCGGCTGCGTCCGCATGGACGCCCCCCACGGCATCACCACCGGCCCCGCCAGCCTCGACCCCGAAACCGGCAAGCCCTACGGCCCCGACTTCCCCGCCCTCGACGTCCGCGACTCCGTGCTGGCCCAGCGCCTGCTGCTCGACCAACTGGGCGTCAACCGCCTCGCCGCCGTCGCCGGACCCTCCTTCGGAGGCATCCAGGCCCTCGCCTGGGCCTCCTCCTACCCCTCCATGGTCGAACGCTGCATCGTCGCCATCGGACTCGCCGAGTTCCGCGCCCGCGAGATCGGCCTCTACCACGCCATGGAACAAGCCATCCGACTCGACCCCAAGTTCAAGGACGGCCGCTACGACCCCGAGGACCCGCCCCTCGACGGCCTCGCCCTCGCCATCGAGCTCATGATCGTCACCGCCAGCGGCGCCGACGAGCTGCAAGCCAGCTTCGGCCGCATGCCCGCCCCCAAGACCACCGGCGAATGGGCCATCGAAGCCTGGCTCGCCAAGGAGCCCCGCCAGCGCGCCCGCACCTGCGACGCCAACGCCTGGATCGCCATGCTCCGCACCAACATGCGCTGGGACCTCGCCCTCGGACACCGCTCCATGCAAGACGCCCTCTCCCGGCTGCAGGCCCGCGTCCTGCTGATCCCCGGCCAGGGCGACCAGCTCATCCCCGCCAGCAGCTACCACGACCCGCTGGTCGACGCCCTCGCCAAGGCCGGCACCCCCTTCGACGTACATCCCCTCTCAGCCGCCGGCGGCCACCTCGCGGGCCTCTCCGCCATCGGCGAGGCCGCGGACGCCATCCGTGCCTGCCTCGACGCGCCCCGGAGGTCCTAGCACTTGGACGTCCTCGTCATCCTGATCGCCCTGGGGATCCTGATCCTGGCCGCCTACCGCGGCTTCAGCGTCATCCTCTTCGCCCCCCTCGCCGCCCTGCTGGCCGTCCTCATGACCCACCCCGCCCACGTCATGCCCCTCTACAGTCAGGTCTTCATGGGCAAGATGGTCGGCTTCATCCAGAACTACTTCCCCGTCTTCCTGCTCGGCGCCATCTTCGGCAAGGTCATCGAGCTCTCCGGCTTCTCCAAGAGCATCATCCAGGCCGTCATCCGCCTGGTCGGCTCCCGGCACGCCATGCTCACCATCGTCCTCGTCTGCGCCCTCTTGACCTACGGTGGCGTCTCCCTCTTCGTCGTCGCCTTCGCCGTCTACCCCTTCGCCGCCGAGATGTTCAAGCAGCTCGACATCCCCAAGCGCCTCATCCCCGGAACCATCGCCCTGGGCGCCTTCACGTTCACCATGGACGCCCTGCCCGGCACCCCGCAAATCCAGAACCTCATCCCCACCACCTTCTTCAACACCACCTCCTGGGCCGCCCCCCGCATGGGGCTCTTGGGGGCCGTGTTCGTGCTGGTTTGCGGGCTGACCTACCTGGAATGGCGCCGCCGCCAGGCGCATAGCGCCGGCGAGGGGTACGGGCAGAACCACACCAACGAACCCGAAGCCGTGGAGAGTGGTTCGCTTCCCCATCCCGCCCTGGCCATCCTGCCTCTGATCGTCGTCGCCGCCCTCAACAAGGGCCTCACCGATGCGATGCCCCGCCTCTACCCCGCGACGATCGACCTCTCGGCCATCGGGGTGAGCGGCGAACCCATCATGCTCTCGAAGGTCAGCGCCCTCTGGTCGGTGGAGATCGCCCTGGTGGCGGCCATCGCGCTGGTAATGCTGCTGTCTTTCAAGCGGGTCAAGAGCAAGCTCAGCATCGGCCTGAACGCGGCCGTGGGCGGCGCCATGCTCGCCTCGCTAAACACCGCCTCGGAGTACGGCTTCGGAGCCATCATCGCGGCCCTGCCCGGCTTCAAGACCCTCAGCGCGGCGCTGGGGACGACATTCAGCCACCCCCTGGTGAACGAGGCCGTCACCACCACCGCCCTGGCGGGCGTGACCGGCTCGGCCTCTGGCGGCATGAGCATCGCCCTGGCCGCCATGGGCCAGACCTACTTGCAGCAGGCCACGGCCATGGGCATCCCCCCGGAGGTCCTGCACCGCGTCGCCTCGATGGCGAGCGGAGGCATGGACACCCTGCCTCACAACGGCGCGGTGATCACCCTGCTAGCCGTCACGGGGCTGACCCATCGCCAGGCCTACGGCGACATCTTCGCCATGACCCTCATCAAGACCGCGGCCGTCTTCGTGGCGATCGCCGCCTACGTCGTCTTCGGTCTCTACTAGCCTGTCGTCGCTTCAGGTCAGCTTCGCTGCCTTCCGCGACAGCCGCAGGCGCCACCCCTTCGAGGAGGAATACAGATGTACGGATATCACGATCGGGTCGTCTTCATCACCGGCGGTGCCTCGGGCATCGGCAAGGCGATCGCCGAGAGCTTCGCCGCCCAGGGGGCTACCCTGGCGATCGCGGACCTGGACCGGGCCAAGGCGCAGGCCTTCGCCGCCGAGCTCCAGGCCAAGGGCACGCAAGCCCTGGGATTCGGCTGCGACGTCTCCGACGAGGCGCAGCTTCAGGCGGCCATCGAGGGCACGGTGAGCGCGTTCGGGCGCCTGGACGTCCTCATCAACAACGCGGGCCTGCAGTTCGTCGCCCCCATCGAGGACTTCCCCACCGCGAAGTTCGAGCAGATGGTGAAGGTCCTCCTGGTGGCACCCTTCACCGCCATCAAGTACGCCTTCCCGGTGATGAAGCGCCAGGGCTACGGCCGCGTGCTGAACGTCGCGTCCATCAACGGCCTCGTGGGCTTCGCGGGCAAGGCCGCCTACAACAGCGCCAAGCACGGCGTCATCGGCCTGACCAAGGTGGCCGCCCTCGAGGGCGCCGCCCACGGCATCACCGTCAACGCCCTCTGCCCAGGCTACGTCGACACGCCCCTGGTCCGCAACCAGCTCGCCGACCTCGCCAAGACCCGCAACGTGCCGCTGGAAGCCGTGCTCTCGGAGGTCATCTACCCGCTGGTGCCCCAGCAGCGCCTGCTGGACGTCCAGGAGATCGCCGACTACGCCCTCTTCCTGGCAAGCCCGAAGGCCGGCGGCGTGACCGGACAAGCCGTCGTGGTGGATGGCGGCTACACCGCTCAGTAAGCGAATCCCTCCGCGATCATTCAGAGACGGCCTTCGGCAGCGTGAAGCGGAAGGTCGTCTTTTCTCCTGGCTTGGACTCGACCGACATGGTTCCTCCTTGCGCCTCGACCAGGCTCTTGGAGACCGAGAGGCCCAGCCCGGTCCCACCGGCCTTGATCCCCGCCTCGGTCTGGAAGAAGCGCTCGAAGAGGTGCGGAAGGACCTCGGGAGGAATTCCCGGCCCCGTGTCCGAAACCTCGGTCGCAACCACGGCATCCTCGGAAAGCGCCCTCACGCGAACCTCTCCGCCCGCCGGCGTGAACTTGATGGCGTTACTCAAGAGATTGCTCACGATCTGCAAAACCCGGTCCGCATCCGCCCAGACCGCGGGGATAGCCGGCTGCAGGTCGAGGACGAGGCGCAGGCCCTTCTTCTCGGCGGCAGGCAGGAAGGTGGCCACCGCGCCGCGAAGCAGCTCGGTCAGCTCGATCGTTCTCAGCTCGACCGTGAGCTTCCCCGCTTCGATCCGGGCGTAGTCGAGCAGATCGTTGAGCAGGCGCGTCATACGCGCGGCGGCCAGCTGAATCTCTCGCGCGTACACTTGCTGCTGTTCGGTCAGTGGCCCCCCGATCTCGTCCTCGAGAAACTCCGCATACCCGGTGATCCCCGTGAGCGGGATCCGCAGGTCGTGCGAGATGGCATTGACGAACGTCCCCTT
Organism: Candidatus Sericytochromatia bacterium; assembly: GCA_036676455.1. Taxonomy (GTDB): domain Bacteria; phylum Cyanobacteriota; class Sericytochromatia; order S15B-MN24; family UBA4093; genus UBA4093. Next base: position 117,602 of record JAKFCW010000021.1, read on the forward strand.
CAACTGATCCAGGTTGCGCAGGTCCTCGAGCGCCTTTTCCAGCTTCTGGTTGGAGAGCATCAACCGATCCCGCTCCTGGGCGAGCTCGTCCGTGCGATCCTGGACCCGCCGTTCCAGGTCTTCGGTCAGGTGATACAGCTCGGTGATGTCGCGGTAGACGCTGACGACCTGAACGACCCGGTCGGCGGCATCCAGCACGGGCACGCTGGTGATGGAGAGGATCCGTTCGCCCTCCTCATGCCCCCCCACCCGCGCCGTGAGATGCGCCGTTTTTCCGCCGAGCGCCTGGATGGAGGGCAACTTCTCGAGAGCAAGGCGCTGGCCCGAAAGATCCTTCGGGTCCAGCCACTGGAAGATCGTGAGCAGATCAGCCCCCTGCAGATCCTCCGCGGCCGGGACGAAGGCCAACCTCCGGAAAGCGGGATTGACCAAGCGGATCTTCCGCTGGGGGTCGAAGACGATGACACCGTCCGCGAGATTGGCGAGCGTCGTTTCCAGTTGCTGGCGCAGCAGCTCCTCCTTCTCGCGATGCCGTGCTTCGGACAGCGAGATCGCGAGCTCGTTGGCGATCGATTGCAAGACGTTCCGGAGACTCGGCGAGAGAGCCAGCGGCGACGAGGTCATTCCGCAGATCAGGACGCCCACGCTCGATTGCTCGGAGACGATCGGCACGTAAAAGAGGGTTCGGGCGCCCTCCAAGGAGAGAATCGGGTCCTGGCTCCGGCCCTCGGTGACGACATAAATCTGTCTCCGCCTCAAGGCATCCGCCAGGGAGGAGTCCTCCGGAACGCTGAAAGGTCCCTCCGTCAGGTGCTGAAAGCCCTTGAGGCAGCAAAGCCGGCTCTGCCCCTGCTCGACCATCAAGGCCCCGACCCGCTCGAAGTGAAGCATGTCCCAAAGTAGACCGGTCCCGGTCTCCAGGACGTGGTGTTGATCGCGGGCCACCACCAGACGCTCGGAGAGGGCATTGAGCAGCGAAAGCTCGCGTAGACGGCTCGCCAGGTCTTCCCGGCTGGTTTCCAGCATCAACTCGAGCTTCTGGTAGGCCTCCATCGCATCCGGCACGGCCGATTCCGACACCGGGAACTCCCGCTGAACGATGTCGCAGGCCACGCTGGGGCCGAGCGGCCCGCTCAGCGCCCTCTGAATCGCATTTCGTGCCGCCAGCAGCTTGGACTCTTGCGGAACGTCCATCCTGGAGAGGTCCGCCCGGATTCGCTCCATCTGCTCCTGTGCTTGCTCGTCTCCCAGGTACTTGACCAGGACGGCCTCCATCTCCGGATAGGACAGGGTCTTCAAGAAGCGGTGATAGAGCAACGGGTAGGTGGGCTTTCCCTGCAGCAGGGCCTCGGCTTGCTCGACCTCAGCCCGCGTGGACGGCTTGAAAAGGCTGACGAGGACGATCGCCATCAGGTTGAGCGTCATGCTCCAGAAGAAGGAATGGACGTACGGGTCCATCCCCGTCAGGCCGAACAAGGAGTACGGCCTCAAGAGGCTCCAGCCGAACGGGCCGTCTGCGACCCAACGCGCAAGCACAGGGGATTTTCCCGCGAAGCTGGGCAACAACGCGGTATAGAGCCAGGTCGGCACCGCCAGGACAAGCCCCCAGAGGACCGCTCCACGCGAGAGCTTGGCCCACGTCATGCCCAGGAAGAGGGCGGGAGCGAGTTGAGCGGCGGCGATGAAGCTGACGAGGCCGAATTGGCTGAGGAACGTGACGTCGGTCAGCAACCAGACACCGAAGGACATCCCCGCGACGGCCAGGAGAATCAGCCAGCGCAAGGGAAGCAAGGCAGGCCCCAGCCGCGTGGTGAGACGGCTGAGAACGGGAAGGACCAGGTCGGCCGTGATCAGGTTGGTCAGGGCGACGAAGGCGGCGATCGTGATCCCGGCGGCGGCGGCGACTCCCCCCAGGTAGGCGAGTAATTCAAGGATCGGCTGATTGGCCGCCATGGGAATCAGCAGGATGGAAGCTTGGTTCTGGGGACCCTCCAGGCCCCGCGCCAAACCTGCGATGGCAATCAGTATCACCATCAGGTAGGTGAGCCACCCGTAGAGCGGCAGCGCCCCCCGAACGTCGGCCACCTGATTCTCGTCGGCACTTTCCACCACGATGAGGTGGTACATATGGGGCAAAACAGCTACCGCCCCCATGCTGATCAAGAGGTAGCCGAGCCAGGTGGCGTAGGAGTTGCGCGGAGTGCTCTCCAGGAGCAAGTGGGGCCAGATATCCGGGGCCGAGAGCAGCGCGAACAGCTCGGGCTGCTTCCAGAGGGCGAAGCAGGAGACCGCGATCACGGCCGCCAACTTGACGAGGCCGTCAATGGCGAGGGTGACCGTCATCCCGGCGTTGCGATGCGTGGGATCGGCCCGGCGGACTCCAAAGGCAATCGCGAAGAGGGCGAGCAGGAGGGTCAGGGTCAAGACCACGCCGCGCCCCTCCTGTAGTTCGAGGACCGACGGGGAGGTCACCACGTTCTCCAGGGCGAAGCCGAGCGCTCCGATTTGCAAGGCGATGTAGGGGAGGGTCCCGACGACGAGCAGTACGGCGACCAGGCCCGTGAGCATGCGAGAGGCGCCGAAGCGCACCGACAAGAGGCCCGGCAACGTGGTGACCCGGTGCAGCTTGGCGATCCGAACGGCGCGCTTGAGAATCGGCCAACCGAAGAGCAGCGTGAGGCTCGCCCCGATCTGGATGGCCACGAACGGCATCCCCAGGTCGAGTAGAGAGCTTCCCGCGCTGAAGTAGCTCCAGCCCGTGAAGAAGACGGTGAGGGATAGCGCGTAGACCCAGCGCTTGGAGGGCAAGGTCGCGAGCCAACCGGTTTGCCGCTCGACTCGGTACGCAACGAGGACCAGGAAGCTGAGATACGCGACGAAGACCGTGACGCTCGCGGCAAAAATGAGCATGCGGGCTACTCGCGCGGACGGTAAAGCAGGGAGAGCACGATCAACCCGAGCCAGACCCCGAACCCGTAAAGCAGAATCATCGGCACCCCGAAGATCGGCATCCGGTGGTTGAAGAGGGCCATGAGAGGATAGCTGAGCAGAAGGAGTCCCAAGAGCAGCATCAAGCCCCAGGGGGACGCATCCGGTTCTTGCATGAGAAACATCCTCAGACCACCCGCGATGACTCCTCCATCATACATCCTTTGAAGCGCCGTCATATCAACCCCGTGTCGGCCGACATTCCAACCGCCGCTGGATGGAGCTGGCTAAGCCACCTAGGGTGACTGCACCTCGATGTCGAGCGTTCCTCGCGGCTCCGCCCCCCCCGGCGCCCCATAGCCCGGCTTGAACCCCTGGGCCAAGACGCGGTAAGTCCCCGTCGTCATCGGCGTGAACGTGGCCTTCTCGCTCGTCCAGCCGTAATCGTCCGTGCAGGGAATCGGCGGGTCGGCCTGCGCCGTCAGCCGGGTCGCCCTCACCGTGACCGTCCGCGCGGCGTCATCCACGTCGAGCAGCACCTCGCCCAAGCGGTTGCAACTGCTGCTGCCGATCACCACCTGGACCGTCACTTCCACCGGCACCCGCACCTGGGCCGTCGCAGGCCCCCGCAAATCCAGGATCTCCGTGCTTTCCGAGACCCACCGGACGTCCGGATTGACCTGCCCAAGCTGCTGGGAGGCTATCAGACCCTTGAGATGCTGGCAGCCACTAAGCCCCAGGCAGATCGCGCTAACCAACACTACCGCTAGCCTTCTCATGGCGACGCTCCTATAGTCTGCTCCGCGCCCCGAGCGGCGCGCGCTTCATGCTATGCGCAAACCGCGTAAGAAGCGAGCGCAGAGTGCACGAGAGGAACGCTCCCTTCGCATGCAGCGCCCAAGGCCCCGCTCGCTGTTTCGGGCGGGGCTATGGCGTGGCTTCGAGCTGGCGCGCGTCGGGGGTTCCGGACAGGGGCAGGGAGAACCAGAAGGTGCTTCCCCGCCCTTCCTGGCTATGGCAGCCGATGCGCCCGCCATGGGCCTCGACGATGGCCTTCGAGATGGCGAGGCCCAGGCCCACGCCGTTGCGCTCGCGGGTGTTGCTGGAGTCGACCTGGAAGAAGCGCTCGAAGATGCGATGCATCTGGGCGGCGGGGATGCCGATGCCGGTGTCCGCGACCTCGACGCGAAGCTCCTGGGGCAGCGAGCTGACGCGCACCGTGATGGTGCCGCCGGCCGGCGTGAACTTGATGGCGTTGCCGATCAGGTTGATGAGCACCTGTTCCAGCCGTCCGGGGTCGAGCAGCATGGGAATGGGGCCCGGGGGGACGGCTTCTACCAGCGTGATGCCCGCCTTCTGGGCCTGGGGCCGCATGCTCTCGAGAGCCGTGGAAATCTTCTCCTTCACGTTGACGCTTCGGTGCTCGAGCCGGAGGCTGCCGCCCTCGAGCGCGGAGAAGTCGAGCAGATCGTCCACCAGGCGCTGTAGTCGCCGGGTGCCATCCTGGATATGCGAGACGAAGGCCTTCTGGTCGCTGTTGAGGGGACCGGAAAGCTCGTCCTCGAGGAACTCCGCGTAGCCCAGCACCGAGGAGAGGGGCGTGCGCAGCTCGTGGCTGACCACCGAGATGAACTCCCGCTTGAGGCGGATCTGCTTCTTCTGCTCGTCGGTGTAGCGGTTCCAGCTGTCGTCCAGCAGGTAGATCACCATGCCGACGCCGACCAGGATGTTCAGGATGCCGCAGATCCAGTAGCCGATGATGCCCAGCGGGGTCGTGGAGAAGAGGGCGTAGGGGAAGACCTGGGGCCAGAGGGCGAAGAGGATGAGGGGCCAGGCGACCCAGCGGACACCCTCGGCGGTGGATGAGACCGTGGGGCGGCGCAGGAACAGAACGCCGAGCCGGAAGATCGTGACGGCCGTGGCGAGGAAGACAGGCGCGATCGCGTAGGTGTAAGGTACGCCCTTCACGAGCAAGAAGGCGCTCAGACCGGAGGCTGCGATCAGCGCGACAGCGACCGCCAGGGAATGGGTGAAGCTGCCGCGCAGGAGGTTTCCGGTCCGGAAGAAGCAGCAGGCAGAAGTGGCGAAAAATGCGATCTGCATGAAGGAGAGGGGCAGCGTGCGCTCGCCTAGCACCTGCACCATCTCGAGGCCGACGACCCCGAAGAAGAGGGTGTAGGCGGCGGTCCACATCCGGAAGAACGGCGTGGGGTAGCGGAAGGCGAAGATGATGGAGAGCAGGGTGACGATCGCCACGCCTGCCGTGTTGAACAAGTTCGCGATCTGGATGACGCTCATCAGGCCTTATCTAGCGCCCGCAGGCGAGTTGGTGCCGTCGTGACGACGCGTTTATTACGCTTCCTTCACAGTAACACAGTTAAGGCAGCGGCTCCAGGTACCCCATGCCCCCCTGCTGGAAGCGATGCACCGCCTCGGCGACCTGCGCCTCGGTGTTCATGATGAAGGGGCCGTAAGAGACCACCGGCTCGTCGACGACGATCCCGGCGAGCAGGAGCACGTGGGCCGGCGACACGGCGGATAGTGCGACCGTTCCCTCGCCACGCAGGGCGATCGCCTGCGAGCCCGACACGCGGGCCCTTTTCTCGTCCGCCGACAGCGCGATCTCTCCGGTGAGCACGTAAAGTACGGTGTTCCAGCCCTCGTCGAGCGTGAGGTCGATCTGCCGCTGCAGCGTGATGTCCAATAGGTTGAACGGCTCCACTGGGACGACGGGCGACTTCACGCCACCGTACTGGCCGACGGCGACCCGGACGCGATCGCCTTGCGCGTCGCTCCAGACCGGCACCTCGCGGCCATCCAGTCGGAAGACCCGCGGGGCGATCCCCTTGTACTTGCCGCTCAGGTTCACGAAGATCTGCACGCCATGCACCGCGGCGCCCGCCTTGGCGGGACGCTCGTCGTGGACCACGCCGCGAGCAGCCTGCGTCCAGATGAGCCCGCCGGGCCCCATCTCGAAGTCGTTCCCCAGCGAATCCCGGTTGCGCAGCATGCCCGGCGAGTTCTCGAAGACGTACGACACCGCCGAGAAGCCCGCATGCGGGTGGGGAGCGAAGGTGACGTCGCTCATGAGGAAATGGTCCATGCCCATGACGGGTTGCATGAGCGCCGCCACCTGAGCCGCGACGATCCGATTCGCGCTGAACCCAGGGCCAAGGTTGGCGTTCACGGTCGGCAAGGGAGGCGAGAACTCGATGCTCATCTGGCTACTCCGTCAGGTAATCGGGACGCTCAGCCCCATGTTTACCACAGTGATATGAAGCGACTGTTAGGTTCATCCAAACACTCGTCCGAGCCGGTTGTCAATCATAACCTGGTTGGGTAAAATACCCTTATGACGAACCTCGATCTTCATGCCTGCCAACACACCGAGACCGCCTTTCGCATGCTAGGCAAGCGCTGGATGGGCCCCATCCTCGACGTGCTGCTCCAGCGACCCGCCCGCTTCAACGAGATCGCCCGGGCGATCCCCATGCTCTCCAAGCGCATGCTCGACGAGCGGCTGACCGAACTCGCCGAATGGGGCCTCGTCGAGCGCATCGTCGATCCGGGGCCGCCCCTGGCGGTGACCTACCGCCTGACCGCTCGCGGGGAAGGCCTGCGCCCCGCCATGGAGGCGATCCGCGCGTGGGCCGCAGGTTCTAGCCAAGAGGAGGGGAAATGAACGACTCCGTCCCGATGCTCGATCGCATCATCCAGGCCCGCAAGGCGGACATCGGAGCCTACGAGGTCGCCCGCGTGCTGCCCTACCGCGAGCTGCGGATGGTCGGACCGTTCACCTTCCTGGACCATGCCGGCCCCGTCGCCGTCCCGCCCTCACCCGGCAGCCGGATGGACGTGCTCGCGCACCCGCACATCGGGATCTCGACCGTCAGCTACCTCCTCGAAGGCGAGATGATGCACCGCGACAGCACCGGCGCCGAGCAGATGCTCCGCCCCGGAGACGTGAACTGGATGATCGCCGGCAAGGGAGTCAGCCACTCGGAGCGCCTCGAGGGCAGCTTCCAGCAGCGCGGCGGCACCATGGAGCTGCTGCAGGCCTGGGTCGCGCTGCCCACCGAGATCGAGGACTGCGACCCCAGCTTCGCCCATCACCCGACCGCCTCTCTGCCGACCTTCGACGAGGCGGGCATGTCCAGCCGCCTGATCGCAGGCTCGGCCTTCGGCCTCGAAGCACCGGTCCGGACGCACTCGCCCATGTTCTACCTCCACGTCGAGCTGCAAGCCGGCGCCCGCACGCCGCTTCCGATCGGCTACCCCGAGCGCGCCGCCTACGTCGTCAAGGGCCGCGTCGAGGTCGACGGCCAAATCCATACGCGCGGCCAGCTGCTCGTCTTCAGCCCGGAAGCCACTCCGCTCCTGACAGCCCTCGAGCCCTCCACCCTCATGCTGCTGGGCGGCGAGCCCGTCGGCCCCCGCCACATCTGGTGGAACTTCGTCGCGTCCAGCAAGGAGCGCATCGAGCAGGCCAAGGCCGACTGGCGCTCCGGCCGCATCACCCTTCCCGTGAACGACCGGCAGTCCTTCATCCCGTTGCCCGAGTAACGCCGTTCGCGCCGGCGACTCGACCAGGCCAAAGCGTCCCCTGAACGACCGCCGCCTCGACAACTGAAAGCCCCCAATCGCCGGCCGCATCAATTGCGGCCGGCCCTTTTGTCAGCCGCCAGTCAGGGCGTCATTCCCGCGAACGCGGGAATCCAGGCGCCGGGCATCGGGTGACGCTCGCTGGACTCCCGCCTGCGCGGGAGTGACGAGGGGGCATTAGCCCTCCCCAAACACCTCAGCGTGAAGTTGCATTAATCGAAAAGATTTGTTACAAATGGCAGGTTCTGGACTCCAACCAAGCGAGCCCGGCTCCGCGGGATCAAAGCAGCTGAATAAGAAGGGGCGTCGAATGAGATACGATTTCAAGCAAACGGCGGCACTCATCACGGCGGCAGGCATGCTGGCGCTGACGGGATGCGGCCCATCCGGCGAACGGCAACCGCAAGCAGCAGGCGGCGACCAGGAGAGCCGAGTCGCCTCGGATGCCGCCCAGCGCACCTTTGTGCCCCCTGGGCAGCTGGATGAGTACTACCTCTTCTACTCGGGCGGTCATTCCGGCCAGGTCTACCTCGCGGGCGTTCCCTCCATGCGTCACATCGCGACCATTCCGGTCTTCACGCCCTACCCGGCCACCGGCTACGGCTTCGACGAAGAAACCAAGGAGATGCTCGGCGGCTACACCTGGGGCGACGTCCACCACCCCGCCCTCTCGCAGACGAAGGGCAACTACGACGGTCGCTGGCTCTTCGTAAACGACAACGGCAACAACCGGGTCGCCCGCATCAACCTCAACGACATGAAGACCCACCAGATCCTCCAGCTGCCCAACGTGATGGGCAACCACGGCTCCAGCTTCGTCACCCCCAACACCGAGTACATCCTTTCCGCCTCCCGGTTCTCCGTGCCCGTGCCCAACGCCTACGCCCCCGTCGACCAGTACGCCCAGCAGTACAAGGGCCTCGTCTCCGGCGTGAAGGTCGACCCCAAGTCCGGCCAGATGACGACCGGCTTCCAGGTCCTGATGCCGCCCTTCAACTATGACCTCGGCAGCGGCGGCAAGGGCCCCTCCGAGAGCTGGGCATTCTGGACCTGCTACAACTCCGAGCGCGCCACCGGACGCCTGGAGGTCACGGCCTCCAAGAACCCCCGGGACTACGTCGTCGCGCTCAACTGGAAGGCCGCCGCGGCCGCCGTCGCGGCCGGAAAGGCCGACATGGTGAACGGCGTGCCGGTGCTGGATCCCAAGAAGGTCCCCGACCTCGTCTACCTGCTTCCCACTCCCACCAGCCCCCACGGCGTCGACGTGACCCCGGACGGCAAGTACATGGCCGCCTCGGGCAAGCTCGCTCCCGTCACGACCATCTTCGACTTCGCCAAGATGGAGCAGGCGATCGCCAACAAGGACTTCACCGGCACCGAGGACGGCGTGCCCGTCATCAAGTTCGAGAGCGTCAAGACCGCCGAGGTCAACACGGGCATGGGCCCCCTCCACACCGAGTATGACGATCAGGGATTCGGCTACACCTCGCTCTTCCTGGAGAGCGCGATCGCCAAGTGGAAGATCGGCACCTGGGAAGTCGTAGACAAGATCCCCGTCTCCTACAACGTCGGACACCTCTCCGTGGCGGGCGGCAACACCATGAACCCCTACGGCAAGTACATGGTCTCCCTCAACAAGATCTCCAAGGGACGGCAGGTCAACACGGGGCCTTCCAAGCCCGAGTCCTCGCAGCTGATCGACATCACGGGCAACAAGATGACCATGCTCTACGAGGCGTTCACCGAGCCCGAGCCGCACGCGGCCCAGTTCCTGAAGGCGGACGCCATCACGCCGATCGAGGTCTACCCCAAGGCCGAGAACAAGAACCCCAACGCCACATGGCTCCCGGGCGATGCCAAGGTCACCCGCAACGGCAAGAACGTCGACGTCAAGCTCTACATGGTCCGGACCTTCTTCGCCCCCAGCAACATCGACGTCCGGCAAGGCGACACCGTGACGGTGCACCTCACCAACGCCGAGCAAACCCGCGACGAGATCCACGGGTGGGGCCTCAACGAGTACAACATCAACGTGGTCGTGGATCCCGGCGAAACCAAGACGGTCAAGTTCGTCGCCAACAAACCGGGCGTCTTCGCCTACTACTGCACCAACTTCTGCTCGGCCTTGCACCAGGAAATGCAAGGTTACCTGACGGTCAAGCCCTAGCAAGCCTGGTGAAGGTCCTGGCGCCGCCAGGGCCTTCACTCCTACGGTAGCGACGAAACGAGGCCCCCCATGACCAACCCCCAAGTTCCTTCCACCTCCAGCGGAAAGCCCAAGCGGTTGGGCCCCAAGCAGCGACTCGCCTCGGCGGCGGCGGCTATCCTCGTGCTCGTCTCCTTCGCCTTTCCGCTCTGGTTCCTCCACTTGAAGGCGCCTCAGTATCCGGAGACCCTGAACCTCTACGTCTACGCCTACAAGTTCGAGGGAAGCGGCAGCGCCATCATCGACGACATCGCCGAGATCAACACCCTGAACCACTACATCGGCATGAAGGAGATTCACGAGAAGGACTTCCCCGAGCTCAAGTGGATGCCCGTCGCCCTGGGCGTCTCCATCCTCCTGCTCGCCCTCGCCGCGGCCCTCGCCGCCCCCTGGGCGCTCGTCTCGAGCCTGGTGGTGCTGAGCGGGACCGGCGTGGTAGGCCTGAGTTCCGCCTACTTCCGGCTCTACCAGTACGGGCACAACCTCGACCCGGACGCTCCCATGAAGGTTCCCGGCTTCACGCCCCCCCTCCTGGGCAGCAACAAGCTGGTCAACTTCATGACCTACGGCTACTTCGGTCTGGGCGGCTACCTGCTCATTCTGGCCTGGATCCTCGCGGCGATCGCCGTGTACTTCTACCTCAGGAAGCGAGCGGTATGACGCTTTGGCAGTGCCTCCCCGTCCTGGCCTGCTTGCTCGCCCTCGCGGCCGGCCGCGCCGAAGCGGCCGAGCTTCGCGTGGGCCCAGGGGGCTATTCGACGGTCACCGCGGCCATCCAGGCCGCCGCGCCCGGTGACGTCATTCGCATCGCCGCGGGGCACTACCGCGAAACCATCGTCCTCTCCAAGCCGCTGACCCTGATCGGCGAAGGGATGCCGATCCTCGACGGGGGAGGCTCCGGGGACGTGATCCACGTGAGCGCCCCGGACTGCCGGATCAGCGGCCTGCACGTGACGGGAAGCGGCAAGGAAGCCCTCACCGATTCCGCGGCCATCAAGCTCACGGCTCCCGGAGCCGTCGTATCGGATAATCTCCTCGATCGGTCGCTTTTCGGCATCTACCTCAATAGCGTGCAGCATGCCGTCATCCGGGACAACGAGATCCGAGGCATCGCCGAGCTCCCCACCGGCGACCGAGGAGACGGCATCCACCTCTTCGATTCCCCGCACAACCGCATCTCGAACAACCGCATCGCGGTGACCCGCGACGGCATCTACTTCAACGCCTCGCCGTTCAACCAGCTCTCGGGCAACGAGGTCTCGCAAGCCCGTTACGGCCTTCATTACATGTACTCGGACGACAACGTCTTCTCGGGTAACCGCTTCACGGAGACCGAGGCGGGCTCCGCCGTGATGTTCAGCCGCCGGCTCACCCTGCGCGACAACCTCTTCTCGGGCAATCGCGGATTTCGCGCGTACGGCCTCCTCATCAAGGACTGCGAGGACAGCCGGGTCGAAGGCAACGCCGTCCTGGGCAACCGCGTCGGCATCTTCATGGACGGAGCCATCGGCCTGACCGTCGCGGATAACCGGGTCGTCGGGAACGACCTCGGCATCGAGGTGCGCGGCAGCTCGGAGGCCAACGAGTTCCGGGGCAACACCATCGCCGGCAACGCCGTGTCCGCGGCTCTACCGACCGGCCGCAGCGAGAACCTCTGGGACGGCAACTACTGGAGCGATTACCGCGGCTACGACCTCGACGGGAACGGACGCGGGGATGTCCCGCACATGGCCGGGAGCGTCTTCGCATACCTCACCGAGAACATGCCCCCCGCGCGGCTGTTCCTCTTGAGTCCCGCGATCCAGGCGCTCGAGTTCGCCGAGCGCACCTTCCCAATCGTGAACGTCCCAAACGTGAAGGATCCGGCTCCGAGCATGAAGCCTACCGTCGCAGGCGAGGCCAAGCCCTTGGGGAGTGGGCGCGTCGACCTCGCGATGCTCGGGTTCTCGCTTTCCGCCCTGCTTCTCGGGATCCTGCCCCTGCTCTTCGTCAGAAAGGCCTTCTCCGCGTGATCATCCTGAAGAATCTCACCAAGGAATACGGCAGCGTCAAAGCCCTCCGCAATCTCGACCTCTCGATGCGCCCCGGCGAGGTCCTCGCGCTGCTGGGCCCCAACGGCGCCGGCAAGAGCACGACGATCAAGAGCATCGTGGGCCTGGTGCAACCCAGTTCGGGAACGATCACCATCGAGGGCATCGACGTGGCCCGCGAACCCAAGCGGGCGCGCGCCATGATCGGCTACCTGCCGCAGCGGGTGCACTTCTACGAGAACCTCAGCCCGCGCGAGGTGCTGGCCTTCTTCGCGAAGCTGCGCAAGACCACGCCGTCCCAGATCGACCCCTTGCTGACGAAGGTCGGTCTCATCGACGTTGCCGAGCGGCGCACGGCGGGATTTTCGGGCGGGATGCTCCAGCGCCTGGGCCTCGCGGTGGCCCTCCTCGGAGACCCCAAGCTCCTGGTTCTCGACGAGCCGACCGCAGGCCTTGACCCCGAGGGCTCGCGGCTCTTCAAGGAGATCATCCGCGAGCGCCAGGCAGCGGGGTGCACCATCCTCCTCAGCTCGCATCTCCTGGGCGAGGTCGAGTCCATCGCCGACCGGATCGCCGTCTGCAACCAAGGCCGCATCGTGGCGATCGACACCCTGGAGTCCCTGCGCCAAAGCCTCGCCATGCCGACCCGCATGACCCTCAAGCTCGCGCGCCAAGAGGCTCCCCCCGACGATCTCTCACCCGAGCGGATCTCGCTCGAAGCCGGAGCGCGGCTGGTGGAGTTCCATGATGGCATCCTCAAGGTCGTGATCGACGATCGCCACAAGGCCGCCATGGTGCGCAGCCTCGAGGCTCAGGGAGCCCGGATCGAGGACTTCCGGACCGAGGAGGCCACTCTCGAGGACATCTTCATGGCGATCGTCGCGCGGGAACGCCCCGCCGGAAAGGAGTGACTCATGTCGTCGATGCTCAGAACGATGGCCGTCTTCGCGGCCGCGCTCTTGCTCGTGGGCTTCACGAGCCAGGGCAAGCCCGTCGAGATCATGCCCGAGGCCGATGAGTGCCGGACCTGCACCATGGCCATCACCAACGTCCCGCTCTCCGCGGAACTGATCCTCAAGGACCGGACGGTCGCGAAGTTCGACGACATCGGCTGCATGGTGGCGTACTGGAAGCAGAAGCGCATCCGCGACGAGCAGGTCCAGGGAGCGTGGGTCCATGACCTCGCGACCAAGAAGTGGCTCCCCGTCGAGAAGGCGACCTTCGCCAAGAGCACCTATCCCACGCCCATGCGCTACGGCATCGTGGCCTTCGCCGGCCCCGAGGGGATCAAGAAGCTCGACCCCAAGTACAAGGCGGCGGTCGTCACGTGGTCGTCCCTCGTGAAGGGCAAGTAGCATGGACGGGCAAGCCATCTGGGTGATCGCCCAGCGGGAGCTGGTCGATGCGATGCGCAGCAAGCTCATCTGGATCTTCGCGGGCATCTTCGCGCTGCTGGCCATGGGGCTCTCGTACTTCGGGCTGGTGGGAGCCGGCTACGCCGAGGTCACGGGTTTCGCCCGAACGACGGCCAGCCTATTGAACCTGGTCCTGATCCTCCTGCCGCTGATCGCGCTCTTCCTCGGGACGTCAAGCCTCACGAGCGAGCGAGGCGCGCTCGAGTTGCTGCTTTCGCAGCCGGTGACCCGCTCCGAGGTGATGCTCGGCAAGTTCCTGGGGCTGAGCCTGACCCTGATAGCATCGACCTTGGTAGGGTTTGGCGCCGCGGGCATCCTCATCGCACTGCGGGCTGGCAGCTCGGATTTCGGACGCTACCTCGTCCTGCTGGGGCTATCCTGCGCGCTCGAGATCGCGTTTCTCAGCCTCGCGATGCTGATTGCCATCCTCACCCAGAGCCGGGTTCGCGCCCTGGGCGCCGCGGTGGCCGTCTGGTTCACGACCGTGATCCTCTACGATCTCCTGATCGTCGGAGGGGCCGTCCTGATCGGAGCCAAGCAGCTTTCCGCAACGCTGGTGCTTTTCCTGCTCTTGAACCCCGTGGATCTCGTCCGCGTGCTGGGCATCATCACCCTGGACTCGGTCACCGCCTTCGGCGCGACCGGCGCGAGCCTCATGCGCATGTTCGGCTCCGTGGGCGCTCCCGTCATCCTACTCCTCGCCCTCTTCGCCTGGATGCTCATCCCCCTCCTGGCCGCCCTACGGACCTTCCGCAGGGCGGATCTCTAGCCAAGGGGTTATCTCGGAAGGGGAGACCCACCCACCGCCGTCATTCCCGCGGACGCGGGAATCCAGGGCCAGCACGAGGATACCGCAAGCAATAAGGGCTGTTTCACAATCGTGAGACAGCCCCATGCGCGTATGTGGAGCAGCTTACTGCCGCAGCGCCTTCACCTGCGCGTCCGTCACGCCTCCCCCGGTATTGCCCCAGGAGGTCCGCTCGTACGTGACGATATCCGCGATCTCCTTGTCCGAGAGGTGCTTGAACGGCGTCATGAAGCCGTTGTATTCCTGCCCCTTGACCGTGATCGGGCCCGATAGGCCGTTCAGTACGATCTTGATGTGCTCCTCGGCCGAGCCGTTGACCTGCTCGGCTCCTGCCAGCGGAGGGAACGTCCCCGGCACCCCTTCGCCGTTGGCTCCGTGGCAGGTGGAGCAGTTTGCTTCAAAAAGCGCCTTGCCCGCTGTGGCGTCTCCCATGGTGCCCTCAGCTGTCGAGGCCGCACCGCCGCTCTCCTCGGTTCCGGCACTCGGAGGCGTCTCGGAGGCCTCCTTCTGGCAACCCAGAAGCGACGCGGCGAGGGCCACGCTGATCCCGCCGAGAACCAATGCTTGATAGGCTCTGCCCACTTGAATCCCTCCTTGGCATGAGGCTGTCGAGGCAAGGGCCACTGCTTAGCCCACTTCGACATGGGGTTTGCTCGCATGTGAATCGAGACGGCAACGCGACGCAAGTCTCGCACAGCCGGCTCCTCTTTGTTTAGAATTGTAACAGATAATCACCCGAGCGTCTCCTGGGAGCCCAGCCAAGACCGTAACAAAACGTAGCCGAGACAAGCTATCGAGCTGGTGCTAAGGTGGATCTCTCAGCGTTCAATACGTAGGGCAGCAGCCTGAAATCCAGACGTTGAGATGATTTGAGCATCAAGAGAGGCAAGGCATGACCCAAGGAAAACTCTGGACGAAGGACTTCATCCTCATCGCGCTGGTGAACCTGTTTCTCTCGATGAACTTCTACCTCACGATGATCGTGGTCTCGCAGTTCGCGATCGCGCGCTTTCAGGCGACGCCCGGCCAGGCCGGGGCCGCGACGGGCATGTTCGTGATCGGTCTGCTGGTCGCCCGCTTCTTCACCGGCAACCTGCTGGGCCGCCTGGGCCTGGCCACGGTGCTCTATACGGGCGTGGGCCTCTCCGTCCTGGCATCCGCCCTGTACTTCGCGGCCGGTTCGCTGCCGTCGCTCCTGGCCATCCGCTTCTTCCACGGGGCCACGTTCGGCATCGCGAGCACGGCGGCGGCGACGATCGTCGCGAACATCATCCCCAAGAACCGGATCGGCGAGGGGATCGGCTACTTCGGCCTGAGCATGACGGTCGCCTCCGCCATCGGCCCGTTCCTGGGCATGGTGCTCGGGCGCAGCGGAAACTACCCCCTGATCTTCTGGGCGGGCATCGCCGTTTCCGTCGTCGCCGTCCTCGTCTCGCTGTTCATGGACCGGAGCAAACTCAGCCCTGCCCAGGATAGCGGCTCCGCCAACAAGCGCTTCTCCGTGTCCAGCTTCATCGAGCCCAAGGTCCTGCCCATCTCACTGGCGATCACGGTCCTGGCGTTCTGCCAGTCCAGCGTGATCACCTTCCTGGGCTTGTACGCCCAGGAGCTCAACCTGACGACTGCGGCCAGCTTCTTCTTCATCGTCTTCTCGGCGGTGCTTTTCATCTCGCGGCCAGCGGTCGGGAAGTTCTACGACAGGAAGGGCGAGAACCTGATCATGTATGCGGCGATTGCCATCCACGCGCTTGGCTTGCTCGTCATGAGCCAGGCACAGAATGGCGCCGTCCTGTTGCTCTCGGCGGCCCTCATCGCGTTGGGCTTCGGCTCGCTGCTGTCGACTGGCCAGTCCGTCGCGGTGAAATCCACCGAGCGGAGCCGCATGGGCCTCGCCACCTCGACGTTCTTCATGCTGAGCGACATCGGCTTCGGGCTTGGGCCATTCGTCTTCGGGATGCTCATCCCCCACACGGGCTTCCGGGGCATGTACCTCGGCGCCAGCGCGGTGGTGCTGGCGAGCACGCTGCTATACTACTTCCTGCACGGCCGGCATGCCGCTGCCCGGCGCACCGAAGTCGCCCCTCAAGCCGCCTGACGCTCTAATAGTTGATAGCTGAGATCTCGTCCTTCACCGTCACTTGGGTAGTGGACGGAAATTAGCATAGAAAAGGCCCGCCGGGGTGTGAAACCGGCGGGCTTTGGTTCAGAGGGGTGTGGTGTGTTTGTGATTCATAGGATGCCACAGACCGGGTCGAGTAGCCGTATAGGCCGCCGCATCGCGGATGTGCGGTTGCGTACGCTCGGTTACCATGTGTAGCGAGGGAGCGTTGCCGGTGGGGCCAGCAGAGGCGAGCATGGTGGTGGATGCTGAAGAAGGAGGCCTGCCGTGCTGAAGCCCATGCCCGAGAGCGCGTCGAGCCCCCAGAAGGTGGCGCCGAAGCTTTTCAAGGACGAGACGTTCGCCTTGAAGGTGCGGAGGCTCGCCGACGAGATGTTCACCGAGGACCAGTGGGAGGATCTCTATTCGGACGTGGGCAGGCCCGCGCGTGATCCGAAGGTCATGACGATCGCGCTCATCCTTCAGCAGCACCGCAACCTCTCGGACCGCCTCATGAGCGAGGCCATGCGCTACGACCTGGATGTGAAGGCCGGTCTCGGATTGGCCTGGGATGATGCGGGCATTCCCAAGACCTGCTTCAGCGAATTCCGGACCAGGCTGCTGGAGTACGGCAGGGAGTGCGAAGCTTTCAACCTCCTCAGCAAGAGGCTCGTCGA
Source organism: Candidatus Sericytochromatia bacterium (assembly GCA_036676455.1). Lineage (GTDB taxonomy): Bacteria > Cyanobacteriota > Sericytochromatia > S15B-MN24 > UBA4093 > UBA4093. The sequence goes on from JAKFCW010000021.1 coordinate 134,366, forward strand.
AAAGAAGGTGATCCGGAAGAAGGAGGTGCTCTACGTCGATGCCTCCCACCTCGAAGCCAACGCCAGCACCCCGAACCCACCGACCCTCATCCGCAAGGCCACCCAGCAGATCCTTCGCCAACTCAAGAAGGAGCGGCCCGAGCTCTACCGGAAGCTCAGTGAGAAGGTTCCGACGAACGAGGCCGTGCCGTCGAATCGGGATTACTACATTTTGCCCGAGGCGGAGAAAGTGGAGCGTTTCGACGAGGCCGCGGAAATGGCTCGAACGGTAATCGAGGAGCTCGAGCGCAAGAAGCTGAGCCCAGCTCTCAAGGCCAAGCTCGAACTCTTGGACGTGATCCTGGAAGAGCGTGTCACCGACGACGACGAGCCCATCGATCCGGACGACGCGCCACCGGGACGAACAGCAAACCACCGGGATACCGATGCGCGGTGGGGAGCCAAGGGGAAGGATAAGTTCTTCTTCGGCTACAAGCGCACGATTGTCACGAACAAGGACGGATTCGTGGTGACCTTTGGCGTGGACCCAGGCAATACCCCGGACGGAGCGGTGCTCGACGTTCTGGTGGATGACGCACAGGAGCTCTTCGACGTCCAGCCCGAGAAAGTGGTGGGCGACGCCGCGTACGGCTCCGTGGATAACCACCGGAAGATGAAGGAGAAGGGCGTCCAGTTGGCGACGTCCCTGAAGCCAGCGCCGAACCCCAGGAGAATGTACTCCCGCGATCGCTTCAGCTTCGATGCCGAAACCCAAACGCTCACTTGCCCTTCGGGCCAGACCACCCAGGAATCATTCGTGAGCCAAGATGGGGAGGGACAGGTTTTCCGCTTCCAGGCTCACCAGTGCGGATCCTGCAAACTCCGATTCGAATGCACGAACGGGGACTTCCGGAGCGTGAAGGTCAGAGAGACGATCCCGGATCTGGGTGAGGCCCTGACATACGGCAAGACCGAAGATTACCGGCAGGACATGAAGGACCGCCAGGTGATGGAAGGGAAGCACTCCGAGATCGTCCGATACCACGGCGGCCGACGAACCCGATACAGATGCTTGTGGTGAACCTGAAACGGCTCTTCAAGCTGGAGAGAATGGGGCTGGTGCCGGTGATGGGGTAGGGGGTGGCGGCAGGGAGCCGGATCGGCCATTCGGATCCACCGGATCCCCGCAACGAAAACGGCTGAATGCCGCCTGCTTGCAGATCAGCCATTCAACCGTTGTCGAGCGTTACCACTTGGCCGGCGTTGCCGACCGTGATGATAGCTCAATCACACACCACAACCCTCTCGAACCAAAGACCCGCCGGAACACACCCCGGCGGGCTTTTTCACTGCTAATTTCTGTCAAATTTCTTTATGACTGCCCCAGAATTACTTTCATTTCATCAATGAATACGTCAGCCGATCGCCTTGCCTCAGAAGCCATCTTCTCGGACCTCGATTTTTCAAGTAATATCCCGTTCCTTGAGACAAGATCCGAGTTTTTGTATTTCTTTGCAAACAGATCAAGGTGAATAATATTGTCCATCACAGGGAATGCTTGTAGATACTCTGGAAGCTCAAGCCTATTTCCAACTCTGGGATGAAACACATATGTCGCGATGTTCAAATCTCGTTCATACGCCGCTCCCAGTTCAAAGGGAACCCAATAAGAACCCTTTGTATTCTCCGAGAATACGGCAATAATATGAGAACACCCTCGCAATTGCTCAATAATGTGCTCTGTTAATCCTTTAGGCGATCTAATTCTTTGGTCTACCACATCCAGGTAAGAGCGAACTCCCCATCGTGCAAGATAGTCTCTAATTTGCATAGACAGAGTCGAGTCAGCTTGGCGATGCGAAATAAAAACCATCTTCTAGCCCTCAGACAAAATGTTGTCGCCTCTAAATTCGGCCATCGTCAGCTAGTCGCCTATAGTGCTGACCAAGGGGAGTAAGCCTGCAAGATTCAGAGTTCATTGCAGCCCAGTACATATCCTTTGCACCAACTGGTACGACTAGCCCTACTCGATTGCAATCCTGGAGTTCTCTGAACTCAGCTTGAAGCTTAGGATCCCCGTCAGTTCGAGGAGAACCATCTGATGACGTATGCTCATGATCTGGGGAAAGAGGATACGTCAAGGCCCAAGGATTCGGAAACAACTCCGGTAATTTCCGCAAAGTAGATACCGAAATCTTTGGTTCTACCTGCCGTAAAACGAGGAACGAGTCCACATGGCTCTTAAACAGAGGACGTTGCTCCCAAGCCCCCAAACTCTGATCGATATGGCTATACACCGACGCCGGCGTGATTCTCCCAAGAATATCAGCCGCGCCGCCGCGAAGCGCATCGAGCATTAGGTAGGTAAAAAGGCCATGTCCATTCCGCTCCATCGAGGGTTCAGTTTCGCGGCTTGCAGTTAAAATTGTAGTGCCATGACTTAGGACAGAGATGGATACCGTATTGTTAAACAGTTCATGATTGCCTGCGTTTCCCGCGAAACAACAGTCAAGAAGAATGATCCGATTTCGAATTCTACCTTGCGCCTCATCAGCGATCTGCATCAACTCATCCATACGCAGTCCAGGAGTATCAGGCGTATAGTCTGAAGTACATAGGTATGCATGATTATGGGCAATCGCACCATGTCCCGCAAAGTAGAACAGGGCCACCTCTGCACTTGATGCAAATAAAGCCCTGAGTTGGCTCCTTAGCTCCCCTATTGTGACTTGATGTGCATTTGTTGCCAACTTAATATCAAAATTCCTCGAATTATCGCCATTTTTTCGAAGCTCGCCGGCAATAGCATTTGCATCATTTGCACAACCCCCTAGCGGCATACCAGGGTAATCATTAAGCCCAATAACTAATGCTCGCTTCATGCGTTTGCCTCAATTGCCTTCACAATGCTTGCGCCTTGCCATTTCACTATAGAGTGAGCAGCATCCTTTACAGTTTTTGAGGTTTTTTCTGCGGCCCACGGTTCAATCGCAATAATACGTTTCCCATGTTTTTTTGCTAGTTCGATCTCAACATTAATCCACTTGCTATAAGATGCGTACACACCCGCCAATATTAATACGGTTGAGCACGGCAACATCTGAGCCTCAATAGCTGCGCGAAGTGCCTTATCATTGGCTGCATTATGAATTGGATCATTTTTTGGAACACTATAATTCTTATAGTTGAATCCCGAAGGAGTTTTCTGAGCATCCAGTAGAGATACGACCTTTTCATAAGCATCGCCATAAGTCCAGCTATGACTGATAAAAATATTATATGTTGCCAACTCAAACCCCCTAAAATTTCATCGCAAAACCGGCATTTAGATTTCGAACGCCTTACCAATAATACTGAATTTCAAAATTCTAAACAATAGAATACATAACAAAACCAACGCACGAAAAGTTTAATATTACATAAGACATCAGCATCCAGAAAACCCGACGCTATCATTAGCCAAAGGTGAATCAATTTACTTTCTACCAGAAAAATTTCCAATCTTGCCCACTCCAAATAAGAATGTCACAATATTTCACAAAAAAAATCCCTAGGATCACCTCAATGAACCTTGGGAATTTAATCGCAAAATCGGCACCAAACCGTAACGTATAGACTCATGAATTGAAATTAATACATACTTATACTAAAACATATTGTTACTTAACGGAGCAGCTTAACAGCAGATCTGCAACTTCCTTTCAGGATTAGCGCCTTGTATGTAGAAGCTACTAATCTTTGGAAGGATACCTACTTTGCCTAGAGCAAGAATTAAGTCTACAACTCACTTTCAGGCATACTCTATTGATATCTCTTGTATACATCAACTGATAGGGATTCTTGATGCGGTGCCTTTTCAGACATTTCGGTAACACGAATCGTATGGTAGCAAACGCTCCCTGGGCGAGAAATGCTGGGTACATATGAAACAATCCGAACGTAGCGCTGACTTTCATGTCGGGATTGTACGACTGCTAGTAGAGTTTCATCCTCTAGCCTCAGCGATAGGCGAATAGTAGTTGGCAAGAGATTTCTGAAACGAAGATCCGCCATCCCATACCAAACTGTAGCATCGCGTCCTGGGGGGACCGAACTGACTTGGCGAAAATGAGAATGGCGTTCGACGATTGCCATTCCTGAAAGAGCAGCGGCATTGTAGAGCGTAGATGAGACCTGGCAAATGCCTCCCCCAATGCTTTTCACAAGATCGCGCTCCATGAAAGCCAGCGCTTCTCGGTATCCACGCTCAGGAGTGCGGGGACCAACCACGTCATTGAACGAAAAGACATCACCCGGCTCTATGACAATTCCATCCAAAGCCATCACTGCCCGACGAATGTTATGCCGCTGTGCCTCAGTGCGATCGGCCAGGCTGGTGCGATACGAGCCTAATTCCACTTGGAAGGGACGGTTCAGCCAGAGTGCGCCCCCAACTGAGAGGATGACAGCAATACATAAGGGGACCCCCACCTTCACGCGCCCCGTCATTCCCGGATCTCCAGACGAGTCTCAGCCCCCCGTGCCCGTACCTCGGGGGCGTACATCCCCTCGATCACCGGAGGCAGCACGTGGTACCGACCCGGAATCTGCGGCCGCATCACGTAGTAGTAGGGTATCGAGCCGGTCGCCATCTCGCGCTGGAAGAAGACCATCTTCTCGTCCCGCACGGTCTGCGAACTCCAGGCGTAAGCCCAGCCGCCACTCGGCTCGTCCAGCACCTCGGCGCCTGCCGGCAGCGGGTCCTCGAGCACCAGGTAGCGCACCGGCTCCTTGACGTCCACCGTCAGCCGCACCAGCACCTTCTGGCCGGACTTCACGTTATCGCCCGCTCGCCGCAGGCCTGCGACCACCTTGGGGTCAAAGTAACGGCTGAAGCCACCACCCCCGGCCTTGGACTCGGCGAAGAGCTTCTCATCCAGCAGGAAGTACTCCCGCTTCAACTCAAGCTCCTTGGAGGCCTGCGGCTGGATGTCCTCCCGCGCCGCCACGTACGAGAGCACGCCCGAGGCAGGCAGCTCGCCCATTCCCTCGGCCCGCACCGCCACCGTGTGCCGGCCCGGCTTGAGCATGTTCCCCATCAGGGTCACCTGGCCCCCGAGGTAGCGGGCCTCGCCCTGAAGGTCAAGACGCTGCACGGGCTGGCCGTCGAGCAAGACCTGCGCTGCGGTCGGGATTCCCGCCTCGGAGGCGTAGCGCATCGCATCGGCCAGGGCCATCACGATGGCGCCCGTGTCCTTGGTGCTCAGCCAGCGATCGCCCTGCCGGTTCACCACCAGCCAGCGCACCGCCCCCGTCACCTCGGGCGCATTCGGCTCCACCAAGAGACCCGCCCGAACCGCGTAGGCTGTCGTCTCGGTCGCCATGTCGTACCAAGAGAATTGTTGCGCCCGGCTCTCCCAGTGAACCAGCGTCCCGGTCCGGGTGGCCTGCCGCTTGAGCATGTCCCAGGTCGTCCGCGCCTTCTGTGGGTCACCCGACTGCTGGTAGGCGATCGTCGCCAACGCCAGCCCGTAGTTCGAGAGGCCACTGCGCTCGCGCCAGAGCTTGTCACGCAGGTTGGTATCCGCCTGTCCCCAGTAGCTCAGCGACCACGCGATGGACGCCAGGGCATCCGGACCCGCCCCGCGGCGAACCTCGGTCGGCGTGACCAGGTCCTTGCCGGTCCGCGCTCCCACGCTCTTGAGGAAGCGAATAGCCGAGCGAACCGGCGCCTCGGGCACCATGAAGCCCGCCTGCCGGGTCTCGTAGAGCCCGTAGAGCACGTAGGCGCTCAGGTCCGCCTCGCTCTGGTCCGCGGCGAACCAGCCCCAGCCGCCGTCGGCATGCTGGAAGCTCAGGATCTTCTTCAGGCCGTCCTCGACGAGCGCGGGCATCTCGGCCACGAACGCTTGACGGGGCAGGCCCAGGGCCGTGACCGTCTGGTAGGCGCGGATCTCGGGCACGAAGCGGCTCGTCGTCTGCTCGATGCAGCCGTAGGGGTACTTGCGCAGGTAGTCGAGCGCTCCCAGCATCGCCGCCGCGGGGGTCGGATCCAGCGACAGCTTCAACGAGACCGTCTCGGCGATCGCCTCCTTCGGCAACTCCACCCCAAACTCCGCCGGCTTGGCCTCGCTCGCCTGACCCGCGAAGGCCATGCGCTCGGGAGTGCCATGCGGCAGCACCGGCAGCGAGAGCTCGAGCGCATCGGATGCTCCCGTTCCCCGGGCGGTCACCGTCATGCTCGCCGTGCCCACGGTCTGGGGCTCGACCCAGGTATCGAACCGGAAGACGCCGTTCGACGGCACCGTGATGGTCCGCTCGGTTCCCCCACCAAAGGTGAGGTTCGTCGCCGCGGTCTGCAGGCGGACTTCCTGCTCCTGCTTCGTGTAGTTGTGGACCATGGTCGCAATCGCCACCTTGTCCCCCATCACCATGAACCGCGGCATCGCCAGCCGCACCAGCAGGTCCTTGGTGGCCAGGAACTTCTCGCGCGCCGCGCCCACCTGGGTCTGGGCATTCACCGCCCGGGCCGTCACCACCCAGGTGGTGAGGTTATCCGGCAGCGTGAAGGTCACGGTGGCCGAGCCGCCGGGGCCCGTCTGAACGGTGGGGAACCAGGCCGCCGTGTCCTTGAAGTTCTTGCGAACCCGCGGCTCCTCGGTGTCCTTGCCCGGCCCACCCGAGTAGTCCTCGACGAACGAGTAGCTGGTCGAGACCCGGTTCCAGCGCGGCCCGTGGAAGACCGCCCGGATATCCGGAGTCTCGTCCGGCGCCAGCGCGTAGATGGCCTCGTCGACGACGCCCAGCGAGACCTCGGCGGAGACGGGCTTGCCGTCGGCCGTGCGGGTGGTGACGGTCACGGAAGCCTCCTCACCCGGCAGGTAACGCTCCTTGCCGGGCGTAATGCGCACGTCGAGGAAGCGATCGCCCGGCGTCACGTTGAGCGACTTCTCGGCCAGGTGGAACGACTTGCCGTCCACCACCGAGGCCACCACGAAGACGTTGGGCGCAAAGTCCTTCGTCACCGGGATCTCCACGATCCGGCTCCGCTTCCCTGCCCCCAGCACCTGGGCGCTATAGATCCGCCGCCCCTCAACGGTAAGCAGCGGGCTGACTTCGGCGTTCGGGAGCTGCAAGAGCACCTTCGCGACGTCGCCGGGCGCGTAGCGCTTCTTGTCGAAGGTCATCTGAACCATGCCGTAGGTCTGCGAGCTACCGGCCCATTCCTCGTCGGCCACCCAGAGCCAGGCGGATTCCACGATCTCGCGGCCACCCTGGTCCCGGGACGTCGCCCGCAGGCGGTACTCCCCGCCCTCCTTCGGAATCTCGAAGCCGAGCGACGCCCGCCCCTGGGCATCCGTCCTGGCGGACCAGGAGCCGGCGGGATGGGTCTTGGTCTCGAACTGCGTGACGTCGTTCACCTCTCGCTCGATGGTCTCGATGCGCAGCAACTCGACCGTCACGTCGGTTGAGATGGGCTTGCCGTCGTAGTCCTGCGCCCGGACGGTGACGTTGCCCTTGGCGCCGGGCTGGTAGACGTAGCGGTCGGGAGTGGTCTCCAGGGTGAACGCGCCCCGGGTGACCAGGAAGCCGCCCTTGCCCTTCACCACCTGGCGGCTGGCGTCCACGCCCTCCAGCTCTACGATGTAGCGCTGGTCGGAAGACTCGCCCTGGGGATCCGGCATGATCTCGGTGGGGATGTTCAGGGTGACGTGGCCCGCCTCGTCGGTCGTGGCCTCGCCCTGCATCACCACGTTGCTGTAGCCCCAGGCGAAGTCGTCCGTGCCGCCGAAGTTCGCGTAGAACGCGTCCTCCTCGGTGACCCACGGCGAGTAGGGCCGCGAGTAGACGGTGTAGTTGACCTTGGATCCCGTGACGGGCGCGCCGAAGTAGTAGTTCGCCGATACCACCGCCTGGGCCGTCTCACCCGAGACGTAGCGCTGCTGCGGCGTCTGCACCTCGAGCTTGAACTCGGGCTTGCGGTACTCCTGCACCTTGAACATCGACTCGTAGCGGTTGCCTGCCACCAGCGCCACCAGGCGGTAGTCGCCCAGCGGAGGCTCGGAGCCTAGCGTGAGCTGGCCGTTGAAGGTGCCCACGGCGTTCGTGCGGGTATGCAGCTCGTGAACCATGTTCTCCTGGGGATCGAGCACCTGCACGGTCACCGGCAAGTTAGCACGGTTCACGATCTTGCCGAGCTGGTCCTCCCGGATGATCCCCTTGTAGAAGACCTCCTGGTCGGGCCGGTAGATGGGCCGATCGGTGTACGTCAGGACCCGGAACTCCTGATAACCCGAGTAGTAGTAGGACTGCGCATGGGCGGGCGAATCGCCCAGCTTGCCGACCAGCAGCAGTGAATCCTTGCCCTGGTAGGTGCGGCGGATCAGGCCTTCGGCGTTGGTGGTGGCGGTCCAGCGCAGGCCGCGATCGTCGAAGGCCCGAACCTGCACGCCAGGCAGGGGCTTCTTGGTGAGGAAGTCCACGGCGTAGACCAGGGACTCGTTGCCCGAGCGCTTGGCCACCATGCCGACCTGGGTCACCTCGAACCAGTAGGAATCCACGGCGGTATGCGGCATGCCGGGGCGGCGCAGGTCCGAGGTGCCGTCCATCTGGATCATGTAGGCGCCAGGCTTGAGATCCTTGATCTCGATGGCGCGGTAGAACCAGTCGTCCTCATCGGCGGCCTGTCGCCCGATCTCGCGGTCCCACTCGCGGATGAGCAAGGCCCGATCGCCCAGCTCTGCGGGGTTGCGGTCGGCGAGGCCCATCAAGGAGTTGGAGTTCTGGACGACCTTGGTGAGGTCGAGCTGGTAAAGCTTGACGTGCATGCGGTCGATCAGCGTGCCGCGCACGCCAATGCGCACCTTCTCTTCAGGCGTGAAGACCCGCTGGAACTGCGCGGCCGTCAGGCTGGGGGCGCGCGGCGAGAGGCTGAACTTGAGGCCTTCGAGGGTCTTGCCCTCCTCGACCAGGATCGGCGGGCTGCTCCACTGCCCTTCGTAACCCCGCGCTCGGGCCTGTACGTTGTAACGCCCGATGGGCAGGCGGTCCATGCGGAAGGTGCCGTCATCCCCGGTCTTGGCCGTCCGGTTGACGTCGCCCATGAAGTGCACCGAGGCGTTCGCCAGCGCTTGCCCCGCGTTATCGAGCACGACGCCCGTCACCGAGCCGGTCGGCTTCTCGGCGGCCAAGATGCCGGCTCCCGTGAAGCCCGTCAGCAGGACCACGAGGACGACCAGCCAGGTCAAAGCGGGGTTGCGACGCGGGGCAGTGGAGTGTTGCATCAAAGGACTTCCTCTGGACCGTAGACGACAGTGGGGAAACGAAACATGACGGCCGGTTCACCCGGCCTCAGCCCGGCCTTTCGGCGGCACTCGGCCACCTGCCAGCGGGCGGTCTTGGCCTCGCCGGGAAGCAAGACGGCGCCTCGACTGCCACTGGTGACGAAGAGGCCGTCGTACTTGGGACGGATGGAAGCAGGGTTGCTCACGGCCTCCAGCGGCCCGACCAGCGAGACGTAGAAGTCGAGCTCGGGCCATTCGTGGCGGGCGATGGGAGCATGCCGGTAATCGACCCGCAGGGCCTTGATGGCGGCTGCGGCGATTTCCTCGGCAAGCGTGGGGCGCTGCGGATGAACCGTGCCCCAGCAGCCGCGCGTCTTGCCGTCGATGGCGATGGTGACGAAGGCGCCCCCGGGGATCTTCAGGCGGCGGTCGAGGTCAGAAGGCAGGCCCCTGGGCTTTTTCCCCTCGAAGAGATAGGCCTTGGCGGCCTCAACGGCGATGGTATGGGCTTCGATGGCGAGGTCGCGGTCGTGCTGGTAAGGATGGAGCGGCACAGCGGAAGCCGGGGACAGCCAGAGTCCCGTCAGCAGCAACACACCCATGAGTAGCCAGCGAAAAGCCATCCCCATCCCTCACTTGCAAGCAACCATTATCCCCCGCAACCCGTTCACGTCGTCAAGTCAGTCGGTTGTCGCGGGGTGAACGACAAAGGTAAGGCTGAGGTTGTGATGGAGTTAAGCATCGATTAAATATGACCGGCTCAGAACAAGGGGGTTATGAGCGCGGCGGATAACCTGGAAAAGTGACACCCCGGACATGAAAAACTGCGAGGTTTGGACATGGTGGTCAATCGCATCGGCTCGCCGGCGACCCCTCTTCGCCCCGTCTTCTCGGCGACTCCCTCGGCGGCTCCTCGTCCCGCGGCGGATGTGCTGCTGGCAAGCGACTCGGCCACCCAGGCCGCGGATTCCTTCAAGGATCCCCAGACCTACGTGAAGGCGGTCGAAGCTGCCGAGAGTTCGCTCAAAACGGCGCGCGCCAAGCAGCGCACGGCGGAGGCGAACCGGGCCACGGTCGATACGGAAACCCAGGACGTCCTCGACAAGGCGATCGCCGCTCGGGACGCCAAGCAAGCCGAGGCCGTGAAGCCGCTCGATGCGGCCAAGGCGGCGCGCGAGGCCAAGCATCGCGAGCTTCAGGCCCCCATCGATCGAAGCGAGGCGCAGCTGTCCCAGGCCAACGAGGCCCTGGTGGACGCGACGTTCCCCAACAAGCGCGAGCTCGATCGGGCGCGCTCCGAGGCGCGCTCCGAGGTCAGCCGCAGCGAGGGCTCCCTTCGCCAGGCGCAGACCGCGCTCGATGCCGCCGTCGCCCAGCTGGACAAGGCGAATCGGGACTTGAGCACGAACCGAAACGGGCTTGCTCAGGCCCGTGCCGACCTTTCGGCCACCCAGTCGCGGCTCAGCTCGGCCCGCAGCAACCTCTCCTCGGCTCGCTTCAGTGCCCCCAGCAGCTACGAGTTCGATCGCATGCGCTCGGAGCTCGACCAGGCAAAGTGGGACCATGCGGATGCCGAATCCGAGGTGCGCGCGGCCAGCAGCCGGGTGAGCGCTCGCCGTCGGGAACTCGAGCGTCTGCTCGATGAGGAGAGCCGCCCGACTCCTCCTGGTAGCGGGTACGAGCGCCCCACGCCTCCTGGTAGCGGCAGCGATCGGCCGACTCCTCCCGGCAGCGGGTATGAGCGCCCCACGCCTCCTGGCAGTGGGAGTGATCGTCCCACGCCTCCGAGCGGCGGCTCGTCCAATCGCCCGACACCGCCGGGAGCTTATTCGTCGACCCTTGGAACCGTGATGCAGGGCTCGGTCTCGGATGCCCGAGCGGCCCTCGCCGATGCCGAGCGCGAGCTCGACCGGGCGGAGGACAGGCTTGATTACGCGGAGCGGAACCTGAATGACGCGCGCCGCCGCTACAACGACATGCGCGACAGCCTCGACGAGGTCAGCCGCTGGGAGAGCACGGTTCGGGGGCTCGAGAGCCAGGTCGTCACGCTCCAGAACAACGTCTCGGTTTACGATCAGAACATCCGGACGCTCGAGTCGCGGATCCCGCGCCTCGAGCAGGATCGCAGCGCGGCTACCCGGGCGCGCGACGAGGCGTCCAGAGTCCTGTCGGATGCGAAGGACCGGTCCCGGAAGCTGGACGAGACCCCTTACGAGAACGGCGATCCCGCCAAGATCAAGGCGGCCCAGGGCAAGGTCGACCGGATCTCGGGCGAGCTGGCGGGACACCGCAAGACCTACGCCGAGGGCATGAAGGCTCCGAGCGAGCGGGTGAGCCGGGAGCAGGCAACCTTCGACCAGGCCATGGCACCGTTCCACCAAGCGGTGACCCAGGCCGAGCAAGCTCGCCAGGGCGGCCTCGCCGAGGCCGATCGCCAGCTCAACGACGCCAAGGGCGCCGTCAGGCAGGGCGAGGACGAGATCACCCGCCTGAAGGACGTCCCGGGAGGAAAGGCCTTCAAGTGGAAGATGCCCAAGTGGCTGGGAGGCTCGAACTTCGACGTCGAGACGTTCTGGAAGGAGCGTCCCGCCGTCTAGCGGGCGGTTCCAGGGAGTTACCGGGTCCGGTCCGAGCTATCGGGCTGGACCCCTTCTTTTTACGGATTGAACGCCCAACGACGAGGTGTTACAATTCATGATCCTTGCCCCGACCGGAGGACCGCCATGTTAGTACGAGAAGAAACGCCCGCAGACTTCGATTCCATTCGAGAGATCAATCGCCTGGCTTTTGACGGAGATGCCGAAGGCCAGCTCATCGACCGCCTGCGCGCGGATGGCGATGTCGTCCTCTCACTCGTCGCCCAGATCGACGGGGAGATCGTGGGGCATATCCTCTTCAGCAAGCTGCTAAGCGAGACGAAGGGCGGCGAGATCAAGGCGGCAGCCCTCGCTCCGATGGCCGTCGCGCCCGAGTTCCAGGAACGCGGCATCGGCACGGCCCTCATCGAGCGCGGACATGCCTTGCTGCGCGAGCGCGGCTACACCGTGGTCGTCGTGCTGGGTCACCCCGACTACTACCCGCGCTTCGGCTTCACGTCCGCCAAGGGGCAAGCGCTATCGAGCCCGTACTCGGAGCTGGGAGAGGCCTACATGGCCCTCGAACTGGCGCCTGGAGCGCTCGAAGGGGTGAGCGGCACGATCACCTACGCCCACGCCTTCTCGGAGCTCGTGTAGCCCAAGTTCCGCTATTCGCCCCCCTTGATGGGGGGCCACGGGGGGTGTCACTGCTCCCAGGTTCCTTAGAAGCTAGGAAGATTTACCGGCGGGCGATCGCCGTCCCGGGGAAGTACGACGCCAATATCCGCGCGTAGGGAATTCCCTTCTGGGCCTGGCCCCGCGCTCCCCACTGGCAAAGCCCGACGCCGTGGCCCAGCCCGCGGCCGTTGAAGACGAAGGCGTTGCCCTCCTTGCGCACCGTGAAGTGCATGCTCTTGAGCACACCCCAGCCGAGTTCGCGGCCCACGGCCTGCCAGAAGCGATAACCCGTCAGCGTCCTTCCGCCCACCGCCACCTGCGACACCCAGCCGCCCTCGCTCTGCGAGACCACTGCCAGCGACTCCACCCGGGGGACGCCCAGGGCCTTGGCCAGCTCGGAATCCAGCACCCGGACGCTCCAGCCCGAGGCATGCGGCGACGCCCCACAGTAGGGGTCACTGCCCTCTTGAAGGTAAGGCAACGGCGCGCCCCCGAAGATCGTAGCGTTCGAGACCCGCTCGCCGCCGCAGGTCGAATGGAAGAGCGGATGAATCAGGCTGCCCTTGTAGGTCAGCACCCGTCCGCGAGTCTCCAGGGCCACCTGCACGCCCTCGGAACTGCGCTCTCCGGCGTAGACCTGGCAGTGCGTCAGGTCGCAAAGCCCTCTGCCCGGATGGTCGCCACCCTTGAGAGCCAGGGTCCGCGCCAGCACCGCTTGCGACCGCAGGGCGGCCAGCGGCCAGGACTCCGGCATCTCGGCGCTCACGACCCCGGCCACGTACGCCTCCAGGGGCAACTCGTTGAAGAGGACCAGCTTGCCCCGGTCGGCCCGCACGCGCAACGCGCCCGGGTACTTGCGGGAGCCGCCCGCCCAGCGCACCTCGACGCGGTTGGTTTCGACCGGGCGGCCGATTTCCAGGTCGGCACCCAGCACGATCTGGCCGTTGAGGCGAAGCTGATTGCCGCGGGCCTCGAGCATCAAGCGGCCGTTCACGACGCGCCCGCCCGGAAGGAAGGCCCCCTCCGACGAGCGGACCTCCACGCGATCGCCCACCCGGCGCTCCAGGATTCGCACGTCCACCTGACGGTCCTGGGCTTGAACCGGCAGCGGCACAGCGAGCGCCGCCAGCAGGGGCAGCAGGAGGGCGAAACGCAACGTACTCAGTGCCATGCGGCGAAAACCTCCCGGGCAATGGGAGCGGCATCCTGGTACCCGTTCCCGTTCTTGAGAAAGACGACGACGACCCGCCCCTCGGCGAAGCCCGCAAACCAGCCGTGCCGGCGATGACTGGCAGCCAGTTGCGTGGAGGTGCCGGTCTTGCCGTGAACCGACAGGCTCGGCACATCCGCTGCCCGGGCTGACCCTTCGAGGACCGCGCGGCGCATGCCCGTCCGGATGAGGTCGAGCCCCCGCGTGCCGCCGAGCGTCCCCATCTTGCGACCAGGCGCGGAGTCGATGTGCGGGGCGTAGCGCGTGCCACCGTTGGCGATCGCCCCCACCCAGCTGGCCACCTGCAAGGGCGTCGCGAGCAGGGCCGGCGTGTCTCCGTAGGCGAGCTCGGTGAGCTCGGCGCGACTGCGAGCCGGCAATCGCGTGCCCGGCACCTCGCCGCTCAGGTCGGCACCGGTCGTTCGGCCGAAGCCCGCCGCGCTGAAGGCTCGGTTCAGGCGGGGGGCGCCCAGCTCACGGCCGACGGTGAAGAAGTAGGTAGAGCAGGAGTTGGCGATCGCCTCCTCGAGGGTCTGCTCTCCGTGCACCCTCCAGCACTTCCAGCGCTCGAACCTTCCCTTGCAGCGAATCCGGCGGGCGCCGTCGGTTACCCCGGCTTCCAGCGCCGCCATGCCCGTCACGAGCTTGGCCAGCGACCCCACGGGGTAGGCCGTGCCGGCCGCGACCTTCGGGTTGACCAGGGCCATCAAGTGGCCATCCCGCGCGTCCAGCGCCAGGACGCACCCCGCGCGATTTCCCAGCGCCCGCTGGGCCACCTGCTGCAGCGACAGCTCGGAGGCCTGAACGGCGCTTGCCGCCACCAACAGGGGCAGCATGGCCGCCGGGAGCGCGCGTCGCAGCACGGCCTCGGCTAGACGGCTTCCGCCGGGGCGGCAGGGCGCTGGCGCACCAGGGCGACCAGGTAGACGAGCAGCAGGGCGAAAACGCAGGCGAAGACGATCAGCCGGTCCTTGCGCGGGGCGTTGAGCACCGTGATGAGCCAGGGTGCCGAGATCAGGCTGACGGCCGCGGCCGAGAGCAGCAGGGGCGGCATCAAGGGAGCGAAGCGGTAGGCGGTGAGGCCTTCCTCGGCCAGGACGCCCAGCACGTAGACGGTGACCAGCAGGCCCGCGAGGTAGCTCGCGAGGGGGTCGACGTGGATGAAGTAGCCCATCAAGGCAGGCAGGACGAGCACCACCAGGGCCTCGAGGCCCAGGAAGATGCCCGCGGGGGCGATGGTCCGGCGCAGGGCCGCCAGCGCGAAGGGCACGAAGAAGGCGGCTATCAGCCCGAAGGACGTGTAGGTATGGGTCAGGTCCACCCCGTACTGGTTGAGGTAGGTACGGTCGAGGAAGAGCTGGAGCAAGGCGCGTCCCGCGAAGCCCGAGACCAGGATGCCCGTGAGCAGCGGCGCGCGGCCCTGCGCCAGCAGCATGACCGAGAGGCCGATGCCCGTGAGGCTCACGCCCAGCATGCCGAAGAGGCGGTTGGCAAGCAGCAGGCAGCCTCCGGCGACCAGGACGAGCGCGAGGGCCGGCAGGGGGCCGGCATGCTCGCGGGTGGTGCGCTCGCTGACCAGCAGCAAGAGCGAGAGGGCGACCGCCAGCCCGAGTCCCATGAGCGAGGGAAGGACCACGTTGCTTTCGAGCCGGAAGCCCCAGTAACCCAGAGGAGCCAAGAGAGCCATCAGGATGCCCGCTCCGACGAAGGGGGCGGCGTTCCGAGGCAGCCAGGTCATGGCGTATGAGACGCCGAGCGTGAGGGCGGCCAGGCCCAGGGCCCAGGCGGAGCCGAGCGAGACGTCGGGGAAGGCGCGATCGCCCCAGACGACGCCGGCGCCGATGACGGCGACCAGGCCCATCGCCGAGCTGAGGCCCTCGGCGCGAGGATGCCCCGCAAGGGCCAGTGGCAGGGTCGTGCAGGCGAGGCCCAAGAGGCCGCCCATGACCACGTAGCTGGCCAGCACCGGATCGGGGACGAGTGCGTCGGTGAGGACGAGCAGGCCGAGGCCCGCGGCGGCGCGCGCCAGCAGATCGCGGGCGGGGAGGTCGCGCCAGAAGAGCCAGGACGGAGCCATCCCGAAGCCCCAGCCAAGGGCGCCCGCGACGACGAGGCCGGCGATCGCCAGCCCCGCCTTCTCGCCGCTGGGCGCCAGGAAGAACGTCCCGACGGCCATCAAGGCCAGAAGCGCCGGAGGAAGCCAGCGTTGGGTACCCGAGGGCGCAAGATTTTCCGACTCGGGGGCCCGGAAGTTCCGGAAGAGCGCGAACCCGACGACGGCGACGGCCACCAGGGCGGCCAGCAGCCAGAGCAACGGGGGAAGATCGCGAATCGGCATCGAGCGGCTCCTCTCGGGACAGGGAAACGCTCGATTTTAGCCTTGTCGCCTGCCTGCATGCAAGTTCTCCGGCCATGCGAGCGCCATGTGAGCGATCTCGTGATCGCCAGGAAGTACGGTGAGGCCTGTCACCCGGAAGGAGGCCCACGATGGAGAAAAGCAAGATGACGAAGACGCTGGCTGGATGCTTGATCACGGGAATGCTTCTCACCGGCACAGCCTTGCCGGCCGCCGCCGGCACCGGGCCGCGCACCGACATCGGCGCGGGCCACCTCGGCCTCGGGTTCGATCCTGGCGCCTTCTCGCTCGACCTGGGCATCAGCCCCAGCCTGATCGTCGGCGTGGACGCCCGGGAGAGCACCGAGGGCACTGCCTGGGGCGGCATCGGCGCCCGTGCGACCCTGCGGCTTCTGGGCAATGCCGACGGCTGGAACCTTGGCCTGGGCGGCCGCCTGAGCATTCCTGGCCAGTCCTTCGACGCGCTGACCGACTCGCGGGTGAAGGACGTCCCCAGCACCTTCCAGAACATGGGCGCGGCCTCTGCTTACGTGCTGCTGTCGATGCCCATCACCCCGTGGTTCATCATGCGCTACCCCATCGGGATGACGTACTACGTCGGGCCCGAGCAGAACGGCGGTCAGGCCTGGACCTTCGGCGGCGCCAGCTGGACTCCCGGCGACCCGCGCACGATGTCCTTCTCCAGCGGCGGCCGGGACTTCTACCTACCGGTCCTGCAGTTCCTGCCGGAGACGGCGCTCAAGCTCGGCGGCTTCGAGGCGACGCTCTTCGGCACGTCCATCGCCGGCATCCGCTTGACCTTCTAGCATGGACGGCGACGGTGCCATGGGAAGCGACTTGGGCTATAATGGCTCAAGCGGCGCTTCTCCGCTCGGGGCGGTCCCGGGAGCGCCAATTCTCAGGAGGAATGGCAAAGCGATGGTGGAAGCTTTCATCACCAAGATCCAGGGCGACCTGGAACTGCACAACCCCTATCATGCCGAGCTCCTGGCTGCGGCGGTGCTCTCGACCCTGCGCGAGACCATTAACAGCGCCGACGCCGCGGCCATCGAGCGGCAGCTGCCCAAGGACTTCCAGGCCTACTGGGTGGGCGACATGTTCAAGACCGGGTTCCGGACCCACCGGCGCGAGGAGATCTGGCGCGAGGATCAGTTCTTCACGCGCGTGGGCCGTCTCGCCGAGATCCGCGACCCCAAGCTGACCGAGGACATCGTCCGGGTGATCTTCAACCGGTTCCAGGAGATCCTCAACGACCAGGACGTGGACTTCTTCGCCACGAAGCTGCCCACGAGCCTCCGCCAGCTCTGGATCGAAGGGGCTCCCGCCCTGCACTAGCCGATTGCCTCGGGCTTGCGCCCGGATCGAGTCGGCAACCATCCACTGAAACGGGTCTCGCCCCTTGGGCGGGCCCGTTTCGCATGGGGAGCCTTCGGGTTCGCCACTCCAAGATGCCAGCAGGATTTCAGCGTTGCGCGCTAACAAGCGAGTGTCGTGCGGGGTGATACTCGATCCAGGCGTTGCACGTGCTCCAGCTAGGGTTGAGGGGGCGTCGCGCGGGCGGGGACGGAGGGCCAGGCGTTGGGGGCGAGTCTCTACTCCACTCCGCTCGGGGTCTTGATTTTCCTCGGCGCGGGCGGGCTGCTACTGATCATCCTGCTGCAAGCCGCAGGTGAGGTCCTGGCACCCTTGCTCTTCACCTACACCCTTTCCGTCACGCTGCTCCCGATCATCGGGTGGCTTGAGCGACGCGGGCTTCGCCGCGGGATCGCGGTCGCGGCGGTCTTCCTGAGCGCGTTTCTCATCGCCTTTCTGGTCCTCGCCTTTGCGGCCAGTCAGCTCGAGCTCTTCGCTGAGCGGATCCCGCGCTACCGCGAGATGCTGAGCGCCTCGTTCGCCCCCCTCAAGCTCGGGCTGCAGGGTCTCGGCGTCGACACGGCCGCCCTCGCTCGGAGCGAGCACCTGAGCTCGGGGGCGCTGGCACGGCAGACCCTCGGGCTCATCGGCAAGGTCCTGGCGCAGGCAGGCTCGCTCAGCATCTTCCTGTTTCTCTTGCTGGTCATGGCCGTGGAGGCTCCCGCCGTGGGGCGCGCGCTGAGCGCCCACCTCCAGGCAGATTCGCCCATGTTGCAGCGGTATCGTACCTTTCAGCACGAGGTGGCGGCCCAGTACCGGATCGCGACCCTCAGCAACGCCATCAGCGCCGTGGCGCTCACCGTCGCCTACGTCGCCTTCCGAATCGACTTCGCGCTGCTCTGGGGCCTTCTGACGTTCTTCCTGAGCTACATCCCCCGGTTCGGGATGCTCTTGAGCTTCATCCCCCCGATCATCATGGCCTTCGTGCAGTACGGGTTCAGCACCAGCCTCCTGGTGCTGATCCTGGCCTTCATCGTCAACGGCCTGATGGACAACCTCGTCACGCCACGCCTGACCGGCAAGGGCCTGAGCCTGCGAACGTCGGTCATCGCGATCGGCGCCATGGTCTGGCTCTGGGTCTTCGGGCCGCTGGGGGCTTTACTCTCGATCTCGATGATGCTCTTCATCCGGATGGTCCTGGCAAGCAGCCCGGAGACCCTGCCACTGGCTTATCTGCTCAGCACGGATGCGTACGCTCCACCGGATACCACTCCCCCGGCCGAGCCTGAAGCCCCCCAAAAAAGCTAAACGACCAGCACCTCGTCGAGCGTCGAAGCGCGGAGGCTCCGGCCGAAGATTTCCTCGAACTGCTCCGCGATCGCCGCCTTGATCTCGGGCATCGGCACGGGACGAGCGGCCATGGCTTCCACCGAGCTCATGACCGTGGCCGAGAGCCCGCACGGGTTGATCAGCCCGAAGTAGCTGAGGTCCGTGCTGACGTTGAGGCCGAAGCCGTGGTACGTGACCCACCGGCGCACGGCGACCCCGATGGAGGCCAGCTTCTTGCCCTGGCACCAGACTCCGGTGTAACCGGGGTTGCGATCGCCTTCGAGGCCGTAGGGGGCGATCGCCCGGATGAGGGCTTCTTCCTGGTTGCGCAGGAAGCGGTGAAGATCCCGCTCGCCCTCGCGCAACAGGAAGATGGGATACCCGATCAGCTGGCCGGGCCCGTGATAGGTCGCCTCGCCACCGCGTTCGATCTCGTAGATCGGCACGCGCCCTCGCACCAGCACGTCCTCCGCCGCTCCAGCCTTGCGGCCGAGGGTGATGACGTGCGGATGCTCGACGAGCAAGAGCACGTCCGGGATCCGGTCGTCCGCTCGCAGCTCGACCAGGCGCTTCTGGAGATGCCAGACCTCCTGGTAGTCGCGCGTGCCGAGATCAACGATGAGCGCCTGAGGTTTCACGGGGCTTCCTATCACGGTGTCCGAGGGGTATCCGGGAGTCGCCTACCGGGCGACCGGGGTCTTGTCCTTCTTGGGGTTCAGGGCGTGGATCGCCTCTCCGACCGCCGCCTTGGCCGCCTCCATGAGGCCCTCGGCGAGGGTGGGGTGGGCGTGAACCGTGAGGCTGAGGTCGTCGATGAACGCGCCCATCTCGATGGCGAGCGCGCCCTCGGCGATCAGATCCGACGCTCCCGGGCCCACGATGTGGATGCCCAGCACCTCCTGGGTACCCTTGTCGGCGATGACCTTGACGAAGCCGTCGGTTTCACCGGTCGTCATGGCGCGCCCCAGCGCGGCGAAGGGGAACTTGCCGACGATGATCTCGTAGCCCTGAGCCTTGGCTTCGGATTCCGAGAGGCCGGCCGAACCGATCTCGGGGTCGGTGAAGACCACGGCGGGGATGACCTTGGCGTCCTGCGCGACGGGATGGCCGGCGATGACCTCGGCGGCCACCTCGGCGTCCTTGGAGGCCTTGTGGGCGAGCATGGGCTGGCCGCAGACGTCGCCGATGGCGTAGATGCCAGGGACGTTGGTCTTGAGCTGGTTGTTCACCTTGATGAAGCCACGCTCGTCGAGGGCGACGCCGATCTTCTCGAGGCCGAAGCCCTCGGTGTTGGGCTTGCGGCCCACTGTGACGAGGATCTTGTCGGCGTCGAGGTCCATGACCCGGCCGTTTTGCTCGATGTGCACTTTGGCGCAGAGCGGCCCATCCGTCCAGCCCTTGGCCGCCGCGTTGAGGACCACGTTCACGTTCAGCTTCTTCAGCTGGCGCGCGATCACCTGGGCGATCTCGGGGTCGAAGCCGGGCAGGACCTGGTCCGCACGCTCGACGACGGTGACGTTCGCGCCGAGCTTGGCGTACATGATGCCCATCTCGAGGCCGATGTAGCCGCCGCCGACGACCAGCAGGCGGTTGGGAACTTCATGAAGGGACAGCGCCTCGGTCGAGCTGATGACCCGGCGGCCGTCGAACTTGAAGCCGGGGATCTCGATGGGGCGCGAGCCCGTGGCGATGATGACGTTATCAGCCTCGACCAGGACGGGACCGTCCGGGGTAGCGACCTCGATCTCGCGGGCGCTGCGGAAGGTGGCCGTGCCCATGAGGACCTCGCCGCCGTTACCCTTGACCAGCGTGCCGATGCCGTTGGTGAGCTTGCTGACGATGCCGTCCTTCCAGCTGATCAGCTTGGGGAAGTCGACCACGAGATCGCCCACGATGATGCCCATCTGGTCGGCCTTGCGAATCTTGTCGACGGTCTTGGCCGCGGTGATGAGGGCTTTGGAGGGGATGCAGCCCACATTGAGGCAAACCCCGCCGAGGGCGTTCTTCTCGACCAAGAGGGTATTCTTACCGAGCTGGGCGAGGCGGATGGCGGCCACGTAACCGCCGGGGCCGGCTCCGATCACCAGCGCGTCTACATTCTTCTTCTGCATGATAGGGATCTCTCCTGCTCTTCAGGCGCGTCCTCGCGCCGCTACCTTCTAGTTTACGAGGAAGCGTCTGGTTCCGGCAATCTCTGCGTGAATCGCGAAGGACCGCATCCCTGTTTGGAATCCATTAAGTTCCCTCTAAATCTCCGTAGAATCCCGCAGAAACCGAGTCGCCAAGGGGCATACAGCGAAAAGATGCTGGTAACCGTCAAGGAGTGCCCCATGGCCAATATTCAGAACGACCCTCACCGCCGCTCGACCGGGCCCATCAAGCCCAAGACCGAGCCTCTGAAGACCAAGTCCAAGACCAAGCAGACGTCATCCGAACCGAAGCCCAAGCAAAAGAAAGACGAAATGGCGCTCGGAAAGTCCGCGGAGCGCGCCAACTCCTATCAGCCCGGCAAGGCGAAGGAAAAAGAGGAGGAGAAGGGCCTCCTCGGGAAGCTCAACGATGGCGTCCTCGATCCCCTTGGCAAGGGCGATACGGTCAAGGGAGCCATCCTCCGGCATCTCGCCGAGCCGCTGGAAGCTGCGGGCAACAAGCTCGGCAAGGCGCTCATGGCCATCGACCAGGTTCCGTTCATGCGCGGCGTCGGCAAGGCATTGCCCATCGTCGGGCTCATCCCCACCGCCTTCGACATCAAGGCGGCCATCGATTCCCATAAGGACCCCAAG
This sequence comes from Candidatus Sericytochromatia bacterium, assembly GCA_036676455.1. GTDB lineage: Bacteria > Cyanobacteriota > Sericytochromatia > S15B-MN24 > UBA4093 > UBA4093. Next base: position 155,893 of record JAKFCW010000021.1, read on the forward strand.
GCCAGCTCTGCCGAGAAGAGCCTGGCCACCGGGAAGGCCGTCCTATCGTCCCTCTCGTCGGTCCTCGGCGTTGCGGCGGCCGTCACGGCGCCCGCACCGCCTGTGGCCTTGACCCTTGCGGCCCTCTCGCTCACCTTCGGGGCGGCCGCCTGGGCCACGGATCTCGCAAAGCCCAAGAAGTAGCTCCTTGTGAAGAAGGGCCGGCCCCCGCGGGGGCCGGCCCTTCTTCTGGTTTCTCTTACGCCATCAGCAGAAGCGTCGGGTTCTCGAGCAACTGGATGATCCGGTTGCAGAACTTGACGCCATCCGCTCCGTCGACCACGCGGTGATCGAAGGAGAGCGAGAGGTAGAGCATGTCGCGGGCCACGATCTCATCGTTCCGGATGACGGGACGCTTCTGGATCTTGGTGACCGCGAGGATGCCGACCTCGGGGTAGTTGATGACCGGGGTCGCGATGAGGCCGCCGATGTTGCCGATGGAGGACACCGTGAAGGTGCCGCCCTGCAGCTCGTCGAGGGCGCTCTTGCCCTTGCGGGCGCGCTCGGCGACTTCCTCGACCTCGCGGGCGACCTGGAAGAGGGACTTCTTGTCCACGTCGCGAACGACGGGAACGATCAGGCCCGCATCGGCCGAAACCGCCACGCCCAGGTTGTAGTACTTCTTGAGCACCAGCTCCTGGGTCGCCTCGTCGAGGGAGGCGTTGAGCATCGGGAACTCCTTGAGGGCGATCGAGACCGCCTTCAGGATGAAGGGCAGGAAGGTCAGCTTCACGCCGTGGCCGATGGCGGCTTCCTTGTTGTCGCCGCGCAGCTTGACCAGCTCGGTCACGTCCGCCTCGTCGACGACCGTGAAGTGGGCCGCGGTCTGCTTGGACTGCGCCATCTTCTCGGCGATCTTCTTGCGCATGCCGCGCAGGGGGATGCGCTCCTCCAGTGCGGGGGCATGGCTGACGGTGACCGGGGCCGCGGCCTTGGGGGCAGCGACGGGGGCGACGGCAGCAGCCGCCACCTGGACGGTCGCGGCCTTGACGGGCACGGTCACGGCGCCGCCCTCGGCGACCCGGCGGACGTCTTCCTTGGTGATCCGGCCCTTGGGACCGGTCCCGGGGACCTGGTTCAGGTCGACGCCCAGCTCCCGAGCCGTCTTGCGGGTGGCGGGGGTGGCGAGGACGCGACCGAAGGAGTTCAAGGCATGCTCGATGACCGCCGACTCCTCGGGGAGCTTGTCGTACACGACGCAGCCCGAATCGGCGAGCGGAAGCTCGCTCTGAGCCGCAGCGGCCTGGGCCGGGGCATCGGCCTTGTGCCCGCCGTGCGTGATGGGAGCCTTGGCGCCGGCTTCCATCTCGATCACGACGACCACGTCGCCGACGTTGATGATCTGGCCGGGCTCGCCGAAGGTCTGGATGATCTTGCCCTTGCGAGGCGAGGGAATCTCGACGGTGGCCTTGTCGGTCATGACCTCGAACATGGCCTGGTCAGCAGCGACCTCGTCGCCGGCCTTCACCAGCCACGAGATCAGCTCTCCTTCGACCACGCCCTCGCCGATGTCCGGCAGGCGGAACTCCAGGAGGTTCTGAGTTTGCGTAGACATCTATCCTCCTAGAAGTTGATGACCTTCTGCATCGCCTCGACGACCCGCTCCGCGCTGGGCAGGTACTCGAGATCGAGCGTGTAGGGGAACGGGGTGTCCCAGCCGGTGACCCGGACCATGGGAGC
>JAKFCW010000022.1:0-88849 GCA_036676455.1 Candidatus Sericytochromatia bacterium
TCATCCGCGATCGTCGCCCGGAGACCTACGGCGACATGGTCCGGATCTAGGAGGGCGTCATCCATGGCAGTTGAAAAAACCCAGTCCCACCTCTCGCGCGAGCAGATCGTCGCCAAGCAGCGCGAGTACCTGCTCCCGTCTCTCGGCTCGCATTACCAGGACCCGCTTCCCTTCGTCTCGGGCAAGGGCTTCCGCCTGAGCGACGCCGAGGGCCGCGAGTACCTGGACTTCTTCGGCGGCATCGTCACCGTCTCGGTCGGCCACTGCGACGAGGAGATCACCGAGCGCACCATCGCCCAGATGCGCACGCTCCAGCACACCAGCACGCTCTTCCCCATCGAGGCGCAGGCGCGCCTGGCTGAGCGGCTTGCCGGCATCACTCCCGGCCGCCTGAAGAAGAGCTTCTTCGTCAACTCGGGCTCGGAGGCCGATGAGAAGGCCATCCAGCTTGCGCAGGCGCATACCGGACGCAAGACGGTGGTGGCGCTGCGGCATTGCTACTCGGGCGGAACGGCGGGCGTGCAGACGCTGACCGCACATTCGCCCTGGCGCATCGGGGAGCCCAACGCCTTCCCGGTGGTCCATGCGCGCAATGCCTATTGCTATCGCTGCCCCTTCGGCAAGACCCCGTCGAGCTGCGGCATGGAGTGCGCGAAGGACATCGAGGAGGTCATCCAGACGACCACGTCGGGCGAGATCGCGGCCTTCATCGCCGAGCCCATCCAGGGCGTGGGCGGCTTCATCACGCCGCCAGCGGACTACTTCAAGGAGGCGGTGGCGATCGCCCGCAAGTACGGCGGGCTCTTCATCTCCGACGAGGTTCAGACCGGCTTCGGACGCACCGGCGGCAAGTGGTTCGGGATCGAGCAGTACGACGTCGAGCCCGACCTCATGACCGGCGCCAAGGGCATGGCCAACGGCCTTCCCATCGGCTGGGTCATCACCACCGACGAGGTGGCGACCGCCCTCAACGGCAAGGTTCACCTCAATACCTTCGGGGGCAACCCCGTCTCGTCGACGGCTGCCCTGGCCACGCTCGACGCCATGGAGAGTCGGGACCTGCCCGGCAACGCGACGCGCGTGGGCGGCTACTTCCGCATGCGCCTCGAGGAGCTGGCCGACAAGCACTCCCTCATCGGGGACGTGCGCGGCATGGGCCTGATGCAGGCCCTCGAGCTGGTCAAGGATCGCAAGACCAAGGAGCCCGCGAAGCAGGAATTACAGCGGGTGGTCGAGGCGGCCCGCGACCACGGCCTGGTGATCGGGAAGGGCGGGCTCTACGGCAACGTGATCCGCATGACGCCGCCGATGACCATCTCCACCAGCGAGGTGGACGAGGCCATCGGGGCGCTCGACGCGGCATTCACCCAGGTGAAGTAGACAGGTTTTACTGAGGAGGTTCGAATCGTGACCACGTTGTCCAAGGGAACCCAAGTCAAGACGCTCTCCAACTACGTGAACGGCACCTGGGTGCCGTCCAAGAGCAGCGAGCTGCTCGATGTCGTGAACCCCGCCACCGAGGAACTGCTCGCCCGGGTTCCGCTCTCGACCATGCTCGACCTCGACGACGCCGTGAGCGCGGGCCAGGCGGCTTTCAGCGCATGGCGCCAGGTGCCTCCCGCCGAGCGGGCCAAGTACCTGTTCAAGTTCAAGATGCTGCTCGAGCAGAACTTCGAGGAGCTGGCCCAGCTCTGCACCATGGAGCATGGCAAGACCCTCGCCGAGGCTCGGGGCGACCTGCGCCGCGGCATCGACTCGGTGGACGTCGCCTGCGGCATCCCCTCGCTGATGCAGGGCGAGTCGCTCGAGGACGTCGGCCGTGGCATCGATTGCGTGGCCTACCGCCGTCCGCTGGGCGTCTTCGCGGTGATCGCGCCGTTCAACTTCCCCCCGATGGTGCCGCTCTGGTTCTTGCCCCACTGCATCGCCACCGGCAACACCCTGGTACTGAAGCCCTCGGAGCAGGTGCCCCTCTCCATGCAGCGCATGTTCGAGTTGCTGCATGAGGCGGGCCTGCCGGCCGGCGTCGTGAACCTCGTCAACGGCGGCAAGGAGATCGTCAAGGGGATGTGCGAGCACCCCTTGATCCAGGGCGTGTCCTTCGTGGGCTCGAGCCCCGTCGCGCAGTTCGTCTACGAGACCGCGGCCAAGCACGGTAAGCGCGTCCAGGCCCTCGGCGGAGCCAAGAACTTCGTGGTGGTGATGCCGGATGCCGATGTCGCCCGGTCCGTGGACATCCTGGTCGAGTCCTGCTTCGGTTGCGCCGGCCAGCGCTGCCTCGCGGGCTCCACCTTGATCTTCGTGGGCTCGGCCTACGAGAAGTTCAAGGCGCCCTTGCTCGAGCGCATCAAGCGAATCAAGGTCGGCAACGGAAGAGACAAGGGAGTCGAGATGGGCCCCGTGATCTCCCAGCAGGCCAAGGACCGCATCCTGGGCTTGATCCAGCGCGGCATCGACGAGGGTGGCGAGCTGCTGATTGACGGTCGCAAGGCCGACGGGCAGCAGAAGGGCTACTTCCTCGGACCCACGCTCTTCGACAAGGTGAAACCCGACATGACCCTGGCCCGCGAGGAGGTCTTCGGGCCCGTCATGGCGTGGATGCAGGCCGAAACCCTGGAGGAGGCGCTCGACATCCTGGAGGCGCATCCCTTCGGCAACACGACCTCGATCTTCACCTCGAGCGGCAAGACGGCCCGCGAGTTCGCCTACCATGCCGAGCCGAGCATGATCGGCATCAACGTCGGCGTGGCGGCCCCCATGAGCTACTTCAACTTTGGGGGAGCCAAGGGCTCGATGTTCGGGGACCTCAAGGCTCACGGCAAGCACGGCATCGAGTTCTACACCGATCGCAAGGTCGTGATCAGCCGCTGGTTCTAGCGGCAGGTCAATCCATCACCGAGAGGGGCGGCACGCGCGTGCCGCCCCTCTGCGCGCGTCCCGCCGGAAGGTCGCGGCATGCGGGTACAAGACCATGAACGCTCACGTCAATCGCCCAGAGGACTCCATGGACCTGAACTACTACGAAACACTCATCGCCGTAGCCGACGACTGCCCGGTAGCGCAGAGCGTGGTGCCGGCCGCGCGCGGCGACAAGAAGAGCATCGCCGTGCTCCAGTACGAGCTGCTCGCCGACCGTCCTTATGTCTACACCCAGGAGGAGGTCCTCTTCGAGACCTGGTTGCAGCGCCAGGACCTGGTGAACCTGACAGATGAGGCGATCGCCCAGCGCCGGGTCGAGTTCTTCTCCAGGTCGCAAGCGTGCCTGCGCACGTCTCCGCTCGCCAAGAAGTACGGCTGGGGGTTGCGCTTCGATCAGCAGGGCCGGATCGCGCTTTGCCCGATGGAGTCGCCGGAGTACCGGGACCTCCTCGCGGGAAGCCAGGTGAAGGTGGTGAAGGCGATGCGAAGCAAGCGAGCATGAACATGGAAACGCGCAACCTCTTTGCAAACCTACCCCTCGCCACGGGAGCCGAGGCCTTCGAACCGTTACTGGATCACGACGGCATGATGCTGGAGCGCATCGTTTCGACCGGGCAGGCGACGCCTCCGGGAGAGTGGTTACGGCAGGATCGCCATGAATGGGTCGTACTCTTGTCGGGACGGGCGGCCTTGCGTTTCGATGGCCAAGCGGGTGAGCGCGTGCTCGAGCCGGGAGATTACGTTCTCATCCCGTCGCAAAGCCGCCACCGGGTCGAGTGGACGGATTCTAGCCAGCCGACGATCTGGCTCGCGCTGCATTATCGCTGACGCGCGCCTCATGCGCCCGCTTCGGAAGTGGACAACGGTCGCGAACTGGTCCACGATGGAAGGTGCCGCATGCCAGGGAGTGCGGATCGACTGTTTTCGCTCGTCACGAGGAAGGATTCGCCCCATGGCCAAACGAACCGAACCCAAGCGCAAGACGCCCGCCGATGTCCTGAACGATCTGAGGACCGGGCACCAGGAAGCGTCCGGCCATGGCCCCGTGGAAGCGCAACGCTACTTGACCAAGGTCCTGTCGGCCCAGCATAGCCTTCCCAATGCCGTGAAGTTCTTCGCCCATGACCTCCTGGTGGAAGCCTGCTATCAGGCGGGGGATACGCAAGCGTGCCTGGAAGCGCTGGAGGGAGCCGAGCGCTACATGCCGGCGGCGCAAGAGGATGCCGAGCGGGAGTTTCGGGACTACGTGAGCGAGTTGCGCTTCTGCGAGCGGGGCATCAGTGTCTATTCCGACGAGGGGGAGATTGAGAAGGCCGTGGCGCTTTGCGACGTGGCGATCGCCCTGGGACTCGGAAAAGCCTACGAGGCCAAGCGCCAGTCCCTCGAGCGCCGCCTTTGATGCCCGTGAAAAGCTAGGTTGACTCGTGGCCTACTTTAGCGAGAGCCGCGAGCGCTTCGCGCCGGAGTACCTCGCCGAGTTGCGCAAGCGTATTCATCAGACGCCTTACCTGGCGCCCAACAACCTCACGTCCGACTTCGTGGGCGCGCGCGGCTTCTCGGTGGTTTTCAAGCGCTCCAGCATGGACATGGTCAAGGCCCGCTTCGAGTGGCTGACTCCCTACATGGACGCCCTGCTCGACCGCGATTGCAATGCCTTCTACCTCAACCCCCTGCTGCTCGTCGCCTCGTCGCGGGTCGATCCGCACATCGACCGCAGCCTGCGAGCCTACTGCAAGACCGTGGATCCTCCGCGTTACGTGAGCGTGCTCTACGTGACCTTGCCCGAGGCGATGACCGGAGGCCAGCTCGTCTTGAGTCACGGAAAGCGCCAGGTGGGGCGCATCTCCCCGGAAGTGAACAAGGTGGTCCGCTTCCAGGGTGATCTCATGCACCACGTCACTCCCCTGGGGCCCGAAGCCCGCGGGGAGCGGCTCAGCGTGGTCTGCGAGCAGTACGAGCTGCCAGAATCGCTGCTTGCCTCCATCCCGGATCTGGGCCTGGAAAGCCGCGGCAAGCGCTACTGATCAGGATAGGCTCCCAGAAAAAAGCCCGGCGTTCCTCATGAGAGGAGCGCCGGGCGAATGGTTGCCGCTAGACGGTGACTGCTTCCTTTGATGCCAGGTAGCTGGCATAGCTTCCGACGTGGTAGGTCACCCGTCCGTCGCCCTCGAAGGCCAGGATGGCGGTCGCCACCCGGTCGAGGAAGTAGCGGTCGTGGCTGACGATGAACGCGCAGCCCGGGAATGCCAAGAGGGCTTCTTCGAGCGCGCGCAGCGTCGACAGGTCGAGGTCGTTGGTCGGCTCGTCGAGGATCAGGACGTTCCCGCCCTTGGCCAGCAGCTTCGCGAGTTGTGCCCGGTTCTGCTCACCACCCGAGAACTTGCCGAGAAGGGTGTTTTGCTGATCGCTGCTGAACAGGAAGCGCGTCAGGTAGCTGCGCACCGTCATCGTCCGGTCCTCTGAGACCAGGTAATCGCCGCCTTCTCCCACGTCCTGGTAGAGGGTCTTGTCCAGGGCGAGGCGAGAGCGGCCCTGGTCGGCGTAGACGAAGCGGGTGGTGGGGCCCACGTCGAGCCGACCCGAGTCGATGGGTTCGAGGCCCTGGATCATGCGCATGAGGGTGGTCTTGCCCCGGCCGTTGGGTCCGACGACTCCGATGCGATCGCCCGCAGCCAACTCGAGCGTCAAATCCTCGAAGAGCTTCTTGCCGTGGAAGGTCTTGCTCACGCCTTCGAGTTCAAGGATCTTTTGACCGAGCCGCTGCTCGCCGGTGGGGATGCGAAGAGCGATTTCTTCGGGCAGCGGCGCGCGCTCCTGAGCGGCCAGATCGTAGTACGCCTGTTCCCGGGCCTTGCTCTTGGCTTGGCGGGCTCGGGGTTGCTTGCGCACCCAGGCCAGTTCGCGGGCGAGGTAGTTCTGCCGGGATTTCTCGGATTGCGCGTCGGCCTCCATCTTGGCGGCCTTGGCTTCCAGGAAGTCCGAGTAGTTGCCGACGTAGGTGGTGACCTGGGCGTTCTCGAGTTCGACCATGCGGTTGGTGACGCGGTCGAGGAAGTAGCGGTCATGGGTGACCAGCAGGACGCTGCCGCGGTAGCTCGCGAGGAAGTCCTCCAGCCAGGTGATGCTCTCGGTGTCGAGGTGGTTGGTGGGCTCGTCGAGGATCAGGAGGTCCTGCCGCGAAACCAGCGTGCGAGCCAGGGACACGCGCCGGCTCTCGCCGCCGGAGAGCGTGTCGACGAGGCGATCGTCAGGGGGGACCCGCAGGTGGGTCATGACGGTCTCGACGGTGCGCTCGAGGTCCCAGGCGCCCGAGTGATCGAGTTCCTCGGCGAGGGCGGCCTGGGCTTCGACGAGCCCTTCGAACTCGTCCTCGTTGGCCGTTTCCAGGCGCGTGCCGATTGCGTTGTAGTCAGCGAGCAGCTTGAGGAGGTCCGCCACGCCTTCCATGACGCTTTCGCGGACGGTGCGACCGGGGGCGAGCGCGAACTCCTGGGGCAGGTAGGCGACCCGCAGGCCGCGCCCCGTGATGACCTCGCCCGAGTCGGGCTTCATGGCTCCGGCCATGATCTTGAGCAGGGTGGTCTTGCCGGCGCCGTTGACGCCAAGGAGGCCGAGACGATCGCCGTAGTGAATGGTCAGCGAGACGTCGCGGATGATTTCCTTCGCGGTGTAACGGTGATGGATGTGGTTGACGGAGAAGATGGGATCTCCCTTACGATATTCTTGCATAAGGCCCATCGTATCACGCTTCCGGCCTGGCCTCGCCTCGGATCGGCCGTGGGGACGGCGCTGACAGGCGAATCACCAGCCCAAAGAAGAAGCGGGTTCCAACCTTTTGGTTGAAACCCGCTTCTATCGAGGCGCGGCCAGAGGGATTCGAACCCCCGACCTAATGATTCGTAGTCATTCGCTCTATCCAGCTGAGCTATGGCCGCTCGACAGAAACCACCATAACACGATGGTGCGGCACTAGGCAACAGTTAGATTAAGCTTCCACGAAATTCAGGACGAACGTCGTGGAGGAAATCGAGCCCAAACCATGGCCGTTGGCCCGCGGTGCCTGTTCGTTGACGCGACGATGGAGCTCGCTATCATCGGGATCACGACAATCCTCCTCAAGCGACCAAGGAGGTTCATGTGACCTGGGTCATTGATCAGCGGCACAGCTACGTCGGCTTTACCATCAAGCACATGATGTTCATGACGATCCGTGGGACCTTCCGGGAGTACGATGGCCACATCGACCTGAATCAGAACGACCTGGCAAGTTCTTCGTTCGTCGGCGAGATCAACGTCACCAGCATCGACACGCGTGTCGCGAAGCGCGACGAGCACTTGCGATCGGAGGCATTCTTCAATGTCGAACGCTTTCCCTTCATCCTGTACAAGAGCACCAAGATCGAGACCCAGGGGGAAAACCGCTTCCGTGTCTATGGTGGCCTCACGATCCATGGCGTCACCCGTGAAATCGCCGTCGATGGGACCTATGCCGGCGGGCCTTACAAGGACCCCGAAGGCATCCTGCGTACCGGGTTCAGCGGCACCGCCAGCCTGAGCCGCGGTGACTTCGGACTGCTGTGGAACGTAAGACTGGAGAGCGGCGGGGTCTTGGTGGACGATCGGGTCGATATCCAGCTCGACATTGAATTGATGTGGCAGGATGAACGCCCCGCCGGTGACGCTGAACCGGCCATGGCTTCCGCGGGCTGGTCCGCTGCGAACCCCGCAGCGGGGTGACGTGGGCGGTAGGCGCGATCCTTGTAAGGGCTAGCTAAGCATGCCCAGCGGTAAGAGGAGCGAGAACGTGGTTCCATCCCCGGACCGGCTCTCGATTTCGACCCTGCCTCCATGAAGTTCCGCCAGGCTTTTCACGATGGAAAGCCCCAGGCCCAGGCCTCCCTGGCGGAAGGCGTCGCCGATCTCCAGCTGGCTGAAGGCTTCCCAAATCTTGGGGATTTCCTGCTCGGGAATGCCTGGCCCTGAGTCCCAGATCTCGACGCGCGCTTGCTCGTGTGTCGACGATACCCGCAGTCCGATCTTGCCACCGGGCGGCGTGTACTTGACGGCGTTATCGAGCAACTCGAGCTGAAGCTGCGTGATGCGGCGCGAATCCCCCAGGATGACCGGGAGATCCGGTTCAAGATCCAGGATCAGGTCGATGTTCTTGGTTTCGAGGTCGTTCTCCATCATGGCGGCGACGTTGCTGCAAATCTCCATGAGGCAGCACTCGGACTTGTACAATGGCAGCGTTCCGCTCGCGAGCGCCGAGTAATCGAGAATATTGTCGACATGCTCTCGAAGGCGGCGAGTGCCATCCTTGATCCCCGCTATGATCTCGTCGGTTTGCCCGAGATCCTCCAGAAGCTCGAGGTAGCCGGTGATGAGCGAGAGCGGCGTCTTGATCTCGTGGGAGACGGTGGAGAGGAAGTGATCCTTCAGGCGATTCAACTCCCGCGTCTTATCAAGTTCGACTTTGCCGCGCACAGCCTCGTCTCTGGCGCGTTTCAACTCGGTGACGTCCCGCTGGATGGCCGTGTAATTCATGATTCGCCCAGCCGCATCCTTGACGGGGAAAACACTCACTGAGACCTCGAGGCGAGTCCCGTTTTTCCGAGTCCCCACCCGTTCATACGGCTCGAGGGGGGCACCGCTCTTGATCAGCTCCTTGAGCGCTTGTAAGTCGTGCTGGCAATCGGGATGTTGTGCGGTTATCGCAACGGGCTTGCCGATCACTTCCTCGCGAGACCAACCCCACATTCGCTCCGCTCCGAGGTTCCAGTAAGTGATGGTATTCAACTCGGGGTCCAGGCTGATGATGCTGTCCTCCGAAGCCTCCACGATGGCTGCGAGCTGACGGAAGCTGGCCTCATTGGCCCGAAGCGCCTCTTCTGCCTGCTTCCGCAGGCTGATGTCGCGTACGAAGGCGATCAGGAGCACCTGGTTTCCCTGCTTGATTGGGCTGAAACTGACTTCGACCGGGAAGGTGCTTCCGTCTTTGCGCTGCTCGCATCCTTCGATCATGACGGATCCCCCCTTAAGGGCGCGGGCCCAGACGGCCTGTAGAGACTCGGGTGAGAGACCCACCTCGATATCGAAAACGGACATGGCCAGCAGCTCATCGCGCTGATACCCCAAAGCCTTGCAGGTCGTCCCGTTCACGTCCTTGAGCTTGCCTGCGATGTCATGCACGAAGATCGAGTCAGGAGCACTCTCAACCACGCTTCGATACTGCTCATCGCAAGGCAGAGGGTCTCCGTCCTCCAACCAACAGATCACCTTCTGCAAACGCCGCCCATGATCCATCCTTCATTCTCCGTAAAACTCTGTCTGCTGCCCCTTCATCGACATCCATCAGATGTGTCTAGGTAGACATAAACGTATCGGCGATGGCGCATGCAATCAACAAGGGACCAAGTGAATTCTGGCGGCAGGAGGAACCCGATGTCGTAGCGCGGCCCGCGAACATGCTAAACCTGACATGAGTCACTGCCATGTTCGGAAGAGGAGGTCGCCTTGTGAAGGGTTCAGGACAGCCCCCACCCCCCCGGGAAGAATCACTTCTTCCCGTCCTCCGCGCCCTCATGTCATGCGCACGTCACGTCGAGCGCATGGCCAGTCGACACGTCGCCACCTTCGGGCTTACGCATCCACAATTCGACGTGCTTGCCACCTTGGGAGATACCCAGGGGATGACCGTATCGGAGATATCCGAGCGAACCCTGATCACGCGCGGAACACTCAAGCCCGTTCTGGATCGGCTCGAGGAAAAGGGCCTGATCGTTCGTTCCAAGGGCGAGCGGGATGCGCGTCAGGTCGTGGTCACCTTGACCCCGGAAGGCCAATCGCTCTTCCTGCAAACCTTCGCGCCGCATGTCGCGTTTCTGAAGAGGTATATCGACAGGGTGCCGCAAGACCACCAGAACCAGCTGATCGCCTTGCTCGCCGAGTTTGAGAAGGCATTCACCTGAGGTGCTCGCCGCGAATACCTCGGAAGCATGTGATGAAAAAAAGAGACTGGTTGGACCCATCGGATCCAACCAGTCTCTCCATCAGGCGCGGCCAGATTGAACGCCGGCCGCACGGCGATTGTAGAGGAAGCCTGCGACCACGATGGCCATCACCATGAACTGAACCGCAATCGTCTCCCAGTTGGGATGGATTCCCAGCACCTCGACCTGCGGCATGTTCGCGACCGGATGCGTGGGAACCACGCCAGCCTCCTGAAGCGCAGCCATTCCCTTGCCGGCAATCACCACCGAAAGCACCGAGATTAGCCAGGCACTCAGGGCGAAGAACTGGCTGATGGGTAGCTTGCGGCTGTACCCCAGCATGGCCCATGCAATGGCGCCGAGGGTCAGCACCGCAGCGGCGGCGCCGGCCAGCACGGCGGCTGCCGTCCGTTCGTTCCAGAGTGCCGTATAGAACAGGATCGTCTCGAAAACCTCGCGGTAGACGACGACAAAGGTCAGCACGGCGAGGAACCAGGCGGATCGGCGCGACAGCGCCACGGTGAGTTTCTCCTGGATGTAGCGCTGCCAGACGCCGGCCTGGCTCTTCCCATGCATCCAGAGGCCCATGCCGATCAAGACCACGACCGCAAACAGCGAGCCGAATCCCTCGGTCATCTCGCGGCTAGCTCCACTGATGCGGACGAGGGTGGTGGCCGCCGCCCAGGTGAGAATACCCGCAGCCAGGGCGCTCAACCAGCCCGCGTGCACGTACGCGAGCATGTCGCGGCGTTCGGCCTTCTTGAGGAAGGCGACCATCGCGATGACGATGAGTAAGGCTTCCAGCCCCTCTCGAAGCAAAATGCCGAAAGCGCCGATGAAAACCGGCCCGCTTTCGTTCCGCTCTCTGGCGAGTTCGGCCTCGGCCTTGTTGAACACCTCCTCGATAAGCTTCGCCTGTTCCTGGATTTCAACTGGCGTAGCCTGCCCCCCCATGCTCATCCGCAGCTGGCTCATGGCCGATTCGATGTTGGCCAGAAGGGCATGGTCCCGTGTGGCCAGCGCAGGTTCGAGAGGCTCGATGCCATCGAGGTAGGACGAAAGGGCGAGTTCCACGGCTGAACGGCGATCGCCCGTCTCATAAGCCTTCACCGCAGCTCTCAGCTGCGTACGCGCGAGATCCAGCAACTTGCTCTTCGAAGGCATCACGGCTTCCGGCGTCCGGCGCAAATACGCCGTCACGTCCTTTGCCGTTCCCTCACCCTGTTTTTTGGCAAGGGCGGCCGGCGTGATGCGCACCAAGGCTTCGAGGTCGGGGATCGTCGCTTGCAGTGCGGCATTCTCACCCCAGTGACGCGCGCCCTCGGAAGCGCGATGCTTGGGATATGCCAGGCTTCCGACATAGAAGGCGAGCGCCCAGCGGTCATCCGGCGAAAGCGAGGCATAGCTTGGCATGGCGGTCCCATCGAGCCCTTGTTCGATGACCTGTTGAAGCGCGAAGACGCTCCGCTCACGCGCGCGGCTCTCGTCCGTGAAGGCGATGGGCGGTGGGTCCATGTCTACGGCGGCGGGACCGTTACCGTCGCCGCTACCCCCATGGCATGAGGCGCAACTTTTGGCGTAGAGGGTCGCTCCCCGCGCGAGGTCGGGGGCTTGCGCCGGGGCGAGTTCGACGGGATAGGCCGCCAGAAGCTCCGTTGCAAATGTGCGAGCGATCAGCGCGACCGCTTCCGGATCGGCCTTCTCAGCGATCGCATTTTCCATCTGCTGCGCGTGCTGGTGCAGGGCGGGCGTCGCGCGATGCGCGGGCAATTCCGCCAGCTCCGTGCGAGCCAAGGACGCGAATTCCACCATTTCGGCGTACTCAACCTCGTTCACGATCCGGCCACCTTGAACCGCGCCCGTATAGTCGACCGCGATATAGTCCAGGAGGCGCCAGAGCTTGGAGGCCGGCTTGGTTTCAGCGTGGACGGTCGCCGCGCTTAGCAAGACGGCAAGTAATACCCCGCTCAGTATGACGAAGCGGCGGACGATGCCCACACGGCCCCAGAGGAAGGTTAACCCGCTCCACTTTACCGACACTTGCTATCTCCTTGAGCCTACAGAACATGTGGCTCCCAGATAAGTGGGTGCCGCAGGTGAGTCCCCGTCTTGGCATCGCAGGCAGATTCTTCTCAATCCCGCACCGCGTCTCGGTCTACTTCCCCAGTGTATGCCGATAGCCGCGACCGGACAAGCTTAGGCGCAGGCATCCGAGCTCTTTAGAGGGGAAACGGCAGAAAAGCGCAGACCCCGCAATCGCTTGCGGGGTCTGCGCGTTCATCAGGCGCGCCCAGCGGGACGATCTTAGAACTTGGGCAACTACGTTAAACAAATGAACCTGCCCCCTATCCCCTGGCTCAGACGTATTTTCTGGGGCAAGGTCAGTTGGGCCAACGATGCAAAATCGAGGCGGCATCAGGGTATGCTGCTTAGTGAGAATGGCATCGTAATGAGATGCTGAGTGCCACACGAGGATGAACAATCAACCCATGCCTACCGGACCTGAAACCCTCATGCTCACTGCACAAGCTATCGCTGTTGCTTCGATCCCGGCAACAATCGGCGCCATAGCGGCATGGCGTCTTGAAATCCTCAAGTCAAGAAATCTCCAAGCTCTAGAGGAGCGAAAACTACGCCAAGCAGCAGCCAAGGATAGGAATGCAGTTGTGGGGCTGCTGCGTGACGAACTTCGCAAGGTGCAAGCTAGTTGGCGCCAACTCGACCACGAGCGCTACTCTGTTGGAGAGGATGTCGAAGGCGAGTTTTCCCACGAGGTCATCAACCGCCTCGACGACCTCAATGAGTTCGTTCAAAAGCTAAAGGATAACCGGGAATACCTCGACACGCAGTACTTCGAGTACTTCCTCAAGGCAGCAGCGGCTTCTGATAGCGCCCAGGCCCCGGTGCGTGAGATCTTCCAGAGCTTCACCAACTCCGTAACGATTGAGTGGGAAGAAGCCTATGCCATCTACGGCAAGGCCCAGCGCATCTTCGAGGTCACCGAAGGAATCTTAAAGATCACGAGCGAACGCTTGTTTGCAGATTACGGCGCTCGCGAGGCGTCCGAGGTGTACTGCCAGAACATCGTGTTAGAATACCTCGTGAAAAAGCCCAAAGCCCCCAGAGCTCCAACTAAACATTAGAGGTACTGAGCCTCTCTCTCTGCTAGTGTTGGCGCCTTGGCTGGGCGTCAAGGCTGTCGCATGCGCGTGCCGCCTTGGATGAACACTGTGACGTGGACCCGGAAAAGAAGTCCGGCGGAACTGTAAGACCTTATCCCGCCCCTAGATGAATTGGACACTGGGTAAGACAAGAGATAGGAGGATTACCCGTGTCCCAAGAGCAAGTTACCCAGCGATGGAGCGCCCAGCGCAAGCGTGATGTGGTCTTGCGCCTGTTGAGGGGCGAGCCCATCGATACCGTCTCCCGCGAGATAAACGTCCCCGTTCACCAACTCGAGACCTGGCGACAGAGCTTCCTGGAGCTGGGCCTGGAGGGGCTCCGAGCCCGTCCCCGGAGCGCTGATGAAGTGCGGCTCGCTGAAGCCCAGAAGATGATCGGCGAACTGACGATGGAAAACGAGCTTCTGAAGCGCCGCATCGAGTTGTCCAGCCGCCCTTTAGCCCCGAGGAGGTCGCCCAGGTGAGCCACGAGCGATCTCCGGGGACGGGCAGGCTCTACGGGGTCGAGCGCACGGCCCGGGTATTCGGGGTTCCTCGTTCAACGGTGTACGCGGCGTGGAAACGCGCTGAAGGGGAGTCCCTTCCCGCTCGTCCTGGCCCCAAGCCCGACCTCGATGACGATGCCCTCGTGGAACTTATCCGGGAAGACCTCGCCGCCTCGATCTTCACGGGTGAAGGACACCGGAAGGTCTGGGCACGGTTGAAATACGGCAAGGGACTACGGGTGTCCCGCCACCGCATGCTCCGCCTGATGCGCGAGTACAACCTGTTGGCCCCATGCCGACCGGGACGTCCTCGTCGTCGCAAGCACGACGGCACGCTCGTGACCGAGGCCCCCAACCTGATGTGGTGCGGGGACGGCACCAAGTTCTACACCCTCGAAGAGGGCTGGTGCTGGCTCTTCACGACCCTCGACCACTTCAACTCCGAGGTCTTGGGGTTTCACGTCTGCAAGACCGGCGATCGCTTCGCGGCTGCCGAACCCGTGCGCCTGGCCGTGAGACGCGAATTCGGTGCGTTCACCCAAGGCATCGCCCATGGGCTCACCTACCGGATGGATAACGGAAGCCAGTACACCGCTGACCACTTCAAGGGAGAGCTTGATTTCCTCGGCATCACGGCATCCTACTCCTTCGTCGGATCGCCGGAGTGCAATGGCATCGCCGAAAGGTTCTTCCGCACCCTCAAGGAGCAAGTGATATACTGCCGGCAGTTCAGGAACCTGGAGGAAGCTCGAGAGGCTATCGCCCGCTTCGTCTGGGACTATAACCACCACTGGAGGCTCGAACGCCTCGGCTACAAGACGCCCACCGAGGCCAGAGAGCGCTTCTACTCGGCTAAGATGCCGCTGGCCGCCTGATAAACTACGCTAGTGTCCAATTTATGCGGGCCGGTTCAACCTCGAGAGTTCGATTGTCCCTCGGGGGTTGTGCTACTTTCGAATCAGAAAAACGGCCCGGTGACTGAGTCACTGGGCCAAAGCGCGCCCAGAGGGACGACCTCAGAACTTGGACAATCAGGTCAAACAACCTCCCGAACGAACTTCCCCTTTGACGTGGACGTGTTTTTCGGGACAACGTCATGTAGACAAATCGATTATCAGGCCTGCCGTATAAAACGACAATTGATTGGACTTATCTACTTGGACCCTGACACAACAGTCACGCCAACTGGATCACGCCTCGTTAGCTGAACGCAACAAAGCAACGTAAGGACGAAACTGTTAATCGTCCGCCAAAATCTGGTCAACATAGATATTGAGAGCAACAGAACCCATAGAAGCAACTTTAAATAATTCATCGATTGCGGAAATTGAAGGAAATTTCGACTTCGTTTTGCCATCTGCATCAACAACTTCAAGTTTTGCCCTAGAAGTCGGCAACATAACCCCAGAAGTGGAAAAAACCGAATTTCCGCTAAAGGCGAGTGGTGACGGCCTGTACACCTTTAGTGTTTGCCCTTTGTACTGGGTAACGTATGCCTTTTCTAGACTGACTCCTGACAGAGGTCCCGGGCGCACTTCCTCCCATTCAATCTCACCTTCCAATGTGAGCCTAATGAGTTTCGTTATTGCTTTAACCATCTTCTCGTTATTCATTCTCATGCTCTCAGGTCGCTACTATAGGCGACAAGAATTATCTGAATTTGATGTGTTGCCGTGTATGCCCTCCATGCAACGAACTCGTTCTGGAAGATGCCATAAAGCCTCAACCAAAAAACATAGAATTCCAAATGGATCCGCTGAGCTAGCGATGTGTGGCGCATAACCGTTCTGATGACCGATTTTACTTGACCGAACGTCAGATAGATCTGTTGCTTGGAATCCTCGTATGTACTGAGCATATCTGTAAGACCCTGAATGAGTGGGCCGAGATCATCAATAATCGTCGGGACTCTGTTGATCGCAACGTAACGACTTTTGATCGACCCAACCGTGACAGCGACCCAAGCTGTAAGAGCCATGCTAACGACAGCAAAGATGTTCGCTAGGCCACTTAGCCAGCTTGGTGTTGAGTTCAAGAATGCTAGTAGGGAATCAATCAAGCCACTTAACATGCGTTAGCTAACCAACAATAAGTGCACGGTGTATTACCCCTTCAACATCGTCAGACTAAGTAAATATACCCCATTAGATCGAAGGTTCGGAACTGACGTTGTCCCGGAAAAGGAGACCAACTGGTGACCTGACCCCCGAAAAACTGGTCAGCTAAAACTTCTGCTTCCGGGAATAACGACCCAAGGAGGAACCAGAATGAGGACTAGCCGTTTCAGCGAAGAGCAGATCATTCGATCGCTCAAAGAGGTGGAGGCCGGTAGGACGATCCCCGAGCTCTGTCGGGAGATGGGCATCTCGGATGCGACGTTTACACCTGGCGCCGGAAGTATGGCGGGATGGAAGTCAGCCAGGCCAAGAAGTTGAAGCAGATGGAGGACGAGAACCGTCGCTTGAAGCAGCTTTTGGCTGAGGCCACCCTGGATAACCAGGCCCTGAAGGCGGCACTCGCAAAAAATTGGTGAAGCCCGCGGCAAAGCGCAAGGTCATCCGGTTTTGGCTTGAGAACTTCCGGATGAGTGAGCGCAGGGCTTGCGGGCTTGTGGGACTGGCCCTCTCGGTCTGGCAGTACAAGAGCAAGAAGGCTGACGACACCCCTTTGAAGAGCCGGATGCTCGAGATTGCTCAGGAGCGCCCAAGGTTCGGCTACCGGCGTCTGTGGGTGATGCTTCGGCGCGAAGGACTGAAGGTCAACCGGAAGCGGGTGTATCGTCTCTACCGGGAGATGGGTCTGGCGGTACGCAAGCGGAAGCGAAAGAAGATCGCAGCCGCGTCCCGCGCTCCTGTCTGGGCGCCGACGCAGCCCAACCAACGCTGGTCGATGGATTTCACGCTGGATGGCCTGAACGGCGGAAGACGGTTCAGGACGCTGAACATCGTGGATGACTTCACCCGTGAGTGCTTGGCTATCGAGGTGGACTTTTCGCTTCCCGGCTCGCGCGTAGTCCGCGTCTTGGAACAGCTGGCGGAGTGTCGAGGGCTTCCCCACACCATCGTCATCGACAACGGCCCGGAGTTCGCGGGAAAGGCGCTGGATGCTTGGGCCTATGAGAAAGGAGTGACCTTGCAGTTCATTTGGCCGGGGAAACCGGTCGAGAACGCGTACATTGAGAGTTTTAACGGAAAGTTCAGGGACGAGTGCCTCAACAGCAACTTCTTCCGGAGCCTGCGACACGCTAAGGCTCTCATCACCAAGTGGAGAGACGATTACAACACCAACAGGCCGCACAGCTCCTTGGGGAATCTAACCCCAGAGGAGTTCAGCCGAAAGACCGATTACGTGGCGTGAGGCAGAAGTTTTCAGCGACCCTACTTTTGGTGTCAGGTCAATGAACCATTGAGGTTCCCCGAAACCATCACCTTTTACCGACACGATTTTCTGAGGGAAGGCAAGAGCCCGAATCAATTCCTTTTGGCCGATCCTATGTCGAGGGGAACCCCAGACTGGGCGATCTACACTATGACAGGCTAGCTAGTCGGCATGATATAGGATTGAGGCATTCGGCGGGATGCCGGACGAAATCTGAGGAGCATTAATGGTAGCACGCGTGCGCACGCTTGAGGAATACAAAAAGGCCCTCTGGGCAGTAACTTGCCCAATCGAGGACGCGGTACGGTGGCTTCAGACCAGAGCCGTCGAGCACTCCTCCGTATATGGCACTCCTCGGACGCCGAAATCGGCACATTTACCCGAATACTTGCTTTGGCGCAGGCACGAGCCTGCGATAGATCTCGCGCTAGCCGAACATGGCCGTTCGCGGTCGATTCTCGATCGTTTATGGGACCACGGCGGCGACGCCATGCGTGTCATCCTCGCCGGAAACCCGTCGCTGTTCGTCGGCGACTATCACGGAACGTTTGAAGGCCGACGGGGCGTAATTATGGACCGAATACTCCGCGAAGGCCCATCCGCACAGCTTCGCGCCTATTGCAGGATTCCGGATCTGCAAAGCGGCCTCTACGAAGTCATGATCCGCGCTTGGCAGCCCGACCGGATGGCCTCCGAGAATGTGGTCTCGGAGGAGCGGTTTCGAGAGATCCTGACCTATTTGGCGGAGAACCCGCGGTCCGGGTTGCGTCGCGAGGATAGCCACGAGCGGCATTATTTCGATGGCCACTCCGAATATCGGTATAACGTCTTCTTCATCGAGGCGTGGGGGCTCGCCCATAAGGTCGAGGTGACGCCCGAATGGGCGGCGGCACTGGCCACTCTCTACGACAAACTGGATCATCCCTACTGTCCGTTCGATGACGTCGAGGCTGTAATCGCCCGATGGCAAGTGCCGGACGAGCAAAACTATGAAATGATCCGCCAGGCGCTCGCAGTGGCGTTCATGACGCCGACAGCCGAGATGGCGCGCAGTGACGATCCGGCAATGCGCAGAGCGTTCTACAAATCGTTCGATCCGGACGCGCAGGAGCTGCGCGATATCGACTGGGGCGAGTTTCTCGAACGCGACGACTATCCCGACATTGAATTACAGAACAACGATAAGATCTGGCGTTCGGCACGCGGTCGGTGGCGACTTGAGCAGTTGCTGCGGCAGCAAGCAAGAAAGAATAACGATCTCGTGCTCGTCGGCTTCTTCAAAGAGAAGGAAGAGCGGTATCGCCGCGAGCATCCCGAATGGTTCGTCGAGCCGGATGACGAAGGCGAAATCGTTGAGCCACAGCCGGACAAGGTCGACCTGTTGCAGACAGAGATCGCACGACTGATCGAGCGGATGGCGGCGGAACGAAACAAGGCATGGGTCATCGCAGCCGTGTTTGTCGTCGGCATCCTTGCCGGACATTGGCTCTAATGCGGGTCGGTCGCACCGGGACGGTCTCAAGCCGATCAGCGGCTGGGGCAACCTTTACCGGGTACCGCCCCATCGCCGAGGCCGAGAAGGATTGGCAGCGGTGAAAGTACTGCTAAGGTCATGTCAGCTGGATCTACCAAGCATGACGCGGTTGGCGAAAGGAAAACCCCGATGTTGTCAGGAAACGTCACCGGGATTTCAGGAGTGGGCTTGGCTGGACGAGTTTAGAACTGTTACGACCAGCTTGTAAAGTAATGCACAGCAAGACAATCCGAGATAGGACGTGGAGGCGATCGGATGGTCTTTGACGGGCCGGTCGTCTTACTTCGTGGTGCACGAGTGCACGAGTGTTCGAAAGAGACTCGAATGCTTGGAAGGACGATTGTCAGATCATGAGCAACCCCGCTAATCTTAA
This sequence comes from Candidatus Sericytochromatia bacterium, assembly GCA_036676455.1. Classification (GTDB taxonomy): domain Bacteria; phylum Cyanobacteriota; class Sericytochromatia; order S15B-MN24; family UBA4093; genus UBA4093. The sequence continues at coordinate 18,861 of JAKFCW010000022.1, forward strand.
ACACTTGCGCAGTGGGGTTTCCGGCCCCCCTCGAAGTGGTTGTGTACGAATCTGGCCTAAATCATTTGGCTGCATGTCCGGTATTTTTGGACATATTTGATAAACTTGGTTTTATGACTTCGACTGCTGATTTGCTCCGGACGACACTGGGAGAAAAAGGTTTCAAGGCGTTGAACGTCTTGGCCTGTAGCACGGAGCCCATGTCAGGCCGAATGGTGGCGGCCAAGATAGGGGTCGCGCCGACCACAGCAACGGCTCTGTTGGAAAAGCTCCGCGAGGCTGATTTCGCTTTGTCGAGCCGGGTAGGCCGAGCCAACTTGTGGCTCCTTAATACGGACAGCACTCTGATCCGCTCTTGGATGGAAGAAACCCGAGGAGAGGCAAGTGTGACAATCTCCAGAGAAGTGAGTAGCCCTTACTCCACAGGCGGCGGCGGCGTCACCTTCGAGCGAAAGGTCGCCGTCAGATATCTTGCCCACCTGCTCGTAGGCAATGGCGCTGTGGAGTTTGGCGATGGTCGGAGAGCCGTTTCCGTGGCCTTTCAGCAAGCACCAGAGCACTCAGTCGATGATCTGGTTGTGTGCGCAGCTCGCGCTGACGAGCTAGAGCCGTCTCTTGTGCTCGCAATTGGGGTTCGCCGTTCGCCAAATTTAGTACAGAGCGACGAATCAACTCGGAAGCTCATTCGCACTTACGTTCATGAAATAATCACCGCTCCCGTCGATGGCCCAGAACATCGGGTCGCACTCGTCGTCGCTGGCTCGCAAGACCACGCTGGGCAACTCGCGTTGCTCGCTGATCTAGCCTTCAAGCAGAAGGACATGCCGAGCTTCTTTAAGCTCGCTCGCACCCAGGGCAAGTTCCAAGCCGCCGTCGGAGAACGCTTGACGCAGCTAGAAGCTCTCGTTCGACTAGCGCTCACCGACCTTGGCGTAGCCAAGCCGAGCAAGCAGATTGTCGAGCAGCGAACCTGGGAACTTTTGTCACGGCTAGTCGTGCTCATGCTGCGACTTGAGACGCCTGACGAGGCGGACTGGGCTGCGGTGACAAATTCTCTCATTCCCGTTGCGAGAGGCACGGACCTCTATGGGGCTTCGCGGTTACGCGATCGGCTGGTCGCATTAGCTGAAGAGTATCCGCCGAAGGCCGCTTCCGTGGACTTGAGCCTACTCCGGCGAGACGCGCATCAGGTCCTCGACACGACGAAGCATCGCTATAGGAAAGGGTGGACGGCACTCACCCACCTACACGAGCGGGCAGTCGCATCAGTACGTGATGAGATCTCGTCCAGCGATGGAACTCGCGCAATTCATCTTGACCGAAGCGACGCAGCGGCTGAACTACTCGCATTGGCGAGCTCGGCACACGCGGCGGTAATAGCTCACGGCGAATCCGGTGTCGGTAAAAGCGCGCTGGTCATTCGTGAGGTGGCCGGCCCTATGAACAGCGATCCGGACACGGCGCAGGCGGTGTGCATCAACTTGCGACATCTTCCCGAGACGACATTCGCATTCGAGGTCGCCCTTGGTACTCCGCTCGCCACGCTCCTATCAGAACTCAGCGCTCCTCAACGCCTTCTCGTTATTGATGGTGCAGACGCAATCTCAGAGCGTATGCTTGAAACCCTACGCTATCTCGTCGACGCATGCCTCCAAGCTGAGGTGAACATCGTCGCTGTCACTGCCAATGACGCAAAGCAAATTTTGCGTGACACCTTCGCTGAACGCTGCGGTGGGAATGTCACCGAATTCCTGGTACCACCATTGACAGACCGTCAAGTTGACGACGTTGTCGCGAAGTTCGACGAGTTAGCAGCGCTTGCAATTGATCCACGGTCGCGTGAACTGCTTCGGCGACCGGTGGTTGTAGATCTGCTCGTCCGTGGCGGCCTCGCCGGCATACCCCTAAGCGACGCCGACGCCATGCGCCAGGTGTGGTCAGGATTAGTCCGTCGCCATGAGCTATCCGACCGAGGTACACCGGACGCCCGGGAGTTCGCTCTCCTACGTCTCGCCAATCTCGCACTTTGCGGTGGCGACGCCCTCAATGTTCTCGGGACAATAGATTCCACTGCGCTCGATGGTCTCCGACGGGACGGACTAGTACGAACTTCGCCCGATGACCCCTTTAGGATTGGTCCTGAGTTCGCGCATGATGAGGTGCGTCGCTACGCGGTTGCTCGCCTGCTCCTGTCAGAAGGTAACCCCACCTCGAGGTTGCTCGCCGCAGGCGTACCGCGCTGGGCACTTGGCGCTGCGCGACTTGCATGCCAAGCATGGCTTGCCGAGCCTAGCAAGACCTCGAACCCCCTAAATGGTAGATTCGTGCGTCTTCAGAAAGCGTTTGACAATTTCGTTGCTGCTGGCCATGGAGAGCGTTGGGGCGACGTACCGGGTGAAGCCCTTCTGACGCTCGGCGATCCGGAACCGGTGCTGCGAGACGCCTGGTCCGAGTTGTGTGCAGTGCCTGGCTTAGGCCTGCAACGTCTCAGCCGTCTGGTGGACCAAAGGTTGCGCGACCAGGACGGTTTCGTTAGACCTAACGCAGTCGAGCCTCTAATAAACCTACTTCTCGACGATCAGTCGCCGTGGCACTCTGGCAAGCACGTTCAAGATGTCTTGCGGGACTGGCTCCGATCACTTGTCATTGCCAACAAGCCCGCCGGTTACCCCCTACGTGTAAGGTTGAAAGACCGTATGGTCGCCGCTTGCGCGGCCGCAGAGCGTCGGCTCCAGGAGAATCAGGAAGCCGCTGCTGCGGCGAGGGCTGCACGCTCGCCAGAGGCAATCGAAGAGGAGCGCAAGGTCCTGGAAAGGCACGAGGCGCTCTTCATGCAATTTGGTAACCCGCGCAGGCGCCATAGAGAGCGACCAGAGGTGCCCGATGAGATCACGGACGAAATCATGGTTGAGTTCTTGGCTTTGCTCGGACCTGACCTCGGCGAGGATGGCGAGGCGGTGCTCCGCCGCGTCGCCATGGATGTACCCTATTCGATCCGTCCCGCAGTCGAGGAGTTACTTACTGGCCGGGCTCTAGCAATGTACGGGCGAGGCGTCTTGGCTGCTCTCACCGAGGCCTATTACCTTGATGAGGACGAAGACGGAACCGGCTTCCACGAGGATGGCATCAGGGACCATCGCGCTCGAGAGTTCGGCGTTATGACCCCCCTCGCCGCCTGGTATCGTGGCCCTTTCATGGCACTGTTCCAGTCGGACTTCCGAACTGGCATCGCAGTCCTGAATCGAATGCTTAACCACGCCGCGCTCGCCCGAGCACGCACCCTAGTGGGCCTTCACCACTTCGGCGCCGGCGTCCAAGATCGTGACCTCGACGCCTTTCGGACCCATCTCGACATTACGGGAACTCGCAGGGTTTACGTGGGTGATGAACATGTTTGGCTCTGGTACCGTGGGACTGGCGTAGGACCATACCCGTGTATGAGCGCATTGCAGGCACTGGAACGTATTTGTGACCAGTTCATTGAAGTAGGGGCTCCGCTCTCTAACCTAGTACCAGTGCTACTGGACGGCTGCGAAAGTCTTGCAATGGTCGGGCTTGTAGTCGGGATACTCGTTCGCCACATCGAGCACGCTGACCACTTGCTCGATCCATATCTCGCTGAACCGATGATCTGGGACCACGAGTTTTCGCGTGTCGTCCATGAATCAGGCGGTTTTGCGGCACGGTCAGACGGCATTGCCGCGCCTGAACGCCGACGCTGGTCCCTGCGTGAGGCAGCAATGCTGATGGTGTTGCACGCCGACGAAGCGCGGGCGGGTGAATTGCGCCTAATCGGTCAACAACTTGTCGACAAAGCACGGCGATTGGTAGAAGATGCGCTCGTCGACGATGATGCCGCTACCATAGAAGATTACCTCATTACAGTACGTGCATGGGCGAGCGTCCTTGATCGCAGTACGTATGAAGCACATGAGGCAGAAGATGCAGTTTTAATCAAAAGCACCCCGCCTGTTGAGGTTGCCCAGGCCTTGCAAGAGGGGAATATCGAAGTACTCCGCGCCCAAGAGTCGATGCGCCTTATTGCCCGGTATTATTTCGAACCAAAGCAGGGCAAATCTAAACCAACCAGCGCGGAAGAACTTTTTGCCGATCTGGAAACAGCACAGGATATCTTAGAAAACTTGCCTGCCGTCACTTCTGGCTATCAGTGGGACGCACCAACTGTAGTAGCAGCAGCGGCAGTCGAAGCCAACCTTATCCAAGGCATAGACATCCCTAATGGCGCGTTACGCTTCGCAGTTGACACATTGCTCCGCGTCGGAGCAGGTGCAGCCTCCCCACGTCAGTTCGAGTCCGAGCAGTCGTACTTCGAACAAGGAGCCGACCGCAGCGCGGCGCGCTTGCTTCCCTTGTTGCTATCGCCAAGTGCAGCAGCGCTGCGAACTCTTGAAGATGGTCAGGACGGCTCCAACGTATATGAACGCATCACCGCGGCAGCAGCCAACTTGGCGCGATCCGTCGCCAACGAGGTTCGGGTCCACCTTGCACGGGGGCTCGATCGACTTTGGAATACCCCGTGTATGGCAAGTGGCACCTGCCATCACGAAACAGCAATTTACCTGGCGATAGAGACGATGCGCGATTGTGCGCTCGGAGATTGGCACCCAGAGAGTGGCCGACGAGAAATCGTCGTGCTTGCTGACCCCGTAGCGGACTCGCTTGCACAAACCGCAGACAAAGCCATTTATCTCTCTCGACTTGACGCAGCGATCCGAGCGCTCGCCGCGGCAGCGTTGGCACGAATTTGTGTCTCGAAGCGTGCCCGTGATCTTCTCGCTGTGCTCTTGGCGGCACACCGGCGCTCGCTCCTTGCACATGAGCGGGACATCGATCACCGAGGGACGCATGCCTTGATTGCGGCGCGGGCATTACTGACTCTCGTTACAGGTGGCGAGGACGCTCCGATTTTCGAGCACATTGATGCTTACGCCAATGACTCGACGCTGCTGTACAACTTCTTGCACGCGCTCTCGGCCGCTGCCGAGGAATCACCAGACCGCGCTGCGGCCGCGCGCCAAATTTGGCCAGCCTTGGTAGCTCACGTAATCGGCTTGCACCAGTCAGGAAACTTGCCTTTTGGCGACAGGCACTACGGCAAAAACGCCTTAGCCGCGCTTATGCCAAACCGTGTCGGCGAGGTCACCTTTCTCTACAGAGAGATCCAAAATGAACCGATCGTATGGTGGGAGCCGGTGGCTTGGCAATCTACAGTCGACCAGTGGCTACCGATCGCTCAAGGAGACCCTACGTGTGTAGATCAGCTCATTGGCTTCATTTCTCCTATACCAGCTGAAGACCAAGCGCGCGTCGGCCTACGGTGGGTGGCAAACCTAGTCCTCGCTGACCCCGACCAAGTCGCAAACCGTACGTTTCTGCTGTCGCAATGGCTGATCAACATTCGCCAAGCTGCAACTGACTATGGCTTACTTACAGAATGGCAACGTGTTGTCGATGCCCTCGTCGTTGCTGGCGTTTCCCGTCTTGCGCCCTACTCAGAATAGCAATGCCGCGCTTTCGCCTCAAACTTTGGGTGCAATTGACGTCACTGCACGCTTCCCATTGATAGTTAGAGCGATTAACGCTTGAGTAGGCTGTAGCCACAGTGGCGCACCCAGGCGTTCGTGTCCTGGGAAGAGATGCGTTTGAAGGCCTGGCTCAAGCTTCTGACCCAGGCCTTCCTTTGTCCAGGCAGCTCTTGTTCTGAGGAGTCCCTTGAGGGTAACGCCCGTTAACGGTTGTGACGTTCTCCCGAGATTGAAGTCCATCAAGAAGGTTAGTTCATCTACTTGATGTTTTTTTACCATAACGAGGGTTATCCGTCTTGCGCATCGAGCCATGACGATTATCCAGGAACACGATGAGGACCCGATTCCTACTTTAACTTCTTCACCAGAACGAGTTCGTTCTGTCCTTCCGGAGTCCGTCGATAACGCACGTCATCCAGCAATGCGTGCATCAAGAAGAGGCCTCGCCCCCCAGGGGTAAAACTCGACAGTTGGCTCTGCTCAGGAAGGGAGTGTTCATAGGAAGTGAATGCCTTCCCCCGATCGAGCAGCGTGACCATGATGATCTCGTGCTCGACCTCAACTCGCAATTGAATGCTCTCGCCAGGGAACCCGCCGTAGGCATGCTCGATGATATTGGAGCAGGCTTCGTCAACCGCAAGTTCGATGCCATCCAGGAGGTGCGCGTCGATGCCTGCGAAGCGACCAACTTCTCGGATGAAATCTCGGATAATTGCGAGGCTGGTGGTCGAGCTTTCGAATGAGGCTTCGGATTCTTTGCAAGTCATGCGCATGTTTGAGTTATCGGCTAGAACTTGGCGAACTTGCGTTATTGGCGCTTCTTCATAGGGGTGTCAGTGGAGAGCGCCTTGTATGACGGTTGGCCCCCTATTCAGGATTGACCCCCTCTGCGGGATCTGTACTCGCGAATTAGCTGTTCCAACTCGAGCAGGTATTCAGATTGCTCATGAGACTCTAGTTTTTCGATTTGCTTCTTGATGCGATGTACCCATTGCCTTGCGCGTCTCGGTGCCAAGATGGGGCGAGGGCGCTTTCGGAATTCGTCCGAACGTTCATCAACGTACTCACGGAGATGCCGTCCCATAGCCCGCACTGATGTGCCTTCGACCTCGGACCACGTTTCACGAATCAGCTGCGGGATCTTCGCTGGGAGATCCGTATGCTTTGCATACTCAATGAGCTGAGAACCGCTCAGACCGAAGGCCTGCACTTCCGTTAATTCCCCTGCTTGCCCCAGTCTCAACAAATAGGAGAGGTACGTGCGGCCGTACTGTCGCTTTGACTCCAGATAGTGCTCCCAGAGCCGGTACCCCAGTCGTTGATAACCCGTCGAGGCATGCATGGCAGCAAGGTCTTTGCTCAAGGCAAGTAAAGATATGGCGAGACGGCTACCTGTCTCAATCAGCTTGCGGTCAATCTCCTTGTCGAGTTCCTCCGCAAACTTGTAGTTCATTATTTCTTCAAACTCAGCTGGCGCCAGCACTTCAGGAACAGCCATTTCTTCCGGATTCTTCGGCTTCGACAAATCGGGCATCTGTATTCGCTCAAATCTTCACACGTATGAATATGCTGCATGGTTCATGCCTTCACTTTTCCGGGATGTCCATCGGTCTCGCGTTCGGTTCAAAGGCATTTCCATCGGCGCTTGCCATCACCACATGCGCCCGGCTGGTGTAACTCTACTGGTCTCCCCGCCAGCTGAAAGTGCCACAGCTTGTCCGGATAGCTTCTCGCCGTTCGAGAAGGTGCAGGCATGAGCGGGGTACTGAAGAACGGCGGTGTAGGCCGCGAGCTTAGATGCGCCGGCACTCACCATGGAGTTGCCGAATTCGAATCGGGTGTAGGGGCGTACGCATGTACCATTCGTCGCGTATTCCGTCCAAGCCACGTTGTAGCGAATGAACCCCATTGAGAGAGGCGCCTTGTGGGTGGCGAGGTCCGTCCGGATACCTGTCACAGTATCGATGACGTAGCCATTCCAGTAGCGGCCGGTCCCATCCTCGCCGGTCATCTGGATGCCGATCTTGTAGGTGCGGCCGAGCTGCCAGTCGAACTCGACGAGGTACTGGTAGCCATCACCTTCCCCAGTGAAAGGATTGCCCTTGTCAGAACTCAGAGCGTTCCACAGTGAGAATATGGCCTTCTTCTTCTCGCCGACGATCTGAAGCCCGACGTAGGCGGCGTCCTTCTCAAACTGAATCTGGTTGGCCCAGAAGATTACGCCTTGTTCCTGAGCGGGTTCCGGGGCGTGAGAGATGGTCATATCAGCCTCGGTGGCGGTGTACTTATCGGCCAGGTAGTAGTGCCAGATGAAAAGGCCAGGCGCATTCTTGATGGCCGAGGGATCTGCCGGCGGCGGAACCGGCGTAGGAGCCGAGGAGGGGGTTGGTGAGGCCTTCGGGGTCGTAGTCGTTTCGCCACCACTTGAGCGCTCATTCGTAGTCGAATCGCCTGGAAGGCGATCCCCACCGCTCATTTTAGTTGTCGTAGGTAAACCGATGTATGTTTTCTCCCACTGGGTGGATGGGTCCGCAAGCTGGCACGACGAAAGCGCCATGGGTAGCAAAAAAAGGCTACAAGCCTTACTGATCTGTACCCTTACCCTTAGTCGCACGCAGCACCTCTCTGAACCTGATATCCCCTGACCATACGCAGGTGAGCCTCGGATATCCGCCTATCAGTCAAACACCATGAGAGCCTTTAAGGACTTAATAAATAAAGATCAGATCCATGACCTGGGACTTGTCCAGGACCTCCTCCGAGACCACGTACTTCGTGGGGCGGAAGTTGATCTGAACCCAGTCGTTCAGATACAGCTTCCCGGTGTACTGGCTTTGGTGGAGTTGGTGCGCGTCCCCCAGCTTCCCAGGGCGAACGAGAGCAACCTGTTTGCCCTGGGCATCGCTGAGTCGGAAGCCAAAGGTGATGCTAGCGAAGGACTCCTTCAGGTGCTTGGCAACCGAGCGGTTGAGCCAGTACCCTTCCCACTTACCGAACCAGCAATGGGTGACGAAGACCTCGTTGGGCGCGGGTACGGGCCCGACGACCCAGCTCTCGCTGGGGTCACTCATCTCAGGTGAGAGCGCCGACTGGTGAAGCTCGACCTTTCGGCCGCTGACTGCCAAGAAACGAGCGAAGTCCTCCTTCCAGATTTCCGAGATCCGGCCGTTGATCGGTTCACGAAAGAGCAAAGTCACTTTGTCGGGATGCGCGTCATCGATATAGCCTTCAACTGGAGGCAGCTCGAAGAAGTACTCCTTGGCAAAACGGCGAATCAGGACTTCTGCCATCTGCTTGGCCTCATGAACGCTCATGCGCTCCATCTGAGCGTCGAGGACCAGGCGGCCGTCGATCTTCTTCCGAGGCATTGCATCCAATGTGTCCTTGAGCCGGGTCAGATCCACATCGGCTTCTAAAGTGGCCAAGTAGAGTCCCGCCTCATCAGGCCCAGATATACTCAACGTGCGGTAGGTCTTGATGAACCCTCTTGTTGTTGTCGTGATTCGATCACTTAACGCTATGTAGTTGACTACCTGCGTCTCGGCATCAACAAGTACTCCGACCTGCCTCTCGATTGCGATGCGCAGAGCTTCGCGAGTTGCAGCTTGCGGTGATACGCCCTGGCCCTCCACGGTGATCGGTAACGCAATTGCTGGCAGAGCAGAGAAAGTGAGCAATATGACTACTGCGATAAACTTATTCCGAAGAATCGACACTCGGAAACACCTCGCTTTAGCAGTATTTGACTAATCATTGCTTCATGGAATAGAGATTTTCTAATAGTCGTTGGATTTGGTAGTATCGAGAGCTGAATTTCTCTTGTTCAGCCTGTTTTGCACTTATCTTCTGTCGATTATCGTAAATTATTTGCTCAAGTTCTGAAATCTCCGAGTACGTATCTGTTACTTTGTATACCTGAAAGTATTCCGTACTCGAATAACTCCGGTAAGCAGTATGATGATCGACCGTAACGGGTCTCTCTCCGACGCTCTCCACAGTAAGGCTGATAGGCCCATAGCCTCTAGCAGACAGGCTTCCATCTTTGGCAGAAATAATACACTTCTGCATTTTATCCATGTCAACTGCCTCGTAATAGGCGTTTCCATCACCGTCGGTATCAAATCTCCGGCTAATCGCGAACTTCCTTACAATCATCTTTTTTCGTAGATCGGATATCTCCCTTGAAAGCGATTCGTTAGACTCTAGGTATCCATTAATTGCCTTCGAGGTTTCAGAATAGTCTGACAATAAGCCTTCGCTCTCGCTCAAGTAGCTCTTGGCAAGACTCAGAAAATCGCCAGAATTTCCCCCGTAATAATCCGAAATAAATTGTCGATTCGAATCAAGGACGAGTGGGGTGGCTATACGATTGATATTCGAGAGAACCTGTAAACCGGACTCAATGCCTACATGTTGATGGATTTCCAAAGAGGCTGTTTTGAAATTTTGAACCGATTGTACAAATTCCTGAAATCGCTCCTGCTCTTCTCTAGCCTTGACATCGCGATCGATCTTATTGCCAACTCCTAAGAGAACGAGAAATAGAGCAAGCACACTTACAGCAATCGCGATGCCCTTCTTGAGTTGACTTTTTTGCTGAATTTTTTGTTCGGCATGTTTCCGCTTTTTATACTTCCTGAGCGATCCAGTAACTCGATCGGTTAAGTCGTCTTTTTCTGGTTCATTCATCTGCATAGTTCTATTGGCGCCCTTTTGTCTGATAGTTCGTCCTACTAACAGTCTTACTTTGGATGGCTACGGATACTGAAAGCTATGAGTTACTTGTTTTGCTATTTTTCCGTCTGTCTTAATGACCACGGACGCCAGGGGTTGCTCATTATCGTGAGATGGCGATTCGTACTTCACGCCATCTTGGACGTTCTTTGAGTTTGAAAAATCGATATTATTTGATTTAGCGAGAATCTTACTAACAAATACCGCTTTATCGAGTGACATTCCGCTTTCCCGGAATGTATACGTGCTACCAGTCATATTGTGTTGACAAATCTCTAGCGTACCATCGGAGAATGCATAGGTGTAGGGAATACCGGCTACATAGTTGAAGCGATTCTGCTGTAGCTTATTTAGTTCCGCGTACCCCTTCTCAAAGGGCAACTCTTTGAATCGGTCCCAATCAAAAGGTTCGGACAAATAGACTTCTCCAAGGTCATAAATTTTCCGGAGATAGACAAGTTCTTCGTAATTGAGTCCCGTGAGAATAAATCTACCCACCTGCACGCCGTCGCCATTATAAGGGGTGTACCAGCCGGGCAGTTTGTTCTCGCTGTCGAATTGAAGGGCCGTGATCCAGATTCCAGGACCTTTCAAGTCGTACGCAGCCTTGATGAAGGGAAGGCTACTACGCGTACTTTGAGCGGTCACCCGAATCCCGTTTGTTTGGAACGCTGCCTGTAGCTGTTCAATTGTTCGTGGCTGAGGTTGCATAGCTTCCGCATCAGAAGCCAAAAAGGCAAATGATGTACCAACCAGCGTGGCCGTGACCAGAAAAGCGCGCATATAGGCTCCTCCATTAATGGTAAGTACGAGCTGTGAAGTTGTTTTGTGAAATACCTAAATCCGCTTACGTTGATGTTTCTATACCCGTCCGACCTGTTCATTTAAAACAAACTCTGTAATTAAAGAACAGGGCGCTCGTCTATCCTTCATCACAGCAACGCTTGGATGGCGGGAGATGCGTGTGGACGAGTTAGGACGGTACTTGAAGTCGTTGCGCGAGGCAAAAGGCCTCACTGTAAGAAGCGCGGCGACCCTGCTCGGAATTTCCGCAAGTCGTCTGGCCGAAATAGAGCGGGGAAAGACCTACCATCGGGACCAACCGACCCGCCCCAGCCGTGAACTCGTCGAACAAATGGCCTCAGCCTACGAGATTCCGCAGGGAATCCTGCTCACGGCGGCAGGGTATCCTCCGGAGAGCGGGTGCGTTCTATCTGACGACACCCGCATCGTGGTCAGCCTCTATGAGAGCCTGTCGCCCGAGCAAAAAGCCCTAGCTATCGGTATCCTCAGGTTGATGACCAGTTCTCGACAATCCTAACGCTTTCGCCAGTAATTCCAGCCAGGATCGCAGTCCGTAGCCCATTCGCATGTTCAATGCACTGTTCATCACACCGCTTGCCTTGGTCTTCATACGTATGAAGACCAAGCAGGGGAACTCCGCCCCGGAAATAGTCCTCCCGGCAAGCCGCTACCGACCTATTGTTCAGCACCGGCAGTGTAACCTGCGTAACTCAGCCATCAAGCTTCGACTAGTGCGAGATTCCAGCCAACCCCAGACATCAAGACATCAAAGTTTTGGCCGTCTCGGCAGATCTCAATTTCCAGGCAGGTAGACTCGCGAGGTACTGGGGCCGAATCGATATGCATGATCGCCGTATAGATGGCGAATACGGCTCCGGAAGTTGTCCCGAAGTTGTGTTGATCAAGCACCACCCGAATTCGTACACCGCGTTGTTTTGTTATTCGATTGACTTCATCCGTTCGGGTGTAGACCGCCTTCACCCCCTTGACCTGTTGAATCAGTGGAACCAACTCGTTCCCGATGAAGCGCTCTACCATTTCGAATTCCATGCACCCTCCGTGCGACATCTCGTCTCTGGCCCCTTCAGACTTCTGAAGGGACCGTCCTCTTTGCTTTTGCGAATCCGCCTAATCGTTTGATACCCATCAGCACACAACAGCAAACTTTTATCTGTATGGTGTGAACAAATAATGCCGCTATCCTGACCATAACTGGGTTTGAGGACAGGGGGCGACGTGACAGACTTTGGCAATTATCTGAAGGATCAGCGGGAGCGGCGGAAATGGACTCTGCGTCATGCTGCGGAGCAGATCGGGACGTCGGCGAGCCGCTTGGCTGAAATCGAGCGTGGCCAGTCCTATCACACAGGGCATGAGACGAAACCTAGCCGAGAGTTGGTGGAGCGCATCGCCCTTGCGTACGACATCCCGCTTCAGGTTCTACTGGCCAGGGCCGGTTATTCAGAGGGCAACTCGCCAGAGTTTTCAGACGAGACGAAGATCGCTGCGGCCATCTTCGAGAACTTGAGTCCAGAGCGACAGGAACTTGCCCTCGGTATGCTTCGTCTCTTCGCGGAGACCGAGGACAATCGCAACTGAATCTGAATCCACCTCATGCCCCTAAAAAAAGGGAGAAGCTCCCTGGGCAGCTTACGCTACCCAGGGAGCTTAACGTTTTATCCGCATACCGAGCAACGGAAAGGGACTCAAGCAGGCACCAGCGCTCACTCATCGATGATTGCTGATGCGTCTTGTCCCCCAATCGCTCAGCTACGGTTTCATCTTTCTGCCAACATGTGGAGCTCGGCAAGCTTCCTGCGCCGGTAGGACATGTAAGCGGACTCCGCGACTTCGTGAATGAAATATGCGTTGAACGTCGCCCCGACGAACGCCCCGACGAACGGTAGGAACTGCAAGGCCTTACGCTTCAGCAGTTGAGTGCCGACTGCTTCGGCAACTTCACGGGTCACAACGGATGCGACGGTCTTCGAACTCAACCGGCGGATCCCTTCAGCGATCAACGCATGCTCGAGCTTTTTGAGTTCGAGCATGGTTTCGAGTCGGCTCGTCGAATTGGCCGCGCTACCTGCCTTGACCAGGCACATGCTGTACCGTTGCTCCTCTTCCGATTCCAGATCGTAACCGTAACAGACGGCTATTTGCTGGGTCGTGCGTAGCGCGATCGTGTACAGGGTTGGTACATCCAACAGGAAGCCTCCCCACCCCGCGGCACCGGTGAGCCCGCCTTCGACGCCAGCCCAGGCGAGCCCCCAGGACCAGTAAGTCCGTGCAAGCTCATCGGAAGCATGGAAGGGCGAGCCCAGGATTTCGGTCTTCGCTCCGACTTGCTGCCGGATTTTCTCCGGCTCGATGAGCCAGTGACCGACTTGGTGCAGGCGTTTCATCGCATGATCGAGGCGGTGAGCAACCTCATCATGGATCTCGTCGGGAATGATGGCTTCTGCGGCCTGTTGGAGTGGCGTTAGCAGGAATTCTTCGATGCGGTTGAGGAAGGTGGGGCCGCGCGATTCCCACTCGCGCACTTGCTCCTGTACCTGGAATAGATAAGTGTCCGTCATAGCTACCTTTCCTGAAAAAGCGCCCCGCTGGATTTCAGCGGGGCGGTAACGATTGCTGCGACCGGGTTACCTGGGCGCCTTGGAATGATGAGGCGACTTGATGAGCTCCCAGTTCTGAGCCTCCATCTCCCTGTCGTGACCTCTGCCGCGGGGAGGATCGGCAATGAGGTCTGACCTCAATGCCAGACTGATGGTTGAATCGTTTCCAGCATCAGCCGTTTGCTGGGGAGCGACGCGCGCTTCCAAGCTCAACGCCATCGGGAAGACATCCGTCAATAGGCCAGCCTTCTCGACTGCTGCCAAGGCTGCCGCCATGCAGCGGAACGTGGTCGTCACGTCTCGAAGGGTATCAGCGTCGTTCTGTGCGAGAAGGACGCGCATTTGAAACTCGTCAGGGTGCGCTTTGTAGGATACGGACAAGACGATGGGATTGTCGTACATCGATTGGGCGAGGCCTATGGCGGCTTCCCAGACGACAAATCGTCTCAACCGATGAATGTCAAGTTTGGCCATTGTCTTCCTTTCTGAGGATGGGATCGACAGTTGGTTCTGGGACGATCTGCAAGCGCCAGCGGCGCTTCCCGATGGATGCGAGCCGAAGGGTGAGCGAGTTGTTCCGAACAGGATCCAGGGAGACCTCAATTCCATCAGGTCCCATCGAGAAGCGGATCACCGCGGTGTTGTCGTAGTAGGTGAACGGGACGTCATCGAGGCTCACAGAGATCGGAGGAACGGTTTCACTGCCCACGTCGATGATGAGTTCGTGGGATATGGGATCGTAGCCAAGCCGAAAGCTCAATAGTCACCTCCTTTGGCATCTGGATGGACGCGTGGGGGCTCCACGCGGGGGTGTTCCTGTACCTGTTCGCAGTGCGACTGCATCGGGCAGCTGAGACATTGATGCCCCCGATGGAGCGGAAAAGCCGCCCACAAGGGGCGGCCCTGATGAAAGCTCGCGGTCGAGGCGCGTATTTGGTCCGCCGTTATCTCGAGCGATTCCCAGACTTGAAGGAAGTCCTCGTAGGTGAATTCGACGGTTAGCGTGGATTGCGATCCGAGGAAGTGGTAGACGATCTCGATCGGCATGGGGATGGTCCGCGCGATCGTATCGGCGACCAAACTTCGATAGAACGTGGCCTGAACGTTCAGGTCCTCCGCCGCTTGAGGATGGTAGCGCCCCACCTTGTAGTCGATCACGAGCAACCGGCCGTCCTCAGTTTCGCAAAGGCGATCGATTTTGCCAGTCGCGAGTATATTCTTACGAGCGGTTCGCCAGTTGAGGCGCACCTCAACGCCTCTCTCCTTGGGAGTTCTGGTAGGGAAGGGGCGATCATGGAAGGCCTCGAGAAGTAGCCTGCCATGGTGGAACTGGGACATCTCGATTTCCTCGTCTTCGTAGGGCGTACCATCCCAGTGGCGCATGAAGATCGCGATGAGGTCGTCCTTGCTGAAGCGCTGCCACCCTCCTTCGCGGATGAAATCGGCGAGGGCCTGGTGAATCGCGTTTCCGAAGGCCAGCATCGGGACAGGCACCCTCTCGGAAGCGGGAAGGCGTTGGACGTAGTCGAGCGCGTAGCGATACGGGCAATTTCGGAAGGCCCTCACCGCTGACGGCGAGAGCTTGATGAGTAATGGACTGTGCATGGCAATCTCCATGAAAAAAGGCCTCCGAAGAGGCTTGAGGACTTAGGTTTCGCGACATCAAAAGGATAAGTCGGAGAGAAAACGCCGGGTGCTTTCCTTCTTGTTCTCCAAGATATCGGCGTACGAACGGTGGATCGTGAAGGGGCTGTCATTGAGCAACTGGGCTGCGGTGTTGACGTCGTTCCTGATGGCCAGGTGGTAGGTCGCGATGATATGCCGCAACATGTGAGGGTTCAAGACCTCGAGGCCTGGCGGCAATGCGTCCGAGAGGAAGCGACGACTGATCGCCGCGAGGATGATGTTGAATCCCCTTACAGGGATTTGGGTGCCGCCCAGCCGACTTGGGACGAAGAAGTAGGGGGAGTTCCTGCCGGCGAGCAGGATAGGACGAGCGCGGGAAAGGTAGGTCTCGACGAGTTCTCTCAGGTCGCCTAGGCTTCCTCCATCTGGTAGTTCGTAATCAATCTCCTTATCGTTCTTCGTCTCATGGGCAGCGAAGAAGATTCGATGGGAAGCCGGATCGTAGTGACGGCCGAGTTGCATCTGGGCGTAGTTCCGGGCCCTGAGCGGATAACAAAGCATGAGGCCGAAGTAAACCTCATTTCTCAGGGCCACTGCCCACTGACCCGACAATAGTTCGGCTTTCTCACCCAAGGCCGATCGGCGGGCATCGTCGAGAGAGCGGGTGTGATCTCTCAGGCGAGATCGGGCGATCACAAGGGCTTCCCAGAGACGAGGATGACGAAAGCAGACACGCTTCTTGAGGGTGTAGTCCGCAGGCGATCGCCTGGAGAGTTGCGCAAGCATGGTCCTTCCTCGCTTGCACCAATTTGCATGCCGATCCGACAACCCCAGAACCCCGCGGTTTAATGCCATAGATTTGACATAAAGGTTGTGAGCGCTGGTGACTTTTCCAACATCGACCATAGCTTGTGCGGCCGCAACGACCAGAGGATTCGGTTCGCTGGCTCGCCCTTCATACACGCCCTCGAGAGCGCGCATGGCGGCAAGAAGCGAAGTGCGGTACTCCGGATCCCCGGCAAGGGACTGTACATACACCTCGGGTTTCGGTTGCTCGAACCCAGGCGGCATGCCCTGATAGAGAAGTCTCAGAGCGTCGAGACCATCGTCGACTTGGGACAAGAAGGGAAGGCAGTCTATCTCGCCATCGAACAAGATTCCGAGGTAGATCGCGAGTGCGTTCTGGTACCCCGCCTTCGTTGCAGGGCTCCATACTGCAAACGGATCCTTCTCGAATACGAGGCGCAAGCCAGACCGAAGCGATGGCGGCCAGTGAGCCGGCGAAATTCCGCGGCACCGGTATAGGCTCTCTCTGTCCCATGCTCGAAGATTCAGGCCGGGGTGAGTCTCCACGACCATGTTCCAAGCCATCCTGGCCTGGTAGAACGCATCATCGAAGTTCGGATCGAACGTCTGATAAAATCCGGCCATAATCCGATCGCCTTCCGAGTAAATCGGGATGCCTTCAGGTTTGATGCCACTTGCCGTGGCCCACTTAGCGAGGCGCTTGAGGCCACGGCACAAAGAGGAACGACGATGAGGAGGCATGTCGTTCGTGAGGGGGCCAATGTGCGTGAGTATCGCGTGCCACTCGGGGGAGATGGTGTATTGCTCCGGGTGAATCAGACCAAGGGCCTCGCCATGTCCAAGAAGGCGCCTGAGAGCTCTCAGGTAGGTCTTCTGGTATGACGGGCCTACGGGCAAGCTCTCTCTAACCCGCCTAACCCACCCCGATCGATCGGGCTCAATCAACCCGTACAGGCGATGGGCCGGTACGCTCCTGGTAAGTTCGTGAATCCGGTGCGCATCCAATCTGCGGTATCCGAGCGCCGGAAAGACGATGGTCTTGAGGATGGTACGTAGCGTGGGAATCTCGGACGGTCGATGTTCGGCGTACGCCTCGAGTAATTTCTCGATGGTGGTGACCGTTTCAGTCATGCTTGGCCTCCTAGGCTTGAAAAACAGTAAAGGCGCCCGGCAATGCCGGACGCCTCGGGCGGGACGCGAATGTCCCTCATGAAAATTATGACGTTTAGTACGGCCTTATTTCACAGCTGCTCATTCCCCGGGAGTATCCGATTGCTCGTAGTAGGCGAGCAGTTCGTCGTGCGAGGAGGCCAGCACGTCGGAGTAATGCTTGAGAACGGTCATCGGGTCATCGTTGAGCAGCTGGGCAGCTAAGTTCAGATTCTTGTCAACCACCAGCGCATAAGACGCGACGATGTGCCTGGCGATGTGGGGATTCATGTCCATGAGTTCGGCCGGCAAGAGATCGGTGAAGTGTTCCTTGCAGTAATCAGGCATGAAGTCGTTCATCGCGTTCTTCCTCAGATGAGGTCCCGCGTTCTCACGAGTCTGTTCCGGGACGAACACGAAGGAGGAATGGCGCCCTTGAAGCAGAACGGGGCGGGCGACTTGGAGGTAAAGATCCATGATCTCGCGAGACATGCGACCTCGTCCACCAGTAGGCAAGGAATATCGAAACGCTTTTTGGTTCTTGACCTCTTCGTCCTCGAAGTGAAACTGGAAGGTGTCGCGATCATAGTTCTTCTCGAAGCGCATTTTACGGAAGCTCTCGCGGCGCATGGGATACAGGAACAGAACGTGCATGATGCACGTGTATTTCACATTCCTTGCCCAATCGAGGGTCGGATGTCCGACTTGGACGAATAGGTCTTCCTCGACTTGGACCAAGCGCTCGAGCAAGAATGGCCAGAGTCTTGGATTGGCAAAAGCGGCCTTCTTCTTGGCTGCGTAGTCTGTCTTCTGGGCCGCCTCGAGGTCCTTGACGCGATTGATGACGCTCGCGATCCAGTTATAGTGGTGGTCGGCCACCGCAAAGTAGCTGCGGTTGATCGTGGATATCCGCATGATGAGTTGGCGGGCAGCGGCGAACTTGCCTTCTTCGATTCGGGTGCCGATGGCGAGGGTCACGAACGGGTTCGGCAGGGCAGTTTTCCCGTCGTAAGCGCCCTCGATGCCGCGCATGCTAGCGATGACATTGTCCCGGAAATTGAGGTCATCTTGCATTCGCCGGGCGAGGGCCTGAGGATTATCTCGATCAGGGTCGCGGACTAGAAGCGTTCGCTCTATCCCCATGGTGAACAGTCGGATCGCGTCCCTGTCATCCAGCCCCCTCGTCAAACGATAGAGGGAAAGACCTGCGGCCTCGATGATGCCAAAGAAGGTGGAAAATGAGCCTCGGTAGTTCTCTTCAGTATTCTCGCTGAGCTCGCGACCTTCGAAAAGTGCCTTCTCGAGACCCTCGGTGAGGTTTTCAGGGACGGATTCGGCCGGAGCCGAGATGATGACTTGCGCGTCGCCCCAGGGAGGAAGGTTCTGACTGGGATGCAAGGTCGCCAGCTCATTCCAGATGGCCTTGCAATGGTAAAACGCAATCGGCTTTCCTTGCAGCATGGGAATCTCGTCGAATTTGCCGGGGAGTACCACAGTTTTCCCGAAGACCTCCGGCGTCATATTCCGTGCGCTGGCTTCCCGGCCGAGACGAAGGAAGCACGACCGCATGTTTCCCAGACGCTTGTTGATCCCATCGAATAGCTTGCCTTCCGCATCGTAGCCGGCGAATGTGGTGATGCCCTCGTTCAGCATGCGCCTCAGACGCTCGGATCTGGGCGGAAGCAATACCTTCACCGATTCCTGGAGGTCTTCCCATTCAGGCAATAGCTTGTCACTGGCTTCGTTAGCGGGGGTGATGAAAGTGGCTCGTTCGATGAAGCGCCGAATCTCCCTCGGGTAGTTCTTGAGGTAGGTGGTGCTCGTAAGGCCTCGAGCCTTCAGCTGTTCCTCGACGGAGGGAGCCCAGCCGGAACCTTTGAGGTTCAGCTTCTTCTCGAGCTCTGAAAGCGGAAGGGCGTTGAAGTACTCTTTTCGCTCCGCGGGCGGCATGTGTTCGGTGCCAGGATAGAGCAACTTGAGGATCGAGTGCACGGTCGCAGTCGGTTTCTGATCCTCGAAGAGTTTGAGAAGATGTCCGATGCTGTCTTTGACGAGCATTTAGTGAATCCTTTCCGTGGAGAGGGTTCTACGGGTTCAATCCTGATCAGCTTCATGGGTAGGTGCGGATTTAACTCGTAGAACTTCTTGTCTGTATCCCTTGTGGCTCGCCGATTTCGCTGGTCACGCCTGCGTTTCGGCGACGTCTTCCCATTCAGGGAGGCGCCCTGGAACTGAAACGGGGCGCAGATCGCCTATTCATGCGGATCAAAGGCATCTTTGAGTTGGCGTCGAACGCTGATTTGCTCAAACCCGCGTAGATCTTTGATTTCAGGCTCAAGGTCGCCTTGAAACCCTTGCTGTTACGCCGGTTTCCAAGTTGCTGCATATAGGTCAAATGATGGCCCTGGAATAGCCAAATTCGATGCCTCGACGCAGCCCCCTGAACGCTGCCCTGGGCGGCCCAAATCTTGGTGACGGATTCTGGATGTGGACTCGTTTGCAAGCGCTTGAAGCGGCCTTGCGATCCGTATTGCTTGGAGGTCACGGTTGCTCCCCTTCTGAATCGCGTGAGGGGGTGCCGTGTGCGCAGGGGATGGTATCCGCGAATGTCCCGGCGGGGACTTCACCTTCCGACCAAGACTGAAGGAGGTTGATCACGCCCGACATGTTGGCGATGATTTCCTCGGCGTCTCGGCGGGTGACCGTGCGATTGGCCAGCGACTGCCACGTCTCGATTGTTTGTTTGATTAGCGAGTCGGAGTACACGTCGGCCTTCCCAAGCAAGTAGGATGGACGCTCCGTGAAAAGCGGAAGGGACGCCGTTCTCAGGCATCCCTTCTGCTATGGTGGAGCACCTGCGCGAGCAAGTATCGCGCAGTGAGCCCCTGTAATTTCCCGACAATTTCTATGTGAGCTTGATGCGATTCGTAAACCGATAAGGGTAGCGGCGCCGGATGAAGTCACGCTGCCACCGCTTCTCGAGGTGGCTTACCAATACCGCGCAGTCGATGCAAAAAAGACGTGCCCGTCCTCGAGAGGGCTTTGCAAGACTGGTTCCACAGTTGAGACACGCAGGACTGTGCCTCAATTCCGCATGCTTTCGGTGTTCGCTGAAAAAGCCCGATGCCCGCGCCTCTAGTGAGGCGAAGAAGGCGATAAGCGACGGCGTGACATCAGTTGACTTGGCCGCGGATACAGCGCTGTTGGCCAAGAACTCAGCTTGCTGAAGTCGATGAATCGTCTGGGCGCGGTCGAGGCGTTCGCCGAAAAGGTCGCCCTCAATCGAGTGGCCATCCAGGGCTTTCATTTCCAGTCCGATAAACCGGTTGGCGATGCTCTCGAACCACCAGTCACTGCGGTACTTTTGAGGCAACCCGCTCAGGGTGGTTGGGAAGAATAGCGGAGCCACAAATATGCTTGGATCCTTCCGATAAGCGGGTTTTAGCTCCCACGGATCTTCAAGCAGGCGAACCTGATCTTCTCGTAGGAGCTGGATCAATGCGACGTCCAGGCCATGGTCCGCGGCAGGTCTGCCATACAACTCCAACTCGGCCCGACTGCGATTCTTGGCCTTCAAGTACGCGATCCGCTCTTGCTTGGTGGCCTCTGGGCCAGGAGCAGCTGGCCCCGACCAGAAAAAAGGCCTGTCCTTGGCTACCTGCTGGTAAAACACTTTGCGTGTATCCACCTGAATGGCCGTCGTAGCGAATGCGTCAAAGAGAAACGGAGATGATTTTCGGATTCGTTGGATATCTCGGTAAGACAGTAAGTAGCAGCCCGGATCGTCGGTAAATGGTATCTCATGCGAGGCGGAACGAGCCTCCACAGATGTAGCTGGAGTCGATTCCAGTAACTGACCAATGTTTGCAAAGCCCGACAGGCCTGCTCGCTGCATACGGTCAAGGTCGTGGCGACGAGTGAAATCGTGGAAGGCCTTGAAACCTCGAAGCGATCCGTCGGGCATCACTCGGTACGGTCCCCTGAAGATCAGCCATTGGTTGTCATGGCGAACGGCATAGCGTACATGCGGGGAATAGAAAGATTGCCAGGCTCGGCGATCGGCCTCATTTCGTATCCATAGCCCGACAGCCTCGAATGCCTTTCTTGGCGCAACCCAGTCTTCGGGACTTGGATGAGCGTCCGTCGGGGTGTCTAGCGGGGTTGGTATGCCGAAGTGGTAAGTCAGCTCTGTATTCATGCCGTACACCCATCGCAAGCGAAGCTAGGATTCCATTATACTGGAACATAACGTGGCGCTTGACGGATAAGAGCAGCGGCCAGAATGGTTTTCAGTCTATGGGAAGGGGGCGCGGGGTGCCGAAGAGGAAGAGCAAGAAGACGATCGGATCTGAGGTGAAGGCCCCATTGCGCTCGATGAAAGCGGCATTATACGCGCGCGTGAGTAGCAAGGAGCAGGAGGAAAGCGGGTTCTCGATTCCGGCACAGCAGCGCATGGCTGCCGACTACTGCGCTAGGCACGGCTTGGAACTCGTCGCCGAGTTCGTTGATGTGGAAACCGCAAAGAAATCGGGGCGAACCCACTTCGGGGAAATGCTCAAGTTCTTGAAGAAAAATCCAAGCGTTAGGACGATCGTTGTCGAAAAGACCGATCGACTCTACCGGAACTTCAAGGATTACATCCTCCTTGAAGAGCTGGGACTGACCATCCACTTCTACAAAGAGAACGTCATCCTGACGCCCGAGTCCAATTCGCACGAGAAGTTCATGCACGGCATCAAGGTCCTGATGGCGAAGAACTACCTCGACAACCTCAGCGAGGAGGTCAAGAAGGGGATGGGCGAGAAGGCGAGGCAGGGGATTTATCCGTCTCGCGCTCCCATCGGGTATCTCAACGACCTCTCAAAGAAAACCCTGGTCCGCGATCCGGAGCGTGCTCAAATTGTAGTCAAGCTCTTTGAGCGCTATGCCGCAGGGGGACACTCGATTTCCGATATTCACCGCTTCGCAATCGACAGCGGGCTGACTTATCCACCGCCTTTCTCCGGAAAGCCTGTCTCCCGCAGCAGTATTGCCAGGATTCTCACGAACCCCATCTACTCGGGAACCTTTCTCTGGAAGGGACAGCGCTTTGAAAGCACGATTGAGCGCTTGATTTCCCCGGAGCTGTTCGAACGGGTCCAGGCAATGATGCAAGGTCGCTCGCTCGGAGTGCCTCAGGCGCGGACCTTTGCATACGTGGGCTTGCTGAGGTGTGGCCACTGCGGATGCTCGATCACCGCGGAAATCAAGAAGCAGAAGTACATCTACTATCGCTGCACTGGCTTCAAAGGGAAGTGCCCCGAGAAGTACATGCGCGAAGAGCTATTGGAAGAGAAGCTGGATGCCCTGGTGCGCCGCATTCAGGTGCCCGACAAAGTCATCGACTGGATGCAGCAGGCCCTCAAGGAAAGCTTCCAGGACGAGCAGCGCTTCCATCAGGAGGCTAGCCAGGTACTCAGGCAGCAGGAGCAGCGTCTCGAGTCCCGGTTAAGCAAACTGTACGAGGACAAGCTCGACGGGGTCATCTCGGAGGCTTTCTGGCTCGTGAAGCAGCGCGAGTATCAGGAAGAGCTCGATCGGATCCGGACCAAGCTAAAGGCCCACCAGGTCGCCGACGCCAAGTACATCGATTATGGCGTCAAAGTCCTCGAACTGTCTAGAACCTTGTATCCACGCTACTCTCAGCAAAATTCCTTCGAAAAACGTAAATTGCTGAATTTCGTACTTTCGAACTGCACTTTGAAGGACGGAGAGCTGGACGTCGCCTACCGGCAACCCTTTGATATCCTTGCCTCTGCGGCAGATATGACAAAAAAAAGAGACTGGCTGGACCCATCAGATCCAACCAGTCTCTCCATCAGGCGCGGCCAGAGGGATTCGAACCCCCGACCTAATGATTCGTAGTCATTCGCTCTATCCGGCTGAGCTATGGCCGCCCAACACAATCTACCTTATCACTTCGAACGGGCCGGGGCAAGACCTTTTCCGGTAGAACGTTATAAGAAAATTAAACTGGTCATTACCTCGGAGGCCTCCGAGGACAAAAGCGGGATGAAATACTATCCGGTTCAGGAAAGATTGCGGACGTCACGGGGGGGATCCCATGCGGTAGGATAGGCGGTACGCGTCCAATACTTGCGAGGAGACTCATATAATGCGACTTGACCCGACCTGGCAACAGCGCGCCGTAAGCCCCGAGGAAGCCGTCCTGCCCATCAAGAGCGGCCAGCGGGTCTTCCTTCACGGTGCTTGCGCGTCCCCGATACCGCTCGCGGAAGCCATGGCCGCCCGTACCGACGTACACGGAGTCGAACTCTACCACCTGCATATGGCCGGCCCCGCCCCCTACGCGGATCCCGACAAGGCCGGGCACTTCCACTCCAACTCCCTCTTCACGGGAGGAAACCTTCGCCAAGCCGTCAACGATGGCCGCGCCGACTACGTGCCCATCTTCCTCTCGGATATCCCCTGGCTCTTCACGTCTCGCCAGATTCCGCTGGACGTCGCCATCGTCCAGCTCTCCTACCCGGACGAGCACGGCTACTGCAGCCTGGGCACCTCGGTGGACACGGCCCGCGCCGCGGTCGACACGGCTTCCATCGTGATCGCCGAGATCAACAAGCAGATGCCCCGCACCCTCGGCAACAGCTTCGTCCACATCAGCAAGATCGATCGCTTCATCCTGACCGACCGCCCCCTCATGACCCATGAGCCCTCGGTCATCTCGGAGGTGGAGCGCAACATCGGCTCGATCATCGCCGACCTCATCGAGGACGGCTCCACGCTGCAAATGGGCATCGGCGCCATCCCCGACGCCGTCCTGGCCCAGCTGGGCAACAAGATCGACCTGGGCATCCACACCGAGATGTTCTCGGACGGCGTCGTGCCCCTGGTCGAGGGTGGTGTCATCACCAACCGCCGCAAGAACTTCAAGAAGGGCCGCCTCGTCACCAGCTTCATCAACGGTACCCAGCGCCTCTTCGACTTCGTCGACAACAACCCCACCGTCGAGTTCCATCCCTGCGACTACACCAACGACACCGCCGTCATCCGGCGAAACGATCGCGTGGTCGCGATCAACTCCGCGCTCGAAGTCGACATCACGGGCCAGGTCTGCGCCGATTCCATCGCCTGGAAGGTCTACTCCGGCATCGGGGGACAGATGGACTTCATCCGTGGCGCGGCCCTCTCACGCGACGGCAAGCCCATCATCGCCCTGCCTTCCACCGCATGCAAGGGAACCGTCTCGCGCATCGCGCCCATCCTCAAGCCGGGTGCGGGGGTTGTGACGACCCGCGGGCACGTGCACTGGGTCGTCACCGAGTACGGCGCCGTCAACCTCCACGGGCTCTCGCTGCGGCAGCGGGCCGACGCGCTGATCTCCATCGCGCATCCCAACTTCCGGGCGGAGCTGCGCGAGGCCATCAAGGACGCCAAGGTCTTCTCCTACAACGTGCCTGAGGGAGTTCGCTAGCCTTTCAGCAAGCGACAGATGCGGTACCATGGGGTGGCTCGATAACGGGCCACCCCATCCCTTTTGGGAAAGGAATGACTGCGATGACTCCTCGACGCGTCGACCGGCCCCTTCAGATCTTCGCGCAGCTCGCGTTCTACTCGGTTCTCGTGCTGCTGGCTGGCATCCTCATCAAGCCGTTCTGGGAGGCGCTCGCCTGGGGCGTGGTCCTCACCTTCGTCACCTGGCCCACCTACCGCCGCGTGCTTCATGCCTTGAAGGGCCGTCAGACCCTGGCGGCTTTGCTGATGCTGGTGCTGGTCGTGACCGTCGTGGCGGTGCCCCTGACGCTGCTCTTCCGTGCGGCTGCCAGCGAAGGGGTGCAGATGGTCGAGTCGATTCGGGCCTGGGTGGCATCCAACCCGATCCCCGCGTTGCTCGAGCGGTTCCCCTTGCTTGAAACGCTCTGGGAGAGCACGGTTCGTCCGCTGCTGAGCCATTCCGGCCGCCTGGGCGAGACGCTGGGCGCGCAAGTCGTGCCCTGGCTGGGGGCGATCGCCGGCGCCGGTACCAACCTCGTCCAGCTGGGGCTTGCGTTCTTCACGCTCTTCTTCTTCTACCGCAACGGAGACAGCTATGCGCTCAAGACCCGCGGCGTCCTCCGGCGCTTCCTTGGAGACGACATCGACCGGCTGCTCTATCCCGTGCGCGAGACCACCCGTGCCGTCTTCTTCGGAGTGATCCTCGCCGCGCTGGCCCAGGGGGCGGTGGCCGGGCTGGGCTTCACGCTCTTCGGAATCCCCTCGCCGGTCATGCTCGGGATCTTGACCGGGATCTTCGCCCTGCTGCCGTTCGGCGCGACCGTGATCTGGGTGCCCGCCGCGGCCTGGCTCTTGTTCCAGGGGGATCTCTGGCAAGGCATCGGCATGGCACTCTGGGGCATGCTCGCCATCAGCTCCATCGACAACCTGGTACGCCCTCTCTTCATCAGCGGCACCACCCGCTTGCCCTACTTGCAGGTCTTCTTCGCCTTCCTGGGTGGACTTGCGGCCTTCGGTCTGCTGGGGCTGTTTCTGGGGCCCGCCATTCTCTCGGTGTGGATGGTGCTCTGGGACGAGTGGTCGCGCCCAAGCGAAGAGGGCCCGGCCGAAGCCGAGCCCCCTGTGACGCGAAGCTAGATGAAGTTGCCGACGGCCTGGACGAATTCCGGGTGGTCGATGTAGGGATTGCGGTTGCCCTGCACCTTGTAGATGCCGTCGTTGCGCTTGAGCTCGGCGGCGTCGACCGGGTCGAGCACGTGCCACTTCTTGAGGGTCTCTTCCTCGACCTTGAAGTTCGAGACGTCGGCGCCGCCCCGGAAGCCGTAGACCGTGTAGAAGTAGAAGAGGGCCCGGGCCAGGTCGCCCTTGTGCTGGTCGCGCGGTTCGAAGACCGTCTTGCCCGTTGCGCTCACGCCGAGCACGCTCTCCTGGTTGCCCAGGTCGAAAACCGGGAAGGTGTGGGTGGGCTTCTTCACCTCGCCGAAGGGATGCGAGCTCCGGGCGCCGTTGGTCTTGATGTCGGTCGGGAAGAGGTGGTGCAGGTCGGCCTTGGCCGCGCCGGTGGCGCCCAGGCTCTGGGGCCAGGAGTGCTCGGTGTTGAGGCCATTGCCGTCCTTGTAGGCCGAGCCGGAGTTCTTGACGCCGGTCACCTTCTTGCCGGTGTAGACGCAGTCGACGGTGTCGTTGTTGAGATCGTCGTCGAGGTCGCCGAACATCACGTCGCGGGCGCCGCCGTAGCCGAGGTTCTTGTGCTTGGAGACGGTGTTCTGAAGCGTCGAGAGCAGGGCCACCCCGGTCAGGCCATTTGCGGCCTGGTAGTAGTTGGCGGGAGCGCCCGAGCGAAGCGCGAAGCTGCTCTCATTAAGGCGCTGGGGAGCCATCAGGTCGGACGGCATCCCGCAACCGACGAGCAAGCTCCCCATCAAGAGACCGGTAAGACCCACGTTTAGGCGCTTCATACAAACCTCATCGTCTAGTACGTGCCTGTTCCCCGTAAAGTGGTCCGGTCCAAGCGACCGAATTGCCTTAACCTTCTCATAAAGTTAGTGGCGACACAAGTGGGAACTTAACCGCTAGCTCGTTTGCACATCGCCCTGTCCGGCAAGCTCAAAGCTCGCGATGAGGCCTCCTTCCGGCTTCGCTTCCAGCTCTAACGTCCCGCCCATCAGCTCTACGAGCCTCCGGCAAATGTAAAGTCCAAGTCCCGTTCCGCCTGCCGTCCGGTGGCGTTCCAGCCTCACGAACTTGCCCGTCAGGCGTCGGACTTCCTCCGGGGACAGCACCTCTCCGGGATTGCTCACCGTGAAGCGGACGCCGTGCAGGGTGTCGAGGATCTCGAGGACGATCCGGCCGTTGACCGGCGAGTACTTGATGGCGTTATCCAGCAGGTTGAGCAGGACCTGTTCGACGCGATAGGGATCGGAGATCAGCACGCGGTGGGCGGTCAACTTTCGGACGTGGATGTTGAGCGTGCGGTGGTACTTGAGCTCGAGCCCCTGGATCAGCTTCTGCAGCATGGCTTCCCATTCGAAGGGCTCCTCGTGCAGCGACAGCATGCCTCCCTCGATGCGCGAGACGTCCAGGACGTCCTCGACCAGGCGTCCGAGATGCTCGGCGCGGTCGTCGATCATGTGGACGAACTCACTGCTCTCGGCTTCCGACAAGGAACCTCCGTGACGCAGCAGCATGGCCGCGTAGCCGCGGATGACGGTGATGGGCGTGCGCAGCTCGTGCGAGGCGATCGAGAGGAACTCGGTCTTCATCGCGTCGAGTTCCTTGAGGGACATCATCATGCGGGCGTGAACCAGGGCCACCGAGAGCTGCTCGGCGATCGCCTCGATCAGGCGAATCTGGGAAACGTCCCAGCGCCGCGGATGCTCGGTTTCCAGGAGGAGCAAGCCCTTGAGTTCGGCATCGAGCAAGATCGGAGCGGCGATGGCGGCTTGCGCCACCACGTGGGCCAGCTCGCCGACGTGAGGGGGAACGGGGCTCGCCATGCCGTAGGATGCCACGTCGTCGGCCGCCACCACCTGACGATCGGCCAGGGCGTCCCAGGCTACGGGCCAGACGGCACCGGCTCCGGGAGCGGCACAGGCTTTTCCTGCCGCTCGGCGAATCAGCAGCTCGCCACCGGGATCGGGAAACCAGACGGAACAGCGCGTCAGCTGCAGTTCGTGTTGAAGTCCGGCCACCACCGTCTCGAGGATGGCATCGAAGTCCAGCGAGCGATGCAGGGAGGCCGTGATCTGCTGCAGAAGCGTGTAGTACGCGAACTCGCGCTCTCTGCGCACCGCTGCGTCACGCCGGCGGCGGAAGGCGCCCTTGGCGAAGCGCCTGATTCCCTGGACGGTTCTATCCATTCGCGTTCTGCGCCTCCAGCGATCCAAGGGTTCGGAAGAGGGGGAGGCTAAGCCCCAGCAAGACCAGGGCGACGCCTCCGAGCGCCATGATGCTGCCTGCTGGAACTCCCAGCGATGCCAGGCCTGCCGCCCCGTAGGAAAGCGGCATCAAGGCCATGATGATGGTCATCAACAGGCCCATGAAGCGGCCCAGGCGTTCCGGCGGCACGTTCTCCTGGAAGAAGGTCATCGAGACGACGTTCATCACCGAGAGCGCGGCTCCCAGCACCAGCAGGGCGGCGAGGAAGCCCGCGTAGGTGGCCCAGGTTCCCATGAGGACCAGCGAAAGACCGGGGATGGCCAGTCCGCACTGGATGGCGAGCCGGCGGTTCCTCACCGAGCCCGAGCGCATCAGGGCCAGCGCTCCGAGCATCATGCCCACGCCGATGCTGCCCTCCAGCATGCCGAGTCCGCCGGCCCCCACGGCGAAGACTTCCTTGGCGTAGTAGGGCAGGAAGACGGTCACGGGCACCAGCAGGAAGTTCGCCACGGCGAAGAGAAGCAGCAGGGTGGCGATCGCCGGGTTCTCCTTGAGCACGGCGAAGCCCCCGACCAGCTCGGTGAGCGCCTTACGCAGCGGGGATTCCTCCGCCTGCTGGCTGGGTTCCAGGCTCGAATCGGTGGGTGCCTCCCGGCGCTCCAGGCGAATGGCCAGCATGCAGAGGCTGCTCACGCCGTAGGTCACGGCGGTCGTCAGGAAGGCGGCGGGCGCTCCGATCATGGCGAGCATCGCCCCGCCCAGCGCCGGACCGAAGACCAGCGCGCCCTGGGCGGTCATCTCCTGCAGGGAGTTGGCGCGGATCAGGTCGGGCTCGTCCACCATGTCGGGGATGGCGGCCATCGCCGCGGGGCTGAAGACGGCCGCCAGCGTCGAGACCAGGGCGGTTCCCGCCATGAGCATAGGCAGCGTAAGCAGATCGCTCCAGGCCAGGTAGGCCAGGGCCAACACGATGAGGGCGTTACCTCCCTCGCAGGCGACCATCAAGGCACGGCGGTCCAGCTTGTCGGCCAGCACGCCCGCGAAGAGGCCCACGATCACGAAGGGCACGGAGGTTGCGACCAGGGCCCCGCTGACGGCCGCGAGGCTGCCGCCGCGCTCCATCGCCCACCAGACCAGGCCGATTTGCAGCACCTTGGCACCGATCTGCGAGACGCCCTGACCAGACCAGAGCAGCAGGAAGTCGCGGTTGCGCAGCAGCGGTGGGTGGCGGAGGACGGAGGCCTCGGAGAGCGAACTAGCCATTTAGTCTCCGGTCGATGACCTTACGGATCTTGCCGGTCCGGGCAACACGCTCGATCCCGCCGGCAGGCAGGACGTCGACGACCAGGGGGTTCAGCTGCCCCTTGTCGATGACCCGGCGCAGCATCTCGACCTTGGCGACCACGCCTTGCGCCAACACGTCGCCGAGACGGGGATCGGCCCCCTCGATGCGGAGCGTGAGCAGGTCGCGGTTCGATTGGCGCGAGAGCACCAGCTGCAGCGGGCCGCTCACGCCCGCGACGCTCATGGCGGCGTCGTGTAGCTCGGCGTACGTGAGGTTGATGCCTCCCACGACCATCATGTCGTCGGCGCGGCCCAGCAGCTCGAAGCGTGGGGTCGAGCTTCCACAGGGGCAGGGCTCGAGGACCCAGCGCGCGCGATCTCCGATGCGGTACCGGATGACCGGCATCAGGCGGCGGTTGAGGTTGGTGATCAGCAGCTCACCGGGTTCTCCAGCAGGCAAAGGCTCGAAGGTCTCGGGGTCGACGATCTCGATGAACTGGTGGTCGGAGTGCAGGTGATGCACTCCCCCGTGGCTTTCCTGGCACTGGTAGGCGATGGGGCCGGCGTCCACCGTGCCGTAGCCGAGGCTTCCGAAATGCTCCACGCCGAACTCCCTGGCGAGGCGTTCGCGATCCTGCGGGTAGAAGTGCTCGCCGGTGTAGAAGACCTTGCGGATGCACACGCCCTCGGGATCCTGGCGAATGGCGTCGAAGACCTCCATCAGCCAGGAAGGCAGGCCGGCGAGCACCTCGATGCCGTAGGCCCGCAGCAGGGGCGGCAGCTCCTTGGCGGGAGTGGCGCTGGTGAAGGGGAAGTTGTTGCAGCCGACCAGCTCCAGCGCGCGATTGATGGACAGGAACGAGCCGTAGAGGTGGCCTGCCATGAAGAGGTTGGCAACGCGGTCGCCGGGCCGCAAGCCCAGCGCGAAGAGGCCGCGCGCGGCGCGCATCATGTCGTCCTCGTAGTCCGGGTAAGCGAATGCTGAAAGGGCGGGCTCACCGGTCGAGCCGCCGCTGCGGAGGAAGTGCGCCCCGTGGGGGGCACCCGTGAAGAGAGCCTCGCTTTGCGGGGGCGTGCCCGCGCGCATGTCGTCCTTGCTGAGCACGGGAACGCGGCTCCAGTCGGCCATGTTGCGGAGGCGCAGGCCGTCGAAGCGCTCGCGGTAAAGCGGCGCCTGGGGAGCGACGTTCTCGACGAGATGCCTCAGCTTGGCAAAGGTCTGCCGTTCGAGGGACTCGGGGGTTTGCCACTCGGCGGCATCGTGGCGCTCGCGCTCTCCCTTGAAGCCCATGGTGACCCACTTGACCAGCGCGTGCAGGGCGTACCCGCCGTCATGCGGCTCGCCGGGCTCTCCGCCTTGCATGCCCGCGAGCGTCGTGACCCGCAAGAGGCCCTGGTCGAAGAGGCGCTCGGCCAGGCCCCTGACGCGCGCGGCCGGGGCGGCGATGCCGGCGGATTGCAGGTAGTCGGTGTACGGAGCGACCAGCTCAGGCACCATGTCAAGGTGGGCGACCGGCTTGACGTAGATCGTGCGAAACAGCGGTGAGAGCTTGAAGGTGGGATCCCACTCGGCCACGACCGTCCAGTCAGCATGCGTTCCGGGGGTCCGCACCTGGCCCATGCCCATGGCCTCGGTGACCTCGGCCACCTGACGTTCCTTGGTCAGCTCCGCACGCTCCTGCAGGCCCAGGGGCCCCTGGGGAAGGGTGAGTTGCACGTCAGCCAGGGCTTGCGACAGGCGGTCGACGAAGGCCAGGGCGGGGGCATGGTCGGGAGTCGCATCCTCGACGTAGAGGACCTGCGGGCTGGAGCATGCGCTTTGATCCCAGAGGGCCATGGCCATGGCGGCCTCGCGAGCGACCTCGGGGTCGTCGAGGACCTCGGAGGCGATCGCCCCGAAGCTAACCTTGGGGCCGTACTCGATCAGCTTGCACTTGAGCGCGAGCCCCTCGCGGTAGGTCTGGACGACGTCCTCGCCGCCCCAGACCACGATGGCGTCACAGCCCTGCTGAAAGACCCGGTGGACCTGACTGCCCGCCCCCGGCCAGGAGAGCACGGCGATGGACTGCGCGACGTGGCCGTCCTCGTCCACCTCGCGCAGCATCTCGGCGAAGGCCAGCGGGAAAAGCGTCGCGCGACTGGAGGCCTTGAGGAGGTTGATGTTCTTGGTGAGCAGGCCCTCGACCATGCTGAGCGCTCCGGCGCTGAGCACGTTGCCGCTCGAGACATGCAGGACCACACCGCGCGGCAAGGCGCGCGTGAACTGCTTGCCTCCGCCACCGGTCCAGTCGTCGAGCACGTCGAGCGAACCCAGCTCGCGGGCGATCTTCGGCTCCATGTAGGGGCGGCTCAGCGCCAGCGCCACCCCCCGCAGCTCTTCCTCCACCATCGGGTGGCTGAAGCCAATCTGCGCGGGCGCCTCGGCCAGCACGTGGCGGGTGACAGGGTCGGCGGGATCGCCCCAGCGCTTGCCGACGCGCTCGAGCACGCTCAGGATCTCCGCGATGGGGACCTGGCGAAACGCCGCGCGGCGCGCCTGGGCATCGAGCAGGATCTCCTGCGCCTTGGCGTCGTCGATCGGGCCTTCGAAGGAGCGGCCGAAGAGGTAGTGCATCCGAGGTCTCCTACTTCAAGAGCTGTGCCGCCGTGATGGCGCATCCTTTGTTCTTGCGGGTGCCCGCACGCCCCTGCAGGACGATGGTTCCCGAGTTGCGTCCGCATGGGCAATCGTGTCCCACCTTTGCCAGATCGCTGGTCAACAGCGAGATGGTCGGCATCGAGCGCATGTAGGGCGTGACGAGCTGAAGGAACCCCACCTCGCCGTCGGGCAGCAGTTCCAGCGTGCCGACATCGCGGGCGAAGGCCCGGGCGAAGGCCGGCACGTGGAAGCGGTGGTGCTCGCACTCGATGTACGCGATGCCATGCTCGACCAGGCCGTAGCCGTCGCGGAGGTTACCGGCCGGGATGCCCAGGGTCTGGGAAACGTCCGCGATGAAGCGTTCCTTGTCGATGGCCGCATGCTCGGAGGTCTTCCAGCCGCCGCCGGTGAGCACGTACGAGTCCTGGCCCAGGTGCAGGGGCGGCGCGCCGGAGTCGCGGTGGTACTGCACCAGGCGGTGCAGGAAGGCCGGGAAACCGAGCAAGCGCACGGGCAGGCCATCGGCTGCGTACTCGAGCAGCTTCGCGTAGCACTCGGCGGGCCGGAACTCGAAATCGCGCTTCTCGGCGTTCCAGCGCAGGGCGTGGTAGACCTTGCCCTTGCTGGTGAGGTTGGTCAGGTTATCGTCGGTGTAGGACGTGCCGACTTGCCTCGCTTCCTCGGGGTCGTAGGCAAAGAGGATGTAGTTGACGACCTGCTCGGGGCGCTTCAGGCCCATGGCCTCGAAGACCCGGTCGACCATGCGCAGGCCGCGGTCCAGCGAGGGCTGGTCGAACATGATCTGGCTGCGCTGGCCGGAGGTGCCCGAGGAGGTCAGCGTCAGGACGACCTCCTCGCGCGGCACGGAGAGGATCTCGTACTGCTTGAAGGCGTTCACGAAGACATGCGGCACGGCAGCCACGTCCGCGACGGCCCTGAGCCCGTCCGGGCTGAAACCCTGCTTGATGGCGAGGTTGCGGAAGACGGGTGAGTGCTCGTAGTGCCAGCGGCTGGCGTCGCGCATGGCGTCGACGAAGCAGGCGTCATGGTCGGGCGTCAGGTCGAAGAGCGAATCGATCTCGACCAGGCGGTCAATGGCGGTCATGCGTTACTCCCGGGATCGGTCGACCACGCGCCGGATCTTGCCCGTCACGGCGACCCGGCCGATGCCGTTGCTGGACAGTACCTCGACGCGCGTGGGCAGGACGTAGCCGGACGCCTCCAGCTTCGCGAGGTCGGGCTTTTGGAGGCGGATCTGCTCGCTCAGGCGCTCTGCTAGCTCCGCGGCGGGCAGTGAGCTGCCAGGCAGCTGCTCGACGCGGACGGTGAGCTGGTCCTTGCGGTCGATGCGATCCTTGACGATCTGGGCGTGGGTGGACAGGCCGGGGGTCTGGGCGATCGCCGGCAGGATCTCCTCGATGCCGACCGTGGCGATGCCGATGCGCAAGGAGTCGTCGCCGCGCCCGAGCAACTCGAAGCGGGGCATCTGGCGGCCGCATGGACAGTCGCCAGCGACCCAGCGGCCGACGTCGCCGATGCGGTAGCGGATCAGGGGCATCATGGGGCGGTCCAGCGTGGTGACCAAGATGACGCCGACCTCGCCCGGGGCGACCGGTTGCAGGGTCTCGGGGTCGATCAGCTCCAGGATCACGTGGTCGGCATGCACATGGTGGATGCCGCCCTGGGAGGCGGAGCACTGGAAGGCCATCATCCCGGCGTCCACCGCCGCGTACCCGCCCGAGGCGAGCACACGCAGGTTGGGGAGGCGCTCATGCAGCCATTCGCGCTCCTCGGGGTAGAGGTTCTCGCCGCCGTAGAAGACCTTGGTTACCTTTTCCGCTGCCGCCGGGGTCAACTGCGAGACGACCTCGAGCAGCCACGAGGGGATGCCCATCAGGACGTTCAGGTTGAAGCGCTCCACCTGGGCGCTCACCGTGTCGGCAGGAGCCGAGGATGTGAACGGCAGATTGAGGCAGCCCATCTCCTCGACCATGCGGTTGATGAAGATGAACGAGGCGTAGAGGCTGCCGCTCACGAAGAGGTTGGCGACCCGGTCCTGCGGGGTCAGGCCCGCCGCACCGTAGGTGCGCTGGAAGATCGCGACCCATTGCTTGAACTCGTCGACCGAGAACGGCGAGAACTTGGGCGCCCCGGTCGTGCCCCCGCTACGGAAGAGGTAGGCGGACTCCAGGGGGCCGGTGAGCAAGGCCTCGCTCTCGGGAGGGCTGTTGGCGACGAGATCCTCCTTGCTCAGCATGGGGATGGTCGTCAGGACCTCGGGATCGTGAAGCGGCAGCCCGGCCAGCCGTTCCCGGTAGAAGGGCGAGCGTGCGCGAGCCAGCTCGAGCAGTGCGCGCAGCTTGATGCGCGAGAGGGTCTCGATCTCGGGCCAGGCCAGGCGCTCCATGGCGCTCGGGTGAAACGCCGCGCTCACTGGCGACCCTCGTCCAGCGGACCGGTGAAGTGCATCTTGACGACCAGGTTCCGGAACTCGGTGTTCTGGAGGTAATGGTCGAGGAACTCGCGGTCGCGCGGGGTCATCTGGACGTTGGAGAAGTTGAGCGGCAGGGTCGAACGCGCGAAGACCAGGAAGTCCTTCCGGTCATCGTCGGACTGCTGCATGCTCGGGAAGTAGGCGCATGGCAGGAACTGGGCCGCCAGGGCCGCCCGTTGCATGCGGGGCTCGTAGGCGTCGACCAGGATCTCCAGGTAGACGATGCCGAGCCGCTGTCCCATGTCGAAGGTCGCTTCCAGGACGCCGCGCAGGTCCTCGATGGGGGCCTTGAGGGCCACCAGCGTGCCGTAGCCGTCCTTGCCCTCGTAGTTGACAAAGGCCATGACGCTGCGGTCGTCGTTGGCGAAGAGGATGTTCGCCTTGTGGAAGGGGAAGAAGTCCATCAGGAGGTCGCCGGCCTCGCGCTCGCGAACGAGCTCGACGCCCACGGATTCGCCGCGGAACATCTTGAGCTTGGGCTGGTGCTTGGCCGGCATGATCTCGGCGGGCTCGAGCTGGAAGGTCTGCCGAATGATGCGGTAGAAGCCCTCGACCTCGGGGATCAGCTTGGGCAGGCGCCGGCGCTTCTCGAAGGCGTCCGGATGGAAGAGGGCGCTGAGGCCGTGGGTTTCGTACTCGGCCAGGCGGTGGACGTTCGGGAAGATGCCGAGGCTGATGAAGCCGAGCTTCTTGAGTAGCTGGCGCGGGCCGATGCTGGCCGTGCGGGTGGTGGCGTAGATGACGTCGCAGAGGCGATCGTCATACATGATCTTCTGAATGCCCATGCCGATCAGGCGGCTCATGAGGTCGTAACGCCGGTAGTCGTCCCGCATGACGGCTGCGAAGACCTTGCCGTTGCGTTGGGCGTGATCGATCTCGAGAATGACCGAGCCAATGATGGCGCTGTGGTCGTCGACCACCAGCCAGTAGTGGTTGGGGTCGGCCAAGGCCTTGAGGCGCTCGGCGGCCTTGTTGACGATGTCGAGGGTGTAAGATCCCTGGTAGACCTGGTCATAGAGGGCGAAGATGGCATCCGAGTCATCGGGGCCGGCTCGCCGCAAGTCGATAGTTCTGCCGTCCGGTAGTTGTATCGAGCGGAAAAGACCACTCATCGGTATTGTCCTTTTGTCTATGGGCCACATGCCGGGAGATGCGCCAGGGGTGAAAGTGCTTCCTTGGTTCATTCTACCCTATCGCTGAGGCGAATACCAAAGGCTTGCCTCGGCGAGCGAAGGGTTGTAAGAAGGAGACACGAATAGAACAGCGATGACCGAGGAGGAACGGATGTTCGGAATGCAGGTGCCCGCGTTCATGCTCAAGCAGTTTTACATGGCAGGAAGCCTGAGGAACGCGCAAAGCGGCATTCAGTTCGGGCTGACCAACCCCTTGATGCCGGCGACCATCGTGGAGATTCTCGAAGTGGCGATCGCCGGCCATGCGCACGACCTTGCCTGCATCGCCTTCGCCCAGGACGGAATCGAGCGCGAGGCGCTCTCGGTGTCGCAGGCGGCACCCGTGGACTTCAGGAAGGGGGCGCTCGTCACGGTCATGATCACCGGAGCGTCCCTCGAACCTGGGCGGCATGGGGTCCACTTCAAGGTGCGGACCCTGGAGTTCGGATCCCTGTCCGTTGAGGTCGAGGATACCCTCACGGTCGACTGCGGTAACTGATTTGTTTAACCCGATTAACTGATAGCGTGGCTAATAAATAGCCCCGTTAATGGTTAATCAGGCAAATAAGATCCGGGGTGATTGATGGATCTTCGTGAAGCTAAAAGAATAACCTGGTTATATAATAACCAGGTTATTCTTTTACGGGGTGGCGCATCTCGGAGGTCGGGTTAATGTTTAACGACGCAACTAGTTAGCATGGTTAAGGAATGCCCTGATCCTCAGGGGGCCTCCGGACGGTCGCTGAACAACATCTCGGAGTTATCGCTCGCATTGAGTGCCTTGAGGAACTCGACGAGGTCTGCCTTTTCCTGTTCGGTCAGGTTCAGCTTGCGAATCAGGGCCGAGCGGCCCTCGTCAGGGCCGCCGCCCTGGTCGTAGAACTCGACGACCTCTTCGAGGGTGGAGAGCGAGCCATCGTGCATGTAGGGTCCCGTCAGGGCGACGTTGTAGAGCGTCGGGGTCTTGAAGGCGCCCCGGTGCGCGGCGAACTGGGTGACCGCGAAGCGCCCCAAATCGGGCTGCTGCGGGTCCGGGGCCATCCCGAGGTTATGGAACTCCCCGTCGGTCAGCTCGGTGCCGCGGTGGCAAACCGAGCACTTTCCCGCCTGCGAGAAGGTCCGGTAGCCCCGCTTTGCCGCCTCGGAGATGGCGTCGGCCTCGCCGTTTCGCCAGCGATCGTACGGGCTGGGCGCGAGCTTGACGGCGCGCTGAAAGCTCGCCAGCGCCCGGGTCATGCGCTCCACGGTCGGAGGGCCGCCGTAGACGGCCTTGAAGCGCTGCAGGTAGCCCTCGTCCGCCGCCAGGCGCCGGACGACCTCGTCGGGGTCCGCCGCCATCTCGATGGGGCTGGTGAGCGGCCCCAGGGCCTGTTCTTCCAGCGAGCCGGCCCGGCCGTCCCAGAACAGCTTGGACTGGTTGGCGACGCCGTAGATGGTCGGAGTGTTGCGGGTGCCCGTGGCGCCATGGATGCCCAGAGCGACCGGCTGGCCGTCGGTGAACCCGCGTGCCGGGTCGTGGCACGTGGCGCAGGACAGAGACCCATCCTTGGACAGGCGCTTGTCGGTGAACAGCGCGGCGCCGAGGCGAGCTTCCGCCTCGGAAGCCTTGGGGTTGGAGGTGTTCGCGCAACCGGCCAGTAGGACCGAGCCCGCGATGATATAGGCAAGTACTCTCATACCGGCCATGTTAGCATGCAAGCCCCTGCTAGAGGGGGGATAGCCCCTGCTGATGGACCCTGA
This sequence comes from Candidatus Sericytochromatia bacterium, assembly GCA_036676455.1. Taxonomy (GTDB): domain Bacteria; phylum Cyanobacteriota; class Sericytochromatia; order S15B-MN24; family UBA4093; genus UBA4093. The sequence continues at coordinate 56,345 of JAKFCW010000022.1, forward strand.
TTTGATAGGTCGCCTTGACGCTGCGGCCGTACTTGTCTCTGAGCGTCAGGGTAATCGAGACGGGATAAGGCGAATAGGGAACGGACGCGGGTGCCATCCACATGGTGGTCGGCTCATTCGGCTTGGCGATCAGACCTCGGTCGGCAAGCCAAGTGTAGTCGAGCTCCTCGGATCTGGAGTCGACTTGCGCCTTGATGCGGATGTTGCCGCCGACGCTGACGTCCGTGCTTTCCGCCAGGATGGTCTGAATGACCGGGGGCTTGCCCGGAATCATGCCCGAGGTGGTTCCGCATCCGGCGATCGCCAGGACGACCATGCCCACCCAGAAATGGTTTTGCTTCATCGCAACCCCCCTCCGCTGCCTCGCAGTCCTGCCTACCAGTTTAAGGTAAGGTAAAGAAGTTGTCCAGTCCTTAATCTTTAGTCTTGAAACCCGCATGGCGAGCGGATCACAGCCTTTGGTTCGCTGCGTGCCCCCAGAAGGAGCGTGAAACTGGGCCTGCTTGTCTGCGGTCCTTCGCTTTTTCACGCCCGTGGCTGACATAACGCTTGGCGCAGCCCGCGGGCATGGCCGCCGAGCGGGACCTCTCTGCCCCCAGAAGCCACCCGAGAGGGACGCCGAGTCGGCAAGATCGCCGAAGCCCTTTATCCATGCGGATCACAACCCAATCTCGGGATCGGTGTCGGCAGTCACGTTTACGTCTGATAATATAGGTTATGTCTCCCATGCCGGATTCCCAGCGATTGCGCCTGCTCCTTTGATGGGTTTGAAAGGGACGGTCATGACCGGGGGGTGATGACGGGAGCTGCCGTATCCGTCCCGGGGGAATTACCGATGACACCCGATGCTTCATGGCCGAGCATTGAGGAGGCCGGACGAGTCTCGCAGCCACGCACCAGCCTTTCTGACTTCGATCAGGCCAGGTCCCCGCCACGGGGGTATCACTTCGGGGTTCTCAACACCACGGGCATCTTGCCCCACGTCAGGGACCCTGGCACTCGAATAAGGAGTATGTCTCATGAAGGGTTGGCAATTCACCACCACGGGAGAACCCCTGACACTGGTCGAGAAGCCGGATCCCAAGGCAGCGCCCGGCGAGGTGGTCATCGACGTCAAAGCGTCAGGGCTGTGCCACTCGGATGTGGGCGCCCTGGAGGACCCGGGTTGGCTGGAGATCATCACGACCCGCCCGGTCATCTTGGGCCACGAGATCGCCGGCGTCATCAGCGAGGTTGGTGAGGGAGTCTCCGGCTTCAAGGTGGGCGACCGGGTGGGCGTTTGCCCCAGCACTCCCACCTTGCCCGGATACGTCCGTGACGGGGGCTATGCCAACAAGACCACGGCCCGAGCCGAGGACATCGTCAAGATTCCCGACGGCGTTTCCTTCGAGCAAGCGGCTGCGGGAACCGACTCCGGCATGACCTCCCACCACGCGGTCATGGCCGCCGGCCAGGTCAAGGCCGGCATGAAGGTCGGCATCATCGGTCTGGGTGGGCTCGGACAGGTCGGCGCTCGGATCGCCGTCATTGCCGGCGCCGAGGTTTATGCTGCCGACGTCAGCGAGAAGGCTCGCGCCCTGGGCTCCGAGATCGGCGTGAAACAGGTCTTCACTGACGTCCGCGAGTTCCCGCAGGACCTCGACGTGATCGTCGACTTCGCCGGCTTCGGCACCACCACCGCGGGCGCCATCGAGGTCATCAAGCCGGGCGGCCGGGTCGTTCAGGTCGGCATGGGCCGCCTCGAAGCCACCATCAACACGCGCCTGCTCATCGTCAAGGCGGTCCAACTCGTGGGATCCGTCGGCGGGGACGTCCATGACGTCAAGGCCGTCTACGATCTCTATGCGTCCGGGAAACTGACGCCCCTCATCGTTCCGACGACCTTCGAAGCGATTCCGGCTGGCCTCGATCGCTTGCACGAGGGCGGAGTGACCGGGCGCCTCGTCGCCGTCATGAGCTAATCCGCTTTAAGCACAACAGGGCCCCGTCCAAGGGATTGGACGGGGCCCTCACGCATGGTTCCAGGCCTAGGGCGATCGATAGCGAATCGCCAATCCCGAGAGCGTGAGACGAATCGAGCTCTTCGCATCCGGGGTCCAGAACTCGCTGGTCGAGACGTTGCCTTCCTGGTTGAAGCGCGTCGTGTCGGACTCCGAGCTTGCCGCGTCCGCATCGGTCGACTTTCCGGCCTTGATCGCGACCAGGGCATCGGCTCCCATGCGAGCGGCCTTGCCGCGCATCTCCGCGAGCACCGACTCGCGCGAACCGAACATGCCCTGGGTGGCCACGATGCGCCCCAGCACGATGTACGGCGTGCGAGGGAGTCCTTCCTCGAAGACCTCGATGGCTTCACTCGTCCGGCGTGGGGCGAAGACCTCCTCGTGGTAGTACAGCTCCTCGGAGGTCGCCAGGAAGGCTCCGCATCCGGTCAATGAGACCAGACCAGCCAGGATGAGCAGATGTCGGACCATGCGTGAGGCTCTCCTATACAAGCGTCAGCTGTGCTTCCGGAGCGTAGTAACGAAGGCGATCCAGGCCGATGAGGGCCGTCAGCGACGCCTCGAGTTCGGAGTTCCAGGTCACCCAGAACATGTCGCTCGCGACCACCTGCTGGTTCTGCCCATCGAAGTGGAAGACCACGGAGGTCTCGCCCTGGTGGTTGCGCAGGGCCTCTGCGATCAGGACCAGCTGCTTGCCGGTGGCCGTGCCGGGAATCTGGATGTGCAGGCTCGGCATGGCCGCCAGCGGAGTGACCGAGCTGATCAGGATCTGCGGGCGTTCGTCGTTACCCGCCCACTTGCCCTTGATGAGGACCTTGGAGTCGTCATGCAGCAGGGCGGAGTACTCCTCGTAGGTGCGCGGGAAGGCGACGACGTCGACCGCGTCGGTGAAGTCCTCGAGCTTGCCGGCCATCATCATCGAGCCGGTCTTGGTCATCATGCGCCGGGTCTGGGTCAGCATGCCGCCCGCGACGACGTTCTTGATCTCCTGCTGGGAGGCGTTGAGCTGGGAGGCCGTGTGGGTGGTGTGCCATTCCAGCTTGACCGGTACCGTCGAGAGGGGATGCCCCGAGACGTAGAGGCCCAGGAGGTCCTTCTCCATGGCGAGCGCCTCCTCGTCGGGGAAGGGCTCGATGTCGGGAAGGCTGGGAGTCGCGATCGCCAGGGGTGCCGACGCCCCGCCAAACAGCGAGATCTGCCCGATGGCATCGTCCTTCTGCTTGCGGTGCGCCAGGTCCAGGGCCTCGTCCAGAGCAGCCAGTAGCTGGGCGCGGTGCCCCTCGAAGGTGTCGAAGGCGCCGCAGCGGATCAGGCTTTCGATGGCGCGCCGGTTGACGATCTTGAGGTCGACCTCGGCGCAGAACTCGTAGAGGTCCTTGAACTTTCCGTCCGTCTGCTTGGCACGCGCCTCGCAGATGGCCTCGATGGCCGCGATGCCGACGTTCTTGACGGCGCCCATGCCGAAGCGGATGCCCTCGTCGGTGACGGTGAAGTCGGCTCCCGAGTAGTTGACGTCGGGAGGCAGGACCTTGATGCCCATCCGCTTGCAGTCGTTGATGCAGAGGAGGATCTTGTCCTGCGAGCCCAGGAGGCTGCTCATCAGGGCGGCCATGTACTCGGCGGGATAGTGCGCCTTGAGGTAGGCCGTGTGGTAGGTGACGACCGCGTAGGCGGCGGTGTGGGCGCGGTTGAAGCAGTACTCCGAGAACTTCGTCATCTTGTCGAAGAGATCGTTGGCGATCTCGTCGGAGACTCCGTGCTTGCGCGTTCCGTCGAGGAAGATCTCGCGCTGCTTGTCCATCTCCTCCTTTTTCTTCTTGCCCATGGCGCGGCGGAGGAGGTCGGCCTGGCCGAGCGTGTAGCCCGCGAGCACCTGAGCGATCTGCATGATCTGCTCCTGGAAGACCATGGTGCCGTAGGTGTCCTGGAGGATGGGGACCAGGTCGGGATGGTCGTACTCGATGGCTTTCTTGCCGTTCTTGCGGTCGACGTACTCGTCGACGTAGCCGCTCTGGATAGGACCGGGGCGGTAGAGCGCGAGGACGGCCGAGATGTCTTCGAAGTTTGTCGGCTGAAGGCGCTTGATCAGCTTCGTCATGCCCTCGGACTCGACCTGGAAGATGCCCACCGTCGCGCCAGAACGCATCAGCTCGTAGACCTTCGGGTCGGTGAAGTCCTGGGAGTTGAGGTCGTAATCGACGCCGTGGCGCTCCTTGATGTACTCGAGGGCCTTGGCCATCATCGTCAGGTTTCGCAGGCCCAGGAAGTCCATCTTGAGGAGGCCCATCATCTCGCAGTACTTGTACTCGTACTGGGTCGAGATGCCCTCGTCGTCCTTGCCGACGCGCTGCAGCGGAACGGTCTCGGTCAGGGGATCGCGCGAGATGATGACGCCCGCGGCGTGAAGGGAGGTGTTACGGACGATGCCTTCGAGCTTCTTGCCGAGTTCGAGGATCTCGGCGACCTTCATGTCGCGTTCGGCTTCCTCGTAGAGCTCGGTGCCTTCCTTGGTGGCGTCCGCGAGGCTGATGCCGAGCTCTTCGGGGACCATCTTGGTCAGGCGGTTCGTGTCGTTGAAGTTGAGCTCGAGCACGCGGCCGACGTCCTTGATGGCGGCCTTGGCGCCCAGGGTGCCGTACGTGACGATCTGGGCGACCCGGTCGCGGCCGTACTTGCGGCCGACGTACTCGATCACCTCGCCGCGGCGGTCGATGCAGAAGTCGATATCGACGTCGGGCATGCTGACGCGCTCCGGATTGAGGAAGCGTTCGAAGAGCAGGTTGTACTTGACCGGGTCGATGTTGGTGATGCGCAGGCAGTAGGCGGCCAGCGAGCCTGCCGCCGAGCCGCGGCCAGGGCCGACCTGGATGCCGTTGGTCTTGGCGTAGTTGATGAAGTCCCAGACGATCAAGAAGTACGCTGCGAAGCCCATCTGCTCGATGATGCCCAGCTCGAACCTCAGGCGCTGCTCGATCTCGGGGGTGATGGTCTCGTAGCGCTCCTTGAGGCCGTCCCACGCGAGCTTGCTGAGGTAGCTCTCGATGGTGTGGCCCGGCGGCACGTCGTAACGGGGCAGCATGGTGCGGCCGAAGTCCAGGATCAGGTTGCACTTCTGGGCTATCTCGAGGGTGTTCCAGAGCGCCTGTGGCGTGTCGCGGAAGACCTCGGCCATCTCCTGGGGCGACTTGAGGTAGAAGTCGGGGCCGTAGGCCATATGCCGGGTGGAATCCAGGAGGCTCTTGCCGGTCTGGATGCAAAGCAGGGCCTCGTGGGCGCGCATGTCCTCGGGGTTGGTGAAGTGGCTGTCGTTGGTGCCTGCCACCTTGATGCCCGTGCGTTCGGACAGCTCGAGAAGGGCCCGGTTGACCCGGTGCTGCTCGGCGAGGCCATGGTTTTGCAGCTCGAAGTAGAAGTCGTCGCCGAAGACCCGCTGGAACCAGCGCGCGGACTGCTCGGCCTCCTCGTAGCGTCCCTTCAGGATATGCTGGGGCAATTCGCCTCCCAGGCAGGCCGTGAGGGCGATGAGGCCCTCGGAGTGCTCTTCGAGCAGCTCCTTGTCGATCCGGGGCTTGTGGTAGAAGCCTTCGAGGTGGCCCTTGGAGACGAGCTTGATGAGGTTGCCGTAGCCCGTGCGGTTCTTGGCGAGCAGCACGAGGTGGTTGTAGGCCTTGCCTTCCTTGGGAGGAGTCTTGTCGAGGCGCGAGCCCGGTGCGACGTAGGCCTCGCAGCCAATCAGCGGCTTGATGCCGGCCTCCTTGGCCTTGCGGTAGAACTCGATCGCGCCGTACATGACGCCATGATCGGTCAGGGCCAGGGCGGGCATCTCGTACTTGGCCGCCCGCTTGACCAACTCGCCGATCCGGCTCGCTCCGTCGAGGAGGGAGTACTCGGAGTGGACGTGGCAGTGAACGAACTGCGGCTTGGACAAGGCTTTTCCCCCCGGCTTCCCTTCGACGACGCTTGGTACCATCTTAGCACAGCCGATTGGGCTCTCTGAAGCCGTTCGGCGCGCCTTTCAGGCGCCGCGGGGCCCATCGAAATCAAGCCCCCGTCCGGTTAGGGCGGGGGCTTGAAACAAGCGTTCGACGGGCTACCAGTTCAAGCGCTGGCACGCATCCAGGTTGCCGGTCTCGACCTGGATGGTCGCATGGTCGATGCGATACTCGTCGCGCAAGTCGTCCTGCAGGCGGCAGAGCACCTCCTGGCTAGATTCGACGTTGTCGACGACCACGTGGCAGGTCAGCGAGAACATCCCGGAGGTCACGGTCCAGATGTGCAGGTCGTGCACGGAGCGCACGCCGGGACAAGAGAGGATTAGGGCCGAAACCTTGGACGGGTCGATATGCAAGGGCGTCGCCTGGATCAGGATATCGACCGACATGGTGACCAGTCCCCATGCGCTCCTCAAGATGAGCAGGCCCACCAGCGCGGAAACGAGCGGATCGGCGAGATACCAGCCGAAACGCCACATGAGCAAGCCCGCGACGATGGCAGCCAGCGAGCCCAGCGCGTCGCCGAGAACGTGGGCCAGGGCGCCCTTGACGTTGAGGCTGTCCTCGGAAGCGCGCGAGAGGATGAAGGCGCCAATGAGGTTGATGAACAAGCCGCCTGTGGCGATGATGAGCATCGGGACGCTGTCGACCTCCGGCGCGGAACCCAGGCGCTGGAAGGCTTCCCAGAAGATGCCCCCTGCCACGACGATCAGCGAGGCGCCGTTGATCAAGGTCGCCAGGATCTCGAAGCGGTAGTAGCCGTAGGACTTCGTGGGCGTCGGCGGGCGCGACGCAAGCCACATGGCTGCGAAGCTGAGCCCCAAGGCCGCCGCGTCCGTGAACATGTGGCCGGCATCCGCAAGCAGGGCCAAGCTGTTCGTCATCACGCCGCCGACGACTTCCGTTACCATGTATAGGCTGGTGAGGATGAAGACCGTCAGCAGGGCCTTTTTCGATCCCTCGCGATGAACATGGTGGTGGTGATGATGATCATGATGGTGGTCATGGGCGTGATCATGATCATGGGTGTCCGACATCATGGAATCTGCTTTCTAGTGGATCGGAGCAACGCTTCGACATCAAGACAAGTAAGTAATCTAGTTAATCATTAACCTGGTTATTGTTTTCCCTGGGTAAGGATTCACCCACCGCACGCAGGGAATCCTTCCGCAACGACGAGACCGATCTCCCGAACTGGCGTTCACATCGTCATTCTACACCGGGGTCGTGCCGCAAGGGACCTCATACGGGCATAATGCCCTCAGAGGAGGGCTCGATCACGGACGCCAGGGATGGTCAACGCGCTTACAAAGAAGGTCGCTTCGCCGATGCCGTGCGCCACCTGGCGGCAGCGACGCTGGCTTCGCCTGCCGATCCTGCCCTCTCCTTGATGCTGGCGCGCGCCTGTGAACGCGTCGGCTGGGCGGATGTCGCCTGGTGCATGTTCGACCGCGTCGCAGAGCAGGCCAAGGAGCCCGAGTCGGTCGCACTTGCCAAACAAGGAAAGGCCGCCCTGGCGCCGCCTCGAGGCCTCGACGCCACGCTGCTGGCCGCCGGCGTGGTGGATCCCGTCCGGATGGCCCAGGCCCGCAGCGAGGCGCGCGAGGGGGAGACGGGCCTGGACTGGCTGATTCGCCAGGATGCCTGCTCCTTCGACCGCGTCGTCGCGGCCATGATGCCCGGAGCCTCGTTCCCGCTGGTCCGCCCACCAAAGGAGCGCTTGGGTATGCGTCTTCTAGGCGATCGCCGCATCTCTCAAGGCGACTTGAAGCGCGCCTTGAGCCTCCAGGCGCAACAGCACCAGCCGCTGGGATCCCTGCTGGTCGCGGAGTTCGGGCTTTCCGCGGCCGTCTTGCAGGCGACGCTCGCGGCGATGCCTCGCTTGCACCCTGCGCTGGGAGGCGCAGACAACCCGGAGGCCCTGCTGATGCGCTGGGGAGCCTTGCGACGCGAGCACTGGGAAGCCCAGAAAAGCCATGGAAACAAGGCCTTCGAGGTCCTGGTCGCCAGTGGGCAAGTGCTGGCCTCCAACGTCAGGCGCGCCGACACCTACCGGAAGGCGAAGCTTCGGCTCTTGTCGGAGGGCCGCTTCCGGCTCGGGGAGATCCTGGTTTCGCAGGGGGTCATCGACCGCGAGACGCTGGCCAAGGCGCTGGCCTGGCAGGTCGACCAGCCCTATCGGCTCGGCGAGCTGCTGATCCGGCATCGCCTGGCTAGCGCAGAGCGGGTCCTGGACGGCCTGCGCGAGCAGGCGCGCCGCTACGACGACGCGGTCGAAAGCATGCTTCCTCCCGTGGAGGTTCCGGCTCCTCCGGCTCCGGCGATCGCCCCGGATCCCCCGCCTCCGTCTCGTCGCAGGCTCCTCCTCGCCGGCCTCGCCGTGCTGGCCGTCGTGGGCGCGCTCGCTTTTGCTAGCCGCTACACCCGAGGGGATTTCTCATGGCTCTCCGCATTCAACCGCGACAGCGATCCCCCCTCGCGCTTCGGGCCCGGAGTGGCGCAGCTGCTTGGCGGCAGTCAGGCCTCGGGGCCTCGCCGCGAGCGGGGGACGGCTTTCGACCCATTGGACCTGCCGGATGCGGAGCTTTCCGGCAAGCCCCTCGGAGGTGCTGTTGGCGGCGAGATGCTCGGTGACGGCATGGTCGGGGCACGAACGGGTGAGGGCTTCGTGGGAAGCCGGGTTGGCGAGGGCTTCGTCGGCTCGGCACTACCGGCCGAGGGCATGGCCGGGTCCGTCACCTCGCAGAGCGGCTTCGAGCCCGTCGGAAAGCCAAGCGAGGAGCAGCCGGTCGGCTCGGCTGGCGTCAAGGACTCCGTGCGGTACGCCGAGCAATCGCCTAGCGGCACCCGGCGCGGCGAAACCAGCCGGGAGGGTGAGCTGCGCGCACTCGAGCGCGTCCGCTATCCGATGCAAGCCGAGCGGCAGGTGGGCGGCTTGCCTTCCGGCGCGCAGACCGGAACCATGCAGGCTCCGTCGGAGGCGCAGCACCGCCTGCAGGAGCCGATTGGTCTCGCTCGTCAGCTCGACGGCAGCCCCGCGGAGGGCATCCAGGTGCGTAGGGAGACGGCGATTTTTCGCTTGCGGTTGGGCCGCTCACTTTTCGAGCGCAAGGATTCCGCCTCGGCGCGCGAGGAGTTCTTGTCGGCCATTGCGCTGGACCCGGTGCTCTCGCCTCCGCATTATTACCTGGGCCGGATCGCCGAGGAGCGAGGCGATCACGAGCTGGCCGCAAAGTGGTACCAGAGCTACCTCTCGCGGGCAACGGAAGGCGAAAACTCGGACGAGGTCCGGGACCGCCTGGCACGGCTGGCCAACTAATGCCTGGGAAACGTTTGATTAAGAAGTCGCCGAAAAGGGCTTTCTTCCTTGCTCGGCTTGTGGTACACTGGCAACTTGCAAATGCCACCTGAGAGGAGGTGAAAAACACATGGCGAAGCGTATCAAGTCCGGTATCAAGCGGGTTCAGATTGCCGAGCGTAATCGGCTGCGTAACGTTGCGGTGAAGTCGGAGGTCAAGACCCGATTCAAGCGCGTTCACGAGGCAATGAAGACCGAGGATCAGGCTCAGACCGTTGAGTCCCTCACCAAGGCGATCAGCACCATCGATCGCGCGGTCCGCAAGGGGATCATCCACCCCAACACCGCTGCCCGCCGCAAGTCGCGGTTGGTCAAGGCGGTCAACGCAGCGACTGCTAACGCCTAGTTCCCGAGCCGGTTGCAGCGCTCAGCGACGCTGAACGCAAGCAACGGCCTCGATAAAGGCTTTTCCAAGTTTATAGTTCCGCACAAGGACCTGCGCCCTCTCAGGCAGGTCCTTGATGCTGTTTAGGGGCATGCTGCCTTTCCGGAAGTTATTCCATTCTTAACTAAACCTTACCTTTTTCTTTACCGTCTTGGCGCGGCGGGCCCCGATAACCCTCTTAACACGATCTTTTCAAGCTTTGCTCCAGAAGGAGGACGGGATGAGAGCACACAAAGGCGTCTTGAACCTGGTGGTGGCCATGGCGCTCACCGCGGGTCTGGTTGGCTGTGGAACCCCTGGCACGGCCTCGTACGCCACGTACAACAGCTCCTCGGCAGCGGTGTCCGAGCAGGAAGCCCTCCAGATCAAGTCCTTCAACGACGGTGGCCTGCTCGACCTCTTGCCGCTCGAGGAGTTCGAGGACGAGGATTTCGGCATGGCGTCCGATGGTGAGGAATCTCTCGCGGACGAGCCCATCCTGGATGCGGCGGCGATCGCCGGCAAGTCCACCACTAAGATCGGCTACGTCCGCTCGGTGGAGGACGGCAAGTTCTTCCTCCAGGTGACGAAGGGCATCTTCAAGAAGCAGGAGCTCGCTTTCCCCCTGGTCGCCTCCTCCGAGGAGCTGGGAATGAAGCTCGCGAAGCTGCTCAACAAGCGTGTCATCATCCGCGGCAAGACCGTGGATAAGCAAACCGTCACCCTGACCCGCGCGTTCCAGATTCCCTCGATGTCCATCCTCTCCGATTTGTTGAATACCGGTAAGATCAAGGGCAAGATCTACGATGCTCGCACCATGCAGGCCCTGGATGAAGCCAACATCACCGTGCGGTCCCTATCCAACGGCCGCCTGTACCGGGTGACCTCGCGCCGCAACGGCTCGTTCAACCTCTCCCGCCTGGCGCCTGGCGATTACACCCTGGAAGTCTCGCTCGCCGGCTACGGCCGCAACGGCGTCGCCAAGATCACCGTTCAGAAGCGCAAGGCAAGCACCTCCAACGTCTCGCTCGCCTCGGGCCTCTAACCCTCACTTCATTCGCAAGCGTGACGCCCACCGGTCCAACCGGTGGGCGTCAAGCTTTTGGATGGAAAGGTAATCGCGGGCTAAGCGGCCAGCATGCGCGAGACCATGACCTCAAAGGTCAGGGCCAGCTGGTCTCTTCCTCGGCCCGTCTTGATGGCCATCTCGGCGTCGAGCAACGCGGCGAGGGCTTTTTGCAGCTGAGCGGAGTTCCAGCGCTTGAGGCGGGTCAGTTCATGAGGGACCCGGCCCGGTTTCCAGCCCATCTCCTGGGCCAGGGCCACGTTGTCGAGGCCGCGCTCGGAGAGGTGCTTGGCCTTGTGCCAGCCGCGCAGCATGGTCGAGAGGGTGGCCAGGACCCGTTCCGGCTTGTCGAGGGTGAGCAGGCGGTTGAAGCGACTGATGGTGCCCAGGGCATCGCGCTGCGCGAGGCTGTCGAGCACCGCGAAGACATCCGCCTCGCTGGGGGCCGACATCACCAGCACGGCGTCCATGGTGATGGGGGCGCCGTCCGTGTAGAGTGCCAGCTTCGCGATTTCGCTCTGCAGCCTCCAGCGGTCGCCGGAGGTGGAAGCTATCAGCGCCTCGATGGCTTGAGGCTGGATGCCGACACCGAGCTGCTGCGCGTACTCCGAGATCCAGGCCTTCGAGCCATCCTGGTTCCAAGGGGTATCGGTCAGCGAGAACTCGCGGACCGTGGCCTTGGTGACGGCGATCTTGGTGAGCGCCTTGCGCTTGTCGAGCTTGCCTTCGACGATCAGGAGCAGGTGGCAATTCGGGGGCAGGCCTTGCTCGAAGAGAGCCGTCAGTGCGCTGCCGTCGGCATCCTCGCTAGGAGGGGCGCTCGCGGCGGCCTCGTCAGGCGTTGCCGCCTCTTCCTTGTCCTTCTTGCGGCCGTCGAAGAAGCGGCAATTGCGCACGACCACCAGCCGGCCTCCCGGTCCGAAGGGGGGCGTCGCCGCCGAGGCCGCGACCATGCTGGCATCGGCGTCGCCGTCCAGGACCTGCAGGTTCATGGCGGCGAAGCCCGGATCGACCACCTTCGAGACGAAGGCCTCCTCGAACTGGCGCTGCTTGTGGGTGTCGTCTCCCCAGACGAGGGTGAAGGAGGGGATCATGCTTTCCCCGGACGGCCCCCGTAGCGGCGTTGGCGCCCCTGGTAATCGACCAGGGCCGCATGGAAGTCGCCCCTGCGGAAGTCGGGCCAGTAGGTGGGGGTCACGTGAATCTCGGTGTAGGCGAGCTGCCAGAGCAGGTAGTTGCTGATGCGATTCTCGCCGCTGGTGCGGATCAAGAGGTCGGGATCGGGCTGGCCGGCGGTGTAGCAGTAGTCCGCGAGGTCCTTCTCGGTTAGCGTGGCGGGATCCAGGGCGCCCTCCTTGGCTTCCATGGCCACCTGGCGAACCATCTCCAGGATCTCGCGGCGGCCGCCGTAGTTGAGGGCGATGTTCAGGACGAGGTGGGTGTTGCCGGCCGTTTTGGCCTCCGCCTTGGCGATCACCTCCTGGAGTCGGGCGTCGAGCTCGTCGATCTGGCCGATGAAGCGCATCCGGACGCCGTTGGCATGCAGCGTCTCGACCTCCTTGGTAAGCGCCTCGCTGAACAGATTCCAGAGGTAGGTGACCTCTTCGTCGGAGCGCGACCAGTTCTCGGTCGAGAAGGCGTAGACCGTGAGGTAGGGGATCTTCAGCTCCAGACAGTACTTGACTGTCTCGCGCAGCGTCTCGACGCCAGCCTTGTGCCCCAGTTTTCCAGGAAGGAGCCGGTTGAGGGCCCAGCGGCGGTTCCCGTCCATGATCACGGCGACGTGGCGGGGCAGGCGGGCTCGATCGAGCCCGTCCCAGCGGCTCAGATCCTCGACTTTGCTCAGTTTAGATGACATCTCGACTCCAACAGGTGGGGCGGCTACGGGGTAACGACATGGACTTCGGAAGGGATTACTTGGTAACGGACACCGGCAGGGACCGACACGTGGACCGGGTAGCGCGATCGGGCGCTGCCGCGGTGACGGAGGTCGACGAAGGCCTCAAGCTGGCCTTCCTCGAGGTGTTCGATGGCTTTGCGCGGACCCTCGATGGTCACTTCCGCCCGCGAGGGCTGGAGCGTGACTTGCTCCGGGGTGCGCGCGTTCTTGACTTCGATGGGCAGGGTGATTTTCCGCACGCCGGTCTCGATGCGTTGCCAGGGGCCGACGAAGAGCCAGAGGGCGATCGCCATCAGGACCGCGATCACGCGCAGCCCGGAGTTGCTTTCATCTCGCCTGGTGAATTGCTTGATCATCGATCGTCTACGACTTGCGGAAGAGGAAGAGGTTGTTGAGGTTGAGCGTCATGGTGGGAGCCTTGGGGCTCTGCACCATGCCCGAAAGCACGACGCGCAGGTCGTCCTCGGTGAGGTGGCGCTGAAGCTGGCCCATGTGCGCGACCGAGATGACTCCCGTCTCCTCGGACACGACCACGGCCACCGCGTCGGTGGTCTCGGTGAGTCCCAGAGCGGCCCGGTGGCGGGTGCCAATGGGGCGCTTGTGCGTGCGGCGGAAGCTCTCGGAAAGGGGTAGCAACGCGCCGGCTGCCGCGATCCGGTCGCCGCGGATGATCACCGCCCCGTCGTGCAGCGGCGACTGGGTATGGAAGATGCTGGACAGCAGGTCCGAGCTGACCAGCGCCTGCAGGGGGGTGCCCGTCTCGATGAACTCCTGCAGGCCGGTCTGACGCTCCAGGATGATCAGGGCGCCGATCTTGCGCGAGCTGAGCTGGCGGACGGCGAGGATGATCTCGTCGATGACCTTGCCCGGGTCCGGGGCCTTGCTGTTGAAGAGCTCGCTGCGGAAGAGTTCGCCCTGTCCGAGCAGGGAGAGGGCGCGCCGCAGCTCGGGCTGGAAGACCACCGGAATGGCGACTAGGATCATGGTGGCGGCGCTCTGAACGAGCCAGGTGATGGTGTTGAGGCCCAGCGCACGGCTCAGGAGGTAAGCGACCAGGAGCATCAGCATGCCGCGCAGCAGCTGGACTGCGCGCGTGCCCTTGATGAGCAGGAAGAGCCGGTACAGGATGAAGCTGACCAGCAGGATGTCGAGCAGGTCCTGCCAGCGCAGGTTCTCGACGAATTGGCGGAGGACTTCCAACCAGTAGGTCACCGCAGGCCTCCGAGACGGTTGGGGAGGCGATCGCGGGAAACCACGTCGGCGAAGGTCTCGCGCTCACGGATCACCTCGGGATGCCCCTCGGCGACCAGGACCATCGCGGGCCGCGTCAGGCGGTTGTAGTTGGAGGCCATCGCGAAGCAGTACGCTCCGGTGCCCCAGACGACCAGGTGGTCGCCCGCCGACAGCTTCGGCAGGTCGATGTCCTTGATGAGGATGTCGCCGGACTCGCAGCACTTGCCGGCGATGGTGACCTGCTCCTCGGGGTCGCCGGCGATCACGCGGTCGGCCGTGTAGCGCGCGCCGTAGGTGATGACCCGGGGATTGTCGGGCATGCCGCCGTCGACCGCGACGTAGGTGCGCACGCCCGGAATCTCCTTGCGGGCGCCGACGGTGTAGACGGTGACGCCGGCGGTCCCCACGATGGATCGGCCGGGCTCGACGATCAGCTTGGGCAGTGACAATCCGCGCTCCGAGCAGCCGCGGACCATCGCGAGCGAGATGGCCTCGATCGTTTCCGAGATGCTCGGGGGATCGTCGCTGGCTTCGTAGGCGATGCCCAGGCCGCCGCCGACGTCCAGTTCCTCGACCTTGAGGCCGTAGTCGCGCTCCAGCTTGGCGCTGAGGTCCAGCAGGACGTCCACGGTGGCCACGAACGGCTCGATGTCGAAAATCTGCGAGCCGACGTGGGCGTGCAGGCCGCGAAAGCGCAGCAGGGGGCGGCGAATGATGCGGCGCATGGCCTCTTCGAGTTGCTCGGGCAGGTCGAGGCCGAACTTGGAGTCGATCTCGCCCGTGCGGATGAACTCGTGGGTATGGGCCTCGATGCCCGGCGTGACGCGCAGCAGGACGTTGGGACTGACGCCGATTTCCTCGGCCAGCGCCGAGAGCAGGTCGAGCTCGTCGAGGTTGTCGACGACGAAGCGGCCCACGCCTTCCTTGAGCGCGTAGCGCAGCTCTTCGGCGCTCTTGTTGTTGCCCTGGAAGTAGACGCTCTCCGCGGGGATGCCGGCCTTCAGGACCGTGAAGAGCTCGCCGCCGGAGACCACTTCGGTGGAGAGGCCTTCCTCATGAATGAGCCGATTGACCGCCATGTTGCAGAGGGCCTTGCTGGCGTAGAGCACCTCGGAGGGGCCGGGGTAATGCTCGCGCACGGCTTGCAGGTAGGTGCGGCAGGCGCTCTGGATGGTGGCCTCGTCGAGGACGTAAAGCGGCGAGCCGTATGTCTTGACCAGCTCCGCGAGGTCCGATCCCCCGATTTCCCAGCGGCCTTCTGCGTTGATACGAGCCGTTACCGGGTGAATCACCTGGTTCATGGTCGATTTTGCAAGGGGCATCCGAACTCCTACCGCGAGCGCCGTGGCTGGGGACCCGCCCCATCAGGAGCCTGGCTCTGGCGCAATCGATGCGACGGATGACGGCTGGAAACACTGAACGGCGGTGCGTTTCTCAGTATATCATGGTTCTCCCATGAAACAGCCCCTCCGCGCCATTCATGCCGAGACGAATCGCTGAAGGCGAACGGGCGTCAAGGCGTGTGGTATGATGCCAGGGTATCCTCGCTAGCTCGGATCCTTAAACAATGTACATTCGTGACCTTCTGGGCCGCATTGAGGCCCTGGCGCCGTTGTCACGCGCCGCCAACTGGGATAATTGCGGCCTGCAAGTCGGTTCGCCTGACGAGCCGCTTTCGGGCGTGCTCGTCACGGTCAACCCCTCGCGCTCGGCCCTTCAGGCGGCGATCGCCCAGGGAGCCAATCTCGTCGTGGCGCACCATCCCTTGCTCTTCAAGGCCACCAAGGTGATCGACACCCGGCATGACCCGGGCCGCTCGGCCGCTCTCGCGCTGGCCCACGGCGTCACCGTCTACGCCGCGCATACCAACCTGGACTCCACCGCCTGCAACCACCACCTCTCCCGGCTCTTCGGGATTCCCATGGATCGCCCCATCGAGGTCATGGGATCCGACGCCGTCTACCGGCTGGGAGTCGGCGTCCCCCCGACCCATGTCGAGGGCTTGCTGCAGACCATGTGGGACGCCGGGGCGGGCCGCTCCGGCGCCTACGACATGGCCAGCTTCGTCGTCGACGGCGAGGCGTCCTACCGGCCGCTGCCGGGCAGCCACCCCGCCGAAGGCCGCGTCGGAGAATTGAACCGCGCGCCCCTGGTGCGCGCCGAGGTGCTGGTCAAGGCCGCGGATCTCGCCGCGGTCACCCGCGCCATGCACGCGCGTCATCCCTACGAGGAGCCCATCTACGACGTGATCCGCCTGGACAAGGCCGGCGAACCCTACGGCATCGGCCTCTGGGGCGAGCTTGACGAGCCCATGACCGTCGCCGAGGTCCTCGCGCGCGTCAAGCACGCGATCGCTCCGCGCAGCCTGCGCCTGGTCGGGGACGCCAGCCGCAAGGTCCGCCGCATCGGAGTCTGCTCCGGCTCCGGCGGGGATCTCGTCTACGACGCGTTGAAACAGGGCGTCGAATGTTTCATCACCGGGGAGCTGCGCTACCACACGGCCCTCGACTGCCTGGATCGCGGTCTCGCCGTGATCGAGGCCGGTCACCAGGCCACCGAGCAGCCCGTCGTCGACTTCCTGGTCGACGCTCTCCGGCCCCACCTTCCCGCATCCATCCCGATCACGGGCTTCTTTGAGCCCGAACCCTTTGAGGTCATCCAATGAAGAACCTTCCGGTCGTCGCCATCGTGGGCCGTCCCAACGTCGGCAAATCGACCTTCATCAATCGCCTGGTGGGATCCCGCGAGGCCATCGTCTACGATCAGCCCGGGGTCACCCGCGATCGCCTCTACCTCCGCACCGACTGGAACGGCCGCGACTTCATCGTGATCGACACCGGCGGCATCGTGCCGGGCTCCGACGAGGAGCTGCTCAAGTCCATTGAAAAGCAAGCCCAGGCGGCCATGGAAGAGGCCGACCTCATCATCTTCGTCGTCGACGGAGACGCGGGCGTCACCCCGGTGGACGACGACATCGCCAACAAACTGCGCACCACCAAGAAGCCCGTGCTCATCGCCGTCAACAAGCTCGACAAGGTCGAGGACGACCCCAAGGCCATGGAGTTCTACGCGATGGGCATCGGCGAGCCCCACCCCATCTCGGCCATGCACGGCCACGGGATCGGCGACCTGCTCGACGTGATCGTCAAGACCTTCCCGCCCAAGACCGAAGCCGAAGAGAACGACAGCGAGCTCAAGATCGCGTTCGTGGGCCGTCCCAACGTCGGCAAGTCCTCCCTCACCAACGCCCTCCTGGGCGAGGAGCGCATGATCGTCTCCGACGTCTCGGGCACCACCCGCGACGCCGTCGACACCCGCCTCCACTGGGAAGATCGCGATTTCCTGCTGGTCGACACCGCCGGCATCCGACGCAAGAGCAAGGTCGGCTTCGGGGTCGAGGGCTTCTCGGTCGTCCGCTCGCTCAAAGCCATGGACCGCGCCGACGTCGTCGTCATCCTGATTGACGCCGTCGATGGCGTCACCGAGCAGGATCAGCGCATCGCCGGCATGGCCGAGGACTCCGGCAAGGCCGTCGTCATCGCCGTCAACAAGTGGGATCTGGTCCCCAAGGACACCCATACCATGCCCGCTTACCGCAAGCAGCTGCTCGACGACCTCTATTACGTCCGCTGGGCTCCGGTCATCTTCATCTCGGCCAAGACCGGTCAGCGCGTCTCGCAGGTCCTGGAGTCCGCCGTGCTCGCCTCCGAGTCCAACGCCCGCCGCATCACCACCGGCGTGCTGAACGAGGTCATCACCGAGGCGCTCACGCTCACGCCGCCGCCCTCGGTCAAGGGACGCCGCCTGCGGATCTACTACTCGTCGCAGATCCGGACCAACCCGCCGACCTTCGCGATGTCCTGCAACGAGCCCGAGCTGGTCAGCGACCACTACCGGCGCTACCTCGAGAACAAGATCCGCGAGGCCTTCGGCTTCGAGGGCTCGCCCATCCGGCTGCTCTTCCGTCCCCGCCGGGAGCGCGGTTAGCCGATGGATCCCGCCCTTCCCCTCTCAGCGGGGCTTTCAGCCTTGGGGCTCGCGCTGGGCTCGTACGTGCTGGGGTCGGTCCCGTTCGCGCTGCTCATCGGACGCATGCACGGGGTCGACATCCGGCAGCACGGAAGCGGCAACGTCGGCGCGACCAACGTGGTGAGAGTGCTGGGGCGCGGCCCCGGCATCCTCTGCTTCGTCCTCGACTTCCTCAAGGGTGTCGCGCCGGTCGCAGCAGGCCTGCTGCTCGGCCTTCCCCTCTGGGGAGTGCTGCTCGCGGCCGCCGCCACCATCCTCGGCCATAGCCGCTCGATCTTCCTGGGCTTCAAGGGCGGCAAGTCCGTGGCCACGGGCGCGGGAACCATCGTCGCGATGGCTCCCTTGGCGGGCCTGGGGGCCCTGGCGCTCTGGGCCGTGGTCTTCTCGACCAGCCGGATCGTCTCGCTGGCCTCCATCACGGCGGCGCTCGCGCTACCCGTGCTGACCCTGCTGACGCGCCAGCCGCTGGAGGTCGTGGCCTTCTCGGCCGTCGCGGCTTTTTACGTCATCATCAGGCACCGCGAGAACATCCGGCGCCTTCGCGAGGGCAAAGAGCCCCGCATGGAGCGCAAGAAATGACCCAGTTTCGCGCCAAGAAGCGCCTCGGACAGAACTTCCTGGCGGATCGCCGGATTCTCGACGCCATCGTCGAGGCCGCCGATCTCACGCCCGAGGACCGGGTCCTCGAGATCGGTCCCGGACAGGGAGTGCTGACCCGAGAGCTCGCCAGCCATGCCGGCAAGGTGGTGGCCGTCGAGCTGGACCGCGACCTGGTCCCGATCCTGACGCCCCTGAAAACCGATTTCCCCAACCTCGACTTCATCTGGGGGGACTTCCTCAAGGTGTCATGGGAGGATCTCGGCCTGCCCGAGACGGGCACCAAGGTGGTGGCCAACATTCCCTACTACATCACCACGCCCATCCTCCTGAAGCTGCTGCATGAGGAGGAACTGACCACCAAGCCGTACGCGGAGGTGACAGGGCGCGTCTCGGACATCCTCCTGATGGTCCAGGCCGAAGTGGCCGATCGCCTCAACGCCAAGCCCGGAACCAAGGACTACGGCTCCATCACCGTGCTCGTGCAGTACGCCGCCACGGTGGAGACCGTCGTCAAGGTGCCGCGCACGGCCTTCAAGCCTGCTCCCAAGGTGGACTCCAAGGTCATCCGCATCCGGCCTCGCGAGACGCCGGCCATCGACGTCGCGGATCCCCGCACCTTCTTCAAGGTGGTCCGCGCGGCCTTCAACCAGCGGCGCAAGACCTTGCTCAACGCGCTGTCGATGTCCTTCGACAAGGATCGCCTGCGCGCAGCGGAGGAGGCGACGGGCATCAGCATGACCCGCCGCGGGGAGACGCTCAGCCTTTCGGAGTTCGCGACCCTGGCGAACGCCCTGCGCTAAGTCATGCGCGTCGTGCTTCAGCGCGTCACGCGCGCCCAGGTCACGGTGGCCGGGGAAGTCGTCGGGCAGATCGGGCCGGGACTCTTGCTCCTGGTCGGCGTGAAGACGGGCGACACGCTCAAGGAAGCCCAGTGGCTGGTCCAGAAGTGCCTGGGCCTGCGCATCTGGCCCGATGAGGCCGGCAAGATGGACCGTTCGGTGGTGGACATCGGGGGAAGCGTGCTCGCGGTCTCGCAGTTCACGCTTTACGGAGAGGCCAGCCGGGGGCGGCGGCCGGATTTCATCCAGGCGGCCCGTCCTGAGGTGGCCCAGCCGCTGTTCGAGGCTTTCGTAGAGGCGCTGCGCGCGACGGGAGTCCCGGTGGCCACGGGAATCTTCGGAGCGGACATGGCCGTCGAGCTGGTCAACGACGGGCCGGTGACGCTGATTATCGATCGGGAAGCTGAGGCCTAGAAGGCTCGGCCAAGCGCCTAGCCTTCTCGGTGAGGGCCGGCGGCAGCGCGCGCTGGCCCTGACGGCCCACGGTGAGTCCCGGCCGGACGGGTTCCGGATCCGGCTGGGCCTCGGCCTCGGCCGCGGGTTCTTCCGGGGGGGCAGGTGGGAACCAGATGACGTAGGCGCGGTGCGCGATCGCGGTCAGGCCCGAGAACACGCCCATCAGGACCAGCCAGCCGCCAAGCGCCTGAAGTTGAGGGGTCGCGAAGGCGAGCCATTGCCGCCCGTCGAGCCAGAGGCCCGTCGTCGCCACGTGGTTCACGACCGCGACCGCCGAGATCAGCGAGGTGGCCGCGAGCAAGCCCCAGAACGTGCGGCGCCCGGTGCCCACCCCGCGGATGCGCGAGATCACCCAGGCGGCCAGCGGGAAGGCGAGCAACGGAACCAATGCGCCGTGCTGGGCATACTGCATGCCGCCGCCGTCGATGAAGACGGGCAAGCCGAGAAGGCCCAGGGCGAGGTAAAGGACCATGCTGGTGACGCCTGCCCGGGGTCCCAGCCAGGTGCCTGCAAGCCAGACGCCGACGAGCTGCGCGGACGGGTAGAATAAGCCCAGCGACAGGCTCTTCCAGGTGATGGCATCGGTCGCGCCAGGCAGCGCCGGCTCCCCCAGGACCAGGAATGGCAGGGGCAGCACCACGAAGGCGCCGAGCGCGGTGAGGCTGGTGACCAGGAGGATCCGGAGGAGCTTGAGCAAGGAGGGCTCCCGTGCGGTACGCCGTGGGGGGACCGGGTCATTGTAGCGAAACGGGAAAGGCTTGGCTAGACGGTGCCATCCGGCAAGACGCACGACGGACTCACGTGGGGCGCGGTTTTTCCGCTGACTTTCGGCATCGGAACGTTCGGGGCCGGCTGGGGCGAGGCGGCGCTTTTCGGGGCAGGATTCCTGTTTGGCGGGTTGATGTTCGGACCCGACCTGGACCTCCCGAGCGTCCAGGTGCGACGCTGGGGGCCCTTGCGGGGGATCTGGCGTCCCTACCAGCGCATGTTCCGGCATCGCTCGGGCTGGACCCACGGGGTCTTCGTCGGGCCGCTGGTGCGACTGGTTTACCTGGGACTCTGGGCAGGCGCGCTGGCGGGGGGGATCTTGGCCGTTCGCGCGGCGCTCGGAGAGCCGCAGGTCCCGTGGGATCGCTGGCTGCCCGAGGTGAGCCGGGCGGCGGGCGGCATCGAGCCTGCCGGGGTCGCTTACGGGCTGCTGGGCATCTGGGGCGGTTCGGCCCTGCACACGGTCTCGGATGTGGTGGTGTCGCATGCCAAGCGGGTGCTGCCCTTTGGAAAACGCAGGCGCTGAGCGGCAAAGCGGCCGATCAGGCCGATTGGGTCTCCGTTGACATCACCCAGGTCACTCCCTATACTGTCGAAGGCCCAAAAAGGTCTGTTGTCCGGGGGTTACGTCCCGAATGGCAAGACGGCCCGGGCCATCTCTCCAACCCGGATCGGAGCCCCTCGCGGCGCTCTCCGGGAGTGAACACCCGCCCCATCACACAGGGCAACACGCAGTAGGAGGCGATCTCTTGAGCCCTAGGAAAATCATGCTCCTCGTCGTGGTCCTCCTGACGCTCGGTTCTCTTTACGTGCTCCAGGATCATCAGCGCTTCCCGACGAAGCTCGGCCTGGACATCAGCGGCGGCATGCAGGTCGTGCTCGAAGCCAAGGACACCGAGAAGGTCAAGGTGACCCCCGAGGTGATGCAGAGCATCATTTCGGTGGTTCGCAACCGCGTCGACGGCCTCGGCGTGGCCGAGCCGCTCATCCAGAAGAAGGGCGATCGCCAGATCGTCGTGGAACTTCCCGGCATCGAGGATCCCGATCGGGCCCGCGCCATGATCGGTAAGACCGCCCACCTGAAGTTCCAGGAGCAGGGCGCCCCCGCGCCCCAGGCGGCCAAGCCCGGCGCCCCGGCGACTCCCGTCTGGGTCGACACCGGCCTCGACGGCTCCATGCTGCGTTCCGCCAAGGCCGAGCCCAACCCCGGCATGGGCGGCGGCTGGGTCGTCACCATCAAGTTCGACCAGCAGGGCGCGAAGCTCTTCGGCGACATCACCTCACGCAACGTCGGCCGCCCCGTGGCCATGGTCCTCGACGACAAGGTCATCTCCGCGCCCAACGTCAACGAGCCCATCCTCAACGGGGACGCCGTGATCTCGGGCGACTTCTCGGCCAAGGAAGCCCAGGACGTGGCCGTCCAGCTGAACGCTGGCGCCCTGCCGGTGCCCCTAGAGGAGATCGAGAACCGCACCGTCGGCCCCACCCTCGGCTCGGACACCGTCAAGGCGTCGGTCACCGCCGGCATCGTCGGCTTCGCGCTCGTCGTGCTCTACATGATCGGTTACTACCGCCTTCCCGGCCTGGTGGCCAGTATCGCCTTGGGCATCTACACCGTGCTGCTGCTCGCGATCTTCCACCTGATCCCGGTCACGCTGACGGTTCCCGGCATCGCGGGCTTCATCCTCTCCATCGGCATGGCGGTCGACGCCAACGTCCTCATCTTCGAGCGGACCAAGGAAGAACTGCGGCGCGGACGCAGCCTGTACGCGGCCATCGAGATCGGCTTCAAGCGCGCCTTCACGGCGATCTTTGACTCGAACTCGACCACCATCCTCACCTGCGTCATCCTCTACATCTTCGGTACCGGCCTGGTGCGCGGCTTCGCGCTGACCCTGGCGATCGGTGTCCTCGTCTCGATGTTCACCGCCATCACGGTTACCCGCGTCCTGCTCTTCCAGATCCTGAGCAACAAGGCCTTCAACCAATCGTCCTACTTCGGGGTCAAATCCCCCGAGCCTAACAAGGCTAACTAAGGGGAGCTGAAAATGGCCAACGAAACCAACACCAACGGGGGATTCCACCTCAACGTCATGGGCCGCAAGGGCTTCTGGCTCTGGCTCTCGCTCGCGTACATGATCCCCTTCACGATTGCGATCATCATGTGCTTCCAGCACTTCGGCGCGCCGGTCAAGCTCGGCCTGGACTTCACGGGCGGCACGCTCATGCAGGCCACCTTCTCGGAGCCCGTCGAAACCCAGAAGGTGCGCACGCTGCTCGAAAAGCAGGGCGTCCACCCTCACCTCCAGACGTCGACCGACAACAAGACCATCATGATCCGCAGCCAGTACCTCGACAAGGCTAAGTCCACCGAGGTCAAGGCCTCCCTCTCGCAGCTGGGAACCGTCGATGAGAAGACCTTCCGCCTCGAATCGGTCGGCCCCACCATCGGCGCCGAGCTGCTCAAGAACGCGGCCATGGCGATGGGCATCGGCACCCTGGCGCTGCTGCTCTACATCACCTTCCGCTACCAGTTCGACTTCGCCGTCTCGTCCATCCTCGCGATGCTTCACGACGGCGTGGTCATGCTCGGGACCTTCTCGATCCTGAGCCTCGTGCTCGGAGCCGAAGCGGACGGCATGCTCGTCGTCTCGCTGCTCACCATCATGGGCTTCTCGGTGCACGACAAGATCGTCATCTTCGACCGGCTGCGCGAGAACATGAGGCTCGCCAAGAAGGGCGACACCTTCGACGACGTGGCCAACCTCAGCATCAACCAGACGCTGGCGCGCTCGATCAACATCTCGCTCACGCTGGTGCTGACCCTGCTGCCCCTCGTCCTGATGGGCGGAGCCACGATCTTCTACGCAACCCTGGTCATGTTGATCGGAGTCATCTCCGGGACCTACTCCAGCATCTTCAACGCGGTGCCCGTGGTGGTCCTGATCCGCAACTGGAACAACCGGAAGCCGGCGGCCGTCGCCGCCTAGCCCGAATCCCGCTCAAAACGAAGCGCCCCTCCAGCGAGCTGGAGGGGCGCTTCGGCGTCTCACGAGGACGCGGCCGCGCTCAGATCGTCCGGGGGTGGCAGCGCAGGAAGACCCCCTCGCCCAGCACCGGATCCGCCGCGAGCGTGATGCCGGCGGCGATCAGGGCGTCCAGGATCATGCGCTCCGTGCTGCGGTGCGCGTCATGCTTGCCCAGCTCGAAGTCGCGGATCGTCGCCCGCGACACCTGGGAATGGTCCGCAAGCTCCTGCTGGGTCCAATCCAGCAATGCCCGTGCCGCCCGGCACTGCATCGGCGTGAGCGCGGTGACTCTCTTGTTCATGCTTGTATTCTTCCAATTTGGACAGTATCACCCAATTTGGGTGATACAATCAAAGAAGCCCCAAAAAATCAACTCCCCCCCGATCGAGTCAGGAGGTCTGCACCGAAGATGCCCCATCATACCTCACTTATTGCCTTGATCGTCGCCGGCCTTGTCCTTGCTTTCATCTTCGGGCTGCTGGCCCAGCGCCTGAGGGTCTCTCCTCTGGTCGGTTACTTGCTGGCAGGCGTGGTGGTCGGTCCGTTCACCCCCGGCTTCGTGGGCGATCTGGAGCTGGCTCCTCAGCTCGCGGAAATCGGCGTCATTCTGCTGATGTTCGGGGTCGGGCTTCACTTCTCGCTGAAAGACCTGATGGCCGTGAAGAACATCGCCATTCCTGGGGCCATCGTCCAGATCAGCATCGCGACCCTGCTGGGCCTGGGATTGGCCATGATCCTCGGCTGGTCCGTCCCGGCGGGCTTCGTATTCGGCTTGTCCCTCTCGACGGCCAGCACGGTCGTGCTACTCAGGGCCCTGCAGGACCGTCACCTCCTGGAGACCCAGCAAGGCCACATTGCCGTGGGCTGGCTGATCGTCGAAGACCTGGCGTGCGTTCTGGCGCTCGTCCTGCTTCCTGCGATCGCGAGCATCCTCGGCACCGATGGAGGGAGCGCCTCGGCCTCGTCGGGCGGCATGCAGGCGCTCGTGATCAGCCTCGCCGTCACGTTCGCCAAGGTGGCCGGTTTCATCGCCTTCATGCTCATCGTGGGCCGGCGGGCCATTCCCGCCTTGCTGCACCGCGTCGCCCTCACGGGCTCGCGGGAGCTCTTCCGCCTCGCGGTGCTTGCCATCGCCCTGGGAGTGGCCTTCGCCTCAGCCGAGCTCTTCGGCGTCTCCTTCGCGCTCGGTGCCTTCTTCGCCGGGATGATCATGAGCGAATCCGACCTCAGCCACCAGGCCGCCACCGAGATCCTCCCGCTTCGCGATGCCTTCGCCGTGCTCTTCTTCGTGTCGGTGGGCATGATGCTCGATCCGATGACCATCTTCCGGGACTTCTGGCCCCTCTTGGGGACCTTGGCCATCATCATGGTGGGCAAGTCCGTCGCCGCCTACATGATCGTCAAGGCCTTCGGCCACAGCACCAGCACGGCCCTGGTGGTCTCGGCCAGCCTGGCCCAGATTGGCGAGTTCGCGTTCATCCTGGCGACGCTCGGCGTCAGCCTGAACCTCATGCCCGAGGAGGCCCGTGACCTGATCCTGGCGGGCGCCATCTTCTCGATCATGCTGAACCCGATGGCCTTTGGGGCCTTGAAGCGGCTGCGGCCGTGGCTATCAAAACGCCAGGGGCCCCCCGAGCCCGTCGTGACTCCGGCGGCGCCGAAACCGGGCACCCAACAGCTCAAGCCAACCGCGCTGCAAGACCACGTCATTCTCGTCGGTTTCGGCCGGGTCGGCTCGCTACTGGGCGAAGCGTTGCGCGACGAGCAAGTCCCCTTCCTGGTCATCGAGGAGAATCCCGAGATCGGAGCACGCCTCCGGGGCCAGGGCATCGAGGTCCTGATGGGTCCCGAGTCGCCCGCAGCCCTGATCGAGGCGGCCAACGTGAGCGCGGCGAGCCGCATGTTCGTGGCGATTCCCAACGCCGTGGAGGCCGGGCAGTTCATCGAACAGGCCGTGCTGCGCAACCCCGATCTCATCATCGTCTCGCGGGCCCATTCCGACCGCGAGGTTGCCTACCTCCAGTCGGTGGGCGCGGACACCATCATCATGGGCGAGCGCGAGATCGCCCGCGCCATGATGCTGTACTTCCCGACGGGGTACCGCCTGGAGAATGCCCCCGCCCCCTCGGGCTCGGATGCGATGCCTCCGCTGAGGCCGCAGACCGAGTCCTGAGTACCCGAGAGTAAGCACCGGGCCGCGGCCGCATGCGGCCGCGGCCCGGCATGCGATCAGGGACCATGCTTGTCGTTTTTGGTTAACCGAGTTAAGATTCAAGAGAGTCGGCGGGTCCCGGAGGACCCGTCCCGTTTGAGGAGATAGGAATGCCCACCAACGAACAAGTCATCAAGGCGCTATCGACCGTCAACGACCCCGAGATCCACAAGGATCTGGTCACCCTGGGGATGATCCAGGACGTGAAGGTCGACGGCGGCAAGGTGTCCTTCAAGGTCGTCCTGACCACCCCTGCCTGCCCGCTCAAGGATCAGATCCGCAACGAGGCCATGGCGGCCGTCAAGGCCATCCCCGGCGTCACCGACGTCGCGATCGCCTTCGACGCGAACGTCCCGGCTTCGGCGGCGCTGAACTCCAACCTTCCCGCCGGCATCAAGCACGTCATCGCCGTGGGTTCCGGCAAGGGCGGCGTGGGCAAGTCGACCGTCGCGGTCAACCTGGCCCTGGCCCTGGCGGAATCCGGCGCCAAGGTGGGCTTGCTGGACGCTGACATCTACGGGCCCTCCGTTCCCCTGATGATGGGCGCCACCAGCCGCCCTGGCACCAAGGACGGGCGAATCGTCCCGGTGGAGCGCCATGGCGTCAAGATGATGTCTATCGGCTTCATGCTTCCCAACACCGACGATCCCGTCATCTGGCGTGGCCCCATGCTCACCGGCGTACTGCAGCAGTTCATCCGGGACGTGGAGTGGGGCGAGATCGACTACTTGCTGGTCGACCTGCCTCCCGGCACCGGCGACGTGCCCCTCAGCCTCACGCAGCTGCTTCCCCTGTCGGGCGCGGTCATCGTCATCACCCCGCAGCCCGTGGCCGCTCAGATCGGCATGAAGACCATGAACATGTTCAAGCAGGTCAACGTGCCCATCCTCGGCCTGATCGAGAACATGAGCGCCTTCGTCTGTCCGCATTGCAACGAGTCCACGGCCATCTTCGACCACGGCGGCGGCGAGAAGACCAGCACCTACGCGCAGGTTCCCTTCCTGGGCGACATCCCCCTGGATCCCAAGATCCGGACGGGCGGCGACAAGGGAGAGCCGGTCTTCGTGGCCGAGCCCCAGTCCCCGCAGGCCGGCGCTTTCCGGCGCATCGCCCAGGCCCTGGCTGCCAAGATCTCGGTCAATTCGGTGACTCGGATCGAGCTTCCGGTCCTGAGGTAACCCCATGAAAGACCTGCTCCTGCGCGATACGGAGACCCTCTTCGAGCTCTTCGTGGATCTCTTCGGGAAGGTCCTGATCAACGAGCCCCTCCTGGAGCTCGTTGATCAGGACATCACCCCGGCTCAGGTTCAGGCCTTGCTATTCCTGGCGAGGCACTCCCCCAACTACGTGGGGGACCTCGCCGATGGTCTGGGCATCAGCTACCCCGCGGCCACCAAGGCCGTCGATCGCCTGGTCGCCAAGGACCTGGTCACCCGCCAGGAAAACGCCAAGGACCGCCGCCAGTCGGAACTGACGGTCACTGAGTCCGGCCTTGCACTGCTCGATCGGGTACGCACCGAGCGGCGCGGTCGGCTGGACGGCATCCTGGCCAAGATGAGCCCGGATGACACCAAGGCCATGCACCGCGGCCTCCGGAGCTTCGTCACGGCGGCGTTCATGGGAGATCGCGATCTGATCGCCACGCTTTGCCAGCGCTGCGGGTGCGATTGCTACACCGAATGCATCGTGAACCAGTCGCACCTGGCCCTGCTGGGCCGCGAAGTCGACCGCGTCTAGCCGTCGCGGCATTTCCCGCAATCACCTCGCCGAGCGGCTTGCCCCAGGGGGGCAAGCCGCTCGGCCTTTACGAGCCATCCCGCACGGGCTAGAATGGGACGGATACGACGCTTGGCCGCCAGGGCCGCCGGTGACTTAATGCAGGCAACCATCACCATCATCTCCAATGGTCCCGGCGAGCTCGCCACCTGGGTGAGGCCCGTCGTTCGCGTGCTGCGCGCCACTCTTCCCGGGGTGAAGCTGCGCATCGCCCTGGTCCCCTGCCCCTATGCGAGCGGCCAGGAAGCCGAAACCATCGCTGCCTGGGGCGGCGAAACCGAGGTCTGGCGCCCCGAGGAAACCCTGCGCCGCCTTTTCCGCGGCCCCCTGCCCGAGCGCGGCCCCGGGGCCGTCCTCTTCATGGGAGGCGACCAGGCTTTCGGGGTCCTCATGGCGTGGCGGCTGCGCCAGCCGCTGTTGGTCTACACCGAGACCACGGGCCGCTGGGCGCCTTTCGTCACGCGCTTCCTGACCAGCGACCCCGATGTCTCCACGCGCCTCCAGAAGCGCCGCGTGCCTTCCTCCAAGGTGGCGATGGTCGGTAACCTGATGGTCGACGCCGTGAAGCGCGACCTCGACCCGCACCAGACCCGCCGCGCGCTCGGCCTCAACGCCGAGGAGATGATCGTCGGCCTCTTGCCCGGCAGCAAGCCCTTCAAGGTCAAGTTCATCACTCCGCTGCTGTTGCGAGCCGCCGAGCTGATGCACGCCGAGAATCCCGGCCTCCAGTTCGTGCTGCACCAGTCCCCTTGGACGCCCCTGGAGCAGATCGCCGACGCCGCCGCCAACGAGCGCTACGCCTCGGTCACCGGCGGCACCACGGCTCGCATGGTCACCAACGACGACCGGGCCGTGCTGATCACCCCCCAGGGTGCGCAGATCCGAATCCTCGCACCCGAGCACCACCTGGCGGGAATGGCGATCGCCGACCTCGCCATGACCGTGCCGGGGACCAACACCGCCGAACTCGCCATCCTGGGCGTCCCGATGCTGGTGCTGCTGCCCCTCAACAAGCCCGAGGAGATTCCACTCGACGGCTTGCCCGGCCAGATCGGCAGCCTGCCCCTGATCGGCAAATGGCTCAAGCGGCAACTCGTCCAGGCCGTCGCCCGCCGCACGTCGCTCACCGCGCTTCCCAACGTCCGGATCGGCCGGATGATCACCCCTGAGCTCAAGGGAGTCTTCCCCCCCGAGGAGGTCTCGCGCACCGCGCTCGAGCTGCTGTCCAGCCCGTCCCAGCGCCGCGAGATCAAGCTGGCCCTCAGCCACGCGATGGGACCTGCCGGCGCCGCCGAGGCCGTGGTGGCCCAGCTGGCAAGCCTGCTGGGCACCATGCCGGCCGCTGGAATTCCCGAGACCGCCCTCCCCGAAGGGGGCCCGCGCGCATGACCCCCCGCTTCGGCATCGGCGTCACGACGCGCAACCGCGCGAAGGTCCTCGCGCATACCCTCCAGCAGATTCAGGCCCATACGCCCGAGTCGTTCCGGCTGGTGCTGGTCAACGATGCCAGCACGGACGAGACGTCCCAGGTGCTCGACCAGTTTCAGGCCGCCCATCCGGACTGGATCGTCGTCAACAGCTCCGAGCGCCTCGGGATCGCCAAGGCCAAGAACCGCTGCCTCAAAGCCCTCGAGGGCTGCGAGGTGATCTTCCTGTTCGACGACGATTGCTATCCCATCAAGGGCGGCTGGGCCACGCTCTACGCCGAGGCGATCGCCGCCACCGGCATCCAGCACTTCAACTTCAACGACTCCCGCCGCCAGCGCATGCTCCGGAAATCCACGCATGCCGGCTACACCATCGGAGAGTTCGAGCCCCCCGGCGGCGTCCTCATGGTGCTCACGGCGAAAGTCCTGCAGACCGTCGGGGCCTTCAACGAGCGCTACGGCCTCTACGGCTTCGAGCACGAGACCTACACCGGACGCTGCTTCCGCGCGGGCCTGCACGGCAAGTTTGGCCGCAACCTGAGCCTCCTGGACGCCGAGGCGTACCTGCTCGCGCTCGACTACCGCCCCGAGGACGGCCCTTTTCCGGATCTCGTCATTCCGCGCGGCTTCCAGTCGAGCGTGACCCAGGAGGAAGCCAAGCGCTCCGTCAGGCAGAACGCCCGGATCGTGGCCAGGGAGCGCAAGGGGGGCCCCATCTATTTGCCGTTCGAGGGACAAGATTCGGCTCCGCAAGCGGAGCCCGCATGGTGGGAGCGCTGGGTGCCACGCCTCCTGAGCAGGAGGTCGTACTGATGGGTTCACTTCATACCTGGCGCCGGCTGCTGCCGTTCTTGCGCCCGTACACCCTTCACATCGTCGGGTTGAGCATCCTGCTGCTGGCCAACGCCTCGGCGGCGATGATCATGATCCCGGTCGCACGTTACGCCGGAGAGGTCTTCGCCAAGTTGACCCTGGAAGGGCTGAATACGCTCATTCTGATGGCGATCGCCGGCTATGCCCTCAAGGGCCTCTTCACCTGGCTATCGACCCTCATGATGGGCTTCGTCTCGATCCGGGCCGTGGCCGATCTGCGTTCCGCGCTCTTCAGCCACCTGCAGCGCCATTCCCTCGACTTCCACGATCGCCACAAGTCCGGCGATACCGCCTCGCGCCTGGTCAGCGACGTCAACGCCGTTCGCGACGCCTTGGCTCAAGGTGCCGCCGAGCTGATCCCCAACACCCTCATTCTGCTTGCCGCGCTGGGTTACCTCTTCACCTTGAACTGGCGCCTGGCCGCGCTGACCGTGATCGGCATGCCCGTCGTCGGTTGGGCCATCAGCCTTTTCGCCACCCGCCTACGCCTCTGGTCGTTGCAGGCCCAGGGGAAGTCGGCGGATATCTTGGCGTATCTCAATGAGAGCCTGGCGGCGACCGCCACCATCAAGAGCTTCAACCGCGAGGACTTCGAGCGCAAGCGCTTTGAAGAGGTCAACGACTTGCACTTCCTGGCCACCTTCCGCGGAGAGCAAGTCTGGGCCCTGCAGATGCCGACCATCGCCGTCCTTCAGGTGGTCGCTCTGGCCGGCGTGCTCTGGGTCGGAGGATGGGAGATGCTGCAAGGCCGCCTCTCGATGCCCGACCTGATGGCCTTCGGGGCCGCGGTCGGCATCTGCGTCGAGCCGATCCAGTCGCTTTCCAACGGCATCGGCCGAATCCAGCGGGCCATTGGAGCCGCCGAGCGGGTCTTCGCGGTCATCGACGAGATCCCGGCCATCAGCGATCGCCCCGGCGCGCGTCCCCTGCCGTCTCTCGACGGGGAGGTCCGCTTCGAGGGGGTTCAGTTCACCTATCCGAACGGGCATCCTGGCCTGATGGGCCTCGACCTGATGGTGCAACCCGGTGAGGCGCTCGCCGTCGTGGGAGCCTCGGGTTCCGGCAAGAGCACGCTCGCCAAGCTGCTGCTTCGCTTCTACGACCCGACCGCGGGGAGGATCACGCTCGACGGCGCGGATTTGCGCGACCTGCCCCTGGCCTGGCTGCGCGATCAGATCGCCTACGTCCCCCAGGAGACGCCGCTCTTCGCGGGCACGCTCATGGATAACATCCGGTACGGCCGCCTGGAGGCTACTGACGACGAGGTCATCGAGGCCGCCGTCCAGGCCAACGCCCATGGCTTCATTACGCAGCTGCCGGACGGCTACCTTTCCGTCGTGGGCGAGCGCGGATCCACCCTGTCGGGGGGCCAGCGGCAGCGCATCGCCATCGCCCGCGCCATCCTGAAGGACCCGCGCATTCTCCTGCTCGACGAGGCCACCAGCGCGCTGGACGCCGAGTCCGAGGCCGTGGTCCAGGAAGCCCTCGAGCGCCTCATGACGGGTCGCACCACCATCCTGATCACCCACCGCCTCAAGTCGGCCACCCGCGCGGATCGCGTCGTGGTCGTGGATGCCGGCCGGGCCATCGAGGTGGGCACCCCGGAGCAACTCATGCAGGAAGCCGGTGCGTATCGCTCCCTCTACGAGCAATGGAGTCTGTCGTGATCCCGTCCATCGCGGTCGCCATCGTCAACTACAATACGCGAGACCTCCTGGCCAAGTGCCTGGACGCCCTCTTCGCCCAGGAGGTCTCGGTTCCCTTCGAGGCCTGGGTCGCGGACAACGCCTCGTCGGACGGATCCGTCGAGATGCTCGCGGAGCGCTATCCTCAGGTCAAGGTACTTGCCAACGCCGAGAACCTCGGCTTCGCGGAAGCCAATAACCAGATCATGCGCGAGGCCCACGCAAAGAGCGTCTTCTTGCTCAACACCGACACCGAGATCCGACCCGGCGCCCTTCAGGCGCTCTGGGACCTGCTGCAAGCCGAGCCCCGAAACGGTATGGTCGCTGCGGCCCTGGTCAATCCGGATGGCAGCCCCCAGCCCTCCGTCGTTCCCGCCCGCTTCCCCTGGGCCTTCTCGCCGGTCAGCCGCGAGGAGCGCCTGAGGTGGGCTTCGGGAGCCGCCGTGCTGGTTCGAACGGAGACCATCCAGGAGATCGGCATGCTGGATCCTCGCTTCTTCTACACGGGCGAGGACTGTGACTGGGGCTTGCGCGCGCGGCGGGCCGGCTGGGCGATCCTGTCGACCCCTCGCGCGGTGGTCATGCACATCGGAGGCGCCACCCGCAAGGACCTTCCCAGGCGAGCCGTCGAGGCCATTCAGCTGGGACGACAGCACTACTTCTCGAAGCACTACGGGGCGCCCGGTCTCTTCTACGCCCGGTTGCACTCGACCATCGAGCTCACCGGCGAGATCCTCAAGACCCGCCGGGATACCGCCTTCTACCTCGACCTGCTCGGCCGCTGCTGGGCCTTCCGGCCGGAAGCGCGCCATGGGTAAGACCCTCTCGAGCCTTCAGCGCCTGGGGATCTTCTTCGGAGCCGTCGTCGCCGGAGTCGTGCTCTGGGTGCTGGTGCTAC
>JAKFCW010000023.1:0-14904 GCA_036676455.1 Candidatus Sericytochromatia bacterium
AACGAAGGAGTTTATTCATGCCTCGCGTCAAACGCGGTAACGTCAACCGCAACAAGCATAAGAAGGTTTACAAGCTCGTCCGCGGCCATCGCGGCAGCCTGAAGAAGATCTTCCGGGCAGCGAACCAGTCCATGATGAAGGCGCTCCGGTACATGTACCGGCACCGCCGGGAGCGCAAGCGCGACTTCCGCCGCCTCTGGATCCAGCGCATCAACGCGGCTGCCCGCATGAACGGCATCAGCTACTCGCAGCTGATCAACGGCCTCAAGAAGGCCGAGGTCCAGATCAACCGCAAGATCCTCGCCGACCTCGCGGTCAACGACTACCCGGCTTTCGAGCGCCTGGCCTCCGTCGCCAAGGAAAAGCTCTCGGCCTAACGGTCCGGATACTTGCCGTTTGTTGTTCCAGGTCAGCTTTGCTGCCTTTCACAACAGCCGTAGGCGCTGCGCGGTCCCTTGCGGGACCGCGCTTTCCTCTTTTTTCAGGAGACTTCCATGAAGGTCATCGATACCGGCATCCCCGGCCTGATCGTCGTCGAACCCAAGGTCTTCGGCGACGCCCGGGGCTTCTTCCTCGAAACCTACGCCGAGAACCGCTACCACGAAGCCGGCATCACAGAACGCTTCGTCCAGGCCAACCACTCCCGCTCCCGTCGCGGTGTCCTGCGCGGCCTCCACTACCAGCTCGTGCAGCCCCAGGGCAAGCTGGTCTCGGTCGCCCGCGGCGCCGTCTACGACGTCGCGGTGGACGTCCGCCGCGGCTCACCGACCTTCGGCAAGCACTTCGGCCTCGTCCTCGACGACCAAACCCACCGCCAGATGTACGTCCCGCCCGGCTTCGCCCATGGCTTCGCGGTCCTCTCCGACGAATGTGACTTCCTCTATCAGGTGACCGACTACTACCACCCCGCCTCGGAGCAAGGCATCGCCTGGAACGACCCGGCCCTCGGGATCGAATGGCCCCTCGAGGACGTCCTCCTCTCGGAAAAGGACAAGTTGCACCCCGTCCTGGCCAAGCAGGACCCCGACAAGCTCCCGGTCTTTTCCGGTGAACAGATCCTGTCTTAGTTCGACGTTACTCTGGGCTTAACTTCGTCTTAAGAACGTTTGCCTGGGCGTTGCCGATAACCCTCCCAGCAGTGATGTCAGGACGAAAGCAGGGAGGAAAAGCGTGAAGGCAGTTTGGACCATGGCGTTGGTGGCTCTCCTGGCCGGTTGCGGCACCGCCCCCCAGATGGTTTCCGGAGCCTCGGAGACCGCCCAGGCGAATGGCCTTTTCGATTCGTTCAAGGAGAGCCAGTACACGCAGCTGGCCACGATGACCCAGCTCCGCCAGTTCCAGGACGACGAGCAGACCAACCGCTCGGCCGCCGGCAAGCGTTTCAAGATCGTGGGCACGCTCGGTTACTCCATCGGCGACATGCAGCTGGTCGACGCCAACGACGTCACCCTGAGCCTGAGCGGAACTGATGGCGGGTATGCCTACATCCACCGCGAGAACT
Source organism: Candidatus Sericytochromatia bacterium (assembly GCA_036676455.1). Lineage (GTDB taxonomy): Bacteria > Cyanobacteriota > Sericytochromatia > S15B-MN24 > UBA4093 > UBA4093. The sequence continues at coordinate 1,502 of JAKFCW010000023.1, forward strand.
TCATCCTGCGCAGCAAGGCCGAGGCGTTCGCCAAGAAGGTCACGGGCGACGTGAAGGGCACGTCGACCATCTACTTCACGGTCAAGACCGGCAACATCCACGGCCGGCTCCACGTGGACGCCATCAAGCGCCCCGACGGCAAGGTCGTCACCCTCTAACCCAACCATGCAATCGGCGCCCCCGGACTTGCCGGGGGCGCCGATTGCTGTTCGTGGGGCCTAATAGCCCGCGCGCTTGAAGAGGTACCTGGCGAGCAACAGGGCCTCGCCGCCCTGGGTCACCATGCCCGTCTCGGCATGGACGAGCATCACGGGCTCGCCCTGGGTCTGCGAGGGCATATCGGCGAAGACCCACATCGGGCCGTAGGTCTTGATGTCCAGCAGGACGGCCGCGCCGTATTTGTTGGGGATGTAGCCCATGCGCTTGGCGATCGCATGCGCGTCCTTCACGCCGAACGCATGCCGGTCGCGCGCCTCGTTCAGGATCAACGTGGCCTGGTCGAAGCCCTCCGCGGGCTCCTCGAACGACTTGGCGAACAGCGACGAGAGGGTGAACTCGACCTTGAGGGCCTTACCCTTGGACGGGGAGTAATAGGCGTGCCGCGTGACGCTGATGACCGGCAGCTTCCAGTAGGCCCAGACGGCGTAGAGCTGCTGCGCATCCGCGGCCCATTCCCGGGCGATGCGATCCGCCTTCTCCTGGGAACTCTGCGGGACCACCTGGGCGTGATAGGACGTGGCCTCGAGCTTGGTCGCCAAGGCGGGAAGGTCGGAGATCATCCCGCCCTGGCGGGCGATCGCCTCTGCCTGCTGCAAGACGCTAGGAACGGCCGGCGAGGGCGGCTGGCTTGGCGCCTCGGAAGTGGCGGAACGGGCGGGCTGCGCGGTCAGGCTACCGGCTGGAAGGGCCGGCTGCGACTGAAACGGCATGACGCCCGGGGGCAGGGTGGAGCGGTGGCATCCGGCCAGGGCCACCGAGGTGGTCAGCAACCCCGAGAGAAGCCAGGCAGATCGCCGGGTGCGGCCATTCGAGTCGAGGCGCATGCACGTTCCTCCGCAAGGGGTTTTGCGTCCTTAAACCAGCCTTAACCTCCTTAGCCTAACGGATTCACCCACGCATGTCAAACCCCGGGGCAGTGGCCTGCCCCGGGGTTCGGTGAAGGAAGGAGGATTTTTACCAGAAAGGCCGGCCCTTACCGGGATGCGACTTGGTGGCGGAGACCGCCTTGAAGGCGTTGACCCGCCCCTCGCCGAAGTAGGCATCGAAGCCCACGGCTCCCAGGTCGTCCGCGGTCTCGAAGAGGGTGTCGACGACCTTGCTGGGCTGGGCGCGGAAGTGGCCGCGCTTGTCGATGACCAGCGCCGCGACGCCCGCCACGTGGGGGACGGACATCGAGGTGCCGGCCAGCGCGAAGTAGGGGGCCGCCTTGGTGGGCATTCCCTCGACCGTCTGGGGGATGGCCTTGGTGCTCCAGGTGCTGTAGATGAAGCCCGAGGGGGTCATCTGGCCGTTCTTGATGACCACGCCGCCGCCGGGAGCCGAGAGGTCCACGATCCGCTTGCCGTAGTTGCTGTAGAAGCTGGCGAAGGAGTCGTAGTCGGTGCCCGTCGAGGGGCCGGTGGCGGAGACGCCGATGTTGTGGTCGAGCATCGCCGGCAGGCGGAAATCGGTGGTGGTGTCGTAGTTGGTCCGGGTGTTGCCCACCGAGCTCACGACCACGGCGCCTCGCCGGAAGGCGAACTTGACCGCACGGCCCATCTTCTTCTTGAGCTCTTCGCCGCGGGCATCGCCCACCTTGAAGTTGCCGCTCAGGCTCATGTTGATGACGTCGGCGCCGTTCATCGAGGCGAAGTAGATGCCCTTGATGACGGTGTCGAAGTTGGAGATGCTCTTGTAGTTGTTGACCTTGAGAGCAAGGATCTTGGCGTGTGGGGCGACGCCCGTGACGCCCTTGCCGTCGGCCTTGGCGGCAATGATGCCGGCCACGTGGCTGCCATGGCCGTTCAGGTCCATGACGTCGAAGTTGTCGGCGTTGGGGCCATCCCCGTTGATGAACGACCGCGACCGGGGATCGATCTGGCCCGCGAACTCGGGGTTGGTGTAGTCGATGCCCGAGTCGAGCACGGCCACGAGGACGCCCTGGCCGGTGGCTCCCTGGGCCCAGGCCTGGGGGGCCTGGATGGTCTTGAGTCCCCACTGCTGAGCGCCGTAGGGGATCTCGGCGCCCGCCTGCACATCGAGGGCTCCGTCTACCGGTGCGGCGTAGGCGATGTCGCTCTCGCCCCAGTTCACGATGTAGTCCTCGACGACGCTCTCGACGCCGGAAATCTTGCCAGCTTTCGCCATGAAGTCGGGGGCGCTCGAAAGGACGGTGGCGAGGCCGGCGCCGTCGTAGGACGAGGCGATCGTGCCGCCCGCCTCTTCAATGTCCTGCGCGAAGGTTTCGGGGATCTCGTCTCCCTTGAACTCGACGAGGTACTGCGTCGCGCCGTCGACCGAGGCGACCTTCCACTCGGTGGCCGGCTTGGCAGCCAGGGGGGCAATGGTGCTGGGCGCGACGGTGCTCGGAGTGAGGGAGCTCGACGGGACCAATTGGCAGCCTGCCAGCAGGGTGAGTCCCAGGGTACAGGCAATCGATCGCGTGACGTGGCGGCTTGGTTTCATGAGCGCTCTCCTCGGTACTACTCCACGGAAGTGGGGGCGTGGTCTGCTTCACGACAGGCTCACCCTCGGCACTATACCTCAGATCTAGCGGGTGGAAACGGTTAAAACCAAGGATTGACGAAGTTTTAACAGAACCCTTGCTCGTTGCAACATGGGAGTAATGTTGGGGGTCATCCGAGGCCGGCGGTCCTCAGCACGAAGTGAGCGAAGCGCCAGGTGACGTAGCCTGCGATCGCCACGGTGTACGATCCGCCGAGCAGTCCGTACCAGAGAAAGGCCTGCCGCTCCCGCGTTTCGCCCGACACGGGCATTCGGCGTGCGAGGAGGTCGAGGGTGGCGAAGGCGCGCGGGCGCAGGTTGGGGATCTCCAGCCAATCGGAGAGGATGTAGTAGCCGTCCAGCTTGAGCAGCGGGTTGAGGTTGGCCAGGGTCGCCACAAGGGTGATCGCCACGATCTGCGCCAGCACCAGCTCCACGCTCGCCGGAAGCGAGAGCCAGGCCCAGGCGAGGCCGGCAAGGGCCGCCAGCAGCAGCTGGAAGTAGATTCCTGCGGCGCTCACGACGAGCCGTTTCCACTTCTCGGCGAAGCGGTGGGCATCGCTCACGTCGCAAAAGGCCATGGGGATGAAGACGTAAAGCATGACGCCCATGCGCGTGACCTTGCCACCAAAGGCCCGGCAGGCCATCGCATGGCCGTACTCATGGATCGTCGAGCAGAGCAGGTAGGCGATCATGAAGCTGCCGAGGCCACCCACCCAGCGGTGGTCGAAGTTGCCCACGATGAGTTCCCAGAGCCGGCCGCCATGCATGGAAAGGACCCCCGTCGCCAGCGCGACGAGGAGGGCGATCACCGCGAAGCCGGCGCGCGTGAAGAGCATGCGCCCCACGGGCAAGGTCAGGTCGAGCAGGCGCGTCGGATCGTGAAAGGGGATGCGCAGCTGCAGCCAGCGCGCCCAGCCGGCGCGGCGGGGCGTGGAGGCGGGGGCCGGAATGGGGGCGGGATCGTCTGTTGGTTCCGCTTTTCGATCCATGGAAAGGAGGCCGAGCATCCAGAGGCGGGTGGTCAGCGCGATCAGTTGCTCGGGCCAGACGAGCTGGCCGGTCGCGTTCCAGCAGCGGCGGGCGATGGCTCCGAAACTGGTCTCGCTCACGAGGCCCTCGGCGAGCTGGTACTCCTCGGGACTGAGCTGCACGTGGCGATCGCCCAGGGAAACGACCACGGCCTGGCGGTGGGTTTCTTGGATGGGCGTGACCGAGAGGCCCTCTTTCCAGCGAAACGCCCCCATGTGATTCCATAAGGGGGAGGCGAGCATCTCCTGGACCTGCAGGGCCTGCGAGACCTGCTCGGGCGTGCAGACGCCGTGCGCGACCAGCAACGCTCCCAGGGGGCGCGGATCCGCTGCTTGCTCGCTCAGGGCATGCGCCACCTCGGTTTCGGTGGCCAGCCCCCGATCCACGAGGATCTCGCCGATGCGCCGCGGCTTGGGCTCGAAGCGAAGCAGCTCCGCGACGAGCTCGGGGGGCGCGAAGGCTCCTCCCCCGCTCGAGTCGGAGGGGGAAGCTGCGGGATCGGGCAGGGCGGAGGAAGGATTTTGCATGCGGCGGCGTTGGATCCTGTATCAGGGGTCGTCCTTGCCCAACATACCCGTCGGAGCGTCGCTCTACCCCGATCCGCACCCATCGTGGGGGCACCGTGAAGATTGCACGATTGTTGCAGCGCCTTTAAACAAGCGTAGGATGCCCTTCAAATCTTGATTATTACTGGCTTTCAGCGGTTTAGGGGGCAAAAGTGGGGGTAAAAGAAGTGTGACGGATGTTACACGTGCCCGCAACGCTGGAAGGAGACTACGGTATGAACAACAAGATGGTCATCGACTTCGTGAACCGCCTGGCCGTGGATGAGTCCCTTCGTGAGAAGCTGGAGTCCGATTTCGAGGGAACGCTCGCGGCGAATGAGGTTACCGTGACCTCCCGTGAGCTTGCTTCCCTGAAGGCGAGCTGGCGCTTCATCAAGGAAGTCAATCCGATGGAGCTCGAGGCGCGCTTCGTGGCGGACGGTGATGGCGGCGGCGACTGCTAAACAGCTGGTGAATGCAACGGGGGGCAGGCGAAAGCCCTGCCCCCTTTTTCTTTTTTAGGACGGAGGCTCCATGCAGCAAGGAACGGATGAACGCCGGGAAGTCTTTCATCTTCAACTTTCGGTGACCAACGCATGCAACCTCAAGTGCGTGCATTGCTACCGCGAGGAGACCAAGGCTTTCAATGATGAGCTTTCCGTCGAGGAGATGATCGCGCTCTTCGAGCAGTTCAAGGCCTTCGTCGATCGCAACGGCTTCGATGGGCTCATCACCTTCGGCGGCGGCGAGCCCTTGCTGCGCCGCGACCTGGGCCTGCTTTCGCGCGTCGCCCACTCCATGGGCCTGGCGGTGCGCATCATCAGCAACGGCGTGCTCTCGGCCAAGCAGGCGGAATACCTCGCCGAGTGGGGCATCAAGCTGGTGCAGGTCAGCATCGATGGGGCGACCGCCGAGGTCCACGACAAGGTGCGCGGCGCCGGGATGTTCGAGCGGACCATGGAGGGCTGCCGCCACCTGCTGGCGGCCGGGATCCACGTGAACCACAAGGTCACCCTGATGAAGGGCTTCAACGATCACCAGATCCCCGAGTTCTTCGCCCTGGCCAACCGCGAGCGGATTCCACTGCTGACGTTCGCCCACCTGATCCCCATCGGGGCGGGAGCCAACCTGCTCACCCTCACGCCCGAGGAGCATCGCCGGATCTTCGACACCATCGCCGAGGAAGGCGCCCGCTCGGAATTCTCCAAGTTCGAGTTCCGCGAGTCGGGTTACGACCGCTCCATGGCCTGGGGGCGCCGCCGCGACCACATGGCCACCGAGGGACGCTGCCACCTGGCCATCGACGCCGACGGCACGATCTTCGCCAGCCGCCGCATGGGCGTGCGGATCGGCAACATCCGGCAGACCACGCTGGAGGCGGTCTGGCAGCACCCCTTGCTGGTCTCGCTGCGCGAAGGCCGGATCGAAGGGAAGTGCGGGAGCTGCGAGCTCTTCTCGGTCTGCGGAGGAGGGTCACGAGCGGCGGCTTTCGCTCAGACCGCCAATCCGCTGGCTGCCGATCCGAACTGCTGGTACACCCCCCAGGGGGCTCTTGCGGTCAGCGTATGAGCGTACGGACACTGGGAATTGACCTTGGCAACGCCAAGGTCAAGTTCGTCGCGCTGGAGCGTGGAAACTCCCTGCCGGAGGCCGTCTGGGGAGGCGGGCCGATCCCCTTCAACCCGCGGCGCCTACCTGACCGGCGCCAGGATTTCGACGAGGGGCTTCCCAGCGCGCTGGCGCGCTTCTTGATCAGCCACGCCTTCGTTCCCGAGGAGTTCGAGCGGGTGGTCGTCTCGACCAGCCACTTCTTCTCGTATCCAAGCTTCGAGGCCGCCCACCTCCACACCGTGGAGCTGCTGGAGCGCCTGTTTCCGGCGTCCGAGGTGCGCTTGCTGGGAGCGGAAGGCCGCTTGTACACGCTGGGCGAGGCGCGCGCCTTGGCGGGGCCTCAGGTGGTCCGCTTCGCGGCCACCAAGTTCTGGGGCTCGGCGTATCTGGCCTCCAAGCTGATTGACCATGGCCTGTCCATCGACACGGGCACGACCTCCACGGACATCATCCCCGTCGTGGGGGGGCGGCCGGATCCGCAAGCCGCCCAGGATCCCGACCGCTACAACCTCGATCGCCTCAAGACCCGGCGCTTCAGCTGGTACGGGATGACGGCGACCCCGCTGGATTACCTCGCGCACGAGGCGGAAGCGGAAGGCGAGCTCTGGCCGCTGTATCCCCGGGTGGCCAAGACGGAGGTGCTCACGGCGATCCTGGACCTGGCGCCCAGGGACCTGGCGGAGGCGCATGCCTACGGGGGGCAGTTTCCGAGCGTAGAGGCCGCGCGCTTCCAGCTCGCGCAGGCCTGCGGCCTGGATGTCCAGCTGATCGGCGCGCAGACCTTGGAGGCGATCGCCCGGGACCTCTACCGGCGCATGGTCGAGCGCCTCGCGGCGAACGTTCGCCGGGTAGCGGAAATCGCGGGCCTGGGCCCGGTCCAGCGGGCCCAGGGCGCGGTCATGGGGCTGGGGCGCGCGAGCGTGGCGCGCGACGCGCTGCTGCTGGCCGGCTTTGACGAAGCGCGCCTGGTGGACGTCGAGGAGTTGCTCGGCTCGGAGCTGTCGAGCGTCTCGACGGCCTACGGCGCGGCGCTCCTGGGCCTGGAGGACGTGCTCGGGGAGAGGCTTTCGATCCGGCAGCCATCCGCCCGCTGAGTCAAACGACGAGGGCCGCCGGCGTCATGACGCCGGCGGCCCTCATCGTTTCATGCGTCAGGAGAGCGCCGGGGTCTCGGCAGCGGGCACGGCGCTGTAGGCTCTCAGCGTGACCAGCGTGATGTCGTCGAAGGGCGTGCCGTCCCCGGTGAAGTCGTGGATCTCGCTGAGCAGGCGGTCCTGGATCTCGGTGGGCGAGCAATCGAGGTTCTGGGTGATGATCCGTTCGACGCGCTCTTCGCCGAACTGCTCGCGCTCGGAGTTCATGGCGTCCTCGGCTCCGTCCGAGTACAGCACCAGCAGGTCGCCGTCGCGGAGGGTGATGCGCTGCTCCTCGTAGTTCATCCGCGCCAGCACGCCAAGCGAGACGCCCTTGGCCTCGAGTCGTCCCACCGATCCGATGGGGAAGGGGTTGCCGGCGTTGGCGAAGCAGAGGGAGTTGTCACGACAGTCGTAGATGGCGTAGAAGGCGGTGACGAACATCTTGCTCGACGGGCGGTTGAGGTAGATGAGCTCGTTGGCCTTGGCCATGACCTCGGCGGCCGAGTCGTTGCCCCGGGCGATGGACCGGAAGATGACCAGGGTCATGGCCATCATGAGGGCCGCGGGAACGCCCTTGCCGGAGACGTCTCCGATCAGGATGCCCAGGCGGTTCTCGTCGACGCGGATGACGTCGTAGAAGTCGCCTCCGACTTCGAGGGCGGGCCTGGAGAGGGCCGCCAGCTCGATACCGGGAAGGGTGGGGATCTTGCTGGGAAGGAGGCCCGCCTGGACCTCGGCGGCGATTTCCAGCTCGCGCTTGAGCCGCTCCTGGCCCGCGACCTGGCCGATGAGCTGGGTATTCTTGAGCCAGACGGAGAGCTGCTGCGAGAGGTTGACAAGCAGCAGGCGGTCGATTTCCTTGTACTCGAGATCCGACTTGCGGCGGCCGACGAGGACGCAGCCGATGACGTCGTCCTTGTCGAGAAGCGGCAGGGCGAGCGCATGCGAGAGGGGGCCGAAGTCAGCGGGCTCGGAGGCGATGCCCTTGCCGGATTTGCCCACCAGCGCGAGCCGGGGGTCGTTCACCGAGAGCGTGAGCTTGGTGCTCGCGCCGAGGCCGCGGGAGTTCACGAGGTGCAGTTCGTCTTTTCCCTCCTGGCGCAGCAGGATGGCGAGGTTTTCCGGGTAGAGCGCGTGCTCGACCTGCTTGACGAAGGCTCCGAGCAGTTGTTCGGAGTCGAGGGTCTCGCGGGCCTCGTCGCCGAACTCGGTGACGATCTTCTGGAAGTCGTAGCCGGTGCGGAAGAAGATCTTGTCGACCAGGTTCTTGGTGCGGTCGCGCATGGGGGAGAAGGCCACGGCGACGATGGCGGTGGCCAGGATGTTGGCGATTTGCGAGCGATCGCCCATGAGCATGCGCACGCCGCCGATCATCAGGAAGTAGAGCCCCAACAGCGCGGAGGTGACGATGGTGTAGGTAATCGTCCGCTTGATGATGACGTCGATGTTGAAGAGCTTGTGGCGGACGATGGTGTAGGCGATAGACAGCGGGAAGAGGGTGAACGCCAGGTAGCTCAATTCCGAGCCCGGGAAGGAGACGCCCATGAACATGGCGAGGTTGACGCCGACGGCGGGGCCGAAGCCGAAGAGGGCGCCCCACAGGATCACGCGGGCTTGCGAACGCTCGAGCGGGGTGCTGGACTTGCTGAAGTTGGCCCACAAGGCGCTCGCGGGGATGGCCGCCACGGCCAGCGACGGGTAGAGCGTGAGGACCAGGTAGGTCATCAGGAAGTTGTTGGTGTCGAAGTACTGGGAGACCACGTACAGGGCGATCAGGGCGCCGAAGACGTAGTTGAGGGGCCGGATCCAGGGCCAGCGCTTGAGGAGGGGCAAGCGGCGCGGCACCAGCAGCGCCAGCTCGAACGAGAAGGTTCCCACCAGAGCGAAGGCGATGGTGTGAGGGAAGAGCGCGAACCAGTACGTCGAGGTCGAGTCGAAGTGGCTCAGGGAAAAGGCCGCGAAGACCAGGCAGAAGAGCAGGTGTGCGCGGGCCGCGGCGTCACCGGGTTTGACGATGGAGACGAAGGCTCCCAGCAGGAAGTGCAAGAAGCCCATCAGCCAAAGTGAGCCCCAGACGCCGATCAGGTCCCAGACCTCGAACCGCTGGGTGGGGATGACCATCTTGACTGTCTTGGGCGTGCCGGATAGGCCGGAGCGCTCGAACTCATAGGTGATGGGGGTGCCCACGGGCTTGGTGGCCGCGTAGCGGTAGAGCATCTCGCTGGAGGCGATCGGCACGCCGTTCATCGAGACGACGTTGTCGGCGACCTGGACACCGGCCTGGATGCCGCTCCAGCGCAGGGAATAGAGCGAGTCCGTGCTCTGGTTCTGCAGGACCATGAAGCCCGGGAACGTCCGGTTCAGCCAACCGGCGGCCAGCACCACGCAGACGGCAGAGTAGATCGCCATCACGGTGATGGTGATCCAGAAAACGGCCTTCTGAAGGGGGGTGGACAAGTCCCGTGCTCCTATTGCGTTTCTGCAGGCAGCTCGCATTCCCATCGAAAGCCGCAGGCGCTTCGAAACAGCCGCCGGCGCTAAACTGGGGGATGGCTTGTCGCATTATACCCGTGATGCGGCTTCATTATTGATTCTTGTCGATCTGTGAAGACGCGCATGCGGCCAGGTTGAGCGCCTGCGGCTACCTCTGGCGCCTGTGGCTATCTGACAGAATCAGGGCCTCGAGGGCGAACGCCGTGGTCAGCTCCCGGCTGGAGTAGGGGCTCATGCCGAGGGTGAGGTAGAAGGGCTCCGCGCTCCAGCCGCCGTCCTCGGCCTGGGTCTGTCGGAGGGCTTCGGCGGCTCGCGTGATGGCCTCGGAGGCGCCTGCTGGAGCCCATGGGCCCAGCTCGGCCAGCGCGGAAAGGGCGAAGGCGGTTTCCAGCGGGGAGGGGCGCGACCAGTCCTCGCTGCGGTCCGGGTGGGAAAGCGCGGAGACCCGCAGGCTCCAGGACCCGTCGGGGTTCTGGGCCTTGATGAGGCCTTTGCCGGCGGCGTGGCAAGCGTCGGAGAGGGTCGCGGCGAGGTCGGGGAAGCGCTGGGCGATCGCCAAGAACGCCCGGATGACCGTCAGCGTGCCGTATGCCCAGCCGTAATACCACCAGCTGCGCCAGCCTTCGCTCTGGCGCAAGCCAAGCAGCCAGGTTGCGCTGCGGCGCAGCTCGGCCTCGAAGCCCGCGGCATCCAGCCGGCAGAGGGTCTCGAGGAGGTTGGCGGTCGATTCGGGGTGACGGGGATCAGGGCCCTCGACCCATTTCTGGCCGATCGCGTCGGCCTGGGAAAGGTCTGCCACCAGCCAGTTGCGGAAGCCTCCCTCGGCATGGGTGTTGTGCCTGACCAGCTTCAAGGGCTCGGCCAGGAGGTCGGCGAGATCGGGCCAGTCGAGCACGTGCAGCAGCCGGGCGGCTGCGGCGAAGTCGTCGATGTCCGGCGGGATGGCGGGGTAGAGGTTGAAGTAGCGCCAGCCTGATTCGTCCGCGAGGCTCGCGATGGTCTCGGCTTCGTCCCTTGCGACCTTCCGGGCGTCCTCGCCCAGCTCGGGGCGGGCGAGGACGGTGCAGAGGAGGGCGAGGGGGAAGACCGTGCCCATGAGGAGCGGGGTGCCGCGGAAGTTCGCCTGCATGTCCCAGGCATGCCGGAAGCCGCCCTTCGAGGCCCTCAACAGGAAGTCGAGGGCCCGGGCGGCGGCATCCGGGAGCATGAGGAGCTAGTACTCTTCTGAGTACCGGCCGATTTGGCGGTACTTGCCGTAGCGGTTCTCCACGAGCTGGTAGCCGGGGATCCGGGTGAGCTCGTCGAGCTGGGCGGCGAGGGCATCCTTGAGGTTGCCCGCGGCCAGCACGGGGTCGCGGTGCGCGCCCCCGATGGGCTCGGGGATGATGTGGTCGACCACTCCGAAGCCCAGGAGGTCCTCGCCGGTGAGCTTGAGGATCTGGGCGGCCTTGGGGGCCTTGGAGGCGTCCTTCCAGAGGATGGCGGCGCAACCCTCGGGGCCGATGACGGCGTAGTAGGAGTGCTCGAACATGAGGACGCGGTCGGCGACGCCGATGCCAAGCGCTCCGCCCGAGGCGCCTTCGCCGATGACGACCGAGACGACGGGCACCTCGAACTGGCTCATCTCGAGCATGTTCTGGGCGATGGCGCCTCCCTGTCCGCGCTCCTCGGCGTCGATGCCGGGGTAGGCTCCGGGGGTGTCGATCAGGGTGATGATCGGGAAGCCGAACTTGGCGGCGTGCTTCATCAGGCGCAGGGCCTTGCGGTAGCCCTCGGGGTGGGCCATGCCGAAGTTGCGCAGGATGTTGTCCTTGGTATCGCGGCCCTTCTGGTGGGCGATGACCATGACGGTCCGGCCGTTGAAGCGCGCGAGGCCGCCCACGATGGCGCGATCGTCGAAGCCCATGCGATCGCCGTGCATCTCGGTGAAGTCCTCGGTGATGGCGAGGATGTAGTCGAGGGCCGACGGGCGCGCGGGGTGACGGGCGATCTGGATGCGCTGGATGGGGGTGAGGTTCTCGTAGATGGCGCGCCGGATGTTGAGGGCACGGTCCTCGAGCAGGGAGATCTCCTGGCTGAGGTCGCCCTCGGAGTCGTTGGCGAGCTGCTTGAACTCCTCGATCTTCTCCTCGAGCTCCAGGATGGGGGCTTCGAAATCGAGCGTGAAGCGGCGGGAATCTTTGACCTTCATGTTAGCCTCCGGTGACCACCCGCACGGGGGCGGGGGCCTTGTGCATGGCAAGCAGCTGGGAAAGCTTCTCGCGCAGCTTGGGACGCGGGACGATCATGTCGATCAGGCCGTGGTCCAGCAGGCTTTCAGCGGTCTGGAAGCCGGGAGGCGTCTTCTGGCGAATGGTGGCCTCGATGACGCGCTTGCCGGCGAACCCGATGATGGCATTGGGTTCGGCGATCAGGATGTCTCCGAGGGTCGCGAAGGAGGCGGTAACGCCGCCGGTGGTGGGGTCGGTGAGGATCGTGATGTACAGGCCGCCCGCCTTGCCGAAGCGCGCCAGGGCCGCGCTGGTCTTGGCCATCTGCATCAGCGAGAGGGTGCCCTCCTGCATGCGCGCACCGCCCGAGGCCGCCACGACGATCAGCGGGGTCTGCGTCGATAGGGCCTGCTCGATGGTCCGGGTGAGCTTCTCGCCCACGACGGATCCCATGGAACCGCCCATGAAGAAGAAGTTCATGACCGCCAGCGAGATCGGCTGGCCGTCGATGGTGGCCGTCCCCGTGATGAGGGCGTCTCCCGGTCCGCGAGACGCGGTGGCCTCGCGCAGGCGCTGCGGATAGGGCTTGCTGTCGACGAAGCCCAGCGGATCGACCGAGAGCAACTCGACGTTGGTTTCCCGGAAGGAGCTGGGGTCTACCAGCTGGGCGATCCGCTCACGGGCTTCCACCCGGAAGTGATACCCGCACCGGGGGCAGACGTTGAGGTTTTGAACGAGCTCCTTGGTGTAAAGGGGCTCGTGGCAATCCGTGCACTTCGTCCAGAGGCCGTCGGCGACCTCTCGCTTCTCGCGCTCCGTATCGACAAGGGTTGCCTTCTTGCGGGCGGCAAACCAATCCCGTAGCGACATGTTTTATCCTCTAGCAATAAGTTTCGTAAGTCTGCCCTGACGGGCGTTTCATGGGCGCCGGCCGTGACATGGTCTCGCCGCGGCGCCAAAGATCCATTATACGGGGGCCGATGGGGCTTGTCTAACCTGACCATGGCGGGCGCGGAGGCTCGCCCGACGAACCCCCTGACGATGATCTGCGCCGGGTCCAAGCTTAAATCAGCCTTTAAACGGGCTTTACCGAATTCCGGTGCGTCGTCCCGATAACCTGATTAACCGCTCCTGAACGGCCCCGGGTCGAAGCGCCGGCAGGAAGAAAGCTCAGAAAGGGATGACCATGGCCATCACGCAGTTCTCTCAGGTTTATCGTCCGGCAGTCCAGGGCCTCGCATCGGGATCTTCGAAGGCGATTCCCGAGGAGTTCAAGGCTCTCCACGAGCTGCTCTACGATTCGAAGAACGTGCAGGATGGCCGCTTCATCCCGCAGCCCCCGATCCACGTGCCCGAGGTCCAGTCGGTGCAGGCGGGTGGCGTCCCCAAGCCCCGTGTCATCTCGATGCCCTCGCCGAACTACAACAGCCGGCCTGCGGGCACGGACATCGACACCATCGTGCTTCACCACACGGCCACCGGCGGCACCGCCCAGGGCGTCGGCAACTTCTTTCAGAACCCCGCGGCTCAGGTGAGCGCTCACTACACGGTCGGCAAGGACGGCGCCATCGTGCAGTCGGTCCCCGACTCCAAGCGCGCCTGGCATGCCGGCACCTCCTCTTTCAAGGGCAAGGGCGACGTCAACGACTTCTCGATCGGCATCGAGATCGTCA
>JAKFCW010000024.1:0-1810 GCA_036676455.1 Candidatus Sericytochromatia bacterium
TTTTTCTGACCATATCGGAACAATCCACAGACCTGTGGATTAACCATATGACCGTCCGGGAAGATGGACGGGTCTGGACAGGACGCGGCGAAGACCGCAGCCCCGCCCGAGAGTGAGAGAGACAATCCATGTTTCTGAGTATCGTCCGTCCCGCGGTCGAGCCCAGCGGTCCTGACGCCGTCGCCGTTCCCGGCTCGCCCGCCATCAACGACCTGTCCCCCCGCGCCCTGCACGCTCGCCTGCTGGAAAACGCAGCCCTGCGGCGCATGCGTGGCGCCGAGCGTCTGCGCTCGAACCGGCTGGAAGACGCCGACTACTGGCTGCACGCCGCCCCGGTCGCGGTGCGCAAGGCCAGCGCCCTGCGCGAAGCCAAAAGTTTCGCCCCCCTGCCCTAGAGGTAACCCAGCCACCAGTCGCGGCGACGGCGTTTCACGCCCTCGAACCAGCGCGACAGCGGATAGAGAATGATCAGCACCGCTGCCCAGGCCAGATAGACGCCCCACAGGCTGAAGCCCCATCCGGCCTCGATGACGCGAGACGGGTCGGTGATCATGCTCAGGAAGGCCATGGGCGGAACGCCGACGGCGACGCCGACCGCCACCGCCAGCCCGTGCGCGATCCAGACATGCAGAAGGTAGGTGAACAGCGGCGTGCGACCGAAGGTCAGCAACGGCCCGAGCAGCCATCCCCGCACCCGGTCGAACGCCAGCAGGATGAGGAACACCAGTCCGATCATCAGCAGCACATAGGCCGGAGACGGCGGGTATTTGTTGACGCTGATGATGCTGAACGCCGTCCACAACGGGCCATCCTGCCTCGCCCAGGGACCGGGATCGAACCCCGGCAGATTGAGTCCTCGCCCGACTGCAAACAGCGCCAGGAACCCGGTCGCCGCCAGCATCACCCTGCCCCGCCTCAACCCTTCGGCGTCGATGAGGAAGCCCGCCATCCCGTAACCCAGCAGCAGGATTCCGGTCCACTGGATCGCCGGATAGGCGACGAGCAGCAGTCCGGCCTCCATCGGCAGCGCCCCGCGCACCGCGAGCATCCGCCAGAGCGGTTCCAGCGGTCCGAAGGTCGAGGGGGAGATCAGATTCAAAGCCGGATGAGCGACAATGATGGCGACGCCGACAGCCAGCACCACTAGGCGCGGCAGCCGGTGCAACGCGGCAAGCACGATCATGGCGAAGCCGATCGCCCAGATGACTTGGGCGAACAGCCACCAACCGAAGTTGAAGCCGACCCCGATCAGGGTGAACTCCAGCACGATCAGCCAGAGACCGCGGGTCAGGAGGAAGCGTGACAGGTCGCCCGGCGCCTTGCCGTTCGCCTTCTGCAGCCAGACGGAAAGACCTGCCAGAAAAACAAAGGTCGGCGCGCAAAGATGCGTCACCCAGCGGGTCAGAAAGAGCGCGGGATTGCCGGAATCCAGCGCCATGGGATCGGCGGTGAAGGCGGTGGCGTGAAAGAAGTCCCGCACATGATCGAGAACCATGACGACGATCACCAGCCCTCTAAGGGCGTCGATGGCGTCGATGCGGATCGCGCCCGAACGGGTTAGCCCGCCCCCCGGCGAGGTCAGCGGAGCATCATGAGTGGCGGCGTCGGTCATGGCTCCCCCGTCGGTCGGGGCCATGCTGCAACGATCAGGCGCGGGACGACAAGACCCTGCTCAGCCCTTCATCGCATCCGCAAAGCGCTGGAACAGGTAAAGGCTGTCGGTCGGCCCGGGCGAGGCCTCGGGGTGATGCTGGACGCTGAACACCGGACGGTCCTTCAGGGCGATGCCGCAGTTGGTGCCGTCGAACAG
>JAKFCW010000025.1:0-2358 GCA_036676455.1 Candidatus Sericytochromatia bacterium
CGTGGACGAAAGAAAGCCTGGATCAAGCTCTGACCCAGGCTTTTGCTTGTGTTACGGCCAGTGACACGGCCCGTTGGATAGGGCACTGCGGATATGCCCTACTCAATCGTTAGTCGCTCTAGGCGCCTCTTCTCACTTGGCGGCCTGGCTCTCGGCGAACTTCTCGTAGCCTTCCTGGTCGATCGGGAAGGTGGGCTTCACGTTGTAGTCGCGGGCGGGCAGGTCGGCCCAGGCCAGGTCGGTGGGGCTGACGAAGTCCGTCTTGAGCGTGGGCTTCGCGCGCTCGGGAAGCTTGCCCAGGCCGAGGTCGCCGATCACGGGGAGGTCGGGGACGTTCTTCTTCAGCCAGTCGAGCGAGTCGAGCACCTTGCCTGCCGTCTGGGTGCGGCCGTCATCGGGGCCGTACAGGAAGGACATCAGCACTTCCGAGTGGGGAAGGAGGGCATGGGTCACGTCCCAGCCGGCCTTGACGCTTTCCTGGAAGTTGAGGCCGCTGGTGCCGATCAGGTGGGCGATGTCCTTGCTGAGCCCGACGCCGATGTCCAGGCGGTTCTTCTGCTCCTGGCCCCAGCCGAGCAAGCCGTCGTGCTTGCCGTTGGCCTTGTCGGCGTTGAACTCGTCGATCGCCTGGTGGAGGCTGGGGAAGGCCTTGCCTTCCAGCAGGGACTGGATCGTCTTCTTGAGGCGCTCGCGATCTTCCGGCGTGGCGGTCAGTTTCTCGGTGGCTTCGCACTTGGTCATGACGTTGTCGACCAGGAAGGCGACCATCTCGGTGCCCGTGGGCTTGGGGTTGCGCGTGAAGAGCTTGAGGGCCTGGTCGAGCAGCGCTTCCTTGTCATGCGGGTTGAGCGCGCTCACGAGGTCGTTGGCCGCGACGATCACCTGGTCACGCTCGGCGGACTTGGAGATGGGGATGCTGAAGTTCGCGCCCTCCGGGCTGGCGTAGGCCAGGTAGGTCAGCTCGCTGCAGTAGAAGGCGTCGGTGAGGCCATCGCCCTTGTTGACGTTCGTGTAGGTGTAGTCATAGGGTTTGCCGAGCTGGTCCTCGGCGTACGCGATGGCTTCCTTGATGGCCCGGGATTTCTGGGGCTCGGAGACGTTCTCGGTCGGGCGGATGAGGCGGACGCTCATGCCTTCCGAGAAGGGCATGGGGCTCCACCGGACGGTGTTGTTGGTGGCGTCCTGGGAGTTGCCGGTGATGCCGACCGCCTCGATGAACTCGGGGGGATTGACCGACACGCAGAGGCGCGCGTGGATGAACGGGCCGCCGGTCATCTGGGTGATCATGTCTTCCGGCTTGTTGTAGGTCTCGACGAGGATGTCGCCGGGCTGCACGTCCTTGGCGAGGCGCTGCCACTCCGCGTTGCCGTCGAGCTTCTTGGCGAGCCAGAGCATGTGAGTGGGATCGCCGAAGGAGGGGTCGAAGGGACCTTCCTTGCCTTTCCGGTAGGCTTTCTTGGCGGCCTCGACGCCGTCCTCTTCCATGACGGCCTTGAGTTCGGCGTAGACCTCGGGAAGGAGTCCCTTTCCGACCAGGACCTTCTCCTCGGCGGTGAGGTTCGGGGCGGCTTGCGGGAGGGTCGTGGAGAGCGAGAGCGTGTCGGCCGGGGCAGGAGGCGCCGCCTGCACGTTGAGCTTGGCGACCGTGGTGGCGGACTTCGCCGGCGTCTCCGCGCTCGGTTGCTGGGGCTCTTCGCGGCGCCTGGGTAGGAGGCGCTGGAGCATTCCGTCGATCTTGGGCATGGGTTCCTCCCGGATAGCGAGCGACCAAGGGAGGTTATACCCAGTCAGGCCCCGCGGCTTGCGAGATGGAATCGTTGGGCTTGCGTGAGCGGCATGCGAAAAGGCCGGGAGCCATCAAGCTCCCGGCCTTGCTAGGCGGATCTACTCCTGGATTTCCGGGGCGAGGTGCCAGTGATCGGGCGAGCGCCAGAGCCTGGACACGAGCAGTTCACGCTCGAAGGTGAACTCCCGGGGGAGCTTGTCGAGCAGGCCGAAGAAGAACTCCTCGTGGCCGAGGGCTTCTTGCTTCCACTCCTCGCGGTTGATCTTCATGACGGCGTCGAACTTCTCGAAGCCGAAGTTGTCGGCGCCGCGCCAGTCGAGGTCCTCGTAGCGAGGCACCCAGCCGAGGGGGCTCTCGATGGCGTAGGCCTTGCCATGGACGCGGCCCGTGATCCACTTGAGGACGCGCATGTTCTCGCCGAAGCCGGGCCAGAGGAACTTGCCGTTCTCGTCCTTGCGGAACCAGTTGACGTGGAAGATCCGCGGGGGGTTCTGCAGCTCGCGGCCGAACTTCAGCCAGTGGTTGAAGTAGTCGCCCATGTGGTAGCCGCAGAAGGGCAGCATGGCCATGGG
>JAKFCW010000026.1:0-12378 GCA_036676455.1 Candidatus Sericytochromatia bacterium
CTACCCCAACTCCCGGATCACCATGCTGGTCGAGCCCCGCTGTGCGGGCATCGGAGCCTTCAACCCGGCCATCGACGAGGTGATCACCTTCGACATCAAGGCCAAGCCCGGCCCCGCCGACCTGATGGGCCTCGTCGGCGAGCTGCGCAAGCGCAAGTTCGACTTGGCGATCTCGTCGGGTGGCTCGGCCATGGTGCCGCTCCTGTTGTGGCTGACCGGAGCGCGCTACCGCTCCGGGTACGGCGCGAGCAAGACCGCCCGCCTGCTCACGTACAAGGCCCCGCTGAACAAGCAGCAGTACGCGGCCGACATGTACTACGACCTGATCCGCGAGTGGGTGCCCAGCCCGAACCGGCTGCCCCAGGTGGCGATCGCACCGGCGGACCGGACCTGGGCCAAGGAGTTCATGGCCGAGCAGGGCGTGCAGCCCGGCGAGTCGGTCGTGATGCTTCACCCCGGCTGCAGCCGCCTCAGCGTCCTCAAGGGCTTCATCAAGAGCTGGGAGCCTGAGAAGTGGGCCGAGCTTTCCCGCCGGCTCGTCGCCGAGGGCGTTCGCGTCATGATCGCCGGCGGTCCCGATGACGAGGAGACCCTGGCGGCCATTCGCGCGCAGCTGAGCGCGGCATCAAGCGCCGGCGGCTCATCGGTTGGCAACGGCGGCTCGATCGTGATTGACGCCGCCGGCAAGACCAAGGGACTGGGGCAGCTTGCGGCACTGGTCGAGCAGGCCAGCGTTCTGGTGGCCGTCGATTCCGCTCCCATGCACCTGGGGGTGGCGGTGGGCAAGCCGACCGTGGCGATCTTCGGTCCCACCGATCCCAAGAAGCTGCTTCCCGAAGGAACCATTCACCAGGCCGTCCACGTCTCGGGCCTCGAGTGCCGTCCCTGCCTCTGGGATCGCCGCCAGACCACCTGCGAGGCCTTGACCTGCCTCAAGGACCTTTCCGTGGACATGGTCGAGCAAGCGGTCCGTCGGGTGCTTCCCGCCAAGCGCCCGGGCCCCGTCGACTCGACCGCCCAGTAGCCACCCGTCTTAGCCTAGAACACGTAATACCAGGAGCCACTTCCATGACTGATGAGATCAAGACCGCCGTAGCGAAGATCCCCACCCTGCTAGGGACTGCGGAGGCCCAGGCGGCCTTCGGTGCCGGAGAGCGCGAGGGGGCGGCCTGGATCCAGGGTACGAACGCCCTCGCCGATCAGGCCGAGGACACGATCGCCGAGATTCAGGCCAGCTTCGAGGTTCCGTTGAGCGAGAACGAAGCCGATTTCGGCCTCTTCGACCAGCTGGCGGAAGGCTGGAACCAGCAGCCGCCCACCGAGGAGGAGCTGGCGACGATCACGCTCGGCTGGGGCGCTTACCTCGGCGAGGTGATCCGCAACGTGCTGGGTGGCCAGTGGATCCTGCGGGCGGATGCCGAACACGTCAGCATCCGCTTCGAGCGCCTGGGCCTCGAGTTCTTCCCGGTTCACGCCGCCATCCGGCGCTTCATGCTCGGCATGGACGCCTCGCTCGAGGCGGAGTACGAGAAGCTGGTCGAGACGCTCACCCAGTAACATTTCTCACGCAAGTTTCCGGGGGCGGCGTCCTATAAGGTTAATGGAAGCTTAAATCTATCACGTCAGGTTAACCTGGACGACGCGTCCACCGGAAAGGGAGAAGGCCCCATGCGCAAGATCCTCTCGTTCGTATCGCCGGAGCTCGGTATCACCTATCAGGAGCTCTACGGGGAGCTGGCGGATCACGCGGAGACGAGTTTCGAGGAGGCGACCCGCCGCTTCCCGCCCGACGAGGCGGTTTCGGCCCTGCAGTACCATCGCCGCATGGCGGAGCGCCGGCGCGTGTTCAAGCAGCTTGCCGAGCGCCTTGGCGTCAGCACCGACGTCGTCTTCTCGGCCTGCACCACCGAAGGCGCGAAGAAGCTGCTGGATGCCCTCGACGCCAAGGACATGCCGCTCGCTGCCGCCAACTAGCCTGACCACGAGCCGCCCCCTGCTATTTAAGGCAGGGGGCGGTTTTTCTTTGCCAGGGACTTGTAGGACAGGCAGGCGCGTGGTACAAGACCCACGTGACTCAACGTATCCTCCTTATCATCATGCTGATGGCGGGCTTGATCGTTCCGGCGATGCCGGCCGACGCCGCCACCTACACGGTCCACTCCGACGCGGAGGGGACCACGTTTCGCTTCTTCGCGCAGAACCCTCGCCTCCTGAAGAAGGTTGGCCTGGCGGACGGCGTGCGCTACGACGTGTCCGTGGCTCACTCGGCCAAGTACACCCTGAAGAAGCCCATGGGACGTGGCCCCATCCGGGACGTGACCATCGTCCAGCGCGGGAAGAAAGCCTCGGTGACCTTGCGCTGGCGCTTCCCGGTGACTCCCAATCCCCAGTTCACCCGGGGACGCGTGGAGCTCTACTGGCCCCACGAGCTGGGACGCACCACCACCCGCCGCCTGGCGGACGGAGTGACGCTGAGCCGCACGCATCGCTTCACGGCGGCGGGCCCCCAGGTGATTCACGTGGTCCGAGCCGACCTCTCGAAGACCTCGCTGACTCCCCAGCTCGCCATCGGCGACGGGGACGGTTTCGGGCTGGAACCCGTGGGCTCCATCGCGCGCCGTTCGAAGGCCCTGGCGGCCATCAACGGCAGCTTCTTCTCCCCCAAGGGCGGAGAGCCCATCGGCCTTCTGGTGCTCGACGGCCAGATCATCTCGTCGAGCTACTTCAACCGCTCGGTCTTCGGGATCCGACATGACGGCACCTGCTTCATCGACAACGCCAAGCTACTGGCCGCCGTGCGGCTGGAGCGCGAGGACAAGGTCTACATCGCCAACGGCGTCAACCAGAATGCGATGCGCGACAAGATCGTGCTCTACACCCACCATTACGGGAACCGCACTCGGACGGTGCCGGATCCCAGCCGCCGGGAGTTCGCGATCGCCGCGGACGGCACGGTGCTGGCCGCGGCGACTGGAAACATGGAGATCCCCCGCGAGGGCTACGTTCTTTCGGGCCAGGGGCAGGCCATCTGGAACCTCAAGAAGTACATTCGCGTCGGGGACCGGGCCGAGGTCTACTCCGAGCTGAACGGCCTCTGGCGCGGCGTCAAGTACGCGGTCGGCGGTGGCCCCACCCTCGTCGAACGGGGACACGTCAACGTCACCGCCAAGGAGGAGCGCTTCGGGCCCCAGATCGCCCGCGGGCGCGCCCCTCGCACCGCCATCGGCTACCTGGGCGCCAAGGAGGTCGTGCTGGTGACCGTCGACGGTCGCCACCAGCACTCGGTGGGGATGACCCTCTACGAGTTGGCACGCTACCTGCGAGACATCGGAGTGATGGACGCCATCAACCTCGACGGCGGCGGCTCCACCACCCTGGTGGTGGGCGGGCGCACCATGAACCGGCCCAGCGATGGGCACGAACGGCCCGTCAACAACGCCCTCCTGCTCAGCGTGGGTCGCCGCTAGCTTCGGCGGCTCTGGTTAGCTCGGTCACAGCCTTTCCTCCCGCCCGCATGGTACTCCCGATCATGGGGGAGTTTGACCAGGGAGGATGAGGATGAAGGCGGCATACTTCGATTGCTTCAACGGTGCGAGCGAGTCGATGCTCCTCGCGGCCCTGCTCGATGCGGGAGCCGACGTCGATCGGCTGCGCGTGGAGCTTACCGAGCTGGTTCCGGATGGTTGCACGCTGAGTCTCGTTCGCGAGCCCGGCACGCTCGGGGTATGCGTCGAGGTGATCGCGCCCGCGGGGACCTCGCTCAAGGAGATGAAGGACGTCGTCGCCTTCCTTCAAGCCTCCAAGCTTTCCAAGTCGGTCCAGGAGCGGACGCTGCGGGCCTACCACAAGCTTGCCCTCGCCGAGGCCAAGCTCGGCGGCACCACCTCCGACCGTGTCTTCCTGCGCGATCACGGCGCCCTCGAGCGCTTCTTGACCGTCGTGGCGATCAGCCTCGCCGTCGAGATGCTGGGCGTCTCGGTCCTCTATGCCTCGCCGCTGCCGCTGGGGTCGGGACTGGTCCGGACGGCGCAGGGCGTGCTTCCCAATCCGCAGCCGCTGGTGGTGGAGATCCTGGCGGGCGTGCCGGTATACGACAACGGCGAGCCGGGCGAGAAGGTGACGCCGCTGGCGGCCGCCATTCTGGCGACGATGATCCGGGAGTTCGGCGCCCTGCCGGCATTTCGGCTGGAAGCCCAGGGTTGGGGCCGGGGGGCGGCGACGGCCGACGGGGGCTTGCCGCAGGCCGTGCGGGTTCTCTTGGGGCAGTTGCAGGCGACGGGCGGCGAGGGTCGCGAGACGGTGTCGGTGATCGAGACCAACATCGACGACTCCAACCCGCAGTTCTACGAGTACGTGGTGGAGAAGCTGTTTGCCGAGGGGGCGTTGGACGTCTTCTTGACGCCGGTGATCATGAAGCGGGGGCGGCCGGCGATCAAGCTGACGGCGATTGCCCCGAACGAGAAGGTGGATGCGCTGGGGGCGATCATCTTCGCGGAGACGCCGTCGATCGGGATCCGGACGTACCAGGCGGAGCGGCAGGTGCTGAGCCGGGAGATCATGTCGATCCGGACGGACTTCGGGCCGATCCGGGTGAAGGTGTCGCGGCAGATGGGGGCGATCGCCAACCTCATGCCGGAGTACAAGGACTGCGTGACGGCGGCGCGGACCCAGGGGGTTCCCCTGAAGGTGGTCTGGCAAGCGACGGTGGCGCAAGCGCTGCAGGAAGTCGGCGGGCCGGGGCTGCCGTCGCCGCGGGCGTGACGCTTCCTCTCATGCTGGACACACCGTGAGGGCGGGGCCATCATGGGGAGGTCGGTGAGGAAGGAGCGAGCGCCATGATCGACTTGACCGTATCCGGGGTGATCCTCGAGCCGCAGTCGCAGGCGCCGATCGTCGTCCTGAAGGACGCCGAGGATCGGCGGGCCTTGCTGATCTGGGTGGGGGAGTTCGAGGCCAACGCGATCGCCATGGCGCTCGAGAACGTGCGCACTCCGCGGCCCCTGACCCATGATCTCTTCATGAGCCTGTCGGACGCCATGGGCGCCAAGCTGGTCGAGGTGCGCATCAACGACATGCGCGAGGCGACGTTCTTCGCGGAGCTGGAGTTCGAGATCGGCGGCCAGCGGCAGGTGGTGGACGCGCGGCCGTCGGATGCGATCGCCTTCGCGCTGCGCGCCGGAGCGCCGATCAAGGCGGCGGAGCCCGTGATGGACTCCTCGGCGGTGCCCATCAGCCATGCCAAGGAAGAGGAAGAATCCGAGGAGTTCCGGAAGTTCCTCGAGAACGTGAAGCCCAGTGACTTCGGGAAGTTCGGGGGAAGTCCGTCCTGAACGTCATTCCCGCGAAAG
Source organism: Candidatus Sericytochromatia bacterium (assembly GCA_036676455.1). Classification (GTDB taxonomy): domain Bacteria; phylum Cyanobacteriota; class Sericytochromatia; order S15B-MN24; family UBA4093; genus UBA4093. Next base: position 5,349 of record JAKFCW010000026.1, read on the forward strand.
CGGGAATTCACTGGTCCCCGTTTTCACGGGGATGACGGGAAGGTGAGAGCGGGAGTGACGCTCGGGGCGCTAAAGCGGCTCTGCGGCGACGACCCGGTCCCAGCTGAGCTGGGTGAGTTCCTGATCGAGCGACCGTGCCTCATTCCAGAGGCCGGTCGCTTTTCCTTCGATCTCGGCGGCGATGGCGGGGACCTCGCGGCTCTTGGCGAGGGCGTAGAGGCTGCAGGCCATGGTGGCGGCAGCGGCGGTGCGTGCCGCGAGGAAGGCGGCCGAGGTGCTTTGCGGGTGGCCGTAGCGCAGGACGGATTCGGCGAGGGCCAGGACTTCCCTGGCGGACTGCGCGAGGGAGAGCGGGTTCTTGGCCTGGTTCGAGAGCGCGAGGGCGATGCAGTCACGCCGGACGCCCTGCTCCTCTGAGGAGCTCTGAGGCAGGGCGTAGGCGTGGCTGAGCCGGTTTGCGGAGATGGCGTCCTGGTCGATGGCTTCCTGCAGGCCGTCGGAGAGGGCTTCGGCGCGGGTGATGATGCGGTTCATCTCCTCGGTCATGGGCTCGAAGCCTTCGCGGCCCAGGGTCTTGCGGGCGGCCATGGCGACGAGGCTGGCGGCGAAGGCGGCCTGCATGGCGGCTCCCCCGACGGTCCCTGGGGCCTGGGGGCTGGCGAACTCTTCGAAGAGCTCTTCGAGGGGGTAGCGGTACGAGGGAAGGTTTGCGGGTTTAGTCACCGGAGGTCTCTCTTGCTAGGTAAGGGCCGGATGGCCGAGCAAAGGGCATTATAGCATGGGGCGTTCCACTCCCTTTCCGCATGAGGCTTGCTCAAGCGTTAACCCGCACGTTACAATGAAGTTATAACTTTCGCTTAATCTACGACGCATTGTTTACATGTGGCCCACATCAGAGGAGAAAACGATGAATCTGAAGCTCGCTGGCGCGCTCGTCGCCGCTACTGCCGGGATCACCATGCTCGCTGGTTGCCCTACCGGAACGCCGAACGTGACCCCCACCGCGACTCCCTTCGCGTACAGCCCGGACGCCCTGATCACGGGCAAGGTGCTTTACGATAACAAGCCGCTCGACTTCGCCGATGAGAGCTACCAGCACAAGATCACGGCCAAGGACGTCGCGACCGCCCAGACCTTGACGGTGACGGCGCCCGTTTACGAGGGTCAGTACTTCGAGTTCAAGTCCGGCGTGACCGAGGGCAAGAAGTACCAGCTCGTCTCGGATTACAAGGGCGTCGAGCCCTCGAAGGCTGCGGACGTCAACATGATCCGTCTCTTCGCGACCAACCCGGTCGAGGCGAAGAAGGGCGTGACCCCGCCCATGGAGACCATCGACCTGAAGTGGGTGCTGAACCCCTCCGTCGGTTACAACGCCGAGGCGACCAAGAGCGAGGCCGTGACCTTCAAGGTCGACAAGATCGTGAACCTGGATGCGGAGTACCAGCTTCGCGTCGTGAAGGCGGATGACGACAGCGAGGTCTACGTGGCCCCCGCCTACAGCGCGACCCCGACGTTCGCCTATACTCCGGATGCCACGGGCTCGTACAAGTACCACGTTCGCTTCAAGAAGACCGGCAAGGCCACGTACAGCGGCACCGACGCCTTCTTCGGCGACAGCTTCTTCATTCCCTTCTCGGTCAAGTAACCGTAAACCCGGTGTGGGGGCGCTTCGGCGCCCCCTTTCTTTTGCCTGCATGCCGCAAAATTCCTTCTCGGATCCCGCCAATCACCCCCTCGGGCGATCGCCCTAGGATCGCTCCAAATGCGATGAGGCCGGGGGGTCTCTTAGAGGAGGATGAACGCGCATGAATCCAAAGCGCTTGGGCCTGGGCATCGGCGTTTCCGCGACGATCGGGATCCTGGTGGCTTGCGGCGCCCTGCCGCCCGGCATCACTCCGGGAAACGAGTCCCTGACGGGACGGGTCACCTTCAATAACCAGGCTCCTCCCGAACGCCTGACCGTTCGCCTTCGTAACGATCTCGGCGGTGGCAAGTTCTCGCCCGTGGTGGCGACCACCGCCCAGACGAACGCCAACGGCGAGTTCGCCTTCCAGAGCCTCGCCGAGGGAACCTACCAGCCCTACTGGGACGACCAGGGCCAGATCACCTCGGACCCCGGGGTCAACACCGCGGGCATCGCGGTGCCGGACGCCGTGCAGGTGAAGGCGGGGACCGCGCCCAACGTGAACTTCGACGTCGCCTGGCCGGTCAACCCCAATCCCACGGTCAATGGCTCGGTCGCCCTGCCGTACTCCTTCAGCTGGGCTCCCAAGCCGAACCTTCCGGGATCGGCCCAGTACCAGGTTCTCGTCAAGCAGTTCAACGCCGGCAACAATACCGTTGGCGGCGACGTCTGGTCCTCGGCCTGGAACTCCGGGAACTCGGTGAGCTGGAACGGCAATGCCGGCACGGAGACCAACAGCCCCTCGGGCACGAAGGCCTCGGCCGGTGACTACGTCTACCAGGTCAAGTACCGCAAGTCGGGCGGCACTTACGGCGGAGGCAACTTCTTCGGCCAGACCAAGTGGATTCCCTTCAAGGTCCAGTAGCCTCGAAAGACATGGGGACTGCTTCACGACCGTGAGGCAGTCCTTTTTCGCTGCCATGGCCCCTTCCGGTTTTAGAATTCTTATCTGTTGCCTTGCTGATGGCGCGCTAAGATTGTCATGCTGCGGGCCTGCCTTGTTGTCGAGAACGGATGATCGAAGCCAGTCCTCTCCACCTCGCCGAACTTCCCACCGTCCCCGGGGTCTACCTCTTCTCAGGGGCCTCGGGCGAGACGCTCTACATCGGCAAGTCCGTCAACCTGCGCGAGCGCGTTCGCTCGTACTTCCGCAAGCACGGCGGCCATTCCCGGCGTACCGAGCGCCTGAAGAACGAGGTCGTCCGCATCCGGATCCAGCCCACCGGAAACGAACTCGAGGCCCTGCTCGTCGAGTCCCAGCTCATCAAGCAGCACCAGCCTCCTTACAACGTGCGCGGCCGGCGCTACGAGCACTATCCCTTCGTCAAGATCACGAACGAGCCCTATCCTCGCCTCCTGGTCACCCGCTTCCTCGAGGATGACGGAGCGCAGTACTTCGGCCCTTTCCACAGCGCGAACCGCCTCTCGGAGACCCTGGAGGCCCTTCAAGCCCTCATGGGCTGGCGCCGCTGCACGCAGATGGAGGCCGTGCCCTGCCTGCATGCCCAGATCGGACGCTGCCTCGCTCCTTGCTCCGGAGCGGTCGATGCGGCGTACTCCGCGATGATCTCCCAGGTGAGCGCCTTGTTTCGCGGGGATGCCGGCCCGGTGCTGGGCGACCTGCGCGCGCAGATGCGAGAGGCGAGCGAAGCCCTGGAGTTCGAGCGGGCAGCTCGCCTGCGCGATCGCCTCGCCCCGCTGACCAAGCTGGTCGCACGCCAGGAGCGCCTCCGCGGAGCCCTGAGCGAGCTCGATACCCTGATCGTGGTCCCGGGCTTCTCCGAGGATCTCCAGCCGACCGTGAGCTTCCTGGCCATTCGCGCGGCGCGCCGGGTCGGCACCTTCACCCTGCGCGCCGAGGACGCCGCGGCGTACCCGGCGCGGCGCAAGGCGCTCAAGCAGCTCGAACGCTTCCTGACGGAGCGCTTCGTCATGGTTCCTCCGCCCTCCTCCCGGATCTCCGCCGTCGAACTCGACGAGGTGCAGATCGTGGGCTCCTGGCTGTTTCGCCAGCGCCTGAAGCCCGGCTACTTCGATATTCACGCGGGCCTTCAGGCCGAGACGGCACGCGAGGCCATGGCCTTCGCTGTCGGATTGCTGCGTTCCTAGAGCGAAGTTCGGCCTTTCTGCTCCTTGGGCGCTCGCGCTCGGGCCGATTAGGATGCTCGCAGGGCAGAAGCAGCCCTGAGGAGGTCCTCATGAAGATTTTGCTGGTCTCAGAGGCGGTTCGGCCCCAGGCATGCACCCTCGGACTCGACGGCCTGACGGCCGCTCAGCGCGTGGCGGCGCTGGCAGACAGGCTGAAAGCCCGGGGGCACGACATCCGTTTGGCCACCTGCGAGGTCGCGTCCTCGAATGATGAGCAACCGACGCTGAGCGCATGGGACGCGGATCTCGCCCTACCTGCCGGGGGACGCCTGGCCGTGCGCGAGGGATTCCTGGGTGAGGTTCCGGGCGGCGAGGTCCCTCTCTACGTACTGGAGGGGCTCGACGTCGACGGGCCTATCGGCGCGCTGGGGCGCGGCGTGCCGGAGCTCTTGCTGTCACTCGGCTGGCAGCCCGACGTGATTCATGCCCACGACGCCGAGGCGGGCCTCCTGCCGCTGGTGCTCCGCGAGCCGCTGGGCGACCATCCCTTCTTCGCCGCTACGGCGTTGCTTTTCACCGTTCACGACCTGGATCGCCAAGGGGTCTGCCCGCCCTCGATCCTGGAGCACCTCGGGATCGATCGCCGGGTCCTGCGCCCCGAGCGCGCCGAGTTCTACGGCCAGGTCAACCTCCTCAAGGCGGGCCTCACCTCCGCTGACGCGGTGACGCTGCTTTCCGGGCGTTACGCCCAGGAGGTGCAGGATCCGACCTTCGGGGAGGGGTTGGAGGGGGTTTTTCGCATGCTTGCCGGCGAGGGCCGGCTCTGGGGAGTGGCGGACGGGATCGATTACCGGATCTTCGATCCGTTCGCGGATCCGGCGATCGCCCATCCCTTCACCCTGGTGGACCGCTCCGGGAAGTCCCGTTGCAAGGCGGATCTGCAGCGCGAGCTCGAACTTCCCGGCGAGCCCGTTCCCCTGGTCGTCTTGATCGGTGAGCTGAGCGCGGCCAAGGGCGTCGACCTCATCCGGGAGACCATGGGCATCCTCAGCCACATGGGCCTTCAACTGGCCGTGCTGGGCAAGGGCCAGCCGGAGGACGAGGCCATGTTTCGCGAGGCCTTCGCCGAGACGACGAACGTCCGAGGGGTTCTGGGCTGGGATGCAGGGCTGGCACGCCGCATGCTGGCGGGAGCGGATCTCCTGCTGATGCCAGAGCGCATCGAGCCGGATGGAGTTTGGCAGCAAGCCGCCATGCGCTACGGGACGGTGCCGGTGGTCTACGAGACGGGCGGGCTGGCCGATGCCGTCAGGGAGTTCGATCCGCGCACCGGAGAGGGAACGGGCTTTCGCTTCTCGCGCTACAGCGGTGAGGCCATGCTCGCGGCCTTGCGCCATGCGAAGGCGGTCTACGCGCAACCGTTGGCCTGGAATCGCCTGGTCGTGAACGTGATGGCACGGGACTGGTCATGGGAGGCGGCGGCCGCGCGCTACGAAGAAGCCTACGAGAAGGTCCTCCGCGTGGCGCGGCCGCTCAGGGTCTAATCGGCAAGGGGGGCGGCTGAAAGCCCCCCCCCGGCTAGGCGCTTTCCCGGCTGGGCAAGGCGGCCAGATGATCGATGAACCGGCTGATTTCCAGCGAGGTGAGCTCGGCGCGGCTGATCTTGTTGAAGGTCTTGAGCAGGTAGTCGCGGCCGTCCTTTTCGCTCCAGCCGACCCGGGCCATCTCGGCGGCGACCTTGTTGATCTGCTTGGGGGTGGCGAGCCGGACGGGAGCGGCGGTGAGGGGCGTGGGGCCGGACTCGGCGCTTTGCGTCCCGGCGCCATGCGTCTCGGCGCTCTGGGCTCCGGTGTCGTCGAGCTCGACCAGCGAGGTCATGCCGATGTTGACGGCGTCGCGGAAGGCGCGGGCCTTGGCGCGGGTCTCGGCCATGCGAATCAGGTGCTTGGCGATCATCGAGTTGACGTTCTGCGGGTTGGCGTCGCCGATGCCGGCGAAGACCTTGCCGCCTTCGAGCTCCACTTCGGCGGTGACGACGGCGGTCTGACCATTGGAGGAGTCGGGAAGCTGCACCAGGCGGGTCCGGATGGATTTCAGGCCCTTGGCATGAGCCTCGCTGAGAAGGCCCTCGTAGGTGATGAACTCCTGGCCCTGCAGGGAGATGACGTGACGCTTGTCCACTAAATCCTTCCTTTGCTATCAGGGGTGGCGTGGGGCTGAAACCCTTTCGCTGTGGGCATTGTACCCGGGTTGTCGAACATTTATTCGATTTCAACCCGGGGGGATAGGAGGGGGTGAGTGTGCGTGTTATACTGGTTACGTAACAGTTGAGAAAGGGTTAACCTGGGATGCCGCGTTCGGCATGGGTCCCGTGATCAAGGGGCCCGGCGAGCGCGGGACAGTGAAAGGCTCAAGGTCGGGTGGCCTACCACCCTCCGAGGGTCAAGACCCATCGACCCGAGCAGGCGAGGCCTGTCGGGCAGTAGGAAGGGAAAAATTCCGTGCTTCTTAAAGAGAAAAAGCTTGAGATCATCAACGAGCACAAGCTCCACGAGGGCGACACCGGTTCGCCGGAAGTCCAGATCGCGATCCTGAGCGCCGACATCGAGCGCCTCAGCTCGCACCTGACCGCCAACAAGAAGGACTTCGCGTCCCGCCGTGGTCTGCTCAAGATGGTCGGTCAGCGTCGTCGTCTTCTGAACTACCTCCAGAAGAAGGATGTGCAGCGCTACCGCGCCATCGTCGCCAAGCTTGGCCTTCGCCGCTAAGGGGTCGCGGGTTCGCCCGCACCACCTGACTTGAAGCCCGCCCTTTCCCGGGCCGCTCGAACTCGATCCTGATTGAGCTCAACGGCCCAGGGACAGGGCGGGTTTCGACCGTTCTACAGGGTCGAAAACCGCGACACAGCAAGCCTGTAAGCAAAAAAAAGAATTGGAAGAGAAGATGAGTAACGAAGTGAAGACCTACCGCTATACCCTCGATGGCCAGGAAATCGAGATGACCTTCGGCAAGTACGCCGGACAGGCCAACTCCTCGGTTTTGGTCCAGTGCGGCGGCACCGTCGTCCTGGTGATGGCCACCATGAGCAAGAAGATCCGCGAAGGGATCGACTTCTTCCCCCTGGTGGTCGACTACGAGGAGAAGCTCTACGCGGTGGGCCGCGTTCCGGGCAGCTTCCTGCGGCGTGAGGGCCGCGGATCGGAGAACGCCATTCTCAGCGGCCGCCTGATCGACCGCTCGATCCGTCCCTTGTTCCCC
>JAKFCW010000027.1:0-10425 GCA_036676455.1 Candidatus Sericytochromatia bacterium
CGTCATGTTCGGCAACCCCGAGGTCACCACCGGCGGCCGCGCGCTACGCTTCTACTCGTCGGTCCGCATCGAGGTCCGCCGCATCGAGACCCTCAAGAAGGACGGCGTCGAGATCGGCAACCGCGTCAAGGCCAAGGTCGTCAAGAACAAGGTCTCGCCCCCGTTCCGCGTCTCCGAGTTCGACCTGATCTTCGGCGAGGGCGTCAACCGCCAGGGCTGCATCCTCGACATGGCCGTCGAGCACAACATCGTCAACAAGTCCGGCTCCTGGTTCTCCTACGGCGAGAACAAGATCGGCCAGGGTCGCGAGGGCGCCAAGGAGTTCCTGCGCCAGAACCCCGAACTTTGCGACGAGATCGAGCAACTCGTGCGCACCCGCCTCAGCCTCATCAGCCAGGAGGCCATGCCCGAGCCCCTAGACGTCGAGGAGGACGAGGACGATCTGCTCGACGACGAGTAGCAAGACGCTACCCGCTCGACGGATCGAGCGGTGGACCGGGGCCCCGACGCCTTCCGCGGGCCCCGACGACACCGCTCAAAAGCTAAAAGGGGCGCCCCCGCCAGGGCGCCCCTTTTAGCTTGGCTTTTGCCTAGTAGATCATCATCTTCATGCAGAAGACCGAGCCGCCGGACTTCATGTACTCCGAGGTATCCACCTCGATCACGTCCAGGCCATGCGCCTTCAACTGCTCCACGGTCCGCTTGGCGCCGGGGTGCATGATCACGTGACGGCCGGCGAGGGCGAGCGCGTTGCCCGCGAAGCAATCAAGTGCTTCCGACTCGGGAATCTCGATCAGGTTCGGGAACGCCGCGCGCAGCATGGCGAGCCCCTCGGCATCGAAGGCCTCGGCAACGACCATCGCCGTCGTCTCGTTGACGAGGCTCAGGCAGGTGTCCAGGTGGTAGAACTTGTCGGTGACGAGGCGCAACGCCACGACCGGCACGCCCAGCATCTCGGAGACGACGTCGTAGGTCGAGCGATCGGTGCGATGACCGTAGCCGCCCCAGATGAGCTTCTTGCCGGGATGCCAGAGGGCGTCGCCCTGGCCTTCGAGCAGCATCTCCGAGTTGGGAAGGTTCAGGATCCGGTAGCCATGGGCTTCGAACCAGGCGCGGTAGTGGGCGACCTCCTGCTGGCGGGAGGGATGGCGCATGTTGCTGAGCAGTACATAGGGCTTGTCCTCGGCATCCAGGCCGGGCAGGGTCTGGTTCGCGGCGAAGACCATGTCCTCGCAGCCCTCGGCGCCGGGGATGACTTCCACCGGGAATCCGAGCCGCTCGAAGGTGGCCTTGAGGGTCTCCCACTGGGCCTTGGCCTTTGCGAGGTCGATGGCGCCCGCGTTGCCTTCCATGTAGGGATTCTTGACGTCGATCACGCAGAAGTGATCGGGGGAGCACATCAGCGCCTTATCAGGCTCCCGGCGGGGCGCCAGCGTGGCAAAGTCCAGCGCCGTGAGCTGGGCGAGGGAGTCGATGACGGTCGGCTTCGAGGTGGTCAGCAATCGAAACTCCTTTTCGGCGGGCCGTGAGGCCCGGTGGCAAATACGACACGGAAACGGCGGGCAACGCCTGCCTGAGCCCCATCGATCTTACCTGAAAGCCCCGACAATGTCAGGCCCTGAGGACGCTTTCGGGAGACATCCGGAGGCAAGTCTCGATTCCGGGAGTTACTCCGTCCCGGCGCTCTGAGGCTTGGGGCTCTGCGTCTTGGCGCTCTGCGTCTTGGCGCGGCGGGTGGAGACTCCCGTCACGTGGAGCGTGTCGTCCGAGACTTCCACGGTGATCCAGAGGTTGTGGCCGATCTTGATTTCCCCGGGCTTCACGGATTCCTCCTGGGCCATCTCGGTGAGCGCGTCGAAGACGTCGTTGATCTGCTCGTCGGTGAAGTTCTCGGTGGCTTGGTCAAAGCCCTTGAAGAAGGTCAAGCGGTAGCTCATGGGATCCTCCTGAGGGTGGCGAAACGGTCTCAGCATAGCACGGAGTGCCCGTTGCCTCGCTTGATCGGGCCCGTCATTCACGTTATAACCGAATAAAGCGCATGACCGCGCGCGGCGGCGCGGGAGGGGAGGCGACGATGCGGGGCAGCAAGAAGCGGGATCGCGGCAGCGTGCAGCATCTCACCGAGGCCGTGATCCGGGAGATCCATGCCCTGAACGCCGAGGCCAAGGCTTGCCGCGACGCCTACGTCCGCGAGCAGATTTACCTATCGAAAACCAAGCTCCAGAGCCATCTCCTGCGCGAGTGGGGGGAGCACTTCGAGGTTTTCGGCGATCCCGAGTTCCCCGGCACGGTGAGCCTCAGCCGCCGCCAGGACGGCCGTGATGCCTGCCATGCCCGCATCTCCGACCTCGACCCGGACGTCCGCGCGGAGTTGCGGCTATGAACCTCCCGGTCACGCTGCGCGGCGCGTGGCAGGCGCCGTATCTCGATGTGGACTTCCAGTACGGGGGCGTGACCTACGGTGCCACCCTGGAAGGAGCGGAAGCGCGCGAGGGACACTGCGCCTCGCGCTTGCAGCTTCTCGACACGGCCGTACGAAATCCGGATGGTTGGTTCGACGTGCCGCTCAGCGATCGCCGGATCGACGAGCCCGCCCTGCGCAAGGCCCTGGCCATCATCCTCGATGAACACTTCAACGACGATCTCGCCGCCTACACCTTGTCCATCACGCCCTAAAAAGGAGAAGCCATGCCCGTCCACCTGATTGAGGGGGATCTCTCCCCGGACCTGCTCGAAGCCTACTTGCAAAGCGAGTACCTCGCCATCGACACCGAAACCATGGGCTTGAACCCGCATCGGGACCGGCTCTGCCTGATTCAGCTCTGCAACGAGCACGACCGGGTCACCGTGATTCGCGTGACCACCCTGCAGATGCCCCGCCTCGTGGAGCTGCTGCAGGCCGAGCGGCCCATGAAGATCTTCCACTTCGGGCGCTTCGACGTGGCGATGCTGCGCAAGAACCTCGGCGTCCGGATCGAGAGCCTCTACGACACCAAGGTGGCCAGCAAGCTGGCGCGCACCTACACCCAGTCCCATGGCCTCAAGGACCTCGTCCGCGATGTCCTCGGCTTCACGCTCGACAAGTCCGCCCAGCAGACTGACTGGGGCTCGCCGAACCTGACCAGCCAGCAGCTCGAGTACTCTGCAAACGACGTGCGTTACCTGATTCAGCTGAAGTCGCGCCTGGATGAAATGCTGAGCCGCGAGGGTCGCCTGGAGCTAGCACAGAAGTGCTTCAAGCACCTTCCGACGCTGGCGGAGCTGGACCTGGCGGGCTGGCAGGACCTCTTCGAACACTAAGCCTCCGCTCGAAATCGGGGCCGCGTCACGCAAGTGACGCGGCCCCGATTTCGCGATCAGATTCGGCTAAAAACCGGTTTGGGCGGCTCTCAAAAGGGTCGTACGATCGATCGCGCGGGCGATGACCAGCATGCACGACGCCTCGACGGCGCCCAATGACAAGCTCGTGTGCAGCAGACCGTTGGAGTAACCGGTCCAGTCCGGATCCTCGATGATCTTGCGGAAGGCGGAGCCGAGCTCGGTCTCATGATAGTCGAGGAAGTCAGGGACGAGCAGCAAGCCAAGCGAACCCGGAAAATCGGGTCCCACTTTCAAGGGAGGAACCAGGGAGACCCCGGCGACGCGCGCCTCCGGAAACAGCATGCTCAGCGCCTCGCGCTGGGCATCGATGGTGTCGGGGCAGGTGGGTTCGGCGGCGGCGATCAGGAAGCGTTCGACCCAGGAAGCAAGCGTCGCGGGGGTCAGGGCCTCGGGAGAGTCCCCGTCCGGTCGGTCGTCATCTAGGGGAGTGGGCAAGGTCTCGAACTCCAGGGTTGGGGGCAACCCCATGCTTATACCCAGGCGCAGGCATGCTTGTTCGCTTTTCCGCTCCCTTGATAAAAGTCTACGTCGCTTGCCTTGCCGCCGGGACTTCCACGCGAGTAAACTAGGGTTATGTCACCCCAGAACCTGATCTTCCACGCGCATGCTTGAGGCTTCACTCAGGCGCTATTTCGGCCATTCCACCTTTCGGGAGGGCCAGCGCCAGGTCGTGCAGGCCGTCCTGGACGGCAAGCATACCGTGGCCATCATGCCCACCGGGCAAGGCAAGTCGGTCTGCTACCAGCTGCCGGCGATGATGCTGGAGGGCACCACCCTGGTGGTCAGCCCGCTCATCGCCCTGATGAAGGACCAGGTGGACAGCCTGCACGATCGCGGCATCGCGGCAACGTTCATCAACTCGTCGCTGGACGCTGACGAGGCCGAGCACCGCCTCTCCCAGCTGGCGGCAGGCGCTTACAAGCTCGTCTACATCGCGCCCGAGCGCTTCCGAAACCGCGCGTTCCTCTCCGCGCTGAAGGGCGTTACCATCTCGCGCTTCGCCATCGACGAGGCGCACTGCCTCTCGCAGTGGGGTCACGACTTCCGCCCCGATTACCTGCGCCTCAGAGACGCCCTCCCCATCCTGGGCTGGCCCCCGGTGCTGGCCGCCACCGCCACCGCCACCCCGGAGGTCCGCGAGGACATCATCAAGCAGCTCGGCATCAAGGAGCCCGCCGTCTTCGTGACGGGCTTCGACCGCCCGAATTTGCGCTATGTCGTCAGGCCGGCCAGCGGCGAGTCGGCCAAGCTCGCCAAGGTGAGCGAGATCGTGGCCTCCGTGAAGGGACCCGGCATCATCTACGCCGCCACCCGCAAGTCCGTCGAGACCATCGCCGAGTATCTGGCCGCCGAGGGCATTCCCGTCGCGCCCTACCACGCGGGCATGGACGACGCGTCGCGCGAGGGCGCGCAGGACGCCTTCATGTCGGGACGCGCCCGGATCGTGGTCGCGACCAACGCCTTCGGCATGGGCGTCGACAAGCCGGACGTGCGCCTGGTGCTTCATTACGACCTGCCGGGAACCATCGAGGCCTATTACCAGGAAGCCGGCCGTGCCGGGCGCGACGGCAAGCCTTCGTACTGCGTGCTCCTGTTCAGCGCAGCCGACCGCTATCTGCAGGAGTTCTTCATCGAAGGCTCCAGCCCCGGCCTCGACATCATCAAGGGGGTCTACCGCGTCCTCTGCGAGCAGGGTCCCGACGAGTTCGTGACGACCCACGAGGCGATCGCCAAGAAGCTTCCCGGCAAGGTCAACGACATGGCCGTCGGCACCTGCCTCAACCTCTTCGAGCGCTCCGGGGTGATCGAGCGGGCTCCGCGCGGCACCAACCACGCCTACGTCAAGCGCCTCAACGCCTTGATGCCCCTCGACTCGCGTGCCAAGATGCAAAAGGCCGTCTACTCCGCTCTCAAGGAGGCCTTCGGCGACCAGCTCGACGAGGGAACGCCACTCGACCTCAACGCCCTGGTCAGCGCGGTGGGCACCCCCCGCGAATCGGTGCTGACTGCGCTGCACGGCCTTCACGAGCGCGGTCTCATCGAGTACACCCCGCCGATGCGCGGCCGCGCGATGCGCCTGCTCAAACGCTCCGACGAACTGCCGGCCCTGGGCGTGGACCTCAGCATGCTCATCAGCAAGCAGGCGCGCGAACAGGCCAAGCTCGACTGCATGGTCAACTACGCGTACACCATGGACTGCCGCCGCCAGTACATTCTTGACTACTTCGGAGAGCGTCGCGAGGCGGCCTCCTGCGGCTCATGTGACCGCTGCCTGGAGTCCCGCAAACAGGCCAAGACGACGCCCAAGCCGGTGAGTGCTCCCCAGGAGGCACGTCCCATCGTGCAGGCGGTGGCCGTTCCCTCGCGCCCGCGCGTCGGCCGCGAGGAGATGGCTGCCCAGGTGCTCGAGGCGCATCGGGAGGGGCTGGATGTGGCGGCGATCGCCGCGCGCCTCGATCGCTCCCCGACCACCATCGAGGGTTACGTGATCGATCTGCTGACAACTGGGCAAATCGCCCTCGATGCGCTCTTGAGCGAATCGAAAGCCGCCCGCGTCCGCGAGGCGATCTCCCGCGAAGGCGCCGAGCGCCTGAGACCCCTGAAGGAGGCCCTGGGAGAGTCCGTGACTTACTTCGAGATCCGCGCGGTACTTGCCGCTGAGAACCTTGCACCGGCCCCTGCCGCGCCGGTCGGCGTACCTGTCGCCCCATTGGGAGGGCGCGCCTGATGCCCCGCGCGGAAGCCATCTTGCAAGGCGCCCTGAAGTTCGGTATCCGGCCGGGTCTCGACCGGATACATGCGATCCTGCACGAGCTGGGCAATCCCCAGCGACGCCTCCGGGTGGTCCACGTCGCGGGCACCAACGGGAAGGGATCCACGACGGCCATGCTCACGTCCGTCCTGCGCGAGGCCGGCTACCGGGTCGCGCGTTATACCTCCCCGCACCTGGTCACCTACCGGGAGCGCTTCTGGCTGGATGGCGCCTTCATCACAGAGGCGGCCTTCGAGGCCTTGCTGACGCGGGTCGCCGCCGTGGCCGCCTCCGTCGAGGCGCGCTTGCCGCACCTGGGGCCGTCGACGGAGTTCGAGCTGCTCACCGCCGCAGCCCTGGTCTGGTTCGTCGACCAGAACGCGGACCTGGCAGTCATCGAGGCGGGTCTGGGCGGACGGCTCGACGGGACCAACGTCTTCGCGTCGCCAGAGGCGACCGTGATCACCGGGATTGATTACGACCACACGGCCATCCTGGGCGACACCCTGGAGGCGATCGCCGCCGAGAAGGCCGGCATCCTGAGGCCCGGCGTCCCTCTGGTCACCGCGGCCACCGGGCTCGCCCTGGAGACGATTCTCCAAGCGGCAGAGACTCTCGGGGCGCCCTGCCGGGTGGTTGAAGGCGAATCGCGCCTGGCGATCGGCCTCAAGGGCCCCTACCAGCGTCGGAACGCCGCCATGGTCGAGCAGATCGTCGCCACGCTGCGCGATCGGGGCTGGGCGATCCCCTTCGAGGCCCTCTTGCGCGGTCTCGCCTCGGCTCGCTGGCCGGGCCGGATGGAGACCTGGACCAGTCCCGCCGGCGAGACGTGGCTGGCCGACGGCGCGCATAACCCGGGAGGGGTCGCGGCACTGCGGGAGGCCTTGCGCCAGGAGCATCCAGATGGAAGCTGGACGATGATCTTCGGGGCCTTGTCCGACCGTGACGCGCGCGGCATGCTCGAGCAGCTGCTGCCCTTCGCCCGGACGCTGGTGCTGGTGGCGCCTCCTAGCCCGCGCGCGATGGACCCGAGGTTGCTGGCCGAGGGCTTGCGTCACCCGGATCTGCAGATCGCCGAGAATGTGTTCGACGCCGTGGAGGCTGCACGCCAGGCACCGGGTCCCTACGCGATTTTCGGGTCGCTTTACCTGGTGGGCGCCGTCAAGGAGGCCCTGGGTTGGCTGCCTGAACCCTGAGCGGTTCATGGGATCCTGGCCAATCGAGGGTCGGGGTGCTAGGATCGATCAGCCCGAGTTTCGACGAAGAGGGAGAGAGATGACCGTCTTGACGCCGCAGGCCATGCCCAAGGTGGGCGAGCGGATATCCGAGTACGTGGTTCGCGTCTCGCAGCTTCGCCAGATGAAGAAGCGCGACGAGGGGGCGTTTTACCTTTTCCGGGGCACCAATGCCCAGACGCAGGTGGGCTGCGTGATCTGGAACGGCGAGGTCGACTTCCGCAACGGTGACTACCTCAAGATCTGGGGCGACGTGAAGCTGCACAAGGACGCGTTGCAGGTCGTCGTGCATCGTTGGCAGATCCTGCCGCGCGAGGACTTCCCGGCCGATACCTTCGTCCCGGCCAGCCAGCGCGACAAGGACGCGATGATCGCCGAGCTCGGCGAGGTCATCGCCGGCGTGGAGTCGGCGCCGCTGCGCAGCATGCTCCAGCGGATGCTGCTCGAGGATCCCGCGGTCGCACCGCGCTATCACCGGGCGCCGGCCGCCAAGAGCCATCATCATCCCTTCCTCTCGGGCCTGCTCGAGCACAGCCTGACGGTCGTGAGGCGAGCGCTTGGCCTCTGCCTGGGCGAGGACTCGGGTGTGAACCGGGACATCGTGATCGCGGGTGCGCTGCTGCATGACATCGGCAAAATCGAGGAGTACGCCTTCGATCAGGACTCCATCGACTTCACCGAGGTCGGCAATCTGGTCGGCCACGTGAGCCTCGGGTACCACCTGGTCCGCCAGGCGATCGCTCGGCAGGGTGACGTGCCCTCGGACATGGCGACAAATTTGCTGCACATCGTGCTCAGCCATCAAGGCCGGCTGGAGTATGGCTCTCCGGTCGAGCCCAAGACGGCAGAGGCCTTCATCGTCCACCATGCCGACACGGTGGACGCCCATCTCTGGCAGTTGACGCGCACGGGCCGGGACTACCCCGAGCAGCGGATGGCATTTTCCAAGAGCCTGAACCGCATGGTGCTCGCCAACCCGCAACTGCCGGACACGGAAGCTTACCGCCATTAGCCGCGCCAGCGAGGCTCAAAACCTACTGAACAACCCCTTGCCCTGGCGCCGCACTTTCGGCCGCAACCAGGGCAAGATAGAAATCATGGGCTTCCGTGTACAATAAATTGAGCCCACTCGTATAAAAGGCGACAACGGGGGATGGAATGTCTAAACTAGTCTTGTCCGGTGATCTCACGATGTTTCGCGTCGAGCTGGTGGTTCGAATCCTCGAAGCCATGAAGTTCGACGGGGAAATTTCGATTGAGTCCGCCGAGAAAGGCCAGTTCTCCGTCCAGCAGGGCCGCGTGGTCGGCGCCCGGACGCTCACCGAGCAGGGTCTCAAGGCCCTGGCCGCACTGGTTGCCCAGCGCAGCGGAACCTTCTCGGTGCGCACGCAAACCGCCGACGAGATCTACCGCAACCAGGAGTTGCTGACCATTCCGGATAACCTGACGATCTTCCGCCAGGTCCATGCCCTGATGGGCCAGGGTCACTTCGCCCAGCAGGCCGCCGCTCCGGCGGCGAGCGCTCAGCAAATGACGGTGCCTCAGGCGACGCCGGCCGCGCCAGTCCATCAGACCGGGCCCATCCAGCCTCCGACGGCCGGAAAGCAAACCATCGTCAGGCGCGGGCAAGGCTCGGGTCCGCTGGCACGGGTTCCCGAGATGACTGACAAGGGCAAGATCGTCCTTCGTTCGCTCCAGACCAACTACGCGTTGCGCGGGGTTCAGGTAGACGCCGACACGTGGAAATTGCTGGCCAAGATCGACGGGCAGTCCTCGCTTTACCAGCTTGGGGAATCCGTCGGCCTCCTTGGCGAGCGCCTGGTGAAGGCCGTCGAGGAGCTGCAGCGCGAAGGGCATATTCGCTTTCAGGCGCACGATCCCAACATCGAGCACCTCAAGAATACCCAGTCCAAGTTCCGCTTCGGCGAGTACATGGTGGCCAAGGGCATCATCACCGAGATCCAGCTCGACGCGGCGCTCAAGCGCCAGCAGGAGCTCGCCAGGCGCGGCCGCTACATGTGGCTGGGCGAGATCCTGGTCGAGCTGAACTACGCGCGTCCCAGCCAGGTCCAGGAGGCCTTGGCCCTTCAGAAGCGCCAGAACGCCTAGCGCGTGCGGCTAACCGCCAGCGCCTGCGGCTAAGCGCTAGCAACCGCAGCAGTAGAAACGGCAAAGCCGCTGAGGTACAATGGAGAGCCCGGACGTGGATTCCGGGCTCTTTTCTTTTCCGGAGGACGCCGTGCAGCCCCAGTACTCCCCGATGATGCAGCAGTACCTCTCCCTCAAGGAGCAGTATCCGGATGTCCTGCTCTTTTACCGGATGGGGGACTTCTACGAGATGTTCTTCGAGGACGCCAAGATCGCCTCGCATGAGCTCGAGCTGACGCTGACGGGGCGCGAATCGGGGGGCGAGCGCATTCCGATGGCCGGCATCCCCTACCACGCGGCCGAGAACTACCTCACCCGTCTCATCGAAAAGGGCTTCCGCGTCGCCATCTGCGAACAGGTCGAGGATCCCGCCCAGGCCAAGGGCCTGGTGAAGCGCGAAGTGGTCAGGCTGGTCACTCCGGGCACCTTGCTCGAATCGGGGTACCTGGCCGACAAGCAGAACAACTTCCTCGCTGCGATTTCCGCCACCACCGACGGCTACGGCCTCGCCTACTGCGACGTCTCCACCGGCGAGCTGCTCGCCACCGAGGTCACGGATGCGCGGACGCTCGCCGCCGAGCTTTCCCGCCTGATGCCGGCCGAGCTACTGGTGCCAGTCCCGACCGACGTCTGGGAGCGCACGGCCTGGGGGCGGCAGCCGGGCCGGGTTGCCCCCGAGCAGCTCGACGCCCGCTGGGTGGGCATCCTGCCCGAAGGCCTCAACCTGACCCTGCGCCACGAGGCCAGCTTCTCCGCGGAGCCCGGCAAGCGGCTGGTCCTCGAGCACTTCCGGGTGAGCAGCCTGGAGGGCTTCGGCCTCACCGACTCTCCGCGCGCCCTGGGAGCCATTGGCGCGCTGCTGGCGTACCTCTACGAGACCCGCAAAGCCCAGCTTCCGCCCTTCTCGGG
>JAKFCW010000028.1:0-4845 GCA_036676455.1 Candidatus Sericytochromatia bacterium
GCAGGCGGCCGAAGAGTTCGCCGGATACCTTTTCGCGCAGGTCTTCGGCCAGATGCGGCCGGAATCCAACGAGGAGGGAGGTCTGTTCTCGGGTGAGAACGCCGAGATGTTCATGACCTTCTTCGATCAGGCTGTTGGCAAGAGCTTCGCGAACTCGAGCTCTGGCAACCAACTGGTGGACCAGTTGGTGCAGCAGCTCGTCCAAAGTCAATCGAAAGCCCAGCAGGAGTAGGAGCACACGGTGAAGAAGCCTGTCACATCAGCCAAGCGGATGGATGATGCCGCCATCAAGCAGTACCTGCCGATGGTCAGGGCGATCGCCCGCCGACTCTCCACCAAGCTCCCCCGCCACTACGACGTCGAGGACTTGGTTTCGGACGGTATCATGGGGCTGATGGCCGCGGCCGATCGCTTCGATCCCGAGCGCGGCGTCAAGTTCGAGACCTTCGCCACCTACTACATCAAGGGGGCCATCCTCGACAACCTGCCGAAGCTGCCCACCATCCCCAAGAACCAGCGCCAGCAGGTCGAGGACGAAAACTCCGAAGAGGCGATGCAGAACTCGCTGACGCAGCTCGCCTACTCGTACATCCTCTCGCTCGATGCTCCGTCGGGCTCGGACGGCGATGAGTCCTTCTCGCTCATGAACCAGCTCGGCAGCAGCGACACCATCCAGAACGAGATGGAACTCGAAGACCTGCAGCAGACTCTGCGCCTCACGATCGAGCAGCTGCCGGTCCAGGAGCGCACCACGCTTCGCTACTACTACTTCCACAACATGTCCTTCAACGAGATCGGGCAGAAGCTGGGGCTCTCGGAGTCCTGGGTCAGCCGCATCCACCGGAGGGCCCTGGAGCAACTCAAGCAAAAGCTGGGCAAGAAGAAGAGCATCGACGACTTCATTAGCTGGTAGCCGCAGGCGCCAGTTGGTAGCCGCAGGCGCTAGCTGGTAGGGTTTTCGTTACCGTCATTCCCGCGAAAGCGGGAATCCAGTGAAAGACTCAGGAAGGGGGTGTCAGCATGTTCGGAATGGATCTCAAGGCGATGGAGCGCGCCCTGGATGGCCTGAGCACCCGCTTCACGGCCCAGTCCAACAACGTCGCCAACATCAACACGCCCAACTATCAGCGCCAGGTGGTCAACTTCGAGGACTCCCTCAAGTCCATCCTGGAAACCGCCAAGACCGAGAACTCCCAGGAGCCGTTCGAGAATCCGATGGCGGGCTTCTTCGGGCAATCTTCATCCGATGCCGCGGCCATGCTCGAGATGTGGTCTCCGAGCGTGAATACCGTTGAGAACAAGGCGCACCGCCGCGACGGCAACGGCACCTCCATCGAGACCGAGATGGCGGACGTGGTCAAGACCGTCCAGCGCTTCAACACGGTGACCACCATGCTGGCTTCCGAGTACCGCACGCTCAAGTTCGTCATCGACGCGAAGTAATCTCTCCGAGGAATGCCTGCCTTCGCCGTTTCTGGTGCGATGGCTGCAGGCCGCTCACCCTCCGGCGGTCCTCCTGTGTCTAGCGGCTCGCCGCGGGCGCGGGGGGACTACTTGTTGCGATTGGCGTGACCGATGCCACGGCTTCGCCTGAGGGCGCTCGGTATTATGTAACGGGCCCTTCTCCAGCTATCGGTTGCAGACTTAAGCGCGACTTAATGCCCAAACCGTGCTGGCAAGCCCCTTCCCGGGTATACGGGAACTAGTGTGAGTATTGATACCGGTCCTTCGTGAGGAGGAGTCATGAGCATCTACAACGTCTTCGATGTTTCCGCTTCCGCGCTGACGGCCAACCGCTTCTGGTTGGAGGCGATCTCGAACAACATGGCGAACTCTTCCGCCACCCGGACGCCGGACGGCGGGCCTTACCAGCGCCAGATGCCGGTCTTCCAGACCTTACTCGATGAGGCGACCGGTCAGATGAAGGGCGTGCAGGTCGTTGGCACCCACAAGGACGCCAGTCCCGGTCCCCTGGTCTACAAGCCCGGCCATCCGGACGCGGATGCCAATGGCTTCGTGCGGATGCCCAACGTCAACGTCGTCACCGAGATGGTCGACATGATCGCCGTGAGCCGTGCTTACGACTCGAACGTGACCATCGCCAACGCGGCGAAGAATATGCACCAGAAGTCCCTCGAGATCGGCCGCTAGGAGGGCTAAGAGATGCTCGTCAACTTCCATCAGCTCAACGCCCTGCCGGGCCGCAACGATCCGCTTGCCGCGTTCAACGAGTTCGAGGACAAGTTCGCGCAGTTCGGCCTGCAGGCCAACCCGGAGTTTCCCGGAGCGCTCGACCCGTCGGCGCAGAGCGTCCTGAATCCCGGTGAGACCCGGGGCTTCGGGGACGTCCTCCAGGACGCCATCCAGGGCGTGAGCGACTCGCACCACCATGCCCTCGAGCTGGGAGTGGACTTCAGCTTGGGCAAGCCCATCGACCCGCACCAGATCATGCTGGCGGTGACGCAGGCGGAGACTCAGGTGCACCTGACCTCGGCGGTCACGACCCGCGTCGCACAGGGCTATCAGACGCTGATGAACATGCAGATCTAAAATGGGAGCGCTTCAGAACCTCCTGCAGAACAAGAAACTTCTGGCCATCGTCGGGGGCGGCGTTGGCCTCGTCGTCGTGCTGATCATCGTCTTGATGATGACGCTTGGCGGCGGCAAGAAGCAGGAGAAGGAAGCGGAGTCCTGGTCCGTGCTCTTCCGCAAGATGGACGAGATCTCGGCGGGCGAAGCGGCCGGCAAGCTGCAGGAAGCCAAGATCGAGAGCAAGCTCCTGGAGGATGGCACGGCGATCGCCGTCAAGAAAGAAAACGCCGACAAGGCCCGCATCGCCCTGTCCCTGGCCGGCCTCCCCAAGAACGCCGAGCCCGGCTTCGAGATCTTCAACAAGAAGGACTTCATCTCGACCGACTTCGACAAGAAGATCTCCTTCCTGCGCGCCCTCAAGGGGGAACTCAAGCGCCTGGTCAAGCAGATCGACGGGGTCGAGGACGCCGCGGTCATCGTCAACCTTCCCGAGGACACCCTCTTCCAGACCGAGCGCAAGCCCACCACCGCGGCCGTCATGGTCGTCATGCAGCGCGGGCGCTCCCTCAACCCCATGCAGGTGGAAGGCATCCAGCACCTGATGGCCTCCTCCGTGCCCGGCCTGCTGACCGACAACGTCACCGTCACCGACAAGGACGGCCACCTGCTGTCCAGCGGCATGGAGGCCAACGCGGGCAACAAGGACGAGCGCAGCCTCATGCGCGCCCTCAACGAGCAGATGAAGGTCACCCGCCAGATGGAGGCCGACCTCGAGAACCGCCTCACCTCCCTGCTGGACAAGCTGGTGGGCTCGGGCAAGTCGGTCGTGCGCGTCAAGCTCGAGCTCGACTTCAACAAGCGCCAGGTCATGAACCAGCTGCTGGCTCCCGTGCTCAACAATGGCGAGCCCGTGGCCGTCAACCGCACCCTCACCGAGGAGCGCAACGGCACCGCCACCAACGGCGGCGTGCCCGGCGTGGCGGCGAACGTGCCCTCCTATCCCGCGCTTCCCAGCGAGGTCGGCGGCGACAAGGAGTCCTACCGCAAGAACCTCCGCGAGCAGCAGGCCCTCAGCATGGAGCGCCAGCTCGTGAACACCGCTTCCGGCAACATCAAGCGCATGTCCATCGCGGTCCTGCTTCCCGAGTCGGTGAAGCCCGACGGGGTGGAGCGCCTGCGCATGGTCATCGCCACGGCGGCCGGCGCCGATCAGGCCCGCCGCGACCAGGTGACCGTCGAGCGCGTGAAGTTCGACAC
Organism: Candidatus Sericytochromatia bacterium; assembly: GCA_036676455.1. Classification (GTDB taxonomy): domain Bacteria; phylum Cyanobacteriota; class Sericytochromatia; order S15B-MN24; family UBA4093; genus UBA4093. The sequence goes on from JAKFCW010000028.1 coordinate 3,790, forward strand.
CTCCCTCGAGGACGCCCTCAAGAAGGAACTCGAGGACAAGGAAGGCGCCGCCAAGAAGCCCAAGGGCAAGTCGGTTTCGTGGGGCCTGGTTTGGGCCGCGGGCGGTGGCTTGCTGCTGCTGTTCCTCATCATCGCCTTCATCCGCCGGGCCACCCGCAAGCAGGAGGATCCGCTGGCGGCGCTCACCGCGCTCAGCGGCGACGGCGACGCACTGCCCTCGTTCGACCAGTCCGCCCTGGCCGGCATCCCGCCGGGCTTCGGTCAGATGGGCTTCGACCAGGACGCGCTCGGTGGCCAGATGGGCTACGATCAGGGGCTGCCCGGCGGCGATCCATACGCCAACATGCAGTACGAGGAGCCCGCCATGATGGCGCCCCAGGCCCAGGCGATGGGCGGAGCGTTCGACTTCCTCTACGAGGTCGCCCCTGAGCAGGTCTCCGAGCTGCTGGGCATGGAGAAGCCGCAGAGCGTGGCCGGCGTCCTGGCGCAGCTCGATCCGGGCTACGCCGAGCAGGTCCTGAACTACCTCTCGCCGGACATTCAGCAGGAGGTCTTCAACCGCCTGAACTCGGGCGCCTCCTTGCCCGCGATGACCCAGAAGATGCTGAGCCAGTCCCTGCGGCGGAAGCTCGGCGTCCCGGTCTAGGGGCGTGCCTAGATGATGGCCCTTCCGGGAGGAAAACAAGGCGGCCTCTTCGGCGATATCGCCCTCGCCGGCATCGTCGTCGTCATCCTGGGCATCCTCTTGCTGCCGCTGCCGACGATCATCCTCGACTTCCTGATCGTCTGCAACATCGTCATCTCGCTGATCATCCTCTTCGTCGCCCTGTACCTGATCAAGCCGCTCGAGTTCGCGAGCTTCCCCTCGATGCTGCTGATCACGGCCCTGTACCGCATTGCCTTGTCGGTGGCCACCACCCGCTCGATCCTCCTCCACGGCGAGGCGGGACACATCATCGACTCGATGGCCAACATCGTCATGGGCGGCAACTTCCTGGTCGGCATCATCATCTTCCTGATCCTGATCCTGGTGAACATGATCGTCATCACCGAGGG
>JAKFCW010000029.1:0-40561 GCA_036676455.1 Candidatus Sericytochromatia bacterium
TCGCCAGAGGTCTGAAAGGTCGTGAACGGATAAGGCAGACGCATCTTCCAGGCCCAACGGGGCCTGTTGACGAAGGAGGGACTTATGGCCGTGCTACTCGGAAAGTGGACGACGGAGGCCCGCCAGCGGATGGAATCGGCGATCGCCGAGGGGCTTCTCCCCGACGCGGAGTACACCTTGGGCCGGCAGGCCGAGGGCACTCACTACGTGATCGCCTACATGCGCCCGGCGGCCCGGAGCACCCGGTCGGGCACGACCTCGTTCTTTGCCGTCAACTGGGAGAGCGACATGGTGAACGTCACCCCGGTCGACGCCATCCCGCGCGATCTGGCAGCCGTTTAACCAGCCAATTAAAATCCGGGGGGAGCCTTCCCCCCGGACCTTTTTTTTCTCCTTCGACCAAGAAGCGCCCCGGCGAAGATTTCGCCGGGGCGCTTCTTGGTCAATGGTTACTCGGTGACCAGCGCCGACCCGTCGCGCGCGTAAAGCACCGTCAGGTCCGCGAGGCGACCTGCCAGCGCATCCGTCAGCACCTCAGCGCGATAGCGCCAGGACCAGTTGCCCGAGGCCTTGCCCGGAGTGTTGAGGCGTGCCTCCGAGCCGAGGCCGAGCAAATCTTGCAAAGGGAATACCGCCCGGTCCGCCACGGAGCGCATGCCCAGGCGGATCAGGTCCCAGGTCGCATCCGTCCCGTCGCAGCCGACGTAGCGCCGCACGAAGTCGCGCTCCTGCGGAGTGGCCGCATCGTACCAGCCTTGCGTGGTGTCGTTGTCATGGGTGCCCGTGTAGACCACGCAGTTCGGGACGTGGTGATGCGGCAGGTAGGCATTGCTGGGATCCGAGAAGGCGAACTGCAGGATCTTCATCCCCGGGAAGCCGAAGCGGTCGCGCAGGGCCTCCACCTCGGGGGTGATCACGCCGAGATCCTCGGCGACGATCGGCAGCTTGCCCAGCTCGCGCGAGACCGTTTCGAAGAGGTCCTCGCCCGGAGCCTTGACCCACTTGCCGTTGATGGCCGTCTCCTCGTTCGCCGGCACTTCCCAGTAGGCCTCGAAGCCCCGGAAGTGGTCCACCCGGATGAGGTCGTAGAGGGCCATTGCCTTGCTGAGGCGCTGGATCCACCAGCGGTAGTCCTGACCCTTCATGACGTCCCAGCGGTACAAGGGGTTGCCCCAGAGCTGGCCGGTCGCGCTGAAGTAGTCCGGCGGAACCCCGGCCACCACCGTGGGATGGCCCTGCTCGTCGAGGTAGAAGAGCTCCGGGTTGGCCCAGACGTCGGCCGAGTCGTAGGCGACGAAGATGGGAATGTCGCCCATGATCTGGATGCCCCGCGAGTTGGCGTAGGCCTTGACCGCTCCCCACTGCTTAAAGAAGACGTACTGGAGGAACTGCTGGAAGCGGATCTCGCCGGCCAGCTCGGCCGATAGGGCGGCTATCGCCTGGGAATCGCGCGACCGGATGGCCGGGTCCCATTCGCCCCACGCCTTGCCATCGAAGTGATGCTTGAAGGCCATGAACCGCGCGAAGTCCAGCAGCCATCCTGCCTGGCGCGAAATGAAGGTTTCGAGCTCGCGGCGATTGCCCTCATTCGCCCGCGCCTCGAAGGCGTCGAACGCGCGGCGCAGCAGGGGCTTCTTCCAGGAGATGACCCAGCCGAAATCGACGGCATCGGGCGAGAAGTTCGGCACCTCGGCGAGATCCGCCTGCGAGAGCAAGCCATCCTGGGCGAGCTGCGAGAGGCTGATCAGCATGGGGTTGCCGGCGAAGGCCGAGAAGGCCTGGTAGGGCGAATCCCCGTAGGAGGTGGGTCCGAGCGGCAGGACTTGCCAGATCTTCTGGCGGCTCGTGACCAGGAAGTCGATGAAGCGCGCGGCCTCTTCTCCGAGCTCGCCGATGCCGTAGCGGCCCGGCAGGGAGGTCGGATGCAGGAGGACGCCGCTCGCCCGTTGAGATTTGCGTTGGGTCATGACGGTTCGATTACTCCATTGGCGGCAGGATGGAAGGGGCGTTCAGGATTGCGATCATGCCATTCTAGCGCGTTAGCGCCAGAGGGGCCAGCGCATGGTGAAGCTCACCGGCGGGCGTAGAGGCCCGCCCCACGGGTTCAAGAAAAGCAGCTGCGATTGGCGCGGGCGTCCCTGCTTGTGGCGCGGGCGTCCCTGCCCGCAATCAATCCAATCGCTTGACGGGATCTGTCGGGTGACGTAGGGTGACGGCATGCTGAAATTTTACGACCGCCCGCGCCGGACGGCGCTCATGGGCGCCCTCGCGGCCCTGGTCCTACTGCAAGCTCCGGCCTCGGCCAAGCCGGGCCTCGCGCTCGCGAGCGAGGTCACGACGGCCCGCGTCCGGCTGCTCTCCGAGATGCCCATGCCAGTGACGCCGGCCTCCCTCGAGGGGATCTACCAGGTCCGCGAGAACGGCCCCTCGGCCCAGGCCCTGATGACCTACGATCGCCTGCTTTCGCATGTCGCGCAGGCCAACCGGCCTCAGCCGGGAGCGGTCATCCGGCGGCAGGGGCTCTGGATCCGGCCGTACCGCGGGGACCTCAGCGGGCTCCACGTGCTGGAGGTGCTGGACAACGCCCAGTCGATGGGAATCACCGAGATCTACGTGGAGGCCTTCCAGGGCGGCACGCTTCACTACAAGTCGCCGTCGGGGCTCTTCCCCCTGGCCACGCCGGCCAGCTCCGTGTCTCCTGGGAGCGCCGCGGCTCAGGAGGTGGAGCTGTTGAAGGTCTATTCCCGCGAGGCGCGCAGGCGGGGCATGAAGATCTACGCCTGGCTCCACACCTTGAACTTCGGGCAGGCTTACGGCGAGGCCCACCCCGATCAGCTGGTCCGGGACGGCTTCGGCCGGACGTCGGGAGCCTCCGAGAAGCAGTCATGGCGGGTATCGCCCACGCACCCGGAGGTGCGCCGGCGCCTGAACCTGATGGCATGGGAGCTGGCCAGCTCAGGCATGGTGGATGGCATTCAGCTCGATTACATCCGCTACCCCGTGCGGCTGAAGGACGGCGACGTCGATCCCTCGGCGGATCCACGGAACTTCTGGGGCTACTCGGAGCAGCAGATGCAGACGTTCTACGCCGAGAACCCCGCCTACGACACGGATGCCATGCGAGCCTACCTCTCGACGGGAGTCGCTCCCGACGGCCGCGAGGTCGAGTACCTGGACGTCTGGAAGCGCTGGCTGGCGCATGAGGTCGAGGAGCTGATCGGCGGGATCCGGCAGCGGACCAAGGGACGCGTGCGGCTGTCGATGGCCTTCTTCCCGAACTACTACTTCCATGTCAACGACACCCGGCTGCAGGAGTCGAAGCGGTGGTTCCATCTCTTCGACGACCTGAGCCCGATGTGCTACTCGTACTACCTGGACACCTATCCGGGCCCGTACGGGGATTACAACATCAACCGGGAGCTGACGGTGATCGAGGAGGGGCTCGCGCAGCTAGGGCCCGGCACACGGCCCGCGCTGGTCCCGACCCTGGTCGAGGACGCGCCGGGCACGCCGGCGACGGCGAGCCTGCATCACCGGATCTTGCGCGAGCAGATCGCCTACCTGCGGGGCCGCATGCTGGACGGAGCCTACCCGTCGCTGGTGGGGCTGGCCTACTTCACTTACGGCTGGTTGTTCCCGGAGCACGAGGCGCGCCGCAAGGCGTCACCCTAGCCGCGAACGCTAGCCTAGCCGCCGGTGCCGATGGCCGAGGCGGGCTTCCGGGCGGGAGCGGCGGGCGCCATGGTTACTGACGTCACCGTGGGCTGGGGCTTGGTGAAGCACGACCGGCAGTAGACCGGCTTGCCGTTGGTCGGCTGGAACGGGACGTGGGTCTGGATCCCGCAGCTCGCGCAGATGACCTCCGCGCCTCCCACCGGCATGCTCGACGACGCGGCGGGACGGGGGGGGCGCTGCTTTTTCTTCTTGAACTTCTTGGCGTACTCCGCGTTGCGCAGGCGCTTCTCGAGTTTCAGCTTGCTACCCATTCGCCCTCCTCTCGCTGTCTGCCGCTTGACGGGCAGGGGGCTGATCGCCCGAGAGCTATCTTAATAGATCGTTACAATCGATTGCAAGGGGCGCTTTTGCGCGGCTTCGTCGAGAGGTTAACCAGGGAGTCAGAGCAAGGGGCAGAGGCCCATCTCCGAGAGCTCGCGCGCGACGTGGGGCTCCCAGCCCTGGTTGGTCAAAGGGTTGGCGGGGCTGGGATGCAGGATGCGGCCGGTGCGGATGCCGGTATCGGCCAGCGCCAGGCGGGCGCGCTCCTCGGCGAAGGCCCCGATGCCGACGACCCACTCCGGGCGCAGCACCTCCGCCACGGTGCGCAGGTGCGCGTCGCAGGCCGCGTAAAGCGCCTTGCGCTCGGCGGCAGGCAGCTTGTCGGGAGTGCGGTTGCGGCCCGACGCTTCCATGAAGACCAGGGGGCAGTAGTTGAGGATCACGTAGCGCGAGAAGAAGGCCGCGGGCGTGCCGAAATGCGTGGCGATCGCCCCCCAGACCCGCGAGCCGCTCACCTCGCGCCGCTCGCACGCAAACCCCGTGATGAGGCGCTTCGGATGCTCGGGCAAGGGCTTGGCGATCGGCACGTCGATGCCCATCCAGCCGCGCGCCCACTCCACCTGGCCAAAAGGGACCCCCGTCTGGGCCATGCCCCAGGGGCCCGGGTTCATCCCCAGGAAGACGGCGCGCTTGGGCGCCTCCCCGGCCAGACGAAGGTAGGCCTCGTAGCCCGCGCGGGCATACTGCAGCGGGTTGTAGACGTGGGTAACGGGCTCCGAGAAGCTGAGAGGCGAAAGCGCGCCTGTCAGCGCATCGGCGGCTTGCATGAGGCGATCGATGGTCATGCCCCCACCCTATCACGCCCCATGGGCGCCCGCAACTTGTTGAGGGGCATGGCAGGTATGGCAGGTATGGTAGCCATGGCGGGCGCGGAGGCCCGCCCCACAAACACCCTGTCAGGCATGGTCACAAAAAGGCCCGCCCCACAAACACCCTGTCAGGCATGGTCACAAAAAGGCCCGCCCCACAAACACCCTCTCAGGCATGGTCACAAAAAGGCCCGCCCCGCACAGGCCCCCCCGTGAGGGTCGCTCCACTGTTGCGCATCCCGGTGTCTTGGGCTACAGTCTGGGCATTGGTCGAGGCTGCGAATCCAGGGTGCGCCAGGGAAAACCCGGCGTTCCCCCGGTTTCACAGCCCCGGCCATTTTTCCACCTCATGACAGGAAAGATTTAATCCCCCTCCAGCGATAAGTCATGCGTTCCCCTTCCCTCATGAGGTGACGTCATGCGACGGATCTGGCTCCCGATGCTCCTGGCCTCGACGCTGCTCGCCGGCTGCGGCGGCCCCGCGGCAGGCCCCATGCTCGCAGGCTCCGAGCCGGATCTGCTCTCGGCCGAGAGCGTCACCCGGCAGGACGAAGCCCAGCTGGTCTCCACCGTCGAAGAGCTGGCCGCGCAGTTCTACGCCGACGAAAGCGCCGACCCCGACTTCAGCACCGCGCGCCCCACCCTCTCGGCGACGCGTGGCGGCCTCTTCTACCGCTCGCTCGTCAAGAGCCAGACCTTGCGCACGCTGGCCTACAAGCTCTCATACCTCCCCGTGAAGGCCCACTTCAGCAAGCCCGGCAAGACGGACGCGATTCCGCCCATCTCGGGCGCGGAGCGCCAGCGCCTCATGGCCGCGCTGCAGCCCGGCGACGTGATCCAGTGCGGCAACAACGCCTCCTTCGTCCACGCCGCCTTCTACCTGGGCAACGACCGGATCGTCCATTCTCTGGCCCAGGAGGGCTTCGGACGACGCATGATCGGCGTGATCGAGGAGAAGCTCAGCGACTACCTCGACCGGGTGGACCGCGACAAGTTCGTGGTGCTGCGCCCGACCTGGACCCCCCAGACGCTCGCGCAGGGAATCTCCTACGCCCGGGCGCAGGTCGGGAAGAACTATGACACCGTCTTCGTGACCGATTCCGACGACCGCCTGTACTGCACCGAACTGGTCTACCACGTGCTGGCCCAGACCGGCGCCGCCAAGGTCGAGCCGCACCTCGCCAAGGCGAAGTGGCGAATCGTCACCAACGAGGACCTGCGCCGCAGCCCGGACATGACGGTCGTCTATCGCCTCAACCACGATTAATTGCTTGCATGGGGCCGTTCTTCCCCGTAGAGTGAGCCCCATGGCAGAACGCATCCTCATGGACGGCTTCCTGACCCTGGAAGATCTCCTGGCCGAGGGACTCGACGTCCTCTTCGTCGGCTACAACCCCAATCCCTATGCCGTATCGCACGGGCACTACTACGCCCGCCGCGCCAATCGCTTCTGGGAGGACCTGCACGCGGCGGGCTTCGTCCCACGCATCCTGCGCGGCCCCGGCGAGGACCGCGAGATCCTCGCCCACGGGCTGGGCCTCACCGACGTCATCAAGCGGCCGACCCCGACCATCGACGGGCTCGGCGCGGAGGAGTTCAAGCGCGGCTTCGCGCGGCTCGATGACCTGCTGCGGCGCTACCGGCCGCGCGTCGTCTGCTTCAACGGCCTGGGCCTGCACGAGCGCTACCAGCGCTGGGGAAATCCTCCCGCCGGCATCCTCGTCCGGGCCGTGCCCTCGACGAGTCCGCGCAACAACGGCTTGCGCGCCGAACGTCTCGAGGCCTTCCAGGCCCTGAAGCGGGAAGTCGATATGCTGGCTAGGCTTGACGATTGTTCTAGCTAGAATTATGATACCCCTATGTTGAATGAACCTCCGTATAGTCAAGCTCCAGAGCCCTTCCTGAGGACCGCCCGGGCCCTCATCGAGGCCTACGCCAGCGTCACGGCGGTCGACAACCGGCACGTCGAGACCATGGGCCTGACGCCGGCGCAGTTCGACGTGCTCGCAACCCTGGGCGACACCCAGGGCATGACCTGCAAGGAGCTCGGGGAAGGGACCCTCATCACCAAGGGCACCCTCACGGGCGTGCTGGACCGCCTCGAGGCCAAGGGCCTGATCCAGCGCTGCCGGGGCGAATCCGACTCGCGCCAGGTCCGCGTCTCGCTGACTCCGGACGGCGAGGCCCTCTTCAACTCCACCTTCCAGCCGCACATCGACTACATGGCCCAGTTCTGGGAGCGCATGCCGCTCGAACGCCAGCAGCAACTCACCGAGCTGCTGCTGGAACTGCAAGCCGCCTTCCGCGGTCCTTCCAAGTAAGCCCAAAAAAATCGCTTGACAGATTGTCCTCGTTAGAACTATCATCAAATTGTTCTACAGCGAATAATTGACTTGAGTCCCCGCTTTCCGCTCATAGGTTGCCTTCCGTTCTGGATGGCCCGATTTTAAGGAGAATCCATGAATCGCAAGCTCGCCGCCCTCTCGCTCGTCGCCGCCAGCGTCCTCTTCGCCGGCTCGGTCGATGCCCGGACCTTCAAGGTTCAGCAGGACAACCACACCCTCAACGAAGTCAGCTTCACCTCGAAGGCCTCGGTCGTCCGCATCGTCGGCCGCACCAACAAGGTCGAAGGCTTCAGCGAGATCGACATCGCCAACCCCTCCAAGACCAAGGTGGGTGAGATCGTCGTCGACCTGACCTCGCTCGACACCGGCATCCCCCTGCGCAACGAGCACATGGCCGGCACGATCGAGGCGGCGAAGTACCCCACGGCAACCTTCAAGGTGAAGTCCCTGAAGGCTCCCAAGCTCGTGGCCAACGCCCCCGTGAGCGGCTCGGCGACCGGTGACTTCACCCTCCACGGCGTCACCAAGAGCATCACCGTTCCCGTCTCCTTGCACTTCCTCCCCGAGGACAAGGAGAACCCCGATTATCGCCCCGGCGACTGGGTCAACTTCTCGAGCAACTTCAACATCAAGCTCTCCGACTACGGCATCCCCCTTCCCAAGCCGATGTTCGGCGTGAAGGTCTCAAACGACCTGGCCATCCAGATCGACGGCATGGCCAAGGGCATCTAGTCACAACGCTTAGAACGCTTAGAAAGAAAGGAATCACCCATGTCTTGGAATCTTGATAACTCCCACAGCCGCATCGGCTTCGCCGTCAAGCACATGATGGTCTCCACCGTCCGCGGCGAGTTCAAGAGCTACACCGGCTCGCTGAAGCTCGACGAGCAGGACTTCACCCGCTCGACCATCACCGGCGAGATCGAGGTCGCCTCGATCGACACCCGCGACGAGGGCCGTGACGGTCACCTCAAGTCGGCCGACTTCTTCGACGCCGAGAACCACCCCAAGATGACCTTCAAGAGCACCCGCATCGAGGCCAAGGGTGGCAACGAGTACACCGTCTACGGTGACCTCACCATCCGCGGCGTCACCCGCGAGATCGCCGTCGAGACCGAGTACTCCGGCCAGCACCAGAACCCCTGGGGCGCCACCGTCACCGGCTTCAGCGGCACCGCCACGATCAACCGCAAGGACTTCGGCCTCGAGTGGAACGTCGCCCTCGAGACCGGCGGCATCCTCGTCGGCGAGAAGGTCAAGCTCGAGATCGAGGTCGAGCTGTCGAAGGCTGCCGCCCCGGCGCCCGAGGCCGCTTCGGTCTAACCTCCTTCCCGCGAAGGCCCCCGGAAGCTGAAGCTTCCGGGGGCCTTTCCGTTCTCCGGCGCCCCGCAAAGCAGGCAAATGCCCGTCGTGCAAAGGTTTTACGCAATTATCGCCGTCCATGACCGAGCCATGACAGACTCCCCCATGGCTTTATGGTGAGATGGGTGGGTGTCTACTGAGAAAGGATCGCCCATGTTTCGAAACCGCCCGATCAAATGGCTGAGCGCCCTCTTCCTGGCCCTCTTCCATGGGCTGGCGATCGCCGCCTTCTTCCAACCCTTCTCGCTGAGCTACCTGCCGGTCATGATCGGCATGTACCTCTGGATGGGCTTCGGCACCACCTTCTATCTCCACCGCATGCTCACCCACAAGGCCTTCGAGACCACGGGCTTCATCAAGTTCTTCTTCTTCCTCGGCAACTCCGTCGGCCAGCAAGGAGATCCCGTCGGCTGGGTAGGCCACCACCGCTGGCACCACGCCAAGTCCGACCAGGACGAGGACATCCACAGCCCGCTGCATGGCTTCTTCCACGGCCACATGGGCTGGATCCTCCGGGATGCCGGCCCCGACGAAGAGCGCATCCGCTCGCTCGCCAAGGACATCCGCGAGCAATACCCCTACGCCCGCCTCGGCGAGAACGCCACCCTCTTCTTCCTGCCTCACCTGGCCATGGCCGCCCTGCTTTACGCCACCCTCGGCCTGCCCGGGATGCTCTGGGGCCTCTACGTCCCCATGGTCGCCGTCTACCACGTGACCTGGAGCGTCAACTCGCTCTGCCACATGTTCGGCTACCGCAAGACCGAGACCAAGGACCAGAGCCGGAACTTCTGGCCCATCGGCTTGCTCGCCCTCGGCGAGGGCTGGCACAACAACCACCATGCCTGCCAGACCCGCGCCCCCCAGGGCCTCGCCTGGTACGAGATCGATCTCACCAAGTACCTGATCTGGATGCTCGAGCGCGTCGGCCTGGTCTGGAACGTCCGCTGGACCGCCCCGGTCCGCAAGAACCCGTCGGCCCCCGCTTCCGGCACCGGCAGCCGCCTGCCCAACGCCTCATAACCTCCAACCAAACGCGAGGGCCCCTGCCGGAATGCCGGCAGGGGCCCTCGCGTTTGAAGTTATTCCAGGTGCGAGAGCTCGCGCTTGACGATCCCCACCACCAGGTCGTCGAGATCGCTCGACTGCACCGGCCCCACGTCATGCGAGGTCTGCCCGCCGTAGGTCAGAAACAGGAACTTCCCGCCGGTGAACTGCGCCAGCTGCCGGAAGACGTACTCCCCGAGCCGATCGAGGCCGCTCGCCGCCAGGGGGTAAATCTTGATGCCCTTCTCCAGCGCCTGCACCATGCTCGTCGTGTAAGGCACGTCCTGCGGCACGTTGACCTGCGGGGGGGCGTCCGCCACCACGAAGGTCAGCCGCACGGACTCCCCGTCATCCCAGGAGAGCTGATTCACCGCCTCGTTGAGGGCCGGATTCAGCGCCTCGGGGTAGTCCCCGCCCCCGGCCGCCGCCAGGGCGTTCAGGCGCGTCTTGAAGACGTCGAGATCGTCGGTGAAGTCATGCCGGCGGGTCTTGAAGTCGTCGCCCTCATCGCGGTAGGCCACCAGGCCGAAGCGCACGGCGGGAGATCCGGGCAGGCTCTTGATGCGGGCCGCGATCTCCCCGATGGTGGCCTGGATCTGGCCGAGCTCGTCGCCCATGCTGCCCGTCACGTCCAGCACGAAGCAAAGGTCCAGCCGCGGGGCGATCGCCCCGCGCTCTCCCGGCAGCACCAGCGGCACATCCTGCGCGCCGTCGCGGACCAGCGTCCGCGTGAGGCTCTGATCGCCCTTGCTCACCGTGACCGTCACGTCGGCCGTGGACGCCTTGGTGAGGGCGAAGGCCCTGGGATGGAAGTAAACGCGGCCATCCGATGGCGTGCGGGCGCTCAGCACGGGCGTGCCGTCCAGCTTGAAGGTGACGACAGCATTGGGGATCGACTTGGAGGCCTCATCGATCACCTGCATCGGGTAGCGCTCGGAGACGTCGACCTCGAGGCCGGCGACCTGGGGATCCTGCTGGAACTGCCTCAGGAACTCCAGGTAACCCGCGAAGTCGGCGTTGTCGTCGCGCTCGCCGCCCTGCAGGCCGGAGCCTTGCTGGACGTCGGTGCCCGGCATGCCCGCCGAGGCGCCTCCGGTGGGGCGGATCGCGCCTTCCTTCGACATCATCGGGTCCGACGTCTGATCCGGCAGCCCCATGCGCATGCCGTTCATCAGGTCGGCGCAGCCGCTCAAGAGCCCCAACGCCAAGCTTGCCGCGATCAGGCCCCGGGTCGAACCGTGCATGTTCCGTCCTCCTATTATGCCGCGATGCTGAGACTCTCAAGTATAGGATCCCCCGGATCACATGAACGATCACGAAGCAAAACCAACCAAGCGAACTGGGCAAGTTGCTGTTGCGACCCAAGCAGCAACCGGAGGATGCCGATCACCCGGTAAAATGAAGCCATGACGACTGCCTCCACGCCCACGCTCATCTGGATTCAAGACGCCTCCGGCCTGGAGGAGGCCGCCCGCGTGCTGACCGGCGTCGAGGCCGTCGGGCTCGACACCGAGACCACCGGGCTCGATCCCCACCGCGCGCGGCTGCGCCTGATCCAGCTCGCCACTCCGGACGCCGTCTTCCTGCTCGACGCCCCGCGCCTGCGCGACCTCGGCCCGATCAAGGCGCTGCTGGAGGCTAAGCGTCCCATCAAGGTCCTGCACCACGCCAAGTTCGACGCCAAGTTCCTGCGCCGCCGCTACGGCATCCGCCTCAACGGCGTCTTCGACACCATGCTCGCCAGCCAACTGCTCGGCTCGCGAGACGGCCACAGCCTCGCCGCCGTCGCCTCCCGCTGGCTGGGCGTCGCCATGGACAAGACCATGCAGCGCAGCGACTGGTCCGGCGAGCTGAGCGAATCGCAGGTCGCCTACGCGGCGCGCGATGCCTCGGTCTTGCTGCCCTTGCGCGACGTCATGCGCGCGGCCATCCTCTCCGACGGGCTCAGCCGCATCGCCGCCCTGGAGTTCTCGGCCGCCCCCGCCATCGGGGGAATCGAGCTGGCCGGGATCCGCCTGGATGGCGTGAAGTGGCTGGCCTTGGCCCGGGAACGCGAGCGGGAACACGCCGAGCTGGCCGAGGCGCTTCACCGCGAGCTGGCCGGGGCCGACCCCCAGCTCGCGCTGTTTCCCGAGCATGCGCTCAGCTCGCTCAACCTCAACTCCGTTCCCCAGGTCATGCGCGCCCTGGCGCAACTGGGGATCCGGGTCCCCGACACCGACGACCTCACGCTCGGGCCCCTGGCTTCCGCGCACCCGGTGATCGCCAAGCTGCTCGAGTACCGCCATGCGGCCAAGGCCCTCAGCTCCTATGGCGAGTCCTTCCTCAGCTACATCCATCCCGTCACCGGCCGGGTCCACCCGGAGTTCCACCAGCTCGGAGCCGACACGGGACGCATGTCGGCCTCCAACCCCAACATCCAGCAGATTCCCAACCAGGAGCGCTACCGCGCCTGCTTCGTGCCGGATGCCGGCCGCAAGCTGGTGATCGCCGACTACTCGCAGATCGAGCTGCGGATCCTGGCCGAGCTGACCCAGGACGCCCCCTTGATCCAGGCCTTCGAGAGCGGAGCCGATTTACACAAGCTGACGGCTTCGATGATGTTCGGCACGCCCCTCGAGGCAGTGAGCAAGGAGGAGCGCCAGCGCGCCAAGGCCCTGAACTTTGGCATGGTCTACGGCATGGGCCCCGCGGGCCTCGCCACCCGGATCGGCAGTAGCCTGGACGAGGCCAAGGAGCTGATCGACCGGTACTTCGCGGCCTACCCGGGAGTGCGTGCCTGGCTGCGGCAGGCCGGTCGCAAGGCGGTGGAAACCGGGGAATGTACGACGCTGGGCGGGCGGCGGATTCGCTTCAAGCCTCCCGATCCGGAGAACCGGAGGGCGGTCGCCGGCGTGGAGCGCTTCGGCAAGAACGCGCCGTTGCAGGGGACGAGCGCGGACATCACCAAGCGGGCGATCGCCCTGCTTGACGCGCGCCTGCCCGCCGACGCCTGCATCGTGAACGTGGTCCACGACGAGATCGTCGTGGAGGCCCCCAGCGAGACGGCCCCCTCCATGGCCGCGCTCTTGCGCGAGACCATGCAGGAGGCCGCTCAGACTTACCTGAAGCGCGTGCCCGTGGCCGTCGAGGCCGACGTGGCCGACGCCTGGATCAAGTAGCTAACCCGCCGTGGAGGCCGCCTTGGCATCCGACGTATGCGACGCCTCGGGGACGACTCCGACCAGGGCCTTCTGGCCCCGGGGGCCGGTCTCGGGAAGCAGCAGGCCGCCCAGGGCGAGGACCCAGGAGAAGACGGCCCAGACGGCAAACGCCGGGACGAACGAGCCCGTCGCATCGCGCATCAAGCCCACCAGGACCGGCGACAGCGACGAGAACAGGTAGGCGAAGCTGAAGACCGTTCCCATCATCAGGCTGACGTGCTGCGGGGTCATGCCCTTCAGCTCCATGGGAGTGGTGAACAGGGGCGAGACGTAGGTGAACATCGCGATGCCGAGCATGACCGCCGCCACGGTGATGAGCAGGGGGTTGGGGGTCATGAACATGCCGAAGCCCGCGAAACCCATGATGACGCCCGCCCCGATGATGAACGGCCGGCGCAGGCCCAGCTGCTTGGTCAGGATGCCCGCGACGATGGCGGTGGGGATGCCCACCATGTTGAAGAGGCCGGTGAACTGCGAGGCCGTGGCCTTGCTCATGCCGAAGGCCTCCATGTAGTACTTGGGAAGCCAGGTGTTGAAGGCCAGGTAAAGCGCCAGAGGGCCCGCGAAGGACAGGGCGATGATCCAGGTCTCCTTCATCCGCCAGACATCCGCGTAGCGAACGGTGGCGGGGGCCTTCTCACCAGGGGCCACCGGTTCGGCCACGTGATCCCGCCCCAGGACTGCCCATGCGAGCATCAAGGCGACGCTCAGACCTGCGTAGACCAGCAGGGCGTTGCGCCAGCCGACGGCCGCGGCCAGGGGCACGGTGGTGAAGAGCGTGATCGCGATGCCGGTGTTGACGGCGACGTTGTTGAAGGCGTTGACCAGGGGCATCTCGGACTTGGGGAACCACTGCATGACCATGGGCCCCAGGAGCGTGACGACGATGGCTCCGCCGACGCCGAAGACGAAGCGGCTGGCCAGGAAGAGGTTGAAGTTCGAGGTGAAGGGCGCGATCGCCGCGAAGCAGATGCAGAGCGAGCCCAAGAGGATCGTCTTCTTGAGCCCGATCCGCACGGCCAGCAGGCCCGTGAGCAACGGAGCGACCACCTTGGCCACCGAGACCAGCGTGTTGATCATCCCCAGCTGAGCGCTGGTGATGTCGAACTCGGCCTGAAGCTCGCCCACCAGTGGGGTGATGGCGATCCACGAGAGCCCGAATACCGCGTAGGTCAGGAAGAGCAGCGTCTCGATGACGAAGCGATAGGGGGTAGGTTGGGAAGCGTTGGCCGAGGCCATGGTGGGTCGCTCCTTTCGCTTAGATGACCAGCCCCCCGTCCACGCCGAGGACCTGGCCGGTGATGAAATCGGCGTCGTCCGAGGCGAGGAAGAGGTAGGCCTTGGCAATGTCTGCAGGGGTGCCGAGTCGGCCGACGGGAGTCTTGGACTTCATCGCGTCGAGCACGTTCTCGGGCATGGCGGCGGTCATGTCGGTCATGATGAAGCCCGGGGCCACGGCGTTGGCCGTGATGCCCTTGCGGGCGAGCTCCTTGGCCCAGGACTTGGTCATCCCGATGACGCCGGCCTTGGTGGCGGCGTAGTTGGTCTGGCCGAAGTTGCCGTAGACTCCCACCACGCTCGAGGCGCTGATGATCTTGCCCTTGGCCTGGCTGACCATCTGGGGCAGGACCGCCTGGGTGCAGTTGAAGACTCCCTTGAGATTGACGTCGATCACCCGGTCGAACTGCTCCTCACTCATCTTGGCCAGGGTCGCATCCATGGTGATGCCGGCGTTGTTGATGAGCACGTCGATGCGGCCGAAGCGCTCCACGACCTGGCGGACCATCTCATCGATCGAGGCGCGCTGGGTGACGTCGACCGCGTGAGCCGAGGCCTGGCCTCCCAGCCGAGCGATCTGCCGGGAGACGTCCTCCACGCCGGCGGGATCGCGATCGCAGACCGCGACCTGCGCTCCCTCGCTGGCGAGGAGGAAGGCGGTTTCCCGGCCGATGCCGCGGCCCGCTCCCGTGATGATGACGACCTTGTCTTTGACTCTCATGGGTTTCCTTTACTCGTGACTAGAGCGATCGTGGTTTCTGCCGGACGGTCGCCGGCGCTAGACCATGGCCAGTTCGCCGCCGAAACGCTCGCGCAGGGCGGGCTTGACCACCTTGCCGGTGGGGTTGCGGGGCAACTCCGAGGTGAAGATCACCGACTTGGGAAGCTTGTAACGCGCGACCCGCTCCCCAAGATACGCGATAACCTGGGCTTCGGACAGCGTAGCCTCGTTGAAGATGGCGTCCTGGAGGCTGGCGGGATCCCGGGGGACCACGACGGCCCGGCCGACCTCGCCCCACTTGGCATGCGGCACGCCGATGACCGCGGCCTCCTTGATGCCGGGGTGGCCATGCAGGATCTTCTCCAGCTCCGCGGGGTAGATGTTCTCGCCCCCCGAGATGATCATATCCTTCTTGCGGTCCACGATGAAGAAGTAGCCGTCCTCGTCGCGGCGGACCAGATCCCCGGTGTGCAGCCAGCCATCCTGGATGGCCTGAGCGGTCGCCTGGGGATTCTTCCAGTAGCCCTTGATGACGTGCGGCCCGCGGATCAGCAGCTCGCCGACCTCGCCGCGCGCCACGTCACGGCCCGCGTCGTCGACCACCCGGACGTCCAGGTGGAAGTTGGGGAAGCCCACCGAACCCGCCTTGCGCACCGCATCCTTGGCATCGAGCGTGAAGCAGTTGGGGCCGGCCTCGGTGAGTCCGTAGCCCTGCTTGAAGGTCAGGCCGCTCTGGGCGTAGGCCTCGATCAGGCTGACGGGGCAGGGCGCGCCGCCCGAGATGAAGAAGCGAATCGAGCTGAGATCCGAGGTGTGGAACGCGGGGCTCTCGAGCATCATCTGGAACATGGTCGGCACCGCGAAGACCACGGTGCAGCGCTCCCGCTCGATCAGGCGCAAGGACTGCGTGGCCTCGAACTGGCGCACGAGGACCACGGTCCCGCCCCGGTGGAAGAGGGGCGTGGTGAGGACGTTCAGGCCGCCCGTGTGGAAGAAGGGAGTGTGGGTCAGGGTGATGTCGTCGTGGCGAAGGTCCCAGCCCACCTGGGTGTTGACGGCGTTCCAGGTGATGGTCCCATGGGTCAGGACCGCCCCCTTGGGCTGGCCGGTCGTGCCCGAGGTATAGAGGATCAGCCACGGGTCGTCGAGATCGATCTCGGCGGGCTCGGGAACGCCCGTGAAGGGCATGGACAGCAGCTCTTCGTAGGAGGTCAGCAGGCCGTCGTCGTGGAATGGGACGACGTACTCCAGGGAGACCTCGGGAAGGATGGCCTTCACCGTTCCCTCGAACTCCGGGCCGAAGAAGAGCAGGCGCGACTCGGAGTTCTGGATGATGTATTGCAACTCGGGCTCGACCAGGCGGTAGTTGAGGGGCACCATGATGGCACCCAGCTTGCCAAGCGCGAAGAAGAGTTCGAGGGTCTCGGAGCAGTTGTAGGCGAGCACCGCGACCCGGTCACCCTTCCGGATGCCGTAGCGCAGGCGCAGAGCGGAAGCCAGCTTGTCGGCGCGCTCGTTGAAGCTGCGGTAGGTCAGCCGGCGGCCGGAGGCCACGTCGACGAGGGCGGTCTTCTCGGGGGCGTAGACCGCCCAGCGGCTCAGCCAGTCACCAAAGTACATCGAAGGTCCTCCATCACAACGAGGGGAAGCGATTGGAGGACAAAGTAACAAGCTGACGTTACATGGTCGTTACAGGACGTAACAAAGGCGGACAGGATGGTGGATCGGGCAAGTCATGGTGTTTGTGGGGCGGGCCTCCGCGCCCGCCATGGCTATAATCCGATGGCCTCCGGGGTGAGGGGCGCAAGCCGGGTGATGCGGTCGAAGAGCAGCTGCGTCTCGGGCATGGGATCGACTCCCAGCTCCTCGTCGAGGGCGATGACGCAGCGGTCGTACGTGCGCAGGGCCATGGGGCGATCGCCCTGGCGGTATTGCGCCGCCATCGCGATCCGGTACGCCTCCTCGGCACACGGATCGCGCTCGATCAGGCGCAGCGCCCAGAGAATCGCCCCGTCGTCGTCGCCCTGGCCGAAAAGCAGGCGCGCGAGCTTGACGACGCCCTCCTTGTAACGGTCGGCCAGGCGCTCACGCTCGCGCTCGCACCAGGCATCATACTGGGGGAAATCCGCCAGGAAGTCGCCTTCCGACAGCTCCAGGGCCCGGCGGTAAAGCTCGAGCGGGTTCTCTCCCAGCGTCTCCATCGCCTGGGCCTCCTCGAGGAGGCGCTCGAACTCCGCGGCATCGATCCAGACGTCAGGACCGACCACCAGGCCGTAATTGGCGCCTTCCCTCAGAATGAAGCGTGGGGTTCCGCCCTTGCGCTCGGGCTCGAGGACCTTGTTGAGGGCATTGAGCGCCACGCGGAAGGTGCCGTCCGCCGCGCCCAGGTCGAGATCGGGCCAGAGCGTATCGATGATGCGCGGCTTGGGCAGGAGCTGGCCCCGGTGCGCCAGGAAGAGATGGAAGAGCTGGCGGGCCTTCTCGCGCCCCCAGGCCTTCGCGCCGATCTCGGCCTGGCCCCGCCAGACCCGGAAGGCGCCCAGGGCGCGAATGCGCAGGGCATCCTCGCGCAGGGGAGTGGGCTCGGCGACGAGCCCCAGGTCGCTCAGCCACGGCGCAAGGACAGCTGGAGCGATGCCCCGATCCAGGGCCGCTCCGACGAAGGCCTTGGCCTGCGCCCCGTCGGCAAAGCCCAGCAGGGTCGGCCTGCTGAGCAAGTAACCGATCTCATGGCGCTTCAGGAGTTCGAGGACCCGCCGGATCCGGGTCAGGACCGCCTTGCCCTCCCCGAGGAACATGGCCAGGCGCGCCGACCAAAGCGCGACCAGCGCCAGTCCGAAGGGATCCCCGCAGCGCTCGTAGCCCGACTGGGCCTGCATCAGCCAGCGCTCGGCTCGTGGGTCGCCGTGCGCCACGTAAATCGCCCCCTGGGCCAGGCTGAGCATGGCGCAAAGCCAGGCGTCCCCTGTTTCCTGGGCGATCTCGAGGCCTTCCTTGGCATGCGCCTCGGCATCCGCGAGGTTGCCCTGGCGGCCCGCGACGAAGGCGAGGCCCATCAGGGGCTCGACCTTGAGGCGCGAGACGGCGACCTTGCGAGCGAGGGCGATCGCCTCGCGGTAATAGCCCTCGGCGTCTGCAAGCTTCCCCTCGACCAGGGCCGCGTGCCCCAGCCGGATGAGAGCCACCGCCTCGGTCCAGAGCGCCCCTTGCTCCCGGGCCCGCTCCAGGCCCTGGGCGGCCAGTTGCCAGGCCGCCTCGCCATGCCCTTGCATCGCCTCGATCAAGGAGAGCACCAGGGAGGCCTCGCGGTGAGCCTTGGTCCCGCTCGCCGACGGCAAGGGCTGGCTGAGGATGCCCTGGAGGATCGTCCTGGCCTCTTGCAGCCGGCCCGTCCGCAGGCAGATCCGGGCCTCGTGCTCGGCCACCTCGGGCAGGCGCTCGCTGGCCTCCTTGAAGAGACGCTCCGCCGCCAGGGAATCCCCCTGGTTGAGCTTGTTCTCGGCGAGCATCACCAGCAGCTCTGTCCTACGGGCGGGATCCTGGGTCTCGGCGAGGGCCTCCTCGAGATGCTTCTCGGCCTTGGCCGGCTGAATGGTGTCCAGGTAGACCAGGGCCTTGGAGGCCTGGGCCCGGCTGCGCCCCTCGGCATGATCCCCGTAGGCGCGGTAGGCCCGGTCGTACCAGTCGAGCGCCGCCTCGAAGCGCGACGTCAACCGGCAGGCATCACCCTGGTGGATGGCCAGGGCCGGCGAGCGCTCCATGAGATCGGCAGATAGGCGTGAAAGCCAGGACTCCAGGCGCGCGTAGCGGCCCTGGTTCACGAGGGCAGGGGCCGCCAGGACAATTCGCTTCGCCGCCATCTCGCCGTCTCCGGCCTCGAGGTAGTGATCGATGGCTTCTTCCAGTTCGCCGCGAGCCTCCAGGGCCTCGGCCACGGCGCGATGCGCCTCGCGCAGGCGGTCGTTAGAACCGGATGCGCCGGCCAGTTGCTCGCGCAGGAACTCGCGGAAGAGGTGGTGATAGCGGTAGACGCCGTCTCCCAGGGGGACCAGGAAGACGCCGCGCTCGTTGAGATCGGAGAGGGCCTCGGCGGCGTCCCGGCCGGTCAGGTCGCGGCAAACCTCGGGCAAGAGCCGGTGCATGGGGGCCGTCCGCAGCAGGAAGTCGCGGTCGCGCGCATCCAGGCGATCGAGGACCTCGCAGGCGAGGTAATCGAAGAGATCGCGCAGCGAGCTGCGGGACTCCGGCACCCCCACTCCCTGCCGCTGGGCCATGAGTTGCAAGGCCATGGGCCAGCCTTCGGTCTCGCTGAGCAGGCGCTCGGTCATCCCCGGCTGCAACGGCAGCGCCAGCACCTCGGTGAAGAGGGCTTCGACTTCCTGGGGGCGAAACGCCAGATCGGCTTGCTCGACGAAGAGCGCATCCCCCTGCAGGCGCCAGCGAGCCAGCCCCGACAGGTCGGGACGGACGCGCGAGGCCAGGATGACGCGCAGCTTGGGGACGCGCAGGCCGATCAGGTGGTTGGCCAGCTGCAAACCCATCTCGGAGCCCTGGAGATGATGGAAATCGTCGAGCACCAGGCAGGTCTCGGCATCGAGACGATCCAGCAGGGAGTCGGCCAGGGCCTCGATGGCGGCGAGTCCCTGCTTGGCGGCACCGCCGGGAAGGGCCAGCAGGGCCAGCGCCCGATCCGCCACGTCCGGATGGGCACGGTTGAAGAGGTGGCAGAGGTGCAATGCGAAGAGCTGAGGATCCGCATCGCGCTCAGAGATCTCGTACCAGAGCGCGGCCGACTGGCGCTCGTGCAGGTAGCCTGCTAGAAGCGAGCTCTTGCCGTAGCCCGTCCCGCCCATCACCAGGGTCACGCGCAAGTCCTGCGCACTGTCGAGCAGAATGTGGAGGCGCTCGCGGCGCAACTGGGTTCGCTTGAGCGGAGGAACGATGAACTTCGTTCGGGTGACGAGCGCTTCGCCGAAATCGGGCAAGGTTGACCTCTCATAGCGTCTAGCGTTCCTACTGCCATCATACGCCAGAAGGCCCGTTCCCTCAAGGCGTGGGAACGGGCCTTCCGGTCGACGCGGACTAGCTAGACCGCTTGGAAAGCCAGCCGTTGAGCTTGGGGAAGAAGTTCTTCGAGGCGGACCGGCCCGCCACGATGCCGACGTGACCTGCCCGGATGGGCAGTTCGGTCGCATCCTGGCTGGAGATGACCGACAGCAGCGGCTTGGACTGGCAGGGCTGGGCGATGTGATCCAGCTCCGCATAGGTGTTGAGCACCGCGCAGCGGATGTTCTCCAGCAGCACCGGGCGTCCTCCGAGCTTCAGCTCGCCCTTGATGAGCTTGTTCTGCTGGTAGAACTCCGTGATCCACTGGCGGTAGGCCGCCCCCGCGAAGGGGATGCCGTCGTTGACCCAGTGGTTCATGGCCATCCAGCCCTTCACGTACTCGCGATCCTCGATCCGGTCGAACAACGCGGCATAGGTGCCAACGTAGTTCTGCATCGGCTTGAGCATCTTGGCTCCCCAGTCGAGCATCTCGGTCGGCACGAGCTTGCAGGTCTCGGCCACCCGGTCCGCGTCGAAGTAGCGGGGATCCAGCCAGGCGGAGTAGAGTCCCGCATCGCTGAAGTCGATCGGCGTGGCCAGGAGGATCAGGTTCTTCAGGGGAGCCTCGGGATGGCACGCCGCGTACATGGCGCTAAGGGTGCCTCCGATGCAGTAGCCGAGCATGCTCAGCTCCTTGGCTCCGCTGTGGCGCAGGACCTGCTTGACGGCACGCGGGAGGTAATCCAGGACGTAGTCGTCCATCCGCAGGCGCGCGTCCTCCTCGCCGGGAACTCCCCAGTCGAGCATGAACACGTCATAGCCTTCCGAGACCAGGTACTCCACCAAGCTGTTGCCCGGCATCAGGTCCAGGATGTAAGGGCGGTTGATGAGGGCGTAGACCAGCAGGATGGGCACCGCATGCCGGCGCTCCGGCTGGTGGTAGCGATACAGCTTGGCCTTGTTCTTGGTCCAGACGACCTCCTTGGGGGTCATCCCCACGGGGGCCGCCACGGGCTGGGCCATGTACTTCCAGGCTGCTTCCGCTTGGGCCCAGCTCCGATCGAGCTCCTGACGGAGCCGCTCGGTGTGGGACGGGTCGAGGGTCTCGGATTGCTTGGTCATGACGGATCGGGTTCCTGTTCGTGGATTACTTGGAGAGGGCGTCGACGCGGGCCGAGAGGTCCGCGACCTGGCGGCGCAGATCGCCGAAGGTCAGCAGGTCCCAGCCGGGAACGTTCTGGGTCGCGCTCGCCATGGTCTGCTCGGCCAGGCGGGTCATCTCCTCGCTGTGGGTCTTGGCCTGCGAGACCAGGACCTCGAAGACCTTCTCGCCGTCGTGACGCATGGTGTGGGCCTGCTTCATCCAGGTGGCGGCGAGGGTCTCGAGCTGATCCTGGCTCCAGTTGAGGGCCTTGGCGTTCGAGAGGAAGGCCTCCAGGATCTCGCCGGTGACGTTGGGAAGGGTGGGGGTTTCGGTCGTCATGTCTGTTCTCCTCGTATGGGGGTGGAAGGGCTACTTGGAGGGGCGCTTGGACTTGGAGGGAAGGTTCTCGACGACCCGCTCCGGGCTGACCGTGCGGACGGTCATCCCCGAATCGAGCCGCTCGAGGATGAGGTCGAGCCGATTGAAGAGCGCGTCGATCTTGCCCTCCATGTCGTCGAGGCGATCGTCGAGGGCCTCGACCTTGGCTTCGAGGTCGACCATCTGGCCCGCGAGCCGGGCAAAATCGGTCTTGGTGGGCAGGCGCATGCTATCCCAGTGCTTCTCCAGGCTCTCGCGAGACATCTGCTGCTGCGTGAGGTTCTGCTCGCGGGTGGTGCTCATCCAGCGGACGAACGACTCGGTCCCGAGCATTTCCTGCATCGGCTTGCCCCACAGCTCCTCGGAGCGGTCGTAGAGCTCTTTCCAGGTCTTGAAGAGATCAGGGGCGGCTTGAGTGGTCATGGTGCTCATCCTCTTGCGATTCAACCTTGCTGCGGCAACGCTACATCGCGGACGTTACACCCCCGTTACGGCCGCGCGTTACAGGGCCCATATCGCGACAAAGCCGCCCGCAGCCGGGATTTCCGGCTGCGAGCGGCTCAAGAGGGGCATTAGAAGAGGCTTAGCGCTTGTCGAGGACTCCCAGAAGCCAGGACTTGGCCGAAGGAGCGTAGATGAGCTCCATGTGGTTGAGGGGGAGGATGTCCTTGGCGATGAGCTTGGCGCCCTTGCGGGTCATGTCCTCGGTATGCGTGGCGCTCTTGACGAAGACCACGCCGTCGGCGGGCCCGGTGGTCTCGTTGAGGACGCCCGCAAGGTCGGGCGTGTTGCCGGCGAGGACGGCCAGTTCGACGCCGGGGTCCAGGGGGTTCTTGCGGAGGCGGTCGATGAAGTGGCCGCCCTGGGCGATCGCCTTGTCGATGCCGGCGCTCTCGCTCACCAGGCCCCGGCCCCCGTGATAGGTGGTGTACCAGTCCTGCTCGTACATCGGTAGGGGGTAGACGTCGTCCCAGCGATAGAGGATCTGGGACTGGCCCGGGAAGAAATTGCCCGCATCGGTCATCAGGGACAGCGGCGACGTGTCGATCCACATGCCCATGACCAGCATCTTGGTCCAGGTCAGCGGGGCGTTGCGCAGGCGGTCGTCCTGCTCGGGGTAGAGGCCATAGTTGACGATGGGATGCCGGAACGAGAAGTCGACTCCCAGGTTGGGGCCTCCCAGCAGGACCAGGCGGCGGATATCCTTGCCGTAGGGGGTCATCCAAGGCTGGCGGACGCCCGAGGCCAGGGCCCGGGCCGCGACGGTACCCTTGCTGTGGCCGACGACATCCACTTCCTTGGCGCCGGTCACCGCGCGGATGCGGGCGATGGCCCAGGCGATCTGCTCGGCCCAGAGGAGATTGTCGCCGTGGCGGTGGGCGAAGGTGAGCGCGAAGACGCGCTTGCCCTTGCTGGAGAGATAGGGGGCGAGGCCGACCTTGCCGTGGGGATCATGCCAGGAGGTGTTGGCGTCGACCAGGACGCCGTGAACCAGGAGGACGGGAGTGCCCTTGCCCTGATCCCAGCCGCGGGCGTAATGCAGCAGCACGTCACGCGACGACGGCGTGGCCGTCCCAAAGGCGTCGATCAGCTCGGAGTCGCGCTGGCGGCCGTTGGGACGCGCCTGCTCCCTGGGGAACTCGCGGGCCGTCGCCGAGAGGCGCTCGATGCGATCCCAGTTCTTGCCGGGCATCGACGCGCTGAGGGAATAGTGGCTCGCCTGCCGAGCCTCGAGAGGGGTCGACGTGGGCCCCGACGCAAGGTCGAACGCAACGGGCCCGTCAGGACGTCCGCAGCCAGCCATGGCAAGCACGCTCGCTATCAGGGCGATCCTGAGATACTTCGGAAGTGCCATCGGGGTCTCCATCGACGTCCGGTGCGTTGCTAGGTCATGGTACTACGTTACAGGCTTTTGTTACAGTATCGTCCATACAGCTCATTGACTTGCTCGATCAAGCGTTCGGAAACGAGGCCCGTCGATCCCCGCGCGAGATTCCGAAATCCGGCCCCGCGTGCGGCCGTGACGCGGATCGCCCGTTCTCTTCGGCCCCTCCGGGCCGCCGTGCCCATCCTAGGCCGGGCACGGCGTTCGCGCTTTGGGCAATTCGGACAAGATGCCACGCAAAAACCCCCTGGGCGGCGCCGTACTGGCGCCGCCCAGGGGGCGAAAGGTGCACGGCCTCGGCCTCAGCCTCAGCTGAGGAGGGCAGGGACCTTGGGGACCGATGCCGCGAGGGGGGGCAGGGGCTCGCGGTGCTGGCCGTCGTTGAAGAAGGCGATCGCCTCGGTGAGGGCGTGGGCCTGGTTTTGCAAATCGAGCGCCGCATGGGAAACCATTCCGGTGGCGTTGGCGGTTTCGTGCGCCGAGCGGTTGATGTTCTCGACCGCGATGACGACCTGGTCTGCGCCCTTCTTCTGCTCGGAGGTGGCGACGCTGACCTGCTGGGTCATGCGGTTCATGGTCTCCACGGCGGTGACGATCTGCTCGGTTCCCTTGGCCTGCTCGCGGGTGGCGACCATGACCTCGTGGGTCAGGCGGTTCATGGCGTTCACGGCCTCGGTGATCTGGCTGGCCGCCCGGCTCTGCTCGCTGGTGGCCTGTCCAATCTGGGCGAGGACGACGGCGCTCTTCTCGGCGGCATCGACGATGACCTGGATGGCGTTGCCGGCCCCGTGCGCGAGGTGGGTGCCCTCGGCGATCGCCGCTTCGCCCTGCTTCGTGCTCGTGATGGCCTGCTCGGTCTCCTTCTGGATACCCGTGATGAGCGAGGCGATCTCGCCGGTGGCCTTGGCGGAGCGCTCCGCGAGCTTGCGGACCTCATCGGCGACCACCGCGAAGCCGCGGCCGTGCTCGCCGGCCCGCGCCGCCTCGATGGCTGCGTTCAGGGCCAGCAGGTTGGTCTGCTCGGCGATGTCGTCGATCACCGCGATGATGGCCCCGATTTCCTCCGAGGACCTGCCCAGGCGCTGGATGACCGCGACGACCTCGGTCATGACGCCGTTGATCCGCTGCATGCCGGCGATGGTCTGCTCCACGGCCTCGCTGCCGTCGGCCGCGGCTGACGCCGTCTTGCGCGCCATCTCGTTGGACGTCGCGGTGTTGGCGGCCACCTGCTTGACCGAGGCGGCCATCTGCTCGATCGAGGCCGAGGTCTGGTTCACCGCGGCTCCCAGGGCCTCGGCGTTGCCGGCGACTTGCTGGATGCTGGCGGTCATCTGCTCGATGCTGCTGGAGGTCTGCTCGACCGCCGCCGAGAGGGAATGGGCGTTGCCGGAGACCTGGGTGATCGAGGCGGCCATCTCCTCCATCGAGCTGGACGTTTCCTCGACCGCCGCCGCCTGGGCTTGCGCCGAGCGGGCCATCTCCTCGGCGCTCGCCGAGATCTGATCCGAGCCGGCGGCCACCGTCGACGATGCCAGGCGGACCCGGTCCACGACGTGGCGGAGGTTAGCGATCATCGCCTCAAAGCTCTTGGCCATGTCTCCCAGCTCGTCGTTGGAATGGACCTGCACCTGCACACTGAGGTTCCCCTGAGCCATGGCGTCGGCGGCCCTGACCACCTGCGAGAGGCTGCGGGTGATCAGGCGGGTGAGCGAGATGCCGATGGCCAGGGCCAAGGCGATAACGGCCATGACGCCGAAGGCCGTGACCGTCCTGGCGGTCTGGAAGGTCTCCGCGGCTTGGACGGCGGACTCTCCCCCGCGCGTGACGTTCCGGTCGCTCAGCTCGACGAGCTGGCCGTTGAGGGCGACGAAGCGCGGGAAGGTCTCGTTGCGCAAGACACGCGAGGCCTCGTCGTTCCGGCCGTCCTTCGCCAGCCTGAGCAGGACGTCGAGGCTGGCCTCGTACGCCGCGTAGCTCCGGTCGATTTCCTCGACGGCCGCGAGCTCCTTCGGGGTCTCGGCGAGGTCCTGAAGGGCCTCGGCGTGCTTCTTGAAATCCGCGGCGTACTTGGCGTAATCCGCCTCGAGTTTGGCGAGGATGGCGGGTTCGGTCTCGATGATGTGGCGCAGCACGACGCGCTGGCGATCCGAGGCGTCATTCTTCATGGCGGCGGCATGGGCCACCGCCGGCAGGCGCTTCGCACCGAGTTCGTGCGCCGAGCCGTACACATGCTGCAAGAGCGAGATTGCGAACACGCCCATCAAGAGCGCCAGGATCGCCACTCCGAGAAACCCGCCGATGAGCTTTCTTCCAACCGTTAGACGCACAGAACCTCCTACTTGCTACGTAGTTTCCACCGAGCCGCTCCGGTGACGCCGGAGCGGCAAGATGTCCACTCTAGCGTGGAGCGAGCAAGCTGACCGTGGGTTATTCGGACTATTTTTGACCAAGAAACGCAAAGAAATATAACGACCCTGCCGAAGCCATGGCGAGAGGTTTCGTTCCGAGGATCCTCCGGGAAGGGCGTGGTAATCTGGGAAGGCGATGCCGAGGAGAGCCGACATGCCGAGCCCATTCGCTTGCCTTCCAAAGACCCGTCCGCCGGGTGAGAGCTGATCGTGGAAGCCCCCGAGCGACGCTCCATCGGGAGCCTGTCAGCCGCCCTGGTGGTCTTCCTGATCGCCATGGCGCTGACGGCGGGCTTCACCGTCTACACCCTGCAAAGCACGCAAGCCCAGGAGCGTCTGCGGTTCGAGTCGCTGGCGCGGCGCGTGCAGGACGCGATCGTGCAGCGCATGCAGGTCTACATCAACTTGCTGTACTCCGGACGGGCTTTCCTGGAGGGCAGCAGCAAGGTCAACCGCCAAGACTGGCACTCCTTCGTCGCCGCGCTGGACATCGGCCAGCGCTTCCCGGGTATCCAGGGAGTCGGCTACACGGTCCGCATTCCCCCCGGCGAGCTCGCGGCCCATGTGGCCGAGGTCCGGCGCAGCGACCTGCCTGGGTACCGGGTCTGGCCGCCGGGCGACCGCCCCGAGATCACCTCGATCCTCTACCTGGAGCCCATGGACGCCCGCAACAAGGCGGCCATCGGCTACGACATGTTCTCCGAGCCCGTCCGCCATGTCGCCATGGCCCGCGCCCGCGACACCGGGAAACCGGCGCTGACGGGCCGGGTCCAGCTGGTCCAAGAGATCACCGAGAAAAAGCAGGCGGGCTTCCTCATCTACCTGCCCTTCTACCGGATCGCCATGCCGACCGCGACCGAGGCGGAACGGCGAGAGGCCTTGCTTGGCTACGTCTACGCGCCCTTCCGGGCCGACGATCTCTTCACCGGGCTCTTCGGGACCAACCGTCACCCGCTCATCGACTTCGAAATCTACGACGGCCCGCCCGCGCCCGAGAACCTCCTGCACGACCACAACCCCGAGATCCACAGCCAGAACCCCGGCTTCCACGCGCAGCGCATGAGCATTCCCACGACCATCGCCGGCCGCACCTGGACGATCGTCTACACCGCCACGCCCCAGTTCGCCGCCGAGGAAGACCAGCGCCTCGTGGCCGTCGTCTTCGTCGGCGGCACGCTGGTCAGCCTGCTGCTGGCCGGAATCACCTGGTCGCTAGCCAGCAGCCGCAGCCGGGCCCTCGCCATGGCCCAGGACATGACCGCCGAGCTGCGGCAAGCCGACCAGGCCAAGGACGACTTCCTTTCCGTCATCAGCCACGAGCTTCGCACCCCGCTCAACTTCATCATGGGATTCGGCTCCATCCTGGACGACGAGGTCCCCGGCCCGCTCAACCCCAAGCAGCATGAGTACCTCGGCAAGATGCTCAGCGGCGTCGATCGCATGCTCGTGCTGGTGAACGACCTGCTGGACTTCGCCAAGATCCAGGCGGGCAAGCTCGATCTCGCGCCCACCTGGACCGATCTCGTCCCGTTGGTGAGGGAAGTCCACGCCAGCTTGAGACCCCTCGTGGATCAAAAGGGCCTCAGGCTCGACGTCGACCTGCCGGAACACCTCGAGGCCACCGTGGACGGCCCCCGGATCGTCCAGGTCCTCAACAACCTGGTCGGGAACTCCATCAAGTTCACGCCCCCCGGCGGCGCGATCGTCATCAAGGCCCGGCGCGAGCGCGACGACCTGCTGGTCGAAGTCATCGACACCGGCATCGGCATCTCGGAAGAGGACCTGCCCAAACTCTTCACCCGCTTCCGGCAACTCGACATGAGTTCGACCCGCCAGGCGGGCGGCACGGGACTGGGCCTGTCCATCAGCAAGGCCATCGTGGAAGAACACGGCGGACGCATCGGCGTCCGGAGCATCAAGGGCGAAGGCAGCACGTTCTGGTTCCGGCTACCCTTGGGCGGCCCCCAGGCCTGAGGGATATCGTTCAATTCATTGGCTTCGCGGGTATAGCAAGCTCGCTTGCCTGTTACGCCGCGAGCGCCTGCGGCAGGTCATCTGAAAAGGAGTCAAAGGTCCGTGGAAGCCTGGCACCTCTGGACAATCGCCGCCCTCAGCCTCTCCATCCTCGAGGTCTTCACCGCCGTCTCCGGCTTCCTGCTCCTTTGCTTCGCGTTGGCCTGCCTCGTCTCGGCGGGCGTCGCCTTCCTCGGTGTCGGCCTCGAAGTGCAGTTCCTCTTGTTCTCCATGGCGAGCATTGCTGCCATCTTCGGGCTGCGCCCCTTCTTCCGGAGCCGCTTCGCCCGGGGCGGTCACGAGGTGAAGACGAACGTCGGCGCCCTCGTGGGCAAGGTCGGCATGGTCTCCGAGCGCATCGAGCCGCACCCGCAAGGCGGCCGCGCTCTGGTGGAAGGCGAGGACTGGTGGGTCGTCAGCCAGGACGACGCCATCGTCGAGCCCGGCCGGCGCGTGAAGGTCGTTCAGGTAGACGGCAGCAAGCTCGTCGTTGCCCCCATGTCAGAAAGGTAGGTCGTCAGAATGGGATTCTTGATGGTACTGGCGTTCCTCGCCGTGCTCGCGATCGTGGTGGTCAGCAAGTCGGTCAAGATCGTCCAGCAATCGGAGACGCTGGTCATCGAACGCCTCGGCACCTACCACCGGACGCTCGAGTCCGGCATCAACATCATCTGGCCCGTGGTCGACCGCGCCCGCGAGGTCGACTGGCGCTACACGGAGGAAGGTCCCAAGGGCAAATCCATCGTCCACAACCGCCGCATCTCCCGGATCGACCTGCGCGAGACGGTCTACGACTTCCCCCGCCAGAACGTCATCACCAAGGACAACGTCGTCACGGAGATCAGCGCCCTGCTGTACTTCCAGATCACCAACCCGGTCAAGGCCGTCTACGAGATCGCCAACCTGCCGGACGCCATCGAAAAGCTCACGCAGACCTCGCTGCGTAACATCATCGGCGAGATGGACCTCGATGAGACCCTGACCTCGCGCGACACCATCAACTCCAAGCTGCGGGCCATCCTCGACCAGGCCACCCACAAATGGGGGGTCAAGGTCAACCGCGTGGAGCTGCAGGACATCAACCCGCCCTTCGACATCCGCTCGGCCATGGAGAAGCAGATGCGCGCCGAGCGCGACCGCCGCGCCGCCATCCTGGAGGCCGAAGGCCTGAAGCAGGCACAGATCCTGGAGTCGCAGGGCGCCCGCGAATCCGAGATCAACCGCGCCGAGGGCGACAAGCAGTCCAAGATCCTCGCCGCCGAAGCCGAGGCCCAGGCCCGCCTAATGGTGGCTCAGGCCGAAGCCGAGGCCATCATGCGTCTCACCGGCGCAGTGGCCGCCACCGGAGGAGACCCCACCCAGTACCTGATCGCCATCCGCTACCTCGAAGCCATGAAGGAAATGGTCTCGGGCAAGGACAACAAGGTCATCTACATGCCCTACGAAGCCACCGGCGTGCTGAGCTCGCTAGGCGGCATCCGCGAGATGCTCGAAGGCGCGAAGGGCAAGGGCCTCTAGCCCCTCCCTCGCAACTTACTCGGAATCCAGAGAGCCCGGCAGAGCGCCGGGCTCTCTGGCTAAGACCGCCAGGAGGTCATCCAGGAACGAGTCCTGGTAGCGCGGCAGCTGGCCCTCGATGGCCTCCGAGACCACGCCCAACTTCTGGGCCAGGAGCCGCTCGATCTCCTCGTCGAGGGTGCCGACGGCCGAGAGGTAGGTCACGGTCACGGCGTTCATCTGGCCGATCCGGTAGGGGCGATCCTCGGCCTGCAGGTGCTCGGCCGGAACGAAGGAATAATCCACGAAGAGGACCTGCGTCGCCGCTGTCAGCGAGACGCCCAGGCCGGCTGCCACCAGGTTGCCCACGAAGACCCGCACCTCGGGGTCGTTCTGAAACGCATCCACCGCCGCTTGTCGCTGGGTCGCATTCTCAGCGCCCGTCAGCCTTACCGCCTGCGGTCCGAATCGGCGCATCAGGGCCTCGACCACTGCCGTGTGGCAGGTGAAGACGATGACCTTCTCGCCGGCTTCCAGGACCGCTTCGACGTGTGCGATGGCGGCCGGCACCTTGGCGAGAGCCGCCGCGTGCCTCAGCTTGGCGACTTCGGCCAGAAGCAGGGCCCGCGGCACGCGCCGCTTGCGCTTGGCCAGCATCTGCACGTAATCCAGCCAGACCTTGCGGTACGCGACCAGGTCCACCTCCACGGGC
This sequence comes from Candidatus Sericytochromatia bacterium, assembly GCA_036676455.1. Classification (GTDB taxonomy): domain Bacteria; phylum Cyanobacteriota; class Sericytochromatia; order S15B-MN24; family UBA4093; genus UBA4093. The sequence continues at coordinate 29,902 of JAKFCW010000029.1, forward strand.
ATGTACGTTCGGAGCTTGGGGGGTAGGTCCAGCACCTCGTCCTTGCAGCGCCTCAGCAGGACGTCGGAGAGCTTCTCGTGCAGCTCGTCGAGGTGCGAGGCGCCTCCCATGTCCCAGCCCCACTCGGTCTGGAAGGCCGCGCAGTAGCGCACGGCGTAGCGCATGAGATCGTCTCCGAGCGGATGGCCGATCGCCCTCAGAAGTGCGAAGAGATCCAGGGGGCGGTTGGTGATGGGGGTGCCGGTCAGGAGGATGACGCGTTCGGCGCGCTCCACCAGGCCCCGGATGCGACCGGGCGGCAGCTTGCCGCGTTTGCGGGGGCGATGCTCGCCTCCCAGCACCAGGAGCGAGCGCTGGGAGTGGCGGTTCTTGAGGTAATGCGCCTCGTCGAGGATGAGACAATCCCAGTCCTCCGAACCCAGTTCGGTTTTGAGGCTCCTCAGGCGGTCGTAGTTGATGATGGTCCAGCGGGCAAGGGCGTCGTCGCGGCCCAGGATGCTGACGTCCTGCGCTCCGAGGACGGCGTGGATCTCGCGTTCCCAGTTGAGCTTCACCGAGGCGGGACAGACGATCAGGATGCGGCCGTGCGGATGCGCCTCGTGTGCCGCCACAATGGCCTGGCGAGTCTTGCCCAGGCCCATGTCGTCGGCGAGGAGGGCGCCGCGGTAGGGGCGGGGACGAAGCAGGAAGTCGATGCCCTCGCGCTGGTGCTTGAAGAGGCCGGGGTAGCGTTCGGCCAAGCCCGGCATCACACGCTCGTAGGCCTCGACGGCGCGGACGTTGGCGGCGGCGGTGCGGCCCAGGGCCTCTCCGGCGATCTCGCGCAGGGTTTCCAGGGTTTCCGGGGGAGCGTCCACGGTTTCGAGATGGGCCAAGAGGTCCGGAGCCAGGCGTTCGGGAACGACCCAGGCCCGGGTCTCGGGGTCGAAGGCGCGGACCTTGACCCGTTTGATGGCCTGGACCCAGGCCGGGTGGAACGGGAAGGTCAGCAGGAGCTCGCCGTCCCGCTGCGAAACGTCTAGGCGCAGGGGTTCGGCGGCCATTAGAACAGGAGGCGCGGGGCGTCGCCCACCCGCACGGGCATCGCCGCGTAGGGAAGGCGATTCAGGTAGATGAGGCGCGGGCCCTTGGGGGTCAGGTGCAGCTCGGTGCACGAGGCGTTCGCGAGCTCGAAGTCCAGGTGGACGCCGGCATCCAGGCTCAAGAGCTTCCGGATCATGCGCCTGAGGATGGCGCCGTGTGCGACGATCGCCACGCGTTCGTCCCCATGGCGATCGCGCAGCTTGGTCATGACGCGCTCCAGGCGGGCCTGAGCGGCGGCCTCTCCCTCGGCCTCGGGGACCACCGACCAGTCCATGGAGGAGGCGATCAGGCGCTGGTACTCCTCGGGGTAGCGCTCGGAGATCTGGGTCCAGCTGAGGCCGGTGAAGCAGCCGATCCCGATCTCGCGGAGGTCGGGGTCGACCTCCAGGGGGGCGTCCAGGCGGGCGCAGAGGATCTCGGCGGTTTCGCGGGCGCGCAGGAGGTCGCTGGCGAAGACATGGGCGAAGCGGTCCTCGGCCAGGACGTCGGCGAGCGACTGGGCCTGCTGGCGGCCTATGTCGTTGAGCGGGGAGTCGAGGTGTCCCTGGAGGATGCGCTGGGAGTTGGCCACGGATTCGCCGTGGCGGATCAGGACGAGTTGCACGGGCTACTTGCCTCCCTGCAGGACGCGCCGGCGGCTCAGGGAGATGCGGCCGCGCTTGGGGTCGAACTCGAGGACCTCGACCTCGAAGACGTCTCCGATCGAGACGACCTCCAGGGGGTTCTTGACGAAGCGGTCGGCCAGCTCCGAGACGTGGATGAGGCCGTCCTGCTTGACCCCGATGTCCACGAAGGCACCGAAGTCGACGACGTTGCGGACGGTGCCGGTGAGGCGCATGCCGGGCTTGAGGTCCTCCATGCGCAGGACGTCCTGGCGGAGGTGGGGCTTGGGCAGCTCCTCGCGGGGGTCGCGGCCGGGTTTCTCGAGGTTGGCCAGGATGTCTTGCAAGGTGGGAAGGCCCACGCCCAGGTCGTTTGCAAGCGCCGGAAGGTCAAGCGTGGGGCGGCGAGTGGCGATCGCCTTGCCCAGCTCCGGTTCGGTCGGGTCGAGTCCGAGCTTGGCGAGCAGTTTGCGGGTGGCGGGGTAGGACTCGGGGTGGATGGCTGTGTTATCGAGGGGGTCCTTGCCTCCCGCGATACGCAGGAAGCCCGCGGCCTGCTCGTAGGTCTTGTCGCCGAGGCCCTTGACCTTGCGAAGCTCGGCGCGGGTCTTGAAGGGACCGTTGGCGGCGCGCTGCGCGACGATGGCCGTGGCGACCTTCTTGGACAGTCCGGAGACCCGGGTCAGCAGGGACGCCGAGGCGGTGTTGAGGTCGACACCGACGTGGTTGACGGCGTCCTCGACCACGCCGTCCAGGGTGGCGCCGAGGGCCTTCTGGTCGAGGTCGTGCTGGTAGAGGCCGACACCGATGGCCTGGGGGTCGATCTTGACCAGCTCGGCCAGGGGGTCTTGCAGGCGGCGGGCGATGGAGATGGTGCCGCGCTGGGTGGCGTCGAGGTCGGGGAACTCTTCGCGCGCCACCTCGGAAGCCGAGTAAACGCTCGCTCCGGACTCCGAGACGATCACGTAGCCGACTCCGGGCGTCTCTCGGATGGCCTCGGCCACCAGGGCCTCGGTCTCGCGGCTTGCGGTGCCGTTTCCGATGGCCACGACCCCGACTCCATGCTTGCGTATCAAGCTTCTCAGGGTCTCCAGGGAGTCTGCCCAGCGCTTCTGGGGTTCGTGAGGGTAGATGGCGATGCCGTCGAACAAGGGATGACCGGTGGGATCGACGACGACCACCTTGCAACCCGTGCGGTAGCCGGGGTCCACGCCCAGCACGGTCTGGCCCCGCAGGGGTGGTTGTAGCAACAAGGCCTTGAGGTTCGATGCAAATACCGTGATGGCGTGTCCCTGAGCCTTTTCGGTCAGGGCGGAGCGGACGTCGCGTTCGAGGGCGGGGGCGAGCAGGCGCTTGTAGCTGTCGGCAATCGCCAGCTCGAGCTGGTCGCGCCAGAGGGGCTGGGAGACGCGGGGCAGGGCGGCACGCATGAAGTCGAGGATCCGGTCGTCGGGCAGGGTCAGGCCGACCTTGAGGACGCCTTCGGCTTCGCCGCGGTCGCAGGCCAGGATGCGGTGGGGCTGGACGCGGCTGACGGGCTCGGAGAAGGCGTAGTACTGGGTGTACTTGCCCTGGGGGTCTTCGCCCTTGGGGGCCTTGGCGGCGGTGAGGACGGCCTCGCGCATGGAGAGGGTGCGGGCGCGCCCGCGGACCTCGGGGTCCTCGCTGACGGCCTCGGCGAGGATGTCGCGGGCGCCGGCGAGGGCTTCTTCGGGGGTATTCACCTCGAGGGCGGGGTTCACGAAGCGGGTGGCGGCGCTCAGCGGGGGCTCGCCCTTGGGCTGGCGCATGAGGTCGGCCAGGGGTGCGAGGCCGCGCTCCCGGGCGATCATGGCGCGGGTGCGGCGCTTGGGTCGGAAGGGGAGGTAGAGGTCCTCGAGGGTGGTGAGCTTATCGGCTTCATTGAGGCGGCGCTCGAGGTCGGGATTGAGGTGGCCATGCTCGGCGAGGAAGGTACGGATCTCGCGGCGGCGCTCTTCGAGCTTGCGGCGGCGCGCGAGGCCGTCTTGCAGGGAGCGCAGCTGGACCTCGTCGAGGCCGCCGGTGACTTCCTTGCGGTAGCGGGCGATGAAGGGGATGGTGTTTCCGTCGTCGAAGAGGGCGATGACGCGTTCGACCTGAGGTGCGCTCAGGGCGAGGTCCTGGGCGAGCGCCCGGGCGATTTGGCTTTCGATGGCATTTGGCATGGCTCTAGCATGCCATATCGGGGGCGGGATTTTCTAGGGGATGGTGGGCGCGGAGGCCCGATCAGAGCCATGGCGGGCGCGGAGGCCCGATCAGAGCCATGGCGGGCACAGAGGCCCGATTAGAGCCATGGCGGGCGCAGAGGCCCGCCCCACAAATACCATGATCGGGTAATCAGGCCCCACTGGCCCGCCCCAGAAATCAGACCCGGGCCTTGGCGTACTTTTTATCCAGATACGGTAGAATTTTCTCCTCGTCGTCGAGAACGGTGTCTCCGTCCACGAGCACGGGGACGGTCCGCTGACCGGATACTTGCTCGACCTCATGGCGCTGGGACTTGTCGCGGGGCACGTTGACGTTGATGTAGGTGATCTGGAGCGCGCTGAGCCGCTCGCGGACCATCTTGCAGTAGGGGCAGGACTCGAACTGGTAGAGCTTCATCATGCTTTCGGGCATATGCATCTCTCCTTTCGCATCGGGTTCAGCCTATCGGCTCCGGGGGTGAGTCTCAAGGCTCCACAGGCCGGCACCGGGCGCGGCCCCTTGATCTCCCGGGGCCACATCTGAGATAAGCTAGGAAGAGAGGGATCGCGCGGATTACCGAGGCCCGAGTGTTTTCTTCTTCAAGTCGACCTGTTCTCATGGGGGCGGATCGGTGATGAAGAGAGGAGGCCGGCATGGCGCAAACCTCAGTCCGCAAGGTCAACGCGGCGAATTCGTCGCGAGGCGCGCGAGGGCAGATTTGCCTGGCGGCGGGAAGCAGTCTGGGAATGCGGCTCTGGGAGAACGAGCCGGCCGGCGAGCCTAAGCCGGTCACGCGGCGGGATTACGAGACCGTCGGCTACGTGCTCTCAGGGCGTGCGGAGCTTCACATCGAAGAGCAGATGCTGCGGCTCGAGCCGGGTGATTCCTGGGTGGTGCCGCGAGGCGCGGCTCATTCTTACACGATCTTGGAACCCTTCACGGCCATCGAGGCGACGGCACCGCCGTCCCAATCGCAGCCTGAATGACCAGTCCGGGGGCGCTCGCACGCCCCCACTCTTAGGAGGAACTTTGACTAACCTGTATCACTATCCGCTCGGCGAGCGGTTCCCCGAGGAAGCCTCGATCGTCGTCGAGATCCCGAAGGACTCGCGCAACAAGTACGAGTACGACTCGGTCAACGGCGCGATCAAGCTGGACCGGGTGCTCTCCAGCCCGCTCCATTACGTTTGCGAGTACGGCTTCTTCCCCCAGACGCTGGCCGGTGACGGGGATCCCGCGGACGTGCTGGTGGCGATGGAGGAGAAGACCTTCCCGGGTTGCATCATCGACGTCCGTCCGATCGGCCTGTTGAAGATGGAAGACGAGAAGGGCGAGGACTACAAGATCCTGGCCGTGCCGGTGGGCGATCGCCGCTACGCCGAGGTCACCCAGCTCGACCACATGCCACCGCACCTCCTGCTCGAGATCGAGCACTTCTTCACCGTCTACAAGAACCTCGACGGCCTCTACCCCTCGGTCTCCGGCTGGGAGAACGAGCGCAAGGCCAAGGAGTACTTGAAGATCTGCCACGAGACCTTCCGGAAGGTCTACGCCGAGAAGGCCGAGGCATAGTTCCAAGCCCGCCAGCACTCCTGGCGGGCTTTTCCCTTTTCGCCCCCCTTCTCCAGGAGCACGTCATGGCCCTCCTCAAAATCGCCAAGCTCGGACATCCCATCTTGCGGCAGGTCGCCCAGGAGCTCTCTCCGGAAACCTTGGCGTTTCCGGAGACCCAGGCCTTCATCGATGACCTGATCGAGACCATGCGGGACTCCCGCGGCCTCGGACTCGCCGCCCCCCAGGTCTACCGGTCGGTCTCGATCGTGGCCATCGAGGGCCGCGGCAAGAATCCGCGCTACCCCGACGCTCCGCCGATTCCCCTGACCGTCCTGGTCAACCCGCGCTTCACCTTCCTGTCCGAGGAGAAGGTCTGGGGCTACGAGGGCTGCCTGAGCATCTCGGACCTGCGGGGCAACGTCCCGCGCTCCACCGAGGTCGTCGTCGAGGCCCTGGATCGTCACGGCACCCCCGTGCGCATCGAAACCGGAGGGTTCTTTGCCGTCGTGCTCCAGCACGAGATCGATCACCTCTTCGGCACGCTCTTCGTGGATCGCGCCGACCCCAGGTCCTTGGCGCACCAGCTCGAGTTCGACCGCCACGTGAGCCACGCTCCGGCCCCCGCCGCGGAGTGACCTGCCGGCGGGACTTGGACGAGGTTTTCTGCGAACTTAACCCGGTTTTTACCGGATCTCCGGCGAATCCCCCGACAGTTTCATGCAAGGGGGATCGTCCATGCAAGCAGCCGCCACCAACTCGTACCAGGGGATGCTTCAGCGCCTGAGCCAGCTGGCTTCGGGGGCTCCCAGCGCGATTCCGGCAGCGCCCCAGGCTCCCGTCGTGGCGTATCCCGTGCCGGTCCCCACGATGGGCGCCGATCAGCTGGTGCTCACCCCGGCGGCCTATCCCCAGCCTCAGGTCGTGCTTCCGCCGCCTCCCCAGGCCCCGGTGGCCGCTCCCGCTCCGTCCTCGAATCCCCTGGGGGTCGATTGGGTGGGCGCCTCCACCCCGGCCACCCAGACCACGGCCCCCGCCAACACGTCCCTGGGCGTGACCTGGTCCGGTACCACCCCCTCAGCCGCCGTTCCCCCCTCGGGCAATCCGCTTGGAGTCGACTGGGCCACTTCCCCGGCCCCGGTTGCCCCCGCCCCGGCCACACCAGCCCCCGCAGCTCCGGCAGCCCAGCCCGGCGGGCAGTATACCGTGCAGTCCGGAGACACCCTGTCCAAGATCGCCCAGCAGACGCTGGGCGACGCCGACCGCTGGCGGGAAATCTACGACCTCAACCGGGATCAGCTCTCGGATCCCAGCGTGATCCGCCCCGGACAGCAACTTCGCCTTCCCGGCGGCGCCAACGCCGCTCCAGCTGCCCCCTCGGCGCCCAGCAGCAGCGGCATCGGGGGCAAGGCCGTCGCCGAGGCCCGCAAGTACCTGGGCGTTCCCTACGTCTGGGGTGGATCGACCCCCAAGGGCTTCGACTGTTCGGGCCTGATGCAGTACGTCTTCCGCTCGCTGGGGGTCTCCATCCCCCGCGTCGCCGCCGATCAGTTCCGGGCGGGGCGCGAGGTCTCCCGCCACGACCTGCAACCCGGCGACGCCGTCTTCTTCAGCAACACCGGCAGCCGATCGGGGATCACCCACGTCGGCATGTACATCGGGGACGGCAAGTTCCTGCATGCCCCCAAGACCGGGGACGTGGTCAAGATCTCGAACCTCGACGAGTCGTATTACCAGTCGCACTACGCCGGGGCTCGGCGTTACGGCTAAAGCTCGCCTGCTTTGAAGGCCGCGAGGAGGGCGATCGCCTGGTTCTCGCCCCAGCTGGAAATCGTGCATGCGCCGCATCGACCCTCCGGAAATGACCTGAGGGAACCGATGGATTCTGGTTGCGATCCGGCGCTTGGCGGTCTAGCATAAGGGGCGACGTCAACTTGCCGAGTCGGCAACACCTGAAGGAGAACCGAGCCCATGAAGCGCGTCCTGATCGCCACCGAGTCGTCCCGTTGCTCCTTGGAGGCGGTGCGCCGCTTCGTGGAGATGACCCGCCAAGGCGCCTGCGAGGTGGAGGTCCTGTCGGTCATCCCCCCGCGCGAGTCCACGGGGCATGACCCCCGCCAGATCGAGAGCGCCAACGCGCTGGCGGACGCCGCGCTCGAGGCCCTGGACGAGGCCCTGCAGGAGCTGGAGCAGGCCGGCTTCAACGCGTCGGCCAAGGTCCGGATCGGCACTCCCGCCGAGACCATCGTGGAGGAGGCCAAGACCTTCGACGCGGACCTGATCGTGCTGGGGACCCGCAACCACACGGGCGACCCCATGCGCCAGAGCGTCTCCGAGCGCGTCTTCAAGCATGCCACCTGCGGCCTCCTGATCTTCCCCTTCGAGAAGGAGCCTCTGCGCAGCGCTTCCGAGGCCGCGACCGCCCAGGGCTAGGCCATGTTCGACACGCTTCGCGAGACGCTTTCGGCCCAGCCGCTGCTGCTGCTATTCCTGACGGTCGGACTGGGGTACCTACTCAGCCTGGTCAAGATCAAGGGGATCGGCCTCGGCGTGGCCGCCGTCCTCTTCGCGGGCCTCGGGCTCGGCATGTGGGGAGGGCATGCGTTCGAGCTGCCCGAGCTGATCAGCCAGTTCGGCCTCTTGCTCTTCGTCTACGCCATCGGGGTCCAGGCCGGCCCGCTCTTCTTCCGCATCCTGCGCAAGAGCGGTCTGGGACTGACCCTGCTGGCGCTTTTGGCGGTCAGTGCGACCGGCATGGCCGCCGCCGCCGCGGTGCGCATGCTCGGCATCTCGCCCGAGCTGGGGATCGGGCTCTTCTGCGGGGCCGTCACCAACACGCCCGCCTTGGCGGCCGTCTCCGAGTCCCTGCGTGGTACTCCCGGGGCGCTTCTGCCGACGGTCGGCTACTCGATCGCCTATCCTCTGGGGGTGGCCCTGCCCATCTTACTGGCCGAGCTGGTCCTGCACGTCGGCAAGGTCGACCTGAAATCGGCCGTCAAGCAGGCCGAGCAGTCGACCAGCGAGCATCACGGCACGCCTGCCGCCTGCAACCTGGAGGTCCGAACCGAGGCTCTGATCGGCACTCCGCTTTCCGAGACCCCGCTTTTCCGGCTGCCGGTCCGGGTCAGCCGGATCCAGCGCGGGAACGACGTGATGGTCGCTCGCCCCGAGACCGTGCTGAGCGCTGGGGACATCCTGCGGGTGGTCGGCACCGAAGAGGATCTGGTCAAGGCGCGCGAGCTGGTCGGCACGGAGATCGCGGACGTCCCGGGCCTGGAGTTCCGGCGCGACCCGGTGGACTACCGGCGCATGATCGTCTCGACGCCGCGCCTGGTCGGCCGCAAGCTCGGAGACATCGGGCTGGAAAAGCGCTTCGAGGCGGTGGTGACCCGCCTGCGGCGGGGGGATCAGGACTTCGTGCCGACGACCCAGACGGTGCTGGAGCGGGGCGATCGCCTGCGCGTCGTGGCCCGCCGCGACCAGATGGGCGAGATCGGTCGCTACCTCGGAGACTCCAGCCGGGCCTTCAGCGAAACGGACTTCCTCTCCCTGTCTGTCGGCATCGTGCTCGGCATCCTCCTCGGCATCGTCAAGTTCCCCTTGCCCGGAGGCGGCATGGTCCACCTCGGTCTGGCCGGCGGCCCCCTGGTGGTCGCCCTGGTGCTGGGCTGGCTCGGACGGACCGGCCCCTTGATCTGGAGCCTGCCGCCCGCGGCCAACCTGGCCTTCCGGCAGCTGGGGCTGGTGCTCTTCTTCTCGGCGGTGGGCCTGAGAGCCGGCGGAAACTTCGCCGTGGCGCTGGCCGAGCAGGGTCCCTTGCTGATCGCGATCGGCGCAGGCCTCACCCTGCTGGCCACCCTGCTCCTGCTCGGAGGGGCCATGGGATTGCTTCGCATGGACTGGGTGAGTGCGGCCGGTGCATTGGCTGGAGGCCAGACACAGCCTGCGCTTCTGACCTTTGCAGACGATCGCTCCCATTCCGAAGCACCGAATGTGGTTTATACTGCTATTATGCCAACCGCCATGATCGCCAAGATCCTCGTGGCCCAGATCCTGATCTGGGTCCTCGACATCGGTTGATCTCACAAAGGAGTGAATGATGCTGAGCGCTACCATGCCCAGAACCTCCCATCACGGGCTTCTGGATTGGGTCAAGGAAATACAGGAACTTTGCCAGCCGGACTCGGTTCACTGGTGCGACGGTTCGCAAGAGGAGTACGACACCCTCTGCGAGCAGATGGTCGATGCCGGGACCTTCATCCGTCTCAACCCCGATAAGCGGCCGAACAGCTTCCTCGCCCGGTCGCACCCCTCGGACGTCGCGCGCGTCGAGGACCGCACCTTCATCTGCAGCCGCCGCAAGGAGGATGCAGGCCCGACCAACAACTGGGTCGAACCCCGCGAGATGAAGGCCACCCTCACCGAGCTCTTCCGGGGTTCGATGCGCGGCCGCACCATGTACGTCATCCCCTTCAGCATGGGGCCCGTCGGCTCGCCCATCGCCCAGATCGGCGTCGAGATCACCGACTCGCCCTACGTCGTCACCAACATGCGGATCATGACCCGCATGGGCCAGGCGGTCCTCGACCACCTCGGCAAGAACGGCGACTACGTGCAGTGCCTGCACTCGGTCGGCGCTCCCCTGATGCCCGGCCAAGCCGACGTGTCCTGGCCCTGCAACAAGGACGAGAAGTACATCGTCCACTTCCCCGAAGAGCGCTCGATCTGGTCGTACGGCTCGGGTTACGGCGGCAACGCCCTCCTGGGCAAGAAGTGCTTCTCGCTTCGCCTCGCCTCGGTCATGGGCCGCGACGAGGGCTGGCTTGCCGAGCACATGCTGATCCTGGGCGTGAAGAGCCCCGAGGGCCAGAAGACCTACGTCGGCGCCGCCTTCCCCTCGGCTTGCGGCAAGACCAACTTCGCCATGCTGATTCCCCCCGCCGAGTTCGAAGGCTGGGAAGTCACCACGGTCGGCGACGACATCGCCTGGATCAAGCCCGGCCCCGACGGCCGCCTCTACGCCATCAACCCCGAGAACGGGTTCTTCGGCGTGGCTCCCGGCACGTCCTATGCGTCCAACCCCAACGCCATGCGCACCATCCTCCAGAACACCATCTTCACCAACGTCGCGCTGACCGACGACGGTGACGTCTGGTGGGAAGGCATGGATGGCGAGGCCCCGGCCCATGCCATCGACTGGACCGGCCAGGACTGGA
>JAKFCW010000030.1:0-39137 GCA_036676455.1 Candidatus Sericytochromatia bacterium
TTTTTTTCCTGAAAAGACCCTTGACCCCTTGCTTTTTCAAGCAGGGGTTCCTATAATCCTTTCAAAGTTCATTAAACTTTGTTGCGCTTCACACTCGGATCCAGTCAGGGTCCCACACCAGGAGGATCTCATGAACAAAGAGGAACTGATCAAGGCCATCTCCACCAAGGCCAAGGTTTCGCAGAAGGAGGCCGGTGAGTGCCTCAACGCGACCATCGAGGCCATCAGCCAGGCTCTCGCCCGGGGCCACAAGGTGACGCTCGTTGGCTTTGGCACCTTCCAGGTCCGCCAGCGCGCCGCCCGCGAGGGCCGCAACCCCCGCACCGGCGCCGTCCTGAAGATCCCCGCCAAGAAGTCGCCGGTCTGGACCGCCGGTAAGAACCTCAAGGAGCGGATCGAGGGCAAGCGCAAGCAGCTCGCCGGCTCTGGCCGCGGCCGCTAAGCCCCAGCCAAAACCCTAGGAGGCCCGGCTCACGCCAGGCCTCCTGTTTTTTTGTGCCCGTCTTGCTTCGTAACTCGAAATAGTCTGGCGGTTTAATTGTAACGCTATTTGACGATTGTCTCCTCGCGCAGCACCTTTTCGCTGAGATGCGCGGGCAGCTCCTGGTAGTGCGAGAAGCTCGACTCCAGCGTGCCCTGTCCCCGGCTGAAGCTTTGCAGGCTGCGGACGAAGGCGGCCAACTCCGAGAGCGGCATCTTGGCGTGGATGGTATTGCCCTCCAGGGTCTCGACATGGGCGCGATGCAGGTTGAGATCACCCATGGCGTCTCCCAGGTGCTCCTCGGGCAGCGTGACACTGAGATCGAGGATGGGCTCCAGCAGCAGCGGCTTGGCCTCCATGAAGATCTTCTTCATGGCCAGGTGAGCGGCCGTCTTGAAGGCCATCTCCGAGGAGTCCACCGAGTGGAAGGAGCCGTCGGTGAGGGTCACCTTGACGTCGACGATCGGGAAGCCTGCCAGGATGCCCTGGTCCAGCATCTCGCGGACTCCCTTCTCCACGGCGGGGATGAAGGAGCGCGGGACCGCGCCGCCCACCACCGCGTCGACGAACTGGAAGCCCGCGCCGCGCGGCAGCGGCTCGATGGAGAGCCAGACGTCGCCGTACTGGCCTCGCCCGCCGGTTTGCTTCTTGTGCTTGCCCTGCCCCTTGGCGCTGCCGGCCACGGTCTCGCGGTAGGGAATCTGCGGCTCGGAGGTCTTGACGTCGAGGTTGTAGCGATTGAGCAGGCGCGAGAGCACGACCTCGAGGTGCATTTGGCCCTGGCCGGAAAGCACCGTCCGGTGGCTCTTGGGCTCGACCGAGACCTTCAGGGCGGGGTCCTCCTCCTTGAGCTTGGCGAGGCTGATGGCCAGCTTGGCCTCGTCACCTTTGGACTGGGGGGCGATCGCCACCGAGAAGATCGCCTGCGGCAGGTCCGGGACCGGGTACTGGAGAGTCGCGTTGCCGTGGCCCGCGCCCAGCAGGGTGTCGCCGGTCTGCACTTCCTTGAGCTTGGCCACCGCCCCGATGTCGCCCGCGATCAGGCGATCCACCGGCACGGGCTTCTTGCCGATCAGCTTGACCAGCCTGCCGATCCGCTCGTCCGAGCCCCGCTGCGGGTCGCGGACGTGATCCTCCGCGGCGATCGCCCCCGAGCGCACCCGAAAGAGCGTGATCTTGCCGAGGTACGGATCCTGCATGGTCTTGAAGACGATCGCCGAGAAGGGCGCCTCCGCCGTCGTCGGGATCGTTTGCATGGTGTCGCTTTCCGCGTCGCGGATGGCATAGCTCCCTCGATCCAGCGGCGACGGCAGCAGATCGACGATCGCATCCAGCAGCGGCCGGATGGCCAGGTTGGCCCTGGCGGAGCCGCAGAGCACGGGAAGCAGCTTGCCCTCGCGGACGTCTTGGCGTAGGGCCCGGGCAAGCTCCTCGCCCGAGGGCTCCTCGCCGCCGAGGTAGCGCTCCAGTAGCGCGTCGTCCAGCTCGGCGACGGCCTCGATCAGCTGGGTCCGGTAGCGCGTGACCGCGTCGTGCATGTCGGGCGGGACGGACTCGGAGACCTCCGTGACGGCGCCGGAATCCGGGGCGAAGTACCATGTCCGCATGCCGACCAGGTCCACGTCCCCCGTGAAGCCCGTGCCGTTGCCGACCGGCAGCTCCAGGGGCACGGCATGGATGTCCAGGCGATCGCGTATCTGCGCCAGGATCGCGTCGTACGGCTGCACTTGCTCGGCATCCACCCCGTTGATGAACGCCATCACCGGCAGCCCCGCCTCGCGCGCCAGGCCATAGAGCTTGCGCGTGTTGGCGTCCACGCCCTTGGCCGCATCCACCACCAGGAGGGCCGCATCCGCCGCCAGCAGGGCCATGCGGGTCTCGGCCCCGAAGTCACTCAGGCCCGGAGTGTCGATCACGTGTAGCACGTGCTCGCGCCACGACCCCGAAGCCAGCGCGGCCATCACCGAGATCCCGCGCAGGATCCCCTCCGAGTCGAAGTCCGTGGTCGCGTTGCCCTCCTCGACCCGCCCCCGTTGCGGGATCATGGCCATGTCGAAGAGCATCGCCTCCACCAGCGTGGTCTTCCCGACCCCCGCCGGCCCCAGGACCACCAGGTTGCGAATGCGGCCCGGGTCGTGGCTCGACACCGGACTGCTCTCTCCTTTGCCGGCCGTGCTCCTGCCGGCCGTGCTTCGCGAATCCATCGCTCTCGCCTCCTTCCAACCTACCGTCTCCCTCCGGCTTCCTCCGACTTGCCGACCTTACCGACACAAGGCGCTTCACCGACGCCAAGGCTCGTCAGCCTGCCAGGACGCCTCTTGCCGCCATCTTGCGGCGGCGCGCATGGACGGGTCAATTCCGGTTTGCCCGAAAGGCTCGTCGATCCCGACGAAGGATTGGAGTCCGCCGTCCCCGGGTATGCATGGCATTGCCCCCCGTCCTTGCGGAATTTGGGGGCTCACGGTAGGATGCCTTCCCGGATCCTGCCTGCGAAGGGACAGCATGAAGAAGCGTATTCTCGTCATTTACGAAACCGCCGGCGGCGGCCACCTCTCAAACGCACGGGCCATCGAAGCGGCCTGCAAACAGAAGTACCCCGACTCCGAGATCGTCCTGATGCACGTCTCGGTCGCTGCCAAGAGCCAGCGCGTCGCCGCGCTCTACGACGGGTACAACCGCCTGCTGAAGTTCGATCCCCGGATCGTCAAGTACGGCTACACCCTCCTCAACTCCATCAACGCCGAGAAGCTCGTCTTGCCCTTGATGCCCAAGGTCTCGCGGAACCTCAAGGACGCCATCGACGCCATCAAGCCCGACGTCATCGTCTCCGTCTTCGGCATGGTCAACTACGCCATCTGGGACGTCCTCAAGAACCTCGGCTGGGCCCATCACGTCCCCTTCCTGATCTTCGTCACGGACATGACCACTTCCTTCCTGCGCAGCTGGGTCCACCCGGAAGCCGACATGATGATCGCCATGCTCCCCGAGACCAAGCAGCAGCTGGTCGCCTACGGCATGCCCGAGGATCGGATCCGCGTCCTCAACGGCCTTCCCGTCAACCCCGGCTTCATCAAGCCCCCGATGCCCAAGCTCGACGCGCGCCGTGAACTCGGCATGGCCCTCGACCGCTTCACCGTCCTCGTCACCATGGGTGGCGTCGCCAACAAGAACACCGTCCGCTTCACCAAGGACCTCGCCAACTCCGGCCTGCCCCTGCAGATCATCGTGGTCTGCGGCCGCAACGCCAGCCTGAAGCGCAAGATGGACCGCATCGCCACCCATTCGCGCGCCCCCATCAAGGTCCTGGGCTTCACCGACAAGATGCCCCTGTTGATGGACGCCTCCGACCTCGCGATCTCCAAGCCCGGCCCCGGCACCATCGCCGAGCTGGTCCACAAGGAGATCCCCATGCTGATCGACGATATCTTCGATCCCATGCCGCAGGAGCGGGGCAACCTGGACTTCGTCCTCGCCAAGGGGCTCGGCCTCTCCATCACCAAGGACGATTCCGTGGCGGACATGGTCCGCGCCCTGATGAACGACCCCTTGCGCTACGAGAAGTTCCGCGCGGCCGCGCGGGCCATCAAGAACGAAAGCGCCGTCTTCGACCTGGTGGACATCATCATGAGCTTCGTGCCGAAGGCCAAGCTCACGCCCCCGGCCGGCTCGCCCCTTTCGCGCTGATTCGAGCCGGCAGACTCTCATGCCAGCGGGCCCCCAGGCAATCGCCTGGGGGCCCGCGTCGTTTCAAGGCCGCGAATCCGGCCTCAGTCGAAAAGGCTGCCGATCTGCCGGCCGATCCAGCGCACGCCGCCGACCACCTGGTCCGCGACCTCCTCGGCCCCTTGAGCGATCGTCTTGATCCCCGTCGTGACATGGTTGGCCACCACTTCCGGCAGGTCGGTGATCCCCTTCGCTCCCTCCCAGGGCTCCTCACCGAACAGCGACCCCACGCCATTGACCACCGTGTTCGCGAGCAGCACCGGCACGCTCAGCACCGGCGCCACCACGGTCTGGGTCACGCCCCGGGGAATCTTGCCGAGCCCCACGTAAGCGCCGGCTTGCGCCTCTCCTCCCAGTCCCGCGGCAGCACCCAGCCCCGCACCCACCGAGAGCTTGCCGTCGCGAAACCCGACGGATCCCAAGAACGACGAAGCGGCCCCTGCCAGCGCCTTGAGGGATCCCGACCCTCCGACCTCGATCAGGCCCAGCAGGGACGCCCCGCCTTCGGCATGGCTGCGGATGCCGGCGGCGGCGTCCGTGCGCGCGGCGGCTCCCAGCGCGAAGGCGGGAAGCCCCAGCGAATCGACTCCCACCCAGGCCCGGCCGTGTGCGCTCGCCTCGGCGCGGGCTTCGGCGGCGATTCCCGCCGTGCCGTGGGCTTGCAGAATTCCCAGGTTGGCGCTGCCCGAGGCCTGAGCTACGATCTGGGCCTTGGCGGCCACCCCGGCCGAGGCCTCCAGGCCGATCTCCTGCTCCCCGATGACTGCCCGCCCCTCGGCATGGGCCGCGGCGGCCAGGCTCGCGCTGGCCGTCGCGCCGGCGCTGAGGACTCCCAGGGCCTGGGCCGTGACGGAGGTCTGGGCTTGCAGCAAGCCGGCGGCTTGCGCGGAGAAGGAGGCCGAGGTCTGGCCCGGCATGGCGATGATCTGACCGGCGGCCCGGGCATGGCCGGTGGCGATTGCAGAGGCTGCGGCCTGCACGGAGACCGCTCCGGCCTCGCGCTGGAGCGTCTTCTCGGCATGGGCGATCGCCCGCCGCTCGACGGATCCGGAGAGCGTCCGGGCCTGCGCCAGGACGTGCAAGCGCTGATGAAGGGGATGAGCCCCCGTTGGGATCGCGGTGCTGGCCATGGCCACCTCCTGCCGAGTTATCGCCAGGAGGAGCGGTGGCCGGGTAAATGGCTTGCTAAGCTTCCTTTAAGGTTTGCTTGCCTGGGCCTCGGCCTGCGTCAGCGCCTCCTCGACGGAGGCGTAGCGGCGGAACGCCTCGTTGCGCTGATCCATCACGAACGAGCCTTTGAGGATGCCCATGGCGCCATGGAACTCCATCTTGAGGCCGCTCAAGCCGACCATACCGTTGCCGACCTCGTCCCGCGTGAGGATCACGCTGCCGCGCGTGACGTTGGGCGGATAGGCGTTGGGCGTGTAGCGGACCTCGCGGATACGCTTCGCGGCATCGAGGATCATCACCCCCTTGCCATGCTGCTCGTCCTTTAGGGCGCTGTTGAAGCGGATGGCCGTCATGCCCGGGGCGCAATCGGCGCAGTCCTCGAGGCTGAACGTATAGCCGCCGATGTAGCGCGCGTCGTAGGGAGCCTTGAAGAAGCCCTTGCCTTCCTTGAAGCTGGCATTGGTCTTGTTCTCTTGCTCCTTGAGCTGCTCGCGGGAGGCTTCCTTGCCGTTGGTGACCATGCGCGTCATGACGATCCGCACGGGGATGCCGTCCCGTTGCACGGTGAAGGCCGTGCTCGATATGCTCTGGTTGAGCATCGGGGCGCTGATCTTGCTCTCGCTGCGGGACTGGTAGCCGACGACGCCGCGGATGTCCTGGGCGTACTGCTCGGCCGCCTGCTTGACCAGGCTCAGGGCGTCCTGCGCCTGGGCCGGGGGCGTCAGCGCCCCGAGCCCCAGCAGGGAGAAGCTGAGGAGGGCGATCCCCAGCATGAAGGCATGGTGTCCGGGAAGGTGGCGCATGGCGATCCTCCGTTTCTGGCAACAAGGAGGACTCTACCTGCAAGCAGGCAAGCGTTCAAGGGCCGGATCGACGAGGGTGTTCTTCGCGGGAGTTGCCTGGCGCGGCGGGCGCGTCAGGAGGGGCTCGGGGCGGAGGAGGGCGCGCGGCTCTCGGTGATCACGTCGCGGAAGATCGATTCGAACTGGCTGATGGACTCGCGCAGGGCGTGGTGCTGGACCAGCTCCAGGCCGCGCTCGCCCAGTTTCTCGCGCAACTCCGGGTCCTCGACCAGCTGGACGATGCGGTCGGCGAGATCGTCTGCGCTGCCCGGCACGTGGAGGAAGCCGTTCACGCCGTGGTGGACGATCTCGGGGATGGCGCTGGCGTTGGCGCCGATCAGGGGCAGGCCGGAGGCAGCGGCCTCCAGCAGGACCATGCCCTGCAGCTCGGCCTCGGAGGGCAAGACGAACATGTCGGCGGCCCGGTAGATCAGCGGCAGGGTGGACTCGTCGACCATGCCGGTGAAGGTGACGTGCGCGGCGCAGCCGGCCTCGTCGATCATGGCGGGGACGTCCATGGGCCCGGAGCCCGTGAAGACGATGTGGAAGGGCGCGCGCGCCAGGGCGCCGGGAAGCGCCGAGACCAGGACGTCCAGGCGCTTCTCGACGGACATGCGGCCCGCGTAGAGGAGGATCGGGCGATCCAGCGGCAGGCCGAAGCGCTCCTTGAGCGAGCGCTTCTCCTCGGGGGTGGTGGGCTTGAAGAGGTGCAGGTCGACGCCGTTTGAGACGGGTACGGCCTGCTTGGAGAGGCCGTTCTCGAAGAGCATGTCGCAGGCGAGGTTGGTGGGCGCCGTGACGAAGTCGCACTGCTCGAGGAGGGTGATGATCTCCTCCCAGTAGCGGGTCTCGAAGACCTTGTAGGGGCGCCAGTCCTTGTTGACCTTGAAGGGGACGAAGGGCAGGACGTTGTCGGGCATGGCGTGGTTGGTGGCGACCACCGGGATGCCCATGCGCTTGGCGACCTTGAGGGCGATCGCGCCTATCAGGGCCGGCGTCTGGATGTGGATCACGTCCGGCTGGACCTTGGCGAGCGTGCGCTCGACCATCCCGTCGGGAAGCAGCGCGAAGCGCGGGGGCGCCTTCTTGCCCGGGCTGCTGATCAGGGGCGAGACCGACCGGCAGCGGTAGACGGTGGTGTTGCCGTCATGCTCGACGCTGTGGCGGAAGCTGAGGGCCGGGGCGATGACGGAGACCTGATGGCCCCGCTCGGCGAGGCCATGGGCCAGCCGCCGGCTGGAGATGGCGCTGCCTCCCAGGGTGGGCGGGTAGTACTGGTCGGCGACCAAGAGGATCTTCATCAGTGAACGCTTCTCCCCGGATGCGATGGGGCGTTAGGCGGCGCAGTGACTTGCTTGTGCGCCAGGAAACCCCCTTCGATACTGCCAGCCGAGCCGTGATTCGTCAAGCGCGGGTCAGGCCGCCGAGGATGCCGTTGACGAGCGAGATGACCAGCGCGGCCAGGATGGCCCAGCCGAAGTGGGTCACGGCGATGCCGGGCACGAGAGCGGCGACCAGCCAGAGCATGAGGCCGTTGACGACCAGCAGGAAGAGGCCCAGCGTGAGGATGGTGATGGGCAGGGAGAAGAAGAGCAGGATGGGCTTGACGATCATGTTGGCGAGGCCCAGGACGGCGGCTCCGATGAGCGCGCTGACCAGGCCGTCGACGTGGAAGCCGGGCAGGAGGTAGGCGGCGAGCAGGAAGGCGATGGCGGCAATCAGCCACTGAAGGAGGACCACGATGCGCTCCGATCGGCGAGATGGCCCGGCGCGTCGATCTCCAGGGCGTCGAGGATCATGGGCACGACGTCCTGGGTCCGCATGGGCCGTTGGGGCGGAGTGAGGCCGACCGTGAGCAGGGGGACGCAAGAGTCCTCGCGGTGCAAGGAGCCGTGGTTGCCCTTGCCCATGGTGAAGCCCGTGGTGAACTCATACCCGAGTTTGGCAGTGATCACCAGGTCGGTGTCCTCGTTGAGGATGCCGTCGAGCCGTCCGAGGGCGTCGGGGAAGTCGCCGTCGACGAGGTTGGGGCCGTTATGCCGCAGATCGAGCACGCTCCAGTCGCCCTTGAGGCACCAGGTCCTCCCCAGGGCGTCGCGGTGAGGCCCGCCGGCCTGCCAGCTCAGCGTCCGGCCGGTGCCGGCTTGCAGGCAGTGGGTCCAGCCGGGGCCGGAGTCGCCGGGTTCGGGGGGGGAGCGCCAGGCGATCTGCTCGATGGAGGGCCAGCGCTCGAGTTCGGCCAAGAGCGCCGGCAGCCGCCGGCGGTCGGCGAGGTAGAGTAGCGCCGAGCGGTCGTTCGGGGCGATCGCCAGGTCATAATGCCCCGCGCTCAGGCCGCTCCCGCCCAGGGGGGCGACCCGGAAGCCCGCGAAGGCGCGGTAGACGTCGACCGCGTAGCCGGGAAAGCCCCCGATGGGGCTCTGGGCGTGGTCGCCGACCAGGACCCAGCGGGCCTCGCGGACGGCGGCGTCCCAGTCGCCGTACGCGTCCATCAGCTTGGCCAGCTGCCGGTCGATGATCCGCAGCGAGTAGGCGCAGGCCATGGGGCCGTGCTGGTGGCTGCGCAGGTCGTGCTCGTTGAGGTAGACCAGCTGGAAGGCGGGGCGGCTCTCGCGGATCATGCGCGCGCCGTAGTCGCCGGCCCGGCGATCGGTGAGACCGTACTTGAAGAGGGGCCCCTGGGCCTTGAAGCCCGCGGGGCGCAAGACGTCCCCGTAGTAGAAGTGTCGGGGCCCCCGCAGCGACAGCGCGGGCCCCAGGCCCGAGGCCCATCGCAGGAGCCAGGGAAGCCGGATGGCGTGCTGGTGCGCGCCGCGCGAAACCGGGAAGTTCACGCAGCCCACGCCGAGGCCCGCGTCCTCCAGCAGCTCGAAGAGGGTGGGAGTGCTTTCTTGCAGGTGCGAGCCGTTGAGGTCCACCAGCACGTCGCGCAGGACCCGCGGCAGCGTCCCCTGCCGCAGGCTCTGCGGCGAGGGCCAGTAATGGACGTAGCGGTCCTCTGCGCGGCAATACCACATGATCCCCTGGATGCCGTGCTGCCGGGGTGCGGTCCCAGTCACCAGCGTGCTCAGGGCTGTCGGGGTCACGGTGGGAAAGGTCGAGATGCAGGCCGGATCCAGCATGCCGGCGCGCAGCAGGTGGGAAAGAGCCGGCAGGCGTTCGAGCTCTTGCATCAGCAGCCGGGGATGCCACGAGTCGATGATGATCAGGTGGATCGGACGCGCATGCGGCATGGCCTCGCCTCTCTCCGGTCTCCGCGCGTCTTTTTGTCAGGGGGACTCGCGCGGCCCTTCGTCGCAGTCAGGGCTCATGTATACGTCATGAAGTTTTGTGAAGTCAAGGTCCCAACGCCCCTCCCGGCTGGGCAATCGCCCTCCGGCGAGAGGCGTCGAGGCCCCGGGCCCTAGGCGCTCGGGGGATGCTTGATCACCAGCACGGAGCAAGGCGCATGCGAGACGATCCGCGACGAGACCGAGCCCAGCAGGAAGCGCCGCACGCCGGTCCGGCCATGCGAGCCGACCACGATCATCCCGACCTCCTCGCTCTGCGCCACCTCGAGGATCTCCGTCGCGGGATCCCCTTCGCGGTAGATCAGGCGCACCGTGAAGCCCTGAGCGCGCAGCGTCGCCGCTCCCTTGTCCAGGACGGCCTGCGCCTCGGAGCGCAGCTGATCGGCCAAGCTGGCGTAGTCGATGTACGGAGGGCCGATCAGCCCCATCGTCCCCGCGCTCGGGTTCGGGACCACCATCAGCAGCAGGACCTCCTCGGTCCTTTCCGGCAAGAACTCTCCCAGGCGACCCAGGGCGCGCTGCGAGTAATCGGAACCATCGGTCGCTACCAGCACCTTCATCGGGAATCCTCCTCTACCTTCCTCGGGGGACCATGGGGCTGCGCTCAGCATAACATTCCCCCCCTCGTCCCTCCCCCGGGATTCCTACCGAACTTTCGCCAGCCAATGCGACGTTGAAACGGTCGCCAGGTCCTGTCGCCGGCGGATCCGGCACCATTTTGCCGAACGTGCGACCTCTCGTCCGGGAGTCCGCATCCCGGCCGTGGGAATGTTATGATGGAGGGACATGGTCTTCCCCACCGGATCCCCCGACCAGACTCAGGAAGGAATCCTCCCGATGGCCATCCACGCAGCGAAACTCGACACCGCCTACATGCAGCGAGCCCTCGAACTCGCCACCCAGGGCCGAGGCTGGGCCAGCCCCCATGCCATGTCCGGCGCCGTCGTCGTCCAGGACGACCAGATCGTCGGGGAGGGCTTCCTGCCCGGCATGGGCAAGGAGCATGCGGAGGTCTTCGCGCTGGACGCCGCGGGCGACGCAGCCATCGGCGCCACCCTGTACCTGACCATGGAGCCCTGCCCCGCCTGCGTGCGCCGGATCCAGGAGGCGGGCGTCGCGCGGGTGGTCATGGCCACCGAGGACCCCCATCCCATGACCTCCGGGCGCGGCCTCATGGCCCTGCGCGAGGCGGGCATCCCCACCGAGCTGGGGGACTGCGCCGAGGCGGCCCGCCGCCTCAACGAGATCTACTTCCGCTACGTCGCGACCAAGCGCCCCTTCGTGGCCATGCGCACCGCCATGAGCCTCGACGGCAAGATCGCCACCTCGGTGGGCGAGAGCCAGTACATCTCCGGACCCGAGGCCAACTCCCATCTGCAGCTACTGCGCGCGACCTTCGACGCGGTGATGCTCGGCATCAACACCGTCTTGCAGGACGATCCCGACCCGGATTGCTCACTGCCGCGCTGCCGCAACCCGCTGCGGATCGTCGTCGACTCGATGGCCCGCACGCCCGCCACCGCCAAGGTGCTAGGCAAGCCCGGAACCGGCATGAGCCGAGCGATGACCCTGGTGGCCGTGACCAAGTACGCCCCCGAAGATCGCATCCGCGCCCTGCAGGCCGCCGGTGCGGAGGTCCTGGTCGTCGCTGAGACGGGCGATCGCCTCGATCCCCACGTCGACCTATCCAAGCTCATGCAGGTGCTGGGCCGCCGGGGCCTCACGTCCGTGCTCCTCGAAGGCGGCTCCAACCTCAACGCCGCCGCCCTGCAAGCCGGCATCGTGGAGAAGCTGTACATGACCGTGGCCCCCATCATCCTCGGAGGCCCCGCCCCCACCCCGGTGGCCGGCATGGGCGTCACCTTCGTCGAGGAGGCCCTCCGCCTCCAGCGCATGCGTTGCGCCAATCTGGGAGAAGACCTCCTGATCGAAGCCTACCTCCGCGACGAGGAGTAATCCCCCCCCGGGCTCAGCGCGAGCCGAGCAGCGCGCCGCGCGCGGCGGGAATCGTCCGGACCACGTCCTGCGGGGCCTTGAAGTCAGCCAGGGCCTCCAGCAGGGCGCGCGTCTGCTCTTTCAGCTCGCAGGCCGTCCGATCCAAAAGCTCTCCGCTGCCCCCCAGCTGAGCGCATGCTCGCCGCTGGCCCTGGCTGGCCTGGCTGACGTCCTGGCTCATGCGGCTCATGGTGTCCATCGCCCGGATGATCTGCTCGGAGCCCTTGGCCTGCGTCCGGGTGGCCGCAGCCACCTCCTCGGTCATGCCGCTCATGTGGATCACCGCGTCCACGACCTGCCGCACGGCCCCGCTCTGTTCCTGCGTGGCCCGATCGATCTGATCGATGCGCAGGCTCACCTCGTCCACCGCCGTGACGATGGCCGCCAGGGAGTCGCCCGCGGCCCGCGCCCGCTCGGCTCCGTCCCGGATCGCCTCCTCGCCCCGCCGGGAGCTGAAAATAGCCTGCTCGGTCTCGCGCTGGATGCCCTTGATCAGGCCCGCGATCTCCCCGGTCGCATGGGCCGAACGTTCCGCCAGCTTGCGCACCTCGTCGGCCACCACCGCGAAGCCCCGACCGTGCTCGCCGGCCCGCGCCGCCTCGATCGCCGCGTTCAGGGCCAGCAGGTTGGTCTGCTCGGCGATGTCGTCGATCACCGAGACGATGGCCCCGATTCGCTCGGAGGACTCCCCCAGCCGCGTGATCACGCAGACGGCATCCCCGATGACCTGGGCGATCGTGTTCATGCCCTCCACGGTCCGCGTCACGGCCTCATGGCCTGCCTGGGCTGCCATCGCGCTGCCCTCCGCGGCCGCATGTGCCCCGGAGGCATTGTCGGCCACTTGCTGAAGCGTGGCCGCCATCTCCTCGACGTTCGTCGTGGTCCGATCCACCACGGTGGCCAAGGTCTCCGCGTGGCCCGCCACCTGGCGAATCGACTGGGTCATCTCCGCGATCGAGCCGACCGTCTCCTCGACCGTCCTCGAGAGCGTGCTGGAGGTTTCCGCCAGCCCGTCAGCCGAGGCGGTGATTTGCCGGATGGCCTGCTGGGACTGCCCCGAGGCCTCATTCATGACGTTCGAGGTCTCTCCTAGCAGGCGGCTGGTCTGCCGGGTCTGCTCCAGGGCCTGCGACAGGATGCGCTTCACGTGGTCGTAGCGGTCCGAAAGGTCATGCCGGGCGCCGGCAGGTTCGACCTGGGCCAGGTCGAAGCCGATCGTCTCGAACTGATCGTGAAGAAAGGCCTCGGTGATGGCCTGCATGTCGTAGTTGAAGACCGTCAGGATGGCGCGCTCGGCCTTGCTTCTCAGCAGGGGGCGGTGCGGGAAGCGCGCGCGCAGGAACTTGCGCACCAGGTCGTAGTAGAGCGCGTAGCTGCCGATGTACCACTTGATGGGCAGGTTGATGCTGCTGTGCACCTTCCCGACGTGCAAGCGTTTCTCGAAGTAAGCCACTCCGAACTTGCCGCCCTCGGCTGCCTCGGCGAAGATCTGCCGGAAGTAGGCGGCCTGGGAGCGCTCCATCTGCCGGCGCAGGTCGCCCAGCGAGGTGTTCCGGAGGCGGACCTGGTTCTCGAAGAACGCGAGGGTCTCCGGGAAAGCGAACTGATGCGCGTAGAACGCCTGCGCCAGCTCGTCGGCCACGCTGTCCGCCCAGCCTCGAAGGCGGCTGAGTACCTGGATGTCCGCGTCTCCCAGGTTCATGAACTGCTTGCGCAGGTCGAGGTTGGCCTCGGTGATGCGATACAGGTGGCTGAGCTGCGACATGGCGGGGTCCTTCCTTCGTGTGGCGGAGATCGAATCAGGTAATGTTCGCTCGTTCGTAGGGATTGCCCCCAGGATAGTACAAATTTTTGGGCAGGGGGGTCCCTTCACGAAAGCTTTCGGCATGGCCGGCGCGCCATGCCTAGCAAGCCGCCCCCCTGAGTCCCATGGAGCGGGGGCAGGGGGGCGGGTTTGGGGGCATGCGGGGCGAGGAGGCTGCGTGAGGGTTCTTCACGGAGCCTTCTCGGGTTAGTTCAAGGGTCTCATTCCGCGGCGCGCTTGCCGATGGCGGCTCGCCAGACCTGGAAGAGGATGAGCAGAGCGCCGAACGAGAGGAACCCCGTGTCGTGGCGGCGCAGCGGCGGGCGGACGGCCTGGTAGATCGCGTAGGCCAGCGGGCTGACCCAGCGGTGGACCGTCTTGGAGGCCTGGGAGGTCTTCATGTAGACGTTGAGCGCTCCGGTCTTGCTGCGGCCGGCTCGGCCGGGGACCGGAAGGGGACGGCCCGCGGCGACGTCCTGGAAGACGCGGTAGGCCGTCTTGGGGGAGCGGTCGCTCCGCAGCAGGCCGAAGTGGTACTCGATGCCGACCACCTCGTGATGCTCGCCTCCGAGGATGGATTCCGAGGGAGGGTCTTGCAGCTCGTAGGCATTGACCACGTGGAGCCGATTATGGGGCCAGCGATCCGGGCGCATGCGGTCGGCGAGGAAGGGAAGGGCCTCGGCGTACCAGGCCTCCATCGAGGCTTCGCTGTGATCGTCCGGGAAGAAGTTCATGCGGGGGCGCTTGAGGATGGGGACGTTCTGGCAGCTCGAGTAGCCGAGCTCTCCGAGGATCACCGTCTTGCCGTGCCATGCCGAGCGCGGGTCGTTCACGCGCTTGGCGGCCTCGTCGATGCAGCTCCATGCCAGCGGGCCCACGCCGGGAATCCAGGTGTCCGGGTAGTGGTCGATGGCGATCACGTCGATGGCGTCGCCTGCGCGCGACAGCAGCTGGTCGGTGAAGTGCTCCCATTCGGTCCAGGCCGGCATGGCGGCCGGGGTGAAGTCGTTGAGGTTGGTGATCGCGTTGTAGGCGATGCATGCCCCCTCGGGCAGCTGCTCGCGGGCGATCCGGAACAGGGGCACCAGGGCTTTCCAGTGCACTCCCACGGGCAGGGTGACCTTCCAGCCGCCCAGCGAGAAGGCCTTGGTGTGGAAGAGGTTGAAGTCGTCCTTGAGGTGGGAGAGGTAGTTGTTGGGCTCGTTCCAGACCTGGTAGATCGCGACCCAGTCCGAGAACTCCCGGCCGATCATGGCGCAGTAGCGGCTCCACGCCCCCAGGAACGCCTCCAGATCCGCGTGCACGAGGTCGCATGCCCAGCGCGGAGGGTTGTAGAGAACGGCGTAGACGGAGATTCCGGCTTGTTCGAGTCGCTCGAAGAAGTGGCGGTACCACGTCACGGCCTCGGCGTCGAAGCCGTCGGGCGCAGGCTGGACCAGGGTCCAGAGGATGTCGACCCGGACCATCGTCACGCCGAGATCCCGGAGCTGCTCCACGGCCCAATCGGTGTTGGCGTAAAGCTCGGGAACGTCCAGGGTCGGGGAGAGGCGGTAGGGGTTGAGGTTGATGCTCCAGTTCAGCTTCTGCATGTGGACTCCTTGGCTTTTGTATGCCCGGGAGGCCCCGACTCTAACCGTGCGAGCACGTTACTTCCCCATGCAGGTGGGCGACTTCGGCGGCTGATGCCAAGCATCCCTTGTGAAGGCCCGGTATAATGGCATGTGATGCTCACCGAAACCCTCCGCGACCGTCTCGATCAGCTCCCCACGACCCCCGGCGTCTACCTCATGAAGGATGCGCGCGGGACGATCATCTACGTCGGCAAGGCCGTGAACCTGCGCTCCAGGGTACGCAGCTATTTCCGCGAGGACAAGGGTCATTCCGGGAAGGTCCGCGCCATGGTCCGGCAGATCGTGGACCTCGAGACGATCTCGACCGACACCGAGGTCGAGGCCCTGGTGCTCGAGAACACGCTGATCAAGCGCCACCGGCCCTACTTCAACATCCTACTTAAAGATGACAAGACCTACCCTTACCTCAAGCTCACGCTCAACGAGGCCTACCCACGCTTGATCGTCACGCGTCGCCGCGTGGCGGACGGGGGGCGCTACTTCGGTCCCTATCCGGACGGCGGGGCGATGCATGCGACCTTGCGCCTCATCAAGCAGCTCTTCCCGCTGCGGCAGCGTCCGAAGCCCCAGTTTCGCGATCGCCCCTGCCTCAACTACTCCATCGGCCGCTGCCTGGGCCCCTGCCAGGGCCTGGTCTCCAAGGATGACTACATGGAGGTCGTGCGCAAGGTGGAGGCCTTCCTCTCCGGGCGCCACCGCGACCTGGTCCGAGAGCTGGAGGCGAGCATGCGCGAGGCGAGCATGGCGCTTGACTTCGAGCGCGCGGCCAGCCTACGGGATCAGATCCAGGCGATCGCCAAGCTCATGGAGCAGCAGAAGGTCGATGCCGACACCGACGCGGATCAGGACGTGATCGGCCTGGCCGCCGACGAGTCCACCGTCTCGGTCCAGGTCTTCCAGATCCGCGAGGGCCGCTTGACCGGACGCCGCGAGCACGAGCTCGATCGCGAGGGCTCCGAGCTGCCTGAGGTATTGGGTGCCTTCATCGGGCTGTTCTACTCCGACTCGGAGACCGTGCCCGCCGAGATCCTCGTGCGCGAGGAGCCGCAGGGCTCCGAGCTGCTGGCCGAGTGGCTCACCGAGCGGCGCGGCACCAAGGTCCGCCTCAAGGTTCCGCAGCGGGGCGACAAGGAGAAACTCCTGCGCATGGCCGAGACCAACGCGCAGCAAGCCCTCGAACGCGGCCGCCTCTCCCGCTGGGCCGCCATCGAGCGAGGTCCCCAGGCGGCCCTGGCCGAGCTCGCAGCCGCCCTCGACTGCCCTCCCCCGCGTCGCATCGAGGGTTTCGACATCTCGCACGCGCAGGGCTCGGACACGGTGGCGTCGATGGTGGTCTTCATCGACGGCAAACCGGCCAAGGATCAGTACCGCAAGTTCAAGATCCGGACGGTGGAGGGCATCGACGACTTCGCGTCGATGCGCGAGGTCGTGACGCGGCGCTACCGCAAGCTCAACGAGCCGGACGCGGAGGGCTGGGACGCCCCCGACGCGATCCTGATAGACGGCGGCAAGGGCCAGCTCAACGCCGCGGTGGCCGCCTTGGACGCCCTGGGGCTGGACCTTCCCATCTTCGGGCTGGCCAAGCAGTTCGAGGAGATCTACCTTCCCGGCCGCAAGGACGGCATTCAGCTGGGCGACCGCTCGCCGGCACGGTTCTTGATCCAGCGCTTGCGCGACGAGGCGCACCGCTTCGCCATTACCTTCCACCGCAACCTACGGGGCAAGCGCATGACGCGCTCGATCCTGGACGAGGTGCCGGGCCTGGGCGAGAAGCGCAAGACCCAGCTGCTGAAGCGGCTGGGTTCGGTCGAGGCCATGCGGGGGCTGAGTCCCGAGGCGATCGCCGCCCAGGGCGGCATCCCGATCAAGGTGGCCCAGGCCGTCGCGGAGCGTCTGAGTGCGCCCTGAGTGCGATTGCGGCGATTGCCACGGCGCTCGTCGTCGCGTCACGCGCCTTCGTTCCGATTGATTCTGCTGAAGTCGGGTAGAAAAAGAGTCGAGTACATTAAGGGAGTCACGGTCGTTTTGCGGAAATTCAGTCTGATCCTCTCGATTCTTCTGCTCACCAGCTGGATGGCGCCCGTGCAAGCGGAGCCCTCGATCCAGCAGCAGCGCAGTCGGCTGCAGCAGATCCAGGAGCGCCTGGATGCGGTGCGCCAGAAGGCCAAGCAGTTGAAGGTCAAGGAGCGCCATGCGGCCTCCCAGCTCACGGTGCTGCAGCAGAAGCTGGAGCGCACGCAGGTGCAGCTCGAGGATTCCCAGTACCGCTTGAACCGGACCCAGAACCGCCTCAACGCCACCAAGCGATCCCTCGACCAGGCCAAGTCGAAGTTCGAACGCCAGCAGCGGACGGCGGGCTCGCGCCTGCGGGCCATCTACAAACACCGCCAGACCAACCTCTGGGAAGCCCTGCTCACGGCGCCGGACCTGGGGGCCTTCCTGATGCGCTACCAGTTCTTCAAGCACGTCACCAAGCAGGATGCGCAGGTGCTCTTCGAGCTGGATCGGCAGATGGCCGAGATCACGCACCAGAAGCGCAAGTACGACGAGCAGGTCCAGACGATCGCCTCGATCACCCAGACCATCTCCGCCCAGAAGCGCGAGGTCCAGGAGGACACCCAGGAGCAGTCGAGCTTGGTCTCGAAGCTGCGCTCGGAGCGGGCGGCTTACGAGCAGGCAGCGGAACAGCTTGAACGAGATTCTCGTCAGATCGAGACGATGATTCGCCGGATGCTCGCGAACCGCAAGAAGGCGCCGCGCATGGGAACCGGGCGTTTCCAGCTGCCGGTGTCGGGGCGCCTCAGCTCGAACTTCGGGCCGCGCCGGCACCCGATCCACGGGGTGGTGAAGCGCCATAACGGGGTTGACTTCGGAGCGCCGCAGGGGACTCCGATCAGGGCGGCGGATGGGGGCGTGGTATTATATGTCGGATGGTACGGGGGGTACGGGAAGATCGTCATGATCGACCACGGCGGCGACCTCGTGACCCTTTACGCCCATACCTCGCGCTACGTCGTCGCGACCGGCCAGAAGATCGATCGCGGACAGGTCATCGCCTACGTCGGCTCCACCGGACTCTCGACCGGTCCTCACCTGCACTTCGAGGTGCGCCGCAACGGTACCCCGGTGAATCCGATAAGTTACCTCCGGTAGGGGGTATGGAATTCAAACGCGCTGTCACGGCGGGTTCTGGTAGAGGCTCAAACCCCGGAGAGGATGAGAAATGAGAAATAAACTCGGGAACTACCTCGTGGTCCTGGCGCTCATGGCGGGCTCCTTCGGGGTCGGCATGGGAGTTCAGCCCCTCCAGGTCGCAGCGCAGACCCGCAGCTTCTCCACCTTCCTTCAGGTCTACGACCTGGTGAAGAGCGAGTACCTCGAGTCCAAGGTCGAGGAGTCCAAGCTGGAGTACGGCGCCATTCGTGGCATGCTGGATTCCCTTGAGGATCCCTACACCCGCTTCATGGAACCCAAGAGCTTCAAGTCGATGCAGGAGGAGCGCCACGGCGCCTTCGGTGGCATCGGCATCCAGATCGGCATGCGCGACAAGCACCTGGCGGTCATCTCCCCGATGGAGGACACCCCGGCCTACAAGGCGGGCCTGCGGGCGGGTGATGCGATCCTGGAAGTGGACGGCAAGCCCACCAAGGACATGGCCATCGAGGAAGCCGTCACGCTGATCCGCGGCCCCAAGGGCAGCAAGGTCACGCTGACCATCGGGCGTGAGGGCGCCAAGGAGCCCCTCAAGATCGCGATCGTTCGCGACAATATCGTCACCAAGGCCGTCAAGACCAAGGACCTCCAGGGCAACATCGGCTACATCCGCCTGACTTCCTTCATGAGCGAGACGGCGGACACCGAGATGCGCAAGGCGCTCGAGAAGTACAAGAACTCCAAGGGCATCATCCTGGACCTGCGCTCGAACCCCGGCGGCCTGCTTCCCAACGCCGTGAACATCGGCTCGATGTTCATCAAGTCGGGCCCGATCGTCCAGATCGTCGACCGCGAGGGCAACCGCGAGAAGCTCAACGCCACGGGCCGTCCGATCGTGGCCGCCAACAAGCCCATGGTCGTCCTGGTCGACGGCGGATCCGCCTCGGCCTCCGAGATCCTGGCCGGCGCCCTGCAGGATACCAAGCGGGCCAAGCTGGTCGGCACCAAGACCTTCGGCAAGGGCCTGGTCCAGACCGTGCACGCCCTCGAGGGCGGAGCCGGCGTGGCGATCACCACCAACAAGTACCTGACGGCCGGCGGCAACGACATCAACAAGAAGGGCATCGTCCCCGACGTGGTCGTCGAGTTCCCGCAGCCCGCCAAGGTCGACAAGCCCGACGAGCTGCCCACGCTCGACGAGATGATCGACCAGGGCAAGGACACTCAGCTCGAGAAGGCCAAGGAGATCCTCGGCCAGATGATGAGCAAGAAGTAGTCGCGGGCCATTCCACTAAAGAAGGGGGCGGGAACCAGCTGGTTCCCGCCCCCAATTGCATGGGGCACAGGCGGGGACGCCTGCGCCACGGGCAGTTACTTTGCGTATGCCGGCAAAGTAGGGGTTTGTAGGGCGGGCCTCCGCGCCCGCCACGGCTTTAATTAGGAGTGAGCAGCAGGATCCGGCCGTCATCGAGCAGGTAGACGCCGTTGCCTTCCGCGGGCGCCAGCTCGGAAGGGTGAGTCAGCGCGATCTCCGTGCCGGCTCCCGATTCGGCGGCCAGGGTGCCGCCGCCGACGACCGGAACCACCGTGCCGGCGGGCCCGACCCAGACGACCCGGCTCTTGCCGGTCTCGCTCACGAGCGCGCCGCCGGCCGCCGGCAGGACGCCTTGCGGCTCGGACAGGTCCTTGGCGACCGTCGAAACGGACCCGTCACGCTTGATGCGCACGAGCGCTCCGAGGCCTGCGTCGACCACCCACAACGAGCCGTCCGCTCCCTGAGCCAAAGCGACGGGCCGGTCGAAGATCTCTTCGGTGCCCGGCACCGTGGAGATGCGTCCGTCCGGGTCGATGCGGCGGATCCGGCGGTTCCCGGTGTCGGCTACGTAGGTGGAACCGTCCGCTCCGACCTCCACGTCCGAGGGCGAATTCAGCTGGGCACTCGTTGCGAGGCCCCCGTCCCCGATGGGAAGCAGGGCGGTGCCGGTGCCGGCGAAGGGCGTGGGGCTGCCGGCCGGGGAGGGGATGCGCCAGATGCGGTTGGCCGGGGGGTCGGCGGCGAGCAGGGAGCCCGTGCTCCAGGCGAGCCCCGCGGGTTCCTTGAGCGGGGCACCGGTGGCCAGCGTGGCGAGGGGCTCGTCGGGGCCCATGTGAAGGATGCCCCGGGGGGTGGAGACCATGAGGCCGTCGGGGCTGGTGGCGAGCCCGCGCGGGTCCGGGAGGTCGGCGGTGATGGTGGTGACCGAGTAGCTGGGGGCCTTCTCAGCGGGAGGAGCTTGGCAGGCGGTGAGGGTGAGGGCCAAGGCGATGGCGAGGTGGCGGCGGGTCATAGGATCCTCCTTTTCCTTGCATGATACCCCACGTGCGGGCAGTCTTGGGCAAGGTGACCATCGACCGATCGAGCGGCGGGGCTTAGGTTGGAGCAAGGGGCGGGCGAGTGAGCGGGAAGCGACGGAGAAGCGTCATGGCATGGCTTAGCGGGCGCGAGGATGGGCGCAATCGAAGGCGGCGTTATCTTGGCCGAGCGGGCGCGTCGCTGGGGATGTGCCTGGGGGCGATCGCCCTGATGGCGGCCTGTGGCCCCGGCGCACCTGTGCCGTCGCCGTCGCCCGCCCAGTCTGCCACGGCCACCCCTTCCGCGGAGGTCTCGCCCGTCTTCGTGCCGCTGCCAGGAGTCGCCTCGGCCCCACCCGGGACGCTGGGGGCGCCCGAGGTCGTGATGCGCTCGCGCGACCTGACGCGCGAACTTGACGGCTGGTGGCGGCTGGAGGGGCGGCTCGTCAACGCTGGCGAGCTGCCGGCGCGCGAGGTGGGCGTGACGGCCCGGCTCTACGATGCCTGGGGCGTGCTCCTCGAGACCCGTGAAGGCCTCCTCACACCCGATCGCCTCGAGCCCGCCCAGGAGGGCCAGTACGTCGTGACATGGCCTCCCGGGCGCGACGTGGCGACGATCACCCTCCAGCCTCACTGGATCTACCTGATGGACTAGCGGGGCCCGTATGAGCCGCTTCAGTGGTCGGCAAGGGCGGCGGGATTATGTTAAAATCCAGGGAGCGATTCAGTTTTGGCAGCTTGCCCACCTTTTCTTCCTGTGAAGGAGACCCGCCCCGCATGACCACCCGCAAGACCACCCCGGACCTCGTCACTCTCGGCATCGACCTGGGCCGCTCGGAGGCGCGCCTTTTCGATGGCGAGTCCCTGATCACCTTGCCGGCCATCCTGGGCGGCCCGGTCGCGACCATCCGTCGCGGCTCCTCCCAGGTGATCGACGAGACCCTCGACACCCATCTCACGGTCAAGCTCGGCGCGAAGACCTACTCGGTGGGCCGTTACGCCCTGGAGCAGCCCTACCACCTCCCGCTCAACGATCTCGATCTCTTCGCGGACGACCTGAACCTGGTCATGCTGCTCGCCCTGCTCGGGCTCTACAGCCGCCAGCAGGGCTTCGAGGGCACCCCGAAGTTCAAGCTCTGCATCGGCCTGCCGGTGGCCCTGTCGCGTCGGACCGACTACGTCGAGACCCATCTACGGGCATGGGAGCGGCTGCATACCTTCGACCTCTCCGGCAAGGCCATGGCCGTGGACATCGCCCAGATCGACGTCATCCCCCAGCCGGTGGGTGCGGTCTACGCCGGTCTGCTGGCGGGCCAGCTCGACTATGCCCCCGATGAGAACATCGGCGTGATCGACCCGGGCCACCTCACCACCGACTGGGTGGTGGTGCGTCTTCCCAACGAGCTCTCCAACTACTCGGGCCAGAGCACGGCCGCCGCGGGCCTTCGCCTGACCGACGCCGTCGCCAACTACCTCTCGGATCAGGGCATCATGCGCCAGGACCCGGTCGCCCTCATGGAGGCCGCCGCCTCGGGTCAGTACGTGCACAACGGCGCGACCTACACGATCCCCGCCGAGATCATCGACGAGCTGGTCGAGATGATGGCCTTGCAGGTCGCCCTCACCGTCAAGCAGTCGTGGCGCGACCTTTCCATCGACCGGATGCTGCTGGTCGGCGGCTTCGGGCGCCTCCTTTACCCGCACCTCACCCAGCATCCCTACTTCCGGGATCTGCAGATCGCCCAGGACCACCGCTACTTCAACGTGAAGGGCGCCTACGAGTACGCCATCGCAGCTCCCCCGCGCGAGGGCCTGGCCAGCCATGCGGATCCGGTGAGCGCCGCGCCTCCTATCAGCGCCGCGGCTCCTATCAAGGAAGCGCCCGTGCGCGAGGCCAAGGTCAAGCAGGCTCCTGCTAGCGCCGCTGCTCAAGCGAGCGAGACGCTGAGCGCCGAGCCCGCAGGGGTCGCGCCGGAAGCCGGCGAGACTCCCGTCGAGGCCTAGGCCGTGCTGGACTCCCTGCAGGCAAGCATCTTGCGGCTCATGGGCCGCGAGGTGGATCCGCTTGGCACGATCACCCCTGAGCAGCTGAAGGCGGTGCTCAAGTCCATCGAGGGCAAGTACAACTCCCTCCGTGACGAGAACAAGCGCCTCAAGGGGGTGATCGACGAGCACCTCGAGACCATCGAGCGCGTCAAGCTCGATCTCAAGGAGGCCCGGGAGTCCATGAAACCCCACGGGGCGGACGTCCTCCAGCACCAGCGCGATGAGCTCAACGCCCAGCTCGAGGAGCTCCAGCGCACGCGCACGCTGGAGCGCGCCCAGTGGGAGGCCAAGTTCTCCGATCTCGAGAACAAGCTCATCGATTCCCAGCGCCAGCGCCTGGATGGCCAGGAGGTCATCGATGCGCTCGAGGTGAAGCACCAGGCGGATCTCCTCCGGATGCGCGAGGAAATCTCCCGCCTGGAGACTCAAGTTTCGCGCCAGGTTTCCGATACCGAGATCAGGGACCGGCTCGACAGCGAGAAGCAAACGCTTCGCGCCCGCGTCGAGGAGCTGACCGCCGAGCGCGATCAGCTCGAAGCCAAGCTTCGCGAGGCCGAGCTTCCGGAGGTCGCGCCTCGGGAAGAAGCGCCCTCCACGGAGATTGCCGG
The DNA here is from genome assembly GCA_036676455.1 of Candidatus Sericytochromatia bacterium. Classification (GTDB taxonomy): domain Bacteria; phylum Cyanobacteriota; class Sericytochromatia; order S15B-MN24; family UBA4093; genus UBA4093. The sequence continues at coordinate 23,075 of JAKFCW010000030.1, forward strand.
TTCCACGGTACCGCCCCAGGCGCCGCCCAAGCCTTCCACCCCGAGCGATAGCCCGGACCGCCGCGAGCTCTTGGCTCGACTGATCGGCGGAGGAAAGTAAGCGAGCCCGATCGAGGACGCAACATGATTCGCGGGATCTACACGGCCGCTGCCGGCATGGCCGCTCAACTGGCCAAGCAGGACGTCATCTCCAATAACCTGGCGAACGTCAACTCGACCGGCTACAAGCAGGACGTGGCGGTCTTCCGCACGCGCCTCGACAAGACCATCTACCGCCTCGAGCAGGCTCAGCAGCGCCCCACTCCCGACGTTCGTCGGATGGGCGACCTCTCGACCGGCGTCTACCTCGACGAGATCGCGACCCGCTTCGATATCGGCTCCATTCGTCAGACCGAGAACGCCTACGACTTCGCCCTGGAAGGAGAAGGGTTCTTCGTGCTGGAAGAGGCGGACGGGACGCAGATCCTCACCCGGGACGGCGCCTTTTCGCGCAGCGCCGAGGGCTTCCTGGTCGACAAGTCCGGTCGCATGGTCCTTGGTGAAGGCGGATCGCCGATCCAGCTGGGCGATGGCCGCCTCCAGGTCAGCCGTGACGGCAGCATCTCGATCGACCGCTTGAACGGAGACGCTTTCCAGCAGCAGCCGGCCGGTCGCCTCATGGTCGTGACCGTCGCCGATCCGCGTACCGAGCTGGAGAAGCGCGGAGACAACGCCTTCCTGGTGAAAGATGGGGCGCAGACCGTTCCGGCTGCAGGCACCTTCGTGGTGCAGGAAGCCCTCGAGGCTTCCTCGGTCAATCCGGTGCGGGAGATGGTGGAGATGATCGCCGTTCACCGCGCGTACGAGGCCTCGCAGAAGACCCTGACGGCTCAGGACGAGACCCTGGGCAAGGCCGTCAACGAGATTGCTCGCTAAGCGCCGCGAAGATCCCTAAACTTTTCCCTTTGACGGCCGATAACCTCTCTTGGCCCATTTTGGGAACGTGTTCGAAACCCAGCCGGACAGGGGCGACCTGAGGCTGGAGCCCGCTGACCGACTGATGCGGGCCGACGAAAGGAACAGCCATGCTCGGATCCCTGTGGTCTGCCGCCTCGGGTATGAAGGCCCAGCAGCTCAACATCGACGTGACGTCGAACAACCTCGCCAACGTGAACACGGCCGGCTTCAAGAAGGGCCGCGCGGAGTTCCAGGACCTCATGTACCGCACGGCGCGGGCGGCGGGCGCTCCCGTCAACACGGGCTCGACGACCCCGGTGGGCTTGCAGGTCGGCAACGGCGTTCGCACGGTGGCCGTGAGCCGGATCTTCTCGCAGGGTGACTTCCAGCAAACCGAGAACGCCTACGACCTGACGGTCGAGGGCGACGGCTTCTTCCAGGTGCAGCTTCCCGACGGGACCACGGCGTACACCCGGGACGGCACCTTCAAGGTGGACTCGCAGGGCCAGCTGGTCACCAGCGAGGGCTACCTGCTTCAGCCCAACATCTCGATTCCCGCAAATGCCCGCGACGTCACCGTGACGGGTGAGGGCATGGTGACCGCCACGGTCGACAACTCCGCGGTCCAACTTGGTGAGGTGCAGATCGCGCGCTTCGTCAATCCCGCCGGTCTGACGGCGATGGGCCAGAACCTCTTCCGCCCCACCGATGCCTCCGGAGCCCCAGTCGTGGGTGCGCCGGGCACCGACGGCATGGGTCGCATCCTCCAGGGTTACGTCGAGAGCTCCAACGTCCGGGTCATCGAGGAGATGGTCAACCTGATCGTGGCCCAGCGGGCCTACGAGGCCAACTCCAAGTCGATCCAGACGGCCGACGAGATGCTCTCCGGCGCCAACACGCTGAAGCGCTAGGACTAGGCCATGAACGATCTCGGCGTCGATTTCAACCGCAACGTCCTGCAGGACGCCAAGCTCAGTCCCGAGCAGCGCAAGCTCAAGGCCGTCTGCCGGGAATTCGAGGCGGTGATGATCTCCCAGATGCTCTCGCAGGTGCATGCCTCGAGCAAGGGAGGCATGCTCGACGGCGGATCGGCCATGCGGACGTACCGCAGCATGATGGACGATGCCCTGGCCCGCGACATCGCGCACGGCGAGGGCATGGGAGTAGCCGACGTCCTCTACAAGCAGCTGGCGGCGCGCCAGAAGTAATCAACTGTGTCTGGCTCCCCGTAGGCCCAAGGGTCTGCGGGGAGCCTTTTCGTTTGAAATCAAGCCATTCCGGGAAGACAACGGGTATGCCACTCGCCAACTGTTCGCGTTGCAACCGCCTATTCAACCGCACCCTGCACGAGGTCTGCACCGACTGCCGGGAAGCCGAGGATGCGGCATATATTCAGCTCTGCGAGTACATGGGCCGTGAGCCCGAGGCGACCCTGCCGGAAGCGGCGGAGGCCACCGGGGTGGACCCGGAGGTGATCCGGCGCATGGTGCGCTCGGGGCGTCTGGTCGGGTTCGACTCGCTGGCGCTTTCGGTGCTCGCTTGCCAGCGCTGCGGCGTGCCGGTGTCGCTGGGGCGCTTCTGCGCGAATTGCCAGCGGGAATTGCGGCACGGATTCTCCTCCGCGCGCTAATTTTCCCTCCCCTTCCTCAAGTCCTCCCGAGCCCTGCCGATAGGGTAAGGTAGAGACCCCGCGACCGCGATTCGGGGAAAGGGTGAATCCAGTGAGAATCTCGAACGAACAAATCCAACAGATCCTGCAGACCCAGGGCGTCAAGCCCAAGCACGGCCCTGCCGGCGCCTCCCGTGTGGAGGGGACCCAGGCGGCCGACGCGGCCCAGTTCTCGCTCACCAGCCAGGAAGTGACCAAGGCGCTCGGCGTGATCGCCAAGCAGCCCGCACTTCGGGCCGATCGGGTCGAGCAGCTCAAGGCGCAGGTTGCCTCCGGGACCTACCAGGTTGCTGGTCAGGACATCGCCCGGGCGATCCTGTCGCGCAACCTGGCCGACGATCTCCAGTAGCGAGGTCGGCCTGTGATGGATGAGCGGCAAATGGGCCTGGACGAGCAGCTCGCCGAGCTGGAGTCGCTGCTGCGCGACGAGCTTTCGGCCTATACCCACCTGGTGAATCGCCTTCCCTTCAAGATCGCGCTGATCAAGAAGAACCGGGCGGCCCAGCTGGAGCGGCTGATGGCCCAGGAAGCGAGTGAGATGGAGGTCTTGAATGGCCTCGAGCTCAAGCGCTCGGAGGTATCCGCGGCGATCGCCCGGATCCTGCCGCAGCCGGCCCAGACCCTGCGCGACATGCTGCCCCAGATGCCCGAGGCCTGGCGGAAACGCCTGGCCCCGCTGGGCGAGGACCTCCGCGCCAAGGTCGAGGACCTTCAGGCCGGCAATCACACCTGCCGTGAGCTGCTGCGCCTCTCCATCGATTACGCCAGTTACACCTTGGACCTGATCGCCCAGGCGGCGACGCCTGACGGCGGGGTCTACGACGGGAGCGTCGCGCAGGCTCCGAGTCTACTCTTGGATCGGAGGGCCTGATGGATTACTCGTTACTGGGAATCAACGCCGCGGTGCGAGGCATGGCGGCGGCTCAGACGTCCCTCAACACCATGGGCCACAACGTCTCCAATGCCAACGTCGAGGGCTTCTCGCGCCAGCGGGTGAACGTCTCCCCGGCCTCGCCCATCCCGACCCCCGGCTTCAACACGCCGGTGCGACTGGCGTCGCTGGGATCCGGCACGCAGATCAACGGGATCAACCGGCTGCGCGACGAGTTCCTCGATCTCCAGGTGCGCCGCGAGAACGCGACCCTGGGGGCCAACGAGGCCTTCTCGCAGAACGTCACGCTGATCGAGGACATCTTTCACGAGCCGTCGGAGACGGGGCTTTCCAAGCTGATGGACGAGTTCTTCAACTCCTGGCACACGCTGACCTCCAACCCGGAGGCTCCGGGCGTGCGTGCCGTCGTCCGCGACCAGGCGGCGACGCTGGCCAACGCCCTCAACGACGCCTCGCATCGCCTCAACACCCAGCGCAAGGAGCTTGATGACCAGGTCAAGAACGCGCTGACGGACATCAACCTGTTCACCACGCAGGTCGCCCAGCTCAACGTGCAGATCGCCGAGGTTCAGGTGGGGGGCGGATCTGCCAACCAGCTGCTGGATCAGCGCGATCTGCTGCTGGAGAAGGTCTCCAAGCTGGTCAAGCTTCAAACGGTCCAGCATGAGGATGGCAAGGTCTGGCTCTACCTCGACGGACGCGCTTTGGTGGCCGGCAACATCCAGACCCCGCTGGAGTTTCGTCCCAACGGGGAGGGCGGCTACTCGGACGTCATGTTCGAGGGATCCGTGGTGCCGCAGTCCAAGATCGGCGGTCAGGTCGGAGCGCTCATGCAGCTGCGCGACGACATCATCGGCCGGGAGCGCTTCCGTCCGGCCGTGCCGGTGCTGCCGGACTCGCCGAATGGCATCTTGCACCGCATCGACACCCTGGCCAATCAGCTGGCCCAGGAGGTCAATGCCTTGCACCGGGCGGGCTCCCTGACGTACGGGACGGTCAGCGGGCTGGATTTCTTCGTCAACCGGATCAACCCGGCGTCGACGACGATGGGCGCGGGCCAGATCTCGGTCAACCCCGACATCATGAACGGCACGGCAGGACTCGACCTGATCGCGACCGGCGGCACCCCTTCGACGGGGCCTGGCGACACGGCCACGTCGAAGGCGATTGCCGCGCTGCGCAACAAGGCGACCATGAGCGCGACGGCCACCTTCGAGGACGACTACCGCAACTTCCTGGCCTCGCTGGGAGTCTTGGGTCAATCGGCTGACCGGATGGTCACGAACCAGGGAGAAGTGCTGCATCACCTTGCCCAGCGCAAGGAAGAGGTCTCGGGCGTCAACATGGACGAGGAGATGGCCGACATGGTGCGCTACCAGCATGCCTACCAGGCCTCGGCGCGCGCGCTCAACGCCTTCGACGAGATCCTCGATCGGATCATCAACGGGCTCGGCGCAGGACGCTAGGCGGGCCAGCGGCTAACAAGCACTGGCGCCTAACGAGCGCCCGCGGCAAAATCAGGAGGCAAGCGCATGCGCATCACCAACAACATGATCTTCGGGGCTACCACGCGCAACGCGAAGGCTCACCTGGAGCGCCTCTTCGACTACCAGCAGCAGCTGGCGACTGGCAAGAAGATCAACCGCCCATCGGACGATCCGACGGCGACCGACCGGGCGATGCTGCTGCGCGGAACCCTCTCGCAGCAGGAGCAGTACCAGGAGAACATCCGCGACGCGGGGACCTGGCTGACGATCACCGATGGCGCGCTCGACGAGGCGTATTCCGTCATGAACCGCGCCCGCGAGCTCGGGGTGCGCGGCGCCAACGACACGAACAACGTCGACGAGCGCAATGCCATGGCCGAGGAGGTCAAGCAGCTGCGCGAGCAGCTTCAGGTCATCGCCAACGGCGAGATCAACGGTCGTTTCGTCTTCGGCGGCACCATGACGATCCCCCAGCCCACGGCGACTCCGCCGTTCAACATGCCGTATCCCGACCCGGTGGCTCCGGCGACCGAGATCGCGTACACGGGCAACGACGTCCTGATGGACGTCGAGGTGGTGCCGGGCGTGACGGTCCCCTTCAATACCTCGGGCGCCGCGGCGTTCGGCGACCCGGCCGACCCCGATCGTGCCTTCAAGGTCCTGGAGGACCTCGAGAACGTCCTGCGGGCCGGCGACTCCACCCAGATCAGCGCCACGATCGGTCGCCTGGACACCGCGATGGGTCGGGTCACCACGGAGCGGGCGGTCGTCGGGGCCCGGATGAATCGGCTCGACCTGCTGGAAGAGCGCTATGCCGACTCGGCCATCTCCTACAAGGAACGCCTGTCGGAAACCGAGGAGCCGGAGTTCGCGGACGTCGTCTCCAAGCTCATGCAGCAGGAACAGGTCTACCAGGCCTCGCTGGCGGCCAGCTCGCGGATCATCCAGCCGTCGCTGCTGGATTATTTACGGTAGAATGTAGCGGAACCCCCGTCACGACCGAGGTCAACCATGAAGCTCGAAACCCGTCAGTTCGGTCCTCTCGAGGTCGAACCGGCCAGCATCCTCACCTTTGCCTCCGGCCTCTTGGGCTTCGAAGAGCTCAAGCGCTTCGTTCTCCTGGAACGTCCGGAGATCGCGCCTCTCGAATGGCTCCAGTCGGTGGAGAATCCCCAGATCGTCTTCACCGTCATCGACCCCACGGTGGTCTTCGGGAACTACCAGCCCGACTTGTCCCCCGAGGACTGGGAGGCCCTGGGCCTCTCCGAGGGAGAGCCCGTGACGGTGCGCGTGCTCGTGACCGTTCCCAAGGACCCCGCCGACATGACCGCCAACCTCCTGGGCCCGCTGGTCATCAACACGGCGCAGGGGAAGGGCCGGCAGGTCGTGCTCGTCAACTCGGAGTACCCGGTTCGCCAGCGGCTGCTTCCCGAACCGGCCGCGGTCTAGGAGGTCCCTTGCTCGTCCTGAATCGCAAACCCAACCAGAGCATCATGATCGGCGAGGACATCGAGGTCGTCATCCTCGAGGTCAAGGGGGACAACGTCAAGGTCGGCCTGAAAGCGCCCCGCAACGTCCCGGTCTTCCGCCAGGAACTGCTTGCCGAGCTGAAGGCGGAGAACCAGCGGGCGGCAGCCCAGGCGTCACCCGAGGCGGCAGCACAGCTCCTCAAGCAGGTCATCCAGAAGCCTCAAGCCTGAGCCTCACCACCGTCACTTTGAGACACCGCGCCCTCCGAGGGAGCGGTGTCCTTACTCTACTTTGGGTTGATACGTCTCCGGGGCCAGTGGTATAAAGGGGAGGTTGACCTCCTTTGACTGCTACGATCGAGGCCCCATCGTGAAGATCCGCCAATTTACCGCCGCCACCATGCAGGAGGCGCGGATGAAGATCAAGATGGATCTCGGCCCCGACGCCGTGATTCTCCACTCGCGCACCTTCAAGCGCGGCGGCATCTTCGGCTTCTTCGGCAAGGAGCAGGTCGAGGTCCTCGCGGCCATCGACACGCCCGAGCGCCCCTTCACCCTGCGTCCCGCCGCTCCCGCGCCTGCTCCAGAGTCCCCCGTGAGGGTTCCCGAGGCGGTTGCGCGCACCCCCCAGGTTTCCGAGCCCATGATCGAAATGGCTGCGACCATTCCGGTCGCCCCGCGGGGCGCCGCGAATGCCGAGCTCGCGGAGATTCGCGAGGCCGTGGGCGAGGTCAAGCAGATCCTGAGCACCGTCAAGACCCAGCTCGAGGTCCCGCGCGCGGGCAACTCCGCGGCCTGGCCGGAGCTCTGGATGCCCCTCTACGAGCGGATGGTCGCCTCCGAGCTGGAGTCCTCGCTCATCCAGACCCTGATGACCCGCCTCGTGACGGAATCCGACGTGGAGCAGGGCGTGCGCGCCCTGGAATCGACCATCGTGGAGTGGCTGCAGGGAGGCGGTCCCATTCAGACGGCCACCGGATCCGGCCCGACCATCGTGGTCCTGGTCGGTCCCACGGGCGTGGGCAAGACCACGACCATCGCCAAGCTCGCGGCCAATTTCCGCCTGCTCGCTCAGAAGGACGTTGGGCTGATCACCATCGATACCTACCGGGTGGCGGCCGTCGAGCAGCTGCGTACCTATGGGGACATCATCGGGATTCCCGTCGAGGTGGTCCTGACTCCGAGCGCGCTCAAGCAGGCCCTGGATCGCTTCCAGAACAAGGACCTCGTGCTCATCGACACGGCCGGCAGGTCCCCCACGAACCGCATGCACCTCAACGAGCTCAAGAGCTTCCTCGACTTCCCGCATCCGAAGGAAGTCCACCTGGTGCTTTCCGCCACCACCAACCGGGCCAACCTCCAGAAGGTCGTCGAGGCCTTCACCCCGGTCGGCATCGACCGGCTCGCCTTCACCAAGATCGACGAGTCCGTTGCCTTTGGCGGCCTCGTCTCGACTGCGTACGCCCTGGGCAAACCCCTCAGCTACCTGACGACGGGCCAGAGCGTTCCGGATGATATCCGCGAGGCGGACCCGCGGGCGATCGCCAGGACCCTGATCGACGAGCTGCTGTCATGAGCGACCAGGCCGCCAAGCTGCGCGCTCTCGTGCAGCAACAGACCGACAAGCTCCCCCCCGTGGGATCCGAGTCCGACGCCCCGCGTCCCCGCTTCAAGACCCGCACGATCGTCGTCACCAGCGGCAAGGGCGGAGTCGGCAAGACCAACCTCACCGTCAACCTCGCCTTGGCCTTCGCCAAGCGCGGCAAGAAGACCTTGCTCTTCGACGCCGATCTCGGCATGGCCAACCTGGACGTCTTGCTCGGCATCTCTCCGCCGAACACGCTCGTCGACGTGATCCACGATCACAAGCGCTTCGACGAGGTGATCTTCCCCATCAACGAGAACCTCGACCTGATTCCCGGAGGCTCGGGGGTCAGCGAGCTCGCCAACCTCCCCGCCGACAAGCTGGATAACCTCTTGCTCCGCCTCTCGGAGATCGAGGGGCGCTCGGAGATCCTGCTGATCGATACGGGCGCGGGCATCTCGCGCCAGGTCATGGACTTCGTCCTGGCAGCTCACGAGGTGATCATCGTGACCACCCCCGAACCGACGGCCATCACGGACGCCTACGGCATGATCAAGGCCCTCAACACCCAGAACCCGGGTGCAACGGTGCACCTGCTCGTGAACCAGGCCGACACCGAACAGGAGGCGCGATCGGTCGCTGCGAAGCTCACGATGATCGTCGAGCGCTTCCTCGAGGTCAAGCTCCATTTCCTGGGGTTCGTCGAGAAGGACGTCAACGTGGGGCGGGCCGTGCTGCAACAGCGCCCGTTCTCGACGCTTTACCCGTACGCCGTGGCCACCCGCCGCGTCAACATGCTGGCAGGCACGCTCTTGGTCCAGATCGAAGAGCCGCCTGCTCGCGAAGGGTTCTTCTCACGCTTCTTCCGGCGCATTTCAAAGTAAAAAACGGGGTGGGCCGAAGGCCCACCCCGTTTTTTACTTGATACCTAGTCGTTGATCTTCCGGCGGCGTGACTGGAGGTAAGCCCGGCCGTTGCGCACCGTCTGCAGGGCGCGGCTGACTTCCGACTCCAGCTGAGCAAGCACCTGATCGGCATAACGCTCGGCCGAAACCCGCATCTCATGCGCTTCGCGCTGGGCGCCGGCCATGATCTTCTGGGCTTCCTGCTTGGCCCGGGCGATCTCGCCCTCGGGGTCGCTGGTCGCGGGAACGCGATCGGAAAGGAAGCTGGGAAGCCCGTTGTCCCCCGCCGGAGCAATCCGGGCCGGCTCCTCGAAGCGGCGCTCCATGGGAGCGACTTCGGCGACGGGCCGCGGAGGAAGGCTCGACTGCGTGACCACGGGCTCGGCCTTCGGCACGATGTGCTCGGCGAACGCTTCCTCGGTCAGGGCCGGCTCCATCGGAGTCAGCATCTCGTAGCGATGCTCGGTGCGCGAGGCCTCGTCACGGGCGATCTCGGCCAGGTAGTTCGTGGCCGCCGCCGTCATCGTGAGCTTGGGCGCGTGCTGCTGGCTCTGATCCTGCTGGTACTGGAGCACCAGCTCGCTGCCGTTCAGGCCCATCAGCTTGGCGTACTGACGAATGTAGCCGTGGATGTAGACGGGAGCGGGAAGCTTGGAGACGTCCCCTTCCTCGAGAGCCACGAGGTAAGGAAGCTTGATATAGGTCCGCTGGGCCACTTCATCGAGAGAAATCCCTTTGGCTTCGCGGGTTTGACGTAGGATCTGGCTGACAGAGGGCATATACCGGTCACTCCTACCGAATCATGCGGCGTTCAAGAGGCTAATAGTGCGGTCGGTGACCATTCTAACATAACGCGATCACTTGCCAACCCCTCTCCATGTCGCGGCGGCGACAGGTCGCCATGGAGACATGTGATGGATGCACAAACGAGGCCCTTTTACGTGGATGTTAAATTTTGTTTGCCAATCGGCTTCCGCCCCCCAAGGCCCGCCGGGGAGCGGGGTACAATGAGCCCATGCTGAAGACGCTGCGCATTTCCAACTTCATCCTGATCGAATCCCTCACGCTCGACCTGACGGCCGGCATCTGCCTGCTGACCGGCGAGACGGGCGCGGGTAAGTCCATCATCATCGACGCCGTGCTCGCGGTCCTGGGAGGGCGGGTCTCGACCGATCTGATCCGGGCCGGCGCCGCCCGTGCCTCGCTGGAGGCCACCTTCGCCCTGGAACCCTCGGGCGCCCTGCGCGCCATCCTCGACACCCACGGCATCGAGCCGGCCGTCGACGGAGAGCTGACCCTCTCGCGCGAGGTCACCCCGAAGGGGAGCCGCTGCCGCATCGAGGGCCAGCTCGTTCCCCAGTCCGCGCTCAAGGAAGTCGGCGAAACCCTCGTCGACGTCCTGGGCCAGCACGAGAACACGCTTCTGACCCGCTCGCGCGAGCACCTGCGCATCCTCGACGAGTTCGCCGGCAGCGAGGCCATGGCCGCCCGTGCCGAGACCGCGCGCCTGCATGCCAAGCTGCTTTCCCTGCGCAGCGAGCTTGCCAACCTGGACCGCTCGGCCGCTGAGCGGGAGCGCCAGCGTGACTTCTGGCAGTACCAGCTCGCCGAGATCGAAGACGCCGAGGTATCGAACCCCAGCGAAGCGGATGAACTCAAGGCCGAACGCCAGGTCCTCGCCAACGCCGAGGACCTCAAGCGCGAGCTCACCACCGCCTACGGCCGCCTCACCAGCGGAGACGACAGCCCGTCCGTCACGGACCAGATCGACGAGGTGCTCTCGACCCTGCGCGACGGGGCCGAGCTGGATCCCGAGCTGGGAACCCTGGCCGAGGCCGTGGAAACCGCCCTGTCGACCCTCCAGGACACCGCCCGCGAGATCCGCCGCCGCGCGGAGCGCCTGGAAGCCGATCCCGAGCGCCTCTCCGAATTGGAAGGACGCCTCGACCAGCTGCGCGACCTCCTGCGCAAATACGGCCCCTCGGTCGAGGACATGTGGGCCCTCGCCGATCGCCTCCGCCAGGACCTCGGCACGGCCGAGAGCGACTCCACCCGCCAGGAGGAGATTCGCGCCGAGCTGAAGCAGACCAAGCAGAAGCTCGATGTGATCGCGCGCCGCCTCACCGAGCTGCGCGAGGCCGCCGCCAGGCACATGGAAGACTCCGTCGGCCAGGAGCTCAAGGATCTGGGCATGAAGGAGGCGCGCTTCTTCGTCGCCTTCAAACCCCATGACCCCGTCGGCGCCGAGGGCGCCCAGACGGCCGAGTTTATGCTGGCCCCCAACCCCGGCGAGCCTCCTCGTCCGCTGGCCAAGACGGCCTCCGGCGGTGAGCTGGCCCGGTTGATGCTGGCCCTCAAGACCGTGCTTCACCGCGCGGACGGCACGCCCACGTTGATCTTCGACGAGGTGGACACCGGGATCTCGGGACGCGCCGCGCAGGTGGTCGCCCAGAAGATCGCGAGCCTCGGCAGCCGCAGCCAGATCCTGCTGATCACCCACATGCCGGCGATCGCCGCCATCGCCGACCGCCACTGGCACATCGAGAAACGGATCGCCGAAGGGCGCACCTCGGTGGCCCTGGAGCTGCTGGAAGGCGATGCGGTGGTCCGCGAACTGGCCCATATCGCCTCGGGGGACGCAGGCTCGGCCGCAGCCCTCAGCCACGCCCAGGAGCTGCTGGACAAGGCGCGCCTGTTTAAAACGGAAGCCGCAGGCGCCACGGAAGCCGCGGGCGCTGCCCCCCTGGCCTCGGGTGGCAGGCGGAAATGAGTGACTGCCGGATCCGCCTGAAGAACGGCGAGCGGGAGATCGAGCTGGAGGGCGATCGCTCCTTCGTCGAGGAGATGCTCGAGCGCTACGCTCCCTGGATCCAGGCCCCCGAGCAACCCGGCACGCCGCCGGCCGTCCCGGTCGCCGAGCCCCGGATTCTTCCCGGCGAGCTTCCACGCGTGCCGGCGTCCTTTCGGGTCATGGCCAAGCTGACCTTTGCCGAGTTCCTGCAGCTGAAGTCGCCCCGCACTCCGCTGGGGCGCCTCCTGGTCCTGGCCTACTTCCTCGAGAAGTACCAGCAGCGCGCAGCCTACGCGCCTGCCGAGCTGGTGACCCGGTGGCAGGAGACCTGGCCGGCGGAGACCCTGGATGCGCAGCTCTGGGAAGAAGCCGTCGACACGGGCTTTCTCGAGTGGGAGTCGCCCGAGGCGCTGACGCTGACGTATCGCGGCCAGATGCATGTCCGCGACGGGCTTGCCTGACCCTTACCAAATCGCGTCGTTCGAGTTGCGAGAACCCGCTTCGCTGCCTTCAGGATAGGATCGCTTCGTCCCGGTTCGTGCCGGGGGAGAGGCGTGGTGAGGCGTTGGTGAGGCAAATGAGCGGCGCTGCGGCGGCGCGACTTCCCGGTTTCCTCTTGGTCGCAAGTTTGTGGGGATGCTCGGCGGCCGGAACCCCGCCCCCACCCACCCCGATCGATCCTCCACCTGCGCAGAACCAACTGGTAGACGCTCCCATCCCCCTGCCCTCCCCCTGGCCCCGCGTCCTGGGCAAGCCCGGCCGGTTTCAGGAGACGTTTCAGCAAGGACTGGCGGCCTGGAGAGACGTCCGGCAGGATGGGCATGACTATTCCTGGCTCTTTCCGGGTATCTGGGTCGCGCGGCCCTCGGGGGCTGCGGGGGGGCCGGCGAGCTTACCGGCGGGGCTGCTGCACGACGAGATCCTGCGCCCGCCGGCCCTGTCGTTTCGGCGCTACGCGGGAACGGCCTTCGGCACCTCCAACGGCGAGCTTCCCGCGCGCTACCGGGTCAGCGTCACGCTGACGCCGATTGCCGCGCATGAGCTCAACTATCCGCCGGTGGGTGATCTGGGCGTGCCGATCTTCTACCTGGATCCGCTGCATTACGTGGAGGCGGTCTTCAAGCCGGACAGTTTCGAGATCTGGGCCTGCGACGGGGGCTTGCCCTCGAAGTGGCGGGGCTGGCATCCGTTGTTCCAGACCGAGCTGCAGACGAAGGCCTTGCAGGGGCGCCGCCTGATCGCCGACGTGGACGCGGCAGCGGGGACCATGACCGTCACGGTGGACGGGAAGGTCATGGGCACGGTGCGGCACGGGCTGATGCAGCCGTATTCCCACTTCTTCGCCCTGCGGGCGACGGGGAACCGGGTGCTCTACTCGGACCTGAGGATCGAGGGGGAATAGCGGGCCGGGATGCGCTTAAAGCGGGGGCGGATCCTCGGAGAGGGGGAACATGATGGTCCCGGTCTCGGGGTCGCGGTGCGCGATCAGCGCCGAGAGATCGGGGGCGGCATGCTGGAGGGCCTCGGCTGGCAGCTCGATCTGCTGGTCGTTCTCGCGAATCGGCAGGACCAGGGGAACGATCAGGGGCTTGCCCTTGCGGATGACCTCGTAGGCGAGCACCTGCTGGGTGTCGAGGTCGAAGATCACGTCGGTGATGGGGCCCAGGTTGCGGCCGTCGTCGGTGACGAGCAGCTTGCCGATGCCCGTGGGCTCGGCCTCGGGAACCGTGGCGCCCTCGCCCGGCGTGATGGTGATCTGGCCGGGCTCGATGGCCGCGATCTGCTGCTGGGAGACCACCTGATCGGCTTGCTGCGGGCCGCCGACCTTGAGGCCCAGCAGCTGGCCGCTGGTCGGATCCCAGATGACCTGCGTGACCTTGCCCAGCCGCTTGCCCGTCGTGGCATCGACGACCATCCGGCTCATCAGTTCGCGTCCATAGTAAATCACGGCAACCTCCCGAGGGCTCTCGGCCTCATGGTAGGGGCTTTGCTTGCCGGGGGATTGGGAGGAATGTCCAAAGGGTTTCAGCGGCAAGACCAGAGGCCCGCCGGCGATCGCCGGCGGGCCTCTGGTCAGAACGCTTAGTCCTGGATGGTGACCTTGTCCATCTTGTCGCCCTGCTTGATGGCATTGACGACGTCCATGCCCGACTCGACCTCGCCGAAGACGGTGTGCACGCCGTCGAGGTGGGGCTGGGGGCAGTGGGTGATGAAGAATTGCGATCCGCCGGTGTCGGGACCCCGGTGAGCCATCGAGAGGGCGCCCGTCCCGTGCTTGTGGGGGTTGCCCTTGGTCTCGCAGGGGATGGTGTAGCCGGGGCCGCCGACGCCGGTGCCCTGCGGGCAACCGCCCTGGATCATGAAGTTCGGGATCACCCGGTGGAAGGTCAACCCGTCGTAGAAGCCCTCCTTGGCGAGCTTCGCGAAGTTGGCGACGGTCCCGGGGGCCTCCTGGGGGAAGAGCGTGAGGGTGATATCGCCCTTGGCGGTGGAAATCACGGCTTTCATCGAGCATCCTTCTTTGTGCGTTGGCGCGTGCGTTGGCGCGTGGGGGTCACGTGGAGCCCCCATTGTCCCACCTCCCCCCGCCTGCTCGCAAGCCGCGGGACCCGGCGAGCGATCCATGCGTCCGGAGCGGGCCTACGGACTCTCGATCTCCGCGCGGTTGTCCACGCCCAGCACGCCCCAGGTCATCCAGATGTCCTCCTCGGCCATGTTGCGCTCGGCCTCCGAGCGCGCCAGGCCGAAGAGCGTGACGTGCGCGTCGCGGACCTCCACGTGGAAGCGCAAGGCGTCCACCAGCTTGTCCTTGTCGAAGGCCACCCGGATGGACGTCAGGATCTCCTGGTCGGAGTCGTCCTCGGCGGGAACCACCGCGATCTCGTTGCGCACGTCGGTCACGCCCGGCACCCACCAGGCCACCAGGCCCGCCAGGCGCTTCTTGGCCAGCGCGTCCTGGTGCCCGCTCAGGGTCACCACCCCGCCCTGGACCGTGATGACGATGTCGCGCTCGCTGAGGTACGGATCCTCCGTCAGGGCGTTGCGCACGTGCATGGCGATCACCTCGTCCGTGCGCTGCGGCATCGCGCGCACCCGGATCAGGTTCTCCACCCGCGAGACCCCTTCGACCTGGAGGACCAGCTGCTCGGCCACCCGCTTCGAGATCACGCTGTCCGTGCTCCCCTCCAGCAGCACGGTCCCTCCTTGCACCCGAAAAGCAATCGCGCCGCCCTCGCTCTTGGAGCGAACCCGCGGGTCGCGGGTCAGGGCGGCGCCGATAGCCTCTTGAATGTCGACGTCTGTCTTCATGATGGGCCTCCTCTCCGGTCGTAACCACACGCGTCGATGCGCCGGCTGACGGCCCTGGGCTCGTCGGCTGGGGGCCGTCGTGACGATCCTACCTCCGGAAGCGGAGGGCGGGATTGGGAGGAGGGGATGAAAAAAGCGGTCTTACTCGTCGTCCGAAGAGGTCTGCGGCCGGAACTGCCGGATCTTGGAGCTCGCGGCCGGCGCCGGCGCCGGGCCCGGCTTGGGAGCGGCCATCTTCCGCTCGGCATCGCCCACCATCCGGGCGAACTGCGCGAAGTCCTCCACGCTGAAGTAAAGCGCCGCCTGGTAGGCGTTCACCACCACCCGGTTCTCGCCCTCGACGTACCAGATGGTCCCGAAGTCACACTCGCCCAGGGTTCGAAAGCTATTGACGTCCACGGCACTCTCCTTATCGCGATCTTGGCAGGGGCGAGTCGATTCTAGCACACGTCCGTTTCGGGGCCGCGGTTCCTCATCGGTCGTCAGCCGCAGGCGCCGCGCAACCGCCGCGGCGCTACCCCTCGATCAGGATCTTCGCCTTGCCCTGCTTGTTGACCACGCGCGCCGTCGTCACCCCGTTCGACTGGATGAACTGTAGGTCCAGCGTCGTGTCCTTGATCCGCAGCCCCCGCACGTGCAGCTCGTCCAGCCACGACGGCAGGCTCGGCTGCACGATCCGCAGCGCGTTGGCCGGCGCGTCCGGCTGGATCCCCAGAGACGCCTGCAGCAGCAGGAAGGTCGTGCCCGCTGCCCAGGCCTGCGGGGAGCAGGCCACCGGGTAGGGCACCGGCCGGTCCAGCTCGCCCATGCGCGCGAAGCCGCAGAACAATTCTGGCAGCCGGTAGTACGGGAACTGCAAGGACGCCTGGAACAGGGCGTCGAAGAGCCGGATCACCTCGTCCTTGTAGCCATGGTCGGCCATGCCCTTGATGATCAGCGAGTTGTCATGCGGCCAGATGGTGCCGTTGTGGTAGCTCATGGGGTTGTAGACCGGGCTATCGGCCGACATGGTCCGGATCC
>JAKFCW010000031.1:0-46345 GCA_036676455.1 Candidatus Sericytochromatia bacterium
GCAGCCTCCCGTCGTTCAGCCTCCCGTGGTTGAGAAGCCGATCGAGCAGCCTCCCGTTGTTCAGCCTCCCGTGGTTGAGAAGCCCGTTGAGCAGCCCCCTGTCGTCGAGCCCCCGGTTGCTGAGACGCCCGTTGAACAGCCCCCGGCCGCTGAGCCGGCGACGGGTGGAATCGATGACGCGGCGATCGCCAAGCAGTACAACCTCCTGGCCACCCCCGAGAACGTCCAGGCCTTCCTCGCGGAGGTCAAGACCTACGAGGCCACCGGTGCCCTCGGCCCCGGCGCGACCAACACCTCTGCCGTCAAGGACCTCCAGGCCGTCCTCGCCAGCTTCGGCTTCGCCGTCCCCGCCACCGGCGTCTACGACAACGGGACCGCCCAGGCCGTGATGCAGTTCAAGATCCAGAACGGCCTTCACCAGACCTACAAGTCCGCCGATGGCCAACTCGCCGTCAACGAGTACGCCGACAAGCAGACCCTCGATCTCGTGATGAAGAAGCTCGAAGCCCTCATGAACCAGCCTCCCGCCCAGCCGGCCCCCGTGCAGGCCGCCCCGGCTCCGGCCCCCGCACCGGCCCCGCAAGCGCCGGTGGCTCAGCCCGAAGCCCCCAATCCGCTCGGTCTCGAGTGGGTCAGCTAACCTGGCGCCCGCGGCTGTTTCGTTAGGATCCCCCAGGCGCCCCGTTCGGGGCGCCTTTTTTCGTGCCACTTCGCAAAATTAACGTCAGGATCAACGGAGTTTACCCGAGCCTTAAACGCAGAGGCACAAGCCCCCACGCAGATCGCCGGATAAGAGTTTCAGCAGAGAAACGTTGGTGAGGAGGATGCCGCTATGATTACCGGAGCTTCGCAGTCGAACCCCTATATGATCCGCTCCGTGGCGACTCCGGCCAGCAACCCGCTGGGCGTCGAGTGGGTGGGCGGTTCCGCCACCCCCGCGGCTCCCGCTGCGACCTCCGCTCCCGCCGCGACCCCCGTCGTCGCTGCCCCCGCTCAGCAGACTGCTCAGCAGCCCGCCGCCCAGAGCCAGATGCAGCCGATGAACCAGGTCCTCTCGCAGATCTTCTCGGGCCTGATGACCGCCCTCAAGAACATCGTCGGCTGGATCGCCAACCTCTTCAAGCAGCAGCCCGCCGCTCAGCCCCCCGCGTCCCAGACGCCGGTCTCGCAGCCCCCGGTTGCCCAGCCTCCCGTTTCGCAGCCGCCGGCCACCCAGCCGCCTGCCGCCGGAGTGGATTACGCGGCGATCGCCAAGCAGTACAACCTCCTGGCCACCCCCGCGAACGTCCAGGCCTTCCTCAACGAGGTCAAGACCTACGAGACCGACGGCGCCCTCGGCCCCGGCTCGGCCAACACCCAGGCCGTCAAGGACCTCCAGACCGTCCTCGCCCAATTCGGCTTCGCCGTCCCCGCCACCGGCGTCTACGACAACGTGACCGCCCAGGCCATCATCCAGTTCAAGACCCAGAACGGTATCCGCCAGAGCTACGCAGCCGCCAACGGCCAGCCCGCCGTCAACGAGTACGCCGACAAGCAGACCCTCGAGTTCATCATGAAGAAGCTGGAAGCCGCGATGGCCCAGCCCGCCCAGCCCCAGGCCCCTGTCGTCCAGCCTCCCGTCATCCAGCCTCCCGTCGTCCAGCAGCCCACCCAGCCCCAGGCCCCTGTTACCCAGCCCCCCGTCGTTCAGCAGCCCGCTCAGCCCGCCAACGGTGGCGTCAACGTCGCGGCCATCGCTCAGCAGTACAACCTGTTTGCCACCGCCGAGAACGTCCAGGCCTTCCTCAACGAGGTCAAGACCTACGAGACCGACGGCGCCCTCGGCCCCGGCACCTCCAACACCTCTGCCGTCAAGGACCTCCAGACCATCCTCGCCAAGTTCGGCTTCGCCGTTCCCGCCACCGGCACCTACGACAACGCCACTGCCCAGGCCGTGATCCAGTTCAAGACCCAGAACGGCATCCGCCAGAGCTACAAGGCCGCCAACGGCCAGCCCGCCGTCAACGAGTACGCCGACAAGCAGACCCTCGAGTTCATCATGAAGAAGCTGGAAGCCGCGATGGCCCAGCCCGCCCAGCCCCCGGTTCAGTCGGTTCCCGCCCCCGCCAACAACCCTCTCGGGATGCAGTGGCAGGGTGGCGCCCCCGCCCAGGCCCCGGCCTACCAGGCTCCTGTCCAGCAGGCTCCCGTCCAGCAGGCTCCCGCGGCTCAGCCGCAGGCCCCCAACCCCCTCGGCATCGAGTGGGTCGGCTAAAATCCAGAATTAAACTAAAAAGCAGGCGTCCCGCTCGGGGCGCCTGCTTTTTGGCGTGAGGCCAGGTTAGCGCTGGATCGGAGTTCGGCGCGTCTCGACGAGCCGATCCGTGGGCAGGTCATAGGTGCCCTGGACGAGCGTCCGCAGCGGCAGGCTGGGGCCCGCGATGCCGATGACCACGAGGCGAGCCCGGAAGGCGTAGCGTCGCCCCGGGATGATCGGCCAGACGTTCAGGGATTGCACGCTGGGCGAGTAATCCGGGTGGCCCCGCTCCAGATCCTCGCGAATGCGCCGACGCGCCAGAACGGTTCCCCGGGCATAGAACTGCTGGGCACTGTACTCGGCGAATTGCCCCTCTCCCGTTGGTAGGGCCGCTTGCTGGATGCTGGGGCCCGTGGCACAGCCGGAGATCTGGGCTGCCAGGGAAAGCCCGAGGGCCAATAAGAGCCATCGCCCGTCTTTCACTCGCTTCCTCCTTTGTATTTCCTCTCAGGGTCAGCCTAGCGGGGAGGAGGCGGGGACGGTTCGCTTCACTAACCAATCTTTATCGGTGGATCGGGCCAGGGACGATCAGGAGAAGGCGAGCGTTCTGGCGAGCTCGAGCGCCGTCTCGCGATCCGACACGTCCCCGCGCACCTGTGCCTCGGTGACCTCGCGGAGGATCCGGGCGTAGGCGGGGCCGGGCGGGAGGCCCAGTTGCTTGAGGTCGCCCCCGTTCAGGAGGCGCGGGGGATCGGTGAAGCGATTGTCCTCGCGCCAGTAAGACCGCATCAGGACCAGGATGCCCTCGAGGGTGGCCTCGAGCTCGGCGTCGCTCACGGCGGGCCCGCGGGCCGCCCGACGATCGGCCAAGGCCAGCAGCAAGAGGCCCGGAGTGCTCTGTGCGGACTGCTGGAAGAGCCGGTAGATGGCCACCGGATCGAAGCCCCCCTTGAACACGGCGGAAGGCTCCAGGTGCAGACCGACCAGTCGGCTCAGGTGCTCGCGTTCCTTGACACTCATGCGCATGCGCTCGGCGATCGCCTCGGCATGCACGACCCCATCCCGGTCGTGCCCCGTGTAATCAGGCTCCCCGAAGGCGCCCAGCACCCCCCGGAACTGCTTCCCGACGTCGTGGATCAGCGCCCCCAGGGTCAGGATCGCCTTGAGACTCGGGGCATGGGCGCTGGGCATGTCCAGCCATTCCTGGATATGCCCAGCAAGGGGGCCGGCCCAGTTCGGGAGGGTGGCGAGGAGCTGATCGAGCTGCCGGACGGTTTCCAGGGAGTGGGCCAGGCCATCGAGGTGATGGTCCAGTGACGGCGGCACCTTGGCCAGCGCGTCCAGCTCGGGGATCAACAGCGCCCAGATCCGCAGCCCGAACAGGCGATCGACCCACAAGGAGGCCTGGGGCTGGGCGAGGATGCGCATCAGCTCGGGAGTGGTGCGCTCGGGGGCGGCATCCAGGATCGTGCGCCGGGAGATCTCGACCCAGGTCAGGGTCTCGTAGTCGATGGCGAAACCGAGCGTGGCGGCGAAGCGCAAGACGCGCAGGGGGCGGGCGGGATCGGCCAGCAAATTCTCCAGGGAGACGGCCCGGATCCGGCGCTGCGCGAGGTCTTCCAGGCCGCCCGCCGGATCGACGATCGTACCGTCCCCGTCGAGCAGGACGGCCAGGGCGTTGAGGGCGAGGTCGCGGCGCATGAGGTCGTCTTCGAGGCGATCGCCCTGCTGCCTGGCCAGGTCGATCACCCGCCCTGAATCGAGGACCACCCGGGCGATCCCCCAGTCGGGGTCGAGGTCCACGGCAGCTCCCCTCAGTTCCCGGGCGATCCGCTTGGCGAAGGGCCAGGGCGCCCCTGCGACGACCAGGTCGAAATCGGCCGGCTCGCGTCCCAGCAGGAGATCGCGCACGGCCCCGCCCACCAGCGCGGCTTTGATGCCTTCCGCCTGGGCGAGGCGGCTGAGATCGGCTAGGAGGGCGTCGGAAGAGAGGTCAATGGGCATGGAATCTCACATGATCAGCGGGCGAAAGGCGAGGCGGAATGTTACAATTATGCCAGATTGCCTCCTGAACGGTGGCGGATCCCCTCCCAGCAGAAAGGATGGACAATGGCTGTTCAATCCCCCTCTCCCGAATCGACGGTCGGCAGCTTGGAGAAGGCGCGCCAGCAACTCGTCCAAGCCGGTGAGTTGCTCGAGCTTCCAGGAGGGCTCGTCGAGCGCCTCGGCGCTCCCGACAAGCTGATCCAGACCTACAGCCCGATCCGGATGGACGATGGGACGATCCGCCAATTCAGCGGCTACCGCGTTCAGCACTCCAACATCCTCGGCCCTTACACGGGCGGGGTGCGCTTTCACCCCAACGTGGATCTCGACCAGGTCACGGCGCACTCCATGCTGATGACCTGGCAGTGCTCCCTGGTGGGCCTGCCCTACGGCGGCGCCCGCGGCGGCGTGACGGTCGACCCTTACCAGCTCTCGGAAGCCGAGCTCGAGCGCCTGACCCGCCGCTACACCTCCGACATGATCCTGGTCTTCGATCCCAAGAAGGACATCCCGACGCCCGACGTGAACACCGGCTCGCGCGAGATGGCCTGGATCATGGACACATGGAGCGTCAACCACGGCTACGTGGCTCCCGGCGTCGTCACCGGCAAGCCGCTCTCGGTCGGCGGCACCATGGGCCGCCGCGACGCGACCGGCCGGGGCGTCATCCTCGCCCTGCAAGAGCTGCTCGCCTTCAAGGGCCGCGACCTCAAGGGCATGCGCGTCGCCCTGCAAGGCTTCGGCAAGCTGGGCCAGGCCGCCGCGCGCATCGCGCATGAGGCGGGCGCCAAGGTGGTCGCGGTCAGCGACATCACCGGCGGCATCCAGAACCCCGAGGGGCTGGACATCGACGACGTGCTGCGCTACGCCCAGGCCCACCGCTTCCTGAAGGGCTACCCCCAGGCGGAGCCCATCAGCGAGGAAGCCATCCTCTACCTGCCGGTGGACGTGCTCATTCCGGCCGCGTTCGGCGGCCAGATCCACGCGGCGAACGCCGCGCGGATCCAGGCGGAGTTCATCGTCGAGGGCGCGAACGGCCCGGTCACCCCCGAGGCGGACGCTCTCCTCGAGAAGCGCGGCGTCATCGTCCTGCCGGACATCATCGCCAACTCGGGCGGCATCATCGTGAGTTACTTCGAGTGGATCCAGGACAACCAGCAGCTCTTCTGGTCCGAGGAGGAAGTGAACGATCGCCTCAAGGACGTGATCGCGCGCGCCTTCGCCAAGGTGGCGCAGAACGTGCAGCAGCGCGGCTTGTCCTTCCGGATGGGCGCCTACGTCGAGGGCGTCGGCCGGGTCGCCGGGGCGCTCAGCCTCCGCGGCATCTACCCCTAGATAACGATCCGACGGTAGCCCGTCGACCGATCAGGGTATCATGGGGGAGTGGGACCCCCATTTCGAGGAGGCATGTCGATGTCCGAGGTCCTGGTTGTGACCTTTACCTGTAAATCTTGCGGGACTCCGTTCACGTTCGAGTCTCCGGATTTGCGCATTCCCTTCCGCAAGATCCACTGCCCCCAGTGCAACTGGTGCCCGCTGGATCCCGTCAAGGACGATCCGCTGCGCACTTCCTGAGACCTTAGCCTCAGGCGTCGCGGAAGCCCCGCCAAGCCCATGAACCCCGGCTCATCAGGCCGCTTGAACGTCCCTGGCCGCCCGTCTTTCGTGCGTTGACCTACCCACGACCCGCCATTAGGATCGGGGCGTGGGAAGGTGGCGCGCAAGGGAGGGTGGCCGTGTACTATCTCGTGGGCGTTGACCTGGGCGGGACCAAGATCGCCACCGCCCTCACCGATACCGACTGCCAGATCATCAAGTACGAGTCCGTCCGCACCGAGGCCGCGCGCGGCCCCGAGCTCATCGTCGACCAGATGGTCTCCGAGATCCAGCGGGTGACCCAGGGGCTGCCCAAGGAGTCGATCCTGGGCATCGGGGTGGCCTGCGCCGGCCTGATCGAGCCCGGCACCGGCAAGGTGCTCTACTCCCCCAACCTCAACTGGCGCGACCTGCCGCTCAAGGAGATGATCGAGAGCAAGCTCAAGCACCCGGTCTACGTCGGCAACGACGTGAACATGGCCGCCCTGGGCGAGCTTCACTACGGGGCGGGTATCGGCAAGCAGCAGATGGTCTGCGTCTTCGTGGGCACCGGGATCGGCGGGGGCATCGTCATCAACGGCCATCTCTACGAGGGGGCCAACGGCTTCGCCGGGGAGATCGGCCATGCTACGATCGACTGGGACGGTCCCGACTGCCCCAGCGGCAACGCCGGCTGCTGGGAGGGCTTCGCGTCCGGCACGGCCATGCAGCGCCGGACCCTGGAGGCGCTGGCTCGCGGCGAGACGTCCATGCTCAGCGAGATGCTCCACGGCGACGACAGCAAGATGCGCGTCGAGCTGATCGCCGAGGCGGCCGCCAAGGGAGACGCGCTCGCGCAGCGCATCATCGTCGAGACCGGCGAGTTTCTGGGGGCCGGTTGCGCCAACCTCGTGAACATCCTCAACCCCGAGCGGATCATCCTCGGCGGAGGCGTCGTCCGCGGGGTTCCCGAGCTGGTGGACATGGTCTGCGACGTGGTGCAGCGCCGGGCTCTGAAGGACGCGGCGGCCGCCGTGGAGATCGTGAAGGCCCGCTTCGGCCGCGAGGCGGGGGTGATCGGCGGAGCCGTGCTCGCCAAGCTCGCCGGCAAGCCGTAAGGAAGTCGGGACGCTTCGGGGCTGGGGTTCCTTGGCGATTACGGGGCAGCGCCATCGCGCTGCCCCGTAATCGAACGCTCATACACTCCCAGCCTCCGGCGAGTCCCACTCTTTGCCGTTATCCGGCGACACCTCCCTGAGGCCGCCCGCACGATTCTCCGGAATGGGAAAAGGGAAGGTTACTTGAAGAAGCCCTTGAGTTTGCCCAGCAGGCCGCTCGGCTCGGGGGTCGTGGGCTTGGGGGCCGCGGGGGCCGGCTTCTGGAGCTGGCCCGAGCCGGGCGAGGGAAGCTGGCCCGAGTTCAGGCTCAGGGGCTGGGTGCCCCGGTTCACCGTCTGAGGCGTCGGGGGCGGGAAGAGCTTGCAGATCACGGGATCGTTCTTGAAGTTGTCCCAGAAGCCGCAGACGGCATAGGCCTTGCCCTTGGTTCGCTCGATGCCGAGCTCTTGGAGGCGCTCCCAGGCCTCCTCGAACGCGCATGACGCGATCCCGTCGATGGTCTGGTTGCCTTCCTCGTAGGCGCGGACTACCTCGTCGTACTGGTACAGGGCGACCTGTGCGCGCTGCTTCACCCGGGGGTCCCGGACCAGGACGCCGGCGATGTCCAGGCCGAACTTCTTCTGGGGAATGCCCATGCCCGCGAAGGGATCGAGAGCCGGGGGCTCGGAATCCAGGGGTTCGGGGGCCACGGGCTCGGGAGCCACGGGCTCGGGATCCGGCGATCCGGAGAGGCCCTCGGCATCCTCGGATTTCAAGGCCTCGGTGGGCTCTGCGGCGGCCGCGAGGTCGCCGGGGGCCGGAGGCGGAGGAGCCGGATGGTCGAGCGACTCCATGGTGGGGAGTTGGGGCAGGGTGGAAAGGTGCACGGCGAAGCGCAAGATCGCGATCGACGGAGCGAAGAGCGTCATCAGGTGACGCACGTAGTCCAGCTCCTTCTTGACCTCGATCAGCTTGGCGGAGACCGCGTCCTTGAGGGGGCCCGTCGGAGAACGCAAGGGCCGGGTGACGTTGGGGCCGGGGGCCCCCGCCGACGAGACGAAGGCGTCTCCGAAGGGCGTGGTCCGGGCCCGCTGAAAGGGCTGGGTGGGTTGTCTGGGCTCTTGCTGCATGACCCTTGCTCCCTATGGCACAGCGACCGGGACCGGACCGCGAAGGGGCCAGGTTCGACAGCTGAGGGTGCTAGCCCCTCACCGAGGGGCTAGGGTCTTTTGTTCCCCGACGGGCGGTTTTTTAACGGCTGCTTACTGGCGGGCGAAGCCAACCGGGCCGCGGGTCTTGGCCTCTTCGGGGGCCTTCGGGCGCCGGAAGACGTAGGGCTTGGCGGTGATCAGCATCCAGCCGTCGTTGCCGAGCTCGTTCAGCTTGGCCTTGGGGTCGTTGCCCAGGTCCTCCAGGAATTCGTACTCCCACTTGAGCGTCTTGTCTTCGGCCACGCTAGGCACCAGGGGGGCGCCGGCTCCGGCATCGGCGGCGATCGGGGTCTGCATGGGGGCTCCTTTCCGCTGAGAGGGGTGACGCGGGCGATCGCCCGGTCAGGCAATCGATCACTCCTTCGATCTTAGTGCCCCCCCGCCCAAATCGCAAGGAAGGCCCGGATGCCGCGCTGAACGCAATCTTGGAGGGCGGGCCTCCGTGCCCGCCAAGGTTGGAGGGCGGGCCTCCGTGCCCGCCAAGGTTGGAGGGCGGGCCTCCGTGCCCGCCAAAGTTGGAGGGCGGGCCTCCGTGCCCGCCATGGCTTATAATGGGTGCGTGCGCCCGATCTGGAAAGAGGTCCCGATGTCCCTGCGAACCGAGTTTTGCGGTGTCAGCTTCCCCAACCCCTTCACCCTCGCGTCGGCTCCGCCGACCACCACCGGTGAGATGATCATGCGCGCCTTCGAGGCGGGCTGGGGCGGAGCCATCATCAAGACCGTGACCACGGAGCGCGAGCGGATCGACAATGTCTCGCCGCGCTTCGCCTCTGCGAACGTCGGCGCGCGCCGGATGTTCGGGTTCCAGAACATCGAGCTCATCTCGGACCGGCCCCTGGAGGTCTGGCTGGAGGAATGTCGCCGGATCAAGGATCGCTTCCCGGAGCGGGTGCTGATCGGGTCGATCATGGCGTCGGGAGAGGCCAAGGACGACTGGCTGGAGCTCACCGAGCGCATGCAGGACGCCGGCGTTGACATGATCGAGTGCAACCTCGGCTGCCCGCATGGCATGCCCGAGCGCGGCATGGGCTCGGTCTGCTCGCAGAACCCCGAGATCACCGGCTCAATCACGCGCTGGGTCACCTCGGTCGCCAGGGTTCCGGTCATCATCAAGCTCTCGCCGAACGTCACCGACATCACGGTGCCGGCAGCCGCGGCGATCGCCAACGGCGCCCACGCCGTCTCGGCCATCAACACCGTCAACGTCATGATGGGCATCGACATCGAGTCCTTCGAGCCCCAGCCCTCGGTCGCGGGTCAGACCACCTACGGCGGCTACTCGGGCTCGGCCGTGCGCCCCATCGCCCTCAAGGCGGTCTCCGACATCGCCCGCCGGCATCCCGGCTTCCCCGTCTCGGCCACCGGCGGCATCGCCACCTGGAAGGACGGCGTCGAGTTCCTGCTCTCGGGCGCCAGCAACCTGCAGGTCTGCACCGAGGTCATGCTCAAGGGCTTCGGGATCATCACCCCCATGCTCAAGGGCATGGAGGAATACCTGGAGCGCAAGGGTTTCGGCTCGGTCAATGAGCTGGTCGGCCTGGCGCTGCCCCGGATCCAGGACCACTCCAAGCTGAACGTCGATTACCGCCCCAAGGCCGTGATCGACACGGCGCGCTGCATCAAGTGCGACAACTGCTACACCGCCTGCCTGGACGGTGCCTACCAGGCCATCACCCTGCCGCATCCCGTGGGGACGCCCATCAAGCAGCGGGGCGTGCCCGAGGTTCACCTCGACCGCTGCACGGGCTGCTCGCTTTGCACGCATGTCTGCCCGGTCGACTGCATCGATCTGCTCGAGGTGGCCGGAGCGCCGCGCGACGTGACGGGCTACAAGCAGCTCTCGGTCGGTGACGATGCCCCCTACCGCGGTGCGGCTTGGGCTCCCTAGCCGGAAAATTCGGTGTTTTGTCCGGCTTGATGAAACTTATTGAGTCGACGATGATGGCCGCTGACATGCTTCCCTGAGCGGGAGGCGACGATAGGGAGGAAAGTCCCGTGAGGCGGATTCCCTCGTCCTTCATGGCGCTCGTGGTCTTCAGCGTGGTCGTCGGGGTGGCCATCGGCCTGGGTGCGTATACCTTTATCTATGCCAAGGGCTACTCCTACCTGACCAACGACCCGCAGGCATGTGCCAACTGCCACGTGATGGAGGGGCACTTCACCTCCTGGGTCAAGTCCAGCCACCGCAACGTGGCGTCTTGCAACGACTGCCATACTCCGCACGGCTTGGTTCCCAAGTACGCCTCCAAGGCCTACAACGGCTTCTTCCACGGGCTGGCCTTCACGACCGGCAACCATCCCAATCCGATCCGGATCAAGCCCATCAACCATGAGATCGTCGAGCATTCCTGCGTCGGCTGCCACCAGGCGATCGTCGCCTCCATCACCCCTCCGCATCAGGATCCGCTCTCCTGCACCCGCTGCCACAGCGACGTCGGCCATGCCTTGCGCTGATTCATTCCTAAGGTGAGGTGATCATGAACCAGTCCCCCAACTCCTCTTCCCAGCAGCCCCCCGAGCGGAAGCGCCGCTTCGTGCTCACGATCATGGGGCTGACGGTTCTGACGGCCCTGGTCACGGCGGGCATCATGGCGCTCTTGTTCAACATCTTCGAGCGCCAGCAGGAAGCCCGCGAGCCGGTCTCCCAGGTGGTCAAGGTCGACGACGACACGGTCGACCCTGCCATCTGGGGGAAGAATTTCCCGCTCCAGTACGACGACTACCTCAAGACCACGGATCAGCAGCGCACGATCTACGGGGGCTCCGAGGCGATCCGGCGGATCCCCGACGCGCGGGATCCGCGCGCGACGGTCTCCCAGTCGCGCCTGGAGGAGGACGCGCGCCTCAAGACGCTCTGGGCGGGATATGCCTTCTCGTCGGACTTCCGCGAGGAGCGCGGCCATGCCTACATGCTCGAGGATCAGGAGTTCACCGGGCGTCAGGCCTTCTCCAAGCAGCCCGGCGCCTGCATCAACTGCCATGCCTCGGTTTACGTGCCCTTCAAGCAGCTGGGTAACGGCGATCTTTTCGCGGGCTTCGAGAAGATCAATCAGATGCCCTACATGGAGGCGCGCAAGCACGTTCAGCATCCGGTCTCCTGCATCGATTGTCATGACTCGCAGACCATGCAACTGCGGGTGACGCGCCCCGCCTTCATGGAGGCGATGAAGGCGCTCAAGGCATCCGAGGGCGTCAAGGACTACGACGTGAACAAGCTGGCCTCGCGCCAGGAGATGCGCTCCTTCGTCTGCGGCCAGTGCCATGTCGAGTACTACTTCCGCAAGGACGACAAGCGCCTGATCTACCCCTGGGGCAAGGGTCTGAAGATCGAGAACATCTACGCCACCTACGCGGAGAATGGCCACTACGACTGGAAACATTCGCTGACTGGGGCCAAGACCCTCAAGGCGCAGCATCCCGAGTTCGAGACGTTCAACCAGGGGATTCATGCCAAGTCGGGGGTCGCCTGCGCGGACTGCCACATGCCCTACAAGCGGGTCGGAGCCCAGAAGATCAGCGACCACCACGTTCGCAGCCCGATGCTCAACGTGAACCGCTCCTGCCAGACATGCCACAACATCCCCGAGGAGCAGCTGAAGAACCGGGTGAGCGAGATCCAGCACCGGACCTACTTCATGCGCGACCGTGCCATGGAGGCGGCCGTGGAGCTGATCGCGGACATCCAGGCGGCCAGCGCGTCCGGGATCCCGCAGGCCCAGCTCGCTCCGGCCCAGGAGCTGCAGCGCAAGGGGCAGTTCTACGTGGACTTCGTGGAGGCTGAGAACTCCATGGGCTTCCACGCGCCGGAGGAGGCGCTACGGATTCTGGGAGAGTCGATTGACTACCTGCGGCAGGGGCAGCTCAAGCTGCGCGAAGCGGGATACCGGAAGGCTGAACCCTAGAACTTCGTAGCCGCGGGCGCTAGTCTCAGGCGTGGGATTTGAGCGCCTGAAACTGGCGAACCTCGCGCTGGCTGCGGATGAACTCGACCGTCGAGGCCGCCAGCGGGTGCAGGCGGTCCTCGCTGGTGACGCTGCTCCAGTCATGGCCCTTGACGACCAGGACGGTGGAGGTGAGGTCGCGGAAGCCGCGGACGATCCGGCCGTGCAGGAGGATGAGCGCGGACTGCATGATGTAGCGGGCCGTCTGATCGTCCTGGCGGGCGCTGGGGCCGGCCCAGCGCTCGAGCACGGGCACGAAGTCGAGGGCGGAATCGAGCTCTTCGAGGGGGCGCTTGAGCGCGTTCTCGACCACGTGGATGACGTTTTCGGTGTCGAGCGGATACAGGGCGGCGAAGAAGCTGCGGAGGATCTGCGGGTCGCGCTGAGCGCCCAGCGCGTTGGCCGCGTATCGGACGACGTCCGCATCGTCGTCCGAGAGCGCCCGGCAAAGCGCCTCGGTCACGCTGGGGGCGGAGTGGCCCGCGAGGGCCAGCACGGCGGCGCGGCGCAGCTCCGGATCGGGGTCGGTCAGCACCTGGGCGATCGCCGTGATCCCCTGGGGGTGATCGATCGCGCGAAGCGCCGCGATGGCTTCCATGCGGCCCAGGGCCTGGGGATCGAGGACGATCCGGCAGAGGCGCTCGAGCAGGCCGGGGGGATTGAGGTCGCTCAGCGCGCGGATGGCGGCCTTGACCGTCGCCTCGACCCGGGCGCTGGAAAGCGCCTGCATCAGGGGCTCGACGCTGGCTTCCGGGCTGATCTCCCGCATGACCTCGATCATGCGCTCGCCGGAAACCGCTCCGGCCTCGGGCAGGAGGCGGCAGAGCGTCTCGAAGGCTTCCATGCCGTACTTTTCGAGGGCCTTGGCGATCACCCGGGCGATCTCGGGGTTGCCGGAAAGCGCGCGGCAAAGCGGCTCGATGGCTGCCTCGTCCTTGCGATGGGCCAGGGCCAGCGCCGCGGCAGCCACCACTTGCTCGTCGGTGTCCTTGAGGGCCTGGCAAAGGAACTCGGTGGCGCGCGGCTCGTCGAAGGAGGCGAGCCCCATGGCGGCGGCGCGCCGGATGAAGGGGTTGGTATCCGCGAGGACGGCTCCCAGGGGTTCGATGGCCGCCAGAGAGCCCGTCATCGCCAGGCTCTCGACCGCCACCCGCCGCATGTCGAGCTCGTGGTGGTTGAGGATGGTGATCAGCAAGTTCGTGGCCTTGGCGCTGCCAAGACGGCCGAGGCCCTGAAGGCCGGTGATCCGTTCTTGCTTGGAC
Source organism: Candidatus Sericytochromatia bacterium (assembly GCA_036676455.1). Classification (GTDB taxonomy): domain Bacteria; phylum Cyanobacteriota; class Sericytochromatia; order S15B-MN24; family UBA4093; genus UBA4093. The sequence goes on from JAKFCW010000031.1 coordinate 13,369, forward strand.
AGGGAGCGGATCTGGCGGCTGAGGTAGGGGAAGGTACCCGGAATGAGGCCCCCGATGAACAGGGAGGTGACGACTCCGCCGCCGATGGTCAGGGCCACCAGGGGCATCAACATGGTCTCGCTCATCGCCTCTACTCCGTGTCCTTGGCTCCGCCTTGGCCGTCTCCAATGCGGGAGGGCGGAACATAACATCGCTATGCTGGCATTATGACACGATTTCAGCCCGGCGTAACCCCCCGAGGCCCAACTCGGGCGAGCGCAATCATGGGTACCGCCCCTCGAACGAGCGTCATTCCCGCTATAATGGGGAGACGCATACTTTCGCTAAGGAGACCTTCTTCGATGAAACTGTCGCAGATGCTCGCCCCCACGCTGCGGGAAGTCCCCGCCGAGGCCGAGATCGTCAGCCACCAGCTGCTGCTGCGCGCCGGCCTGATCCGGCGGGTGACGCCCGGCGTCTACAACCTCTATCCCTTGATGTGGCGCGTGACCCGCAAGGTCGAGCAGATCGTCCGCGAGGAGATGGACCGCTCGGGAGCGCTCGAGCTGCGCATGCCGATCCTCAACCCGGCGGAGCTCTGGGAGCAGTCCGGTCGCTGGCAGGTCTACGGCAAGGAGATGTTCCGCCTCCAGAACCGCCACGAGCGCTGGGAGCTGCTGGGCCCCACCCACGAGGAGACCGTGACGGCGATCGCCCGCGACGAGCTGCGCTCCTACCGCCAGCTGCCCGTCAACCTCTACCAGATCCAGGTCAAATTCCGCGACGAGATTCGCCCCCGCTTCGGCCTGCTGCGCGGCCGCGAGTTCATCATGAAGGACGCCTACTCCTTCCACACCGACACCGACAGCCTGGAAGAAACCTACGCGGTCATGTGCCGGACCTACACCCGGATCTTCGAGCGCTGCGGCCTCATGACCCGCATGGTCGAGTCCGACGTGGGCGCCATCGGCGGCTCGGCCGCCCATGAGTTCATGGTGGTCGTCGACACCGCCGGCGGCGAGAACGACCTCTTGTTCTGCGACGCCTGCGACTACGCGGCCAACGTCGAGCGCGCGGAGAGCTCGCTGGACGTCAAGCACCTCGCCGCCAAGATTCCCCCCGAGGACCTCCTGCCCATGCAGAAGGTGTCCACCCCGGGCACCAAGACCATCGAGCAGCTCTCCAGCTTCCTCAAGGTCGCGCCCTCCCAGATCGTCAAGACCCTGGTCTACCGCCTCGAGCAGCACGTCGAGGGCTCCGAGACGCCCAAGGTCCTCTTCGTCGCGGCCCTGATTCGCGGCGACCTCGAGGTCAACGAGATCAAGCTCGCCAACGCGCTTGGCGGCGCACTCGACATGCGCATGGCCAACGAGGCCGAGATCCTGGAACGGGCGGGCGCTCCCGCGGGCTTCGTCGGACCGATGGGCCTGAAGGTCGATCGCGTGGTCGCCGACGAATCGGTCCGGCACATGCAGAACTTCGTCATCGGGCCCAACGAGGCCGACATGCACTTCGTCAACGCCAACTGGTACCGCGACTACACCCCCGCCGAGTGGGTGGACGTGCGCCTCGCCAAGGCCGACGAGATCTGCGGCCGCTGCCACGAGGGACACCTCAAGGCCGCCAAGGGCATCGAGGTCGGCAACACCTTCAAGCTGGGCACGAAGTACTCGGCCAAGATGAACGCCACCTTCATGGACGCCGACGGCGCCGAGAAGCCCTTCGTGATGGGCTGCTACGGCATCGGCGTCACCCGCACGGCCCAGGCCGCGGTCGAGAGCCTGCATGACGAGAACGGGATCAAGTGGCCGGTGGCGATCGCCCCCTACCACCTCGTCGTCGTGCCGGTCAACATCGCCGACGCCGAGGTCTCCAGGGTCGCGAACGACCTCTACCAGGAAGCGCTGTCTGCGGGCGTCGAGGTGGTGATCGACGATCGCGACGAGCGCGCGGGCGTCAAGTTCAAGGATGCGGACCTGATCGGCTACCCCGTCCGGATCACCGTCGGCAAGACCATCAAGGATGGTCTCGTCGAGATGAAGTTCCGGATGGAGGGCAATACCGAGACCGTGGCCATTCCCGAGGCGATCGCCCGGGCTAAGGCTTACGTGAAGGCTGCCTTCGAAGGCAAAGCCGCCGCCGCAACGCTGTAAAATCGGGTATAAGGGCCCATGAGGGGGCTGTCGTTCCCCCATGGGCCTTCTCGCCCCCCATCCCCGCCGGAGGAGAAATCGTGACCAACAAGCTCGAATCGTTCCTGATGCAGAAACTGGACAACCTGCCCCAGTTCGCCTTTTCTCCGGCGATGAACGACGTCATGGCCATGCTCGACGATCCCACCATTCCCATGGAGGCGATCGCCGAGAAGATCCAGGGAGATCCGATCCTTTCCAAGGCCGTCCTCAACACCAGCTCGCAGACCGCGCATCGCGCGATGCAGAGCGTCCACCAGGCGATCCGCCTGACGGGCCTGCAGACGGTCAAGGCCTTCATCACCTCGACCCTGGAAGCGGACACCCAGAGCACGCTCGACGGCAACACCTTCGAGATCATGCAGGGACGCTTGTGGCAACATTCCCAGCAGGTCGCCATCTGCTGCCAGCTGCTGGCCGCGGAGTGGGACTACCCCAACCTCTCGCAGGCCTACACGGCGGGCTTGTTCCACGACATCGGCGAGGCCGTTCTCAACGCCTTCGCCTACGACGAGATCTGTGACGCCATCAAGCTGACCCAGGCCAAGGCGATCGCCACGTACACGGCGGAAGACCGGGCCCTCGGCTTCAACCACGCCTACTTCGGAGCCAAGGTCGCCGAGCGCTGGGGCCTTCCTCCGGCCATCGTCGAACCCATCGCCCTCCATCACCAGCCCCGGGAAGCCCAGCTCAACAAGAAGCTGGTGAAGATCGTCCACCTGGCCGACGTCGCCGTCCACTGCAACCAGACCAAGCTGCCCCTGGGCATCTCGCTCTTCCCGGTGGACAAGGCGGTGCTCGCCGAGTTGCCCTTCCCCAAGGAGCACCTCCTGGAGTTGGCCCAGAAGGCCGCCGACCTGCTCGCCAAGATCGAGGCCTCGGCCCCGGCTGGCGCGACGCCCTGATCACCGGCCCGAACCGGGCTTCCTGTCTCGCCTTTCACCTGACCCATGGCGCCTGAAGCATGTCCTCGTTCTCGGGGAGCTGCAGGCGCCATTCGGCTATCACCCGCCGTACGTGCATTTACGGGAGCGGGCGCGCTCCTTATGCTCGTGCGTGAGGATGGAAAGGAGGAGGGGGATGGCAAACTTGCGAGTTGAGCGTAAACACGGGTCGAGCAACTGGTGGATCTGGGCGTTGATTGCCGCAGCGGTGGTGCTGCTGTTCTTCGCCTTGTTCGGATGGTGGGGACGCCAGAATCAGCAGGCGGGACTCTACGATGCCGAGCGTCGGGAAGCCGTCACTTACGAAGGACAGGCCTGGATCCCGGCAGGAAACGCGGTCACCTTCCCCGAGGATCAGATGGTGGTCGTGGGCCAGAGCGAGCAGGGCCACACGCTCTATGCTAACCGGGCACAAGGCTACAAGGAAGGCGGCGGAGCGGGGCAGATCACTCCCGACACCGCCCCCAAGTCCTATGATCGCATCTACGTGAAGACCACCGATGGGCAGTACGTTCCGCTATTCCAGCAGTCCGGGCTCGAGCAGACCCCTCAGCAGTAACGCATGCCGCAAGCCAGGGGCTGGGAATCCGGCCCCATTTTTGATGGGGTCATGGCCGGGTGACGGGGTAGTCCCGCGCTTCCCAGTCCAGCATGCCCCCCGTCACGTTGCGGAGGTGCTCGAAGCCCTTGGCTTCCAGAGCCCGCGTGGCCCTGGCGGAGCGCTTGCCCGAACGGCAGATGACGAGGTAGGCCCCGCTGGGATCCAGCTCGGGCGCCCAGGTGTCGAGGCTGCCCAGGGGGAGGTTGCGGGCGCCGGGGATGTGCCCGGCCTGGTACTCGTGGGGCTCGCGCACGTCGATCACCGTGACGCCCTGCGTGCTGAGGGCATGGGCCTCGGCGACGTCGATGCTCTGGACGCCCTGGATCGTGACGCGCGCCGGAGCGCCTGCGGCTGGCTGGGAATTTGCGGCTGGCTGGGAATTTGCGGCTGGCTGGTCTGCGGCTTGCGCATCCGCAGCCTGGCGGGCCGTGAACGCGGCGCAGCCCGAGACACCGAGTGCCGAGAGGCCGAGTACCGCCGCGCAAAGCGCCGCGACGCAACGCGCCGGGACACCTCGCGTCGAAGCGCGCGGGAGAGCGGGGATGGCTGCGTGGCGCATGGAACCTCCGTCATCATGGCAGCGGGGGGCGATCGTCCTCATCGTAGACCGTGAGGCCCTCGGCTTCAAGCATCGCGGCGGTGAGGCCCTTCCCGGGCTTGAGCCCCCCGCTGAACGTGCCGTCGTAGATCTGTTTCGCCCCGCAGGAGGGGCTGCGGGCCTTGAGGATGGCGGCCGTCGCGCCGCAGCTGCGGGCGATCGACAGGGTCTCGCGGGCGCCCGCGAGGAAGGCGTCGGTCACGTCCGTGCCGTCCTGGCGGGTGATCCGGGCCAGGCCTGCGAGGGCGGCGACTCCGTCGCCGCCTTGCAGCTCGGCCGGGGGGCGCGGGGTGGGAAGGCCTCCGAGTTGCTCGGGGCAGACCGGGAGGGCGCGGCCTTCCTCGACTAGCTGGGCAAGCTCGGGGTAGCCGTCGAAGCCGCCTCCGTCGTAGCGGCAGCGATTGCCGATCAGGCAGGCGCTGATCAGGATCATGGCATGACTCCTTTCAGGCGCTCGGAGAGGAAACGGGCGATCGCCTCGTTGACCGCTCCGGGCCGCTCGAGCATGGGCACGTGGCCAGCCCGCTCGATCATGGCGAGCGTGGCGTCGGGGATGCCCGCGACGAAGGCGTCTGCGTAGGCCGGGGGGATGATGCGATCGCCTTCTCCCCAGATTACCAGGGTCGGAGCCTGGATCTCTCCGAGGCGATCCTGCATGTCGTGGCGCAGGGGCCCCGCGGTGAGGGTGAGCATGGTCTGACGCGCGCGGACTTGCTCGGGGCTTTGAACGAAGCGTTCGGCGATGTCGCCTCGCGAGGACGCGCGATAGTAGAGCCGGGCGGCGAACTCCTCGGGGGCGGCGTCCCGGGCGTGGAAGATGGGAATGCCCGGCAGTTTGAGGCCTGAGGCGTTGACCAGCACCAGGCCGGCGACTCGCTCGGGGTGATCCAGGGCGAGCTGCATGGCCACGCGCCCCCCCATCGAGTTGCCGATCAGCACGGCCTGCGAGAGGCCGGCCTCGTCCAGCAAGGACAGGATGAAACCCGGGTAGTCGTCGATGCTGCGGATATTCTCGGGCAACGGGGTCTGCCCGTAGCCGGGAAGGTCGGGAGCGAGCACCCGGTAGCCGGGCTCGAAGCGGCGGAGCTGGTTGAACCAGACCTTCCCCGATCCCCCCGTGCCGTGCAGGAAGACCAACGCGGGACCCTCCCCGGCGCAAAGCACCCGGGTCGGGATGCCCTGGACGATCCAATCTTGCTTCGAGGTGCTGGCCATGCGTGTTTCCTCCCGCTCCGATTCTACACCACCGGGCGTTGTCGCCGCCGGAAACATGGGATAGGCTTGGGCCAACATCCACCGCCGGTGAGGGCATCAGGACCACTGGAAACAGCCGGGAGGAGGTCGATCATGGGAAAACGGGTCATCAGCGGAACGGGGGGCGGCGATCCGAACGTCATCATCGATCATGAGCGCGCGGCCTCGCTGATCGACGAGAACCCCGGGTGGGAGTCGGAGGCGGCCTTCCGGCACCATGAGCGCTCGCTGGCCGAAGAGCCCGAGCTTTCGCCCAACCAGACCATTCCGGGGCCCATGGAGAACCGGGAAGAGCCGGCGCTGCACTTCGAGCAGCTGGGCTTCCGCGAGCCCACGGATCACTCCTCCTCTTAATCCGGTTCATCCGGGATTTTCGCCAGGCGGCGCCCCCGAGGGGGCGCCGCCTTCCTCATGCGTCCCACCGTTCCGCTCGCCGACGCGGGGCTTGTCGGGAAAGGTTAAGGGTTTTATACTGGCGATTAACCTAAGCTTAACTCGGTCCTCGGAAGCCCGCGCCTGGCGCGGATCCGCTATCAGGTTAACCAGAACCTAGCCAAAAATTAGCCGGGCTTTGACCCCAGGCACGTCAGCGCGCGGGGAGATCGGGCGATAGAGAGTTAACGGCTTGTGAAAGCCGAGGAGGGGGAATCGCCATGCTGCTTAGAACCAAGTTGCTTGCCGGTGCCATGGCGCTTGTATCGCTGCTGGCCTCGGGCTGCGGCCAAACTCCGACGGCTCCACCCACTGACAAGGGCGACAAGATCGTCATGAAGATCCCCCAGGGGCGCGTGACGGGCTTCTACACCAAGAACGTGATCTACCGGGTCGACGAGGACATCGTCATCGGCATGCCCAACATGAATGCCGACATCCAGGTCTACGAGCCCAACCAGCCGTTCATTCCCGCCAACCGCGACGACTACGTCGTGCGGGTCCACACCGCGGACTTCGTCATCGAAGAAGACGACATGGCGAAGATCTTCAACAAGTACGAACTCACCTACCCCGGCTGCCCGCTCAGCGACCTCTCCATCGAGGCCAAGCAGGGCAAGCTGAAGATGTCCGGCACCATGCGCAAGGGCATTCCGCTTCCCTTCGAGATGGAAGGCTCGTTGCGCCCCAACGGCAAGGGGCAGGTCGTGCTCACGCCCGATTCCGTCAAGTCCGCCGGCATCCCGGTCAAGGGCCTGATGAACCTGATCGGCCTCGAGGTCGCGAACCTCATGAACTCCCGCCCCAACGGCGGCATGAAGATCGACGGCAACGACATCATCATCTATCCGGATAAGCTTCTGCCCGCTCCGGCCATCAACGGCTTCGTCTCCGGGGTGCGGGTCGAGCCCGGCAAGGTCATCATGGTCTTCGACGACCAGGTCCGCCGCGACGTTCCCGCCCTTCCCGAGCCCTGGGCCAAGAACTGGATCCTCATGCACGGCGGCAACGTCCTCATCAACAGCCACCTGATCCTCGACGCCTCGCTGCAGATGATCGACCTGAACCCCCAGGACCCCATGCACTACTACATGCCGCTCTACCGCGAGCAGCTCGAGGCCGGCTTCACGGTCGCGACCAAGAACTCCACCATCGCCTACCTGCCGGATCTTTACGACATCTATGCTCCGCTGCCCCGCTATCGCCCCCAGATGCCGGGCTCACCGGGCGCCTACTAGGAGATTATCTCGTAGACCATCTTCACGGCCGTCACCAGAATGGTGGCGGCCAAAATCTTGCGCAGCACGCCCACCGGCAAGCGGTGGCTGAGCCTGGCTCCCATCGGAGCGCCGGCGAGGGCGCCCAGGACCAGGAAGAGGGATTCCTGCCAGGGGATCTGGTGGGCCATGGCCTTGCCGAGCGTCCCCATGACGCCGGCGACGGCGACCACGGCGATCGAGGTCCCGATGACCAGGCGGATCGGCAGCCGGAAGACGGCGGTCAGCAGGGGAATCATCAGGATGCCGCCGCCGATCCCGACCAGCCCGGAGGCCAGCCCGACTCCCAGGGCAAGCAACGCCGCGAGATCGATCTTGAAGCCCTCCGGGACCTCCGTCGCGTCGTCGTTGCCGCGCGCCGGGATCAGCATCAGGCCCGAGGCGACGATCGCGAGGCCTGCGAAGACGAGCGTGAGCACGGATTCGGGAACGAAGCCCGAGGCGAGGCCTCCGGCGATCGCCCCGATCCCCACGGCGATTCCCAGCGGCACGGCCAGCTCCCGGGGCACCGATCCGCGCTTCGCATGCGCGCGGACGCCCAGCAGCGAGGCGGCCAGCACCTGGACCATGCTCATCCCCACCGCCTGGGACGTGCTGAACGCGGAGAGGCCCAGGAGGGGCGGGAGGTAGAGGACCATCGGAACCAGGATCACGCCCCCGCCGATCCCCAGCAAGCCCGAGGCAAAGGCCCCCACGATGCCGATCGCCACCAAGAGCAGTTCCGTCATGTCCGTTCTCCTCGTCCAAGCCTCGCGCGCCTCAGCCCCCATGATACCCCTTGCTTGCGCCCCCTTGCGCGAGGCCGGGGAAGGCCGTATGCTCGAAGTCATGCACCCCTTCGTCGGCGACAAGCCCCGCAGAACCCCCGCTTCCCGCCTCAGGCCCCGCATGGTCGCAGGCGGCCTCGGCCTCGGCACGCTCTGCCTGCTCGGCATGCTCGTCTACCACCCCTTCTCCGGGAGCGTCTGGCCGCTTCCCGCCAACAGCGCACCCGACCATGCGCAGCATCCTCCGGAGCTGGTCTGGGGCGTTTCCTGGCATCCCGAGCGTCTCATGGATCAACCGGGCGGCTACAAGCCCCAGCTCGAGGCCGTGACGGACCTGGGAGTCGGGCTGGTTCGCTTCGACGTCCACTGGAACCGCATGCAGCCCAGAGCGGATCAGCCCCTCAGCCTCGACGAGGTGCCTTATTACCGCGCGCTCATCGCGGACGCCAAGGCCAAGGGCCTGCAGATCAAGGTCAATCTCGGCGGCTACCCGGCCTGGGCCGTGGAGCTGGTCAAATCGGACCCAGACGCCTTCTTTGCACGCTACCGGCCTTACGTGAAGGCCGTCGTGGCCGAGCTGGGGACCGAGGTGGACTACTACCAGATGGGCAACGAGTTCAACACCATCCTGGATCCCATCCCGGAAAGCCTGGACGGGCGCCTCTTCAAGGAGGCGCGCGCGGAGATCGATGCCGCCAAGGCGCAGCGGCCGCTCTGGAAGGTCAAGACGGTCATCAACGCGTGCGACACCTTCTACCTGCCCTGGCGCGACGACCTGGAGCGCGTGCTGGTGGAGGCGGCGGAGGCGATCGACGTGATCGGCTACGACTTCTACCCCGGCAACTACTCGCACCCGCATGACTGGAGTGCGTGGCAGACGATCGATTACCTTGCGAGCGTCATGGAGCGCTACGACAAGGAGGGGGCGATCTGCGAGACCGGCTGCCCCGCGTTCCTCGGCGAGGGGCGGCAGGCGCGCTGGATCGCGGAGTCCGCGCGGGCCCTGCGGCGGGAGATTGCCCAGAGCCCGGCGCGCGATCGCTTCAGGTTCGCGGTCTTCTACGAGCTGGCGGACGATCCGCATGTCAAGGCGTGGCCGCCTCCGACCGAGAACTCGTTTGGTCTCGTGGCCGCGGATGGCCGGCGCAAGCCCGGTTTCGAGGCATTCCGCCAGGTGATTGATCCAGGAGGTGGAAGGTGAACTTCGAGACGGTGTACCGCGCGCTCAACGAGGCCATCCGGCTGGGGCCGCACCAGCAGATCGCCCTGGTTCAGGCGGTCGACGAGGCCTACTCCCTGATGGAGGACGAGCTGCTCACCGACGAGCAGGTGCTCTCGTTGAAGGTGCTGATCTCCCATGCCGAAGGCTTGATTGGCCGCTACTTCGGCATGTAGCCCGGAGATTTCCTTCAGCATGTAGCCCGGAGATTTCCTTCAGCCATTCGTCCGTGGACCCATGCCCTCCTGCCGCTTACCGTGAGGGAGTGCCTGCAGCAACGAAGGCGCTGAGGAGAACACCATGCGCGTCATCACGGGCGGATTCCCTCGCAAGACCCTGCACCGGCTGGGGGCGGGGCTGACCCTGCTGCTCCTGGCGGCCTGCGAGGGCGGCGGGACCGTCGGCGGGCCCAACCCGCAGCAGAACCCGATCATCACGCGCTTCGAGGTCTATGCGAACCCCCAGGCTCCAGGCACGGGGCCCTTCGAGATCCTGGCACAGGCGAGCGGGGAGGGCGTGCTGCAGTTTACCTGGAGTGCGACCGGCGGGCTGCTTTCGGTGGCGAGCGACAGCGCGACGGCATCCAGTGCCTTCCTGGTCCCGGCTTTCAGCGCCTGGCAGCCGCCTGATCGCTTTGGCATCTACGAGGTCTCGCTCGTCGTGACGGACTCGGGAGGCGGCGCGTACCGCCGGATCGCTCGCTTCGAGGTCGATCGCGACCAGACGCGCATCCTCGCTCCTCGCCCGGCCCAGGTGCCGGCGAGCGATCCCTGGGGCTTCTAAAAAACAGGCAATCTGGGAATATAACCTTTTGCACCCTCACTTGCCGGGAGAGAAACGTGGATCCGATCGTTCTCAAGGAATTCCTGATCGTGCTCGGAGTGACCGTCGGCCTGGTGGTCGGCGTCAATCTCCTTCACTTCATACGCCACCGCACCGGCCTCCAGTTCAAGCTGGCCGTCATCACGGCGCCCCTGTTGCTCACCGTGACGCCTGCCGGGTGGATGATCGGCAAGTACGGCCTCAATCCCAAGATCATCGTCATCGCGGCCGTGCTCGCGCTGCTGGCGGCAGCCTTCAAGGACTACGCGACCCGGCGCTGGGTGATCCGCCCGATCCAGGCCCTGAAGACCTACAGCCAGGAGATTTCCCAAGGCAATCTCGGGGCCTCGCTCGAGCTTTCGCAGCGCGACGAGATGGGCGAGATGGCCGCCACCCTGCGCACCATGTGCGCCAAGCTGCAGGGCATCATGACCGAGGTGCGCCTGGCCTCGGATACCGTCGCGTCCGCCGCCGAGCAGACCCACGCCCGGATCCGGGAAACCTCCGAGGCCATGAGCCAGCTCGGCGCGCGCACCCATCACGTCGCCCATTCGGCCGAGGTGCTCACCGGTGACGTCTCCCGCACCACCGCCCTCATGCAGGAGATCATCACCAGCATCCAGGGGGTGGCCCAGACCGCCGAGGAGACCTCCGAGGTCAAGTCGCTCGCCTCTCAGGCCGCCGAGACCGGAAGCTCGGCCGTCTCCAAGACGGTCCAGGCCATGGGCGGCATCGAGCAGTCCATGCTCCGGATCGTCGCGGTCATCGAGGAGCTGGGCCGCAGCTCGGCCGAGATCGGCACGATCATGGGCCTGATCGACGGCATCGCCAAGAAGACCAACCTCCTGGCCCTCAACGCCGCCATCGAGGCCGCCCGGGCCGGCGAGCACGGCAAGGGCTTCGCGGTCGTCGCCGATGAGGTTCGCCGCCTCGCCGAGCACTCCGCGCAGGCCACCGGGGACTCGGCAAAGCTGCTCCTCGAGATCCAGAACCAGATCGACGAGGCCCTCCTGCTGACGCGTCATGGCAGCGACTCCATCCAGGGCGGCATGGCCCTGGCGCAGTCCACGGGCACCGCCCTCGACCACATCGTCGACTCCATGAGCCGGGTGGCCGATCGCCTCGAGGAGATCCGAGTGGCCACCCGAGCGCAAGCCTCCAGCGGCAACGGCATCCTGCGCTCCGTCGAGTCGATGACCCGCCTGACGCAGCAGGTCTCCTCGGCCACCTCGGAGCAGGAACGCGAGGGCTCCCGCATGCAAGGCGCTCTCGGGGATATCTACAAGATGGGCGCGAGTCTGCAGCAGGAGGCCGAAACCCTGCGCGAGGCGATCGCCTTCTTCAAACACGACGAGCGACGGCGCACGATCCCGCAGTCCCTGCCCGCCCTTCGCAGGGATTGACGAAATAAAACTTCATAAAGTAGAATTCCTTTGACGCTTGCATCCTTGCCGTCCCCCGGGATCGCGCTGGGAAGGGCCAGGAAAGGAGTTTCGACGATGGTGTTGATCTTAGCCGCCGGCTTCTTGATGGTGGGGGGCGTGCTCGGTTTCGCCCTCTGCGCACTCTTCGCGGGAACGGCCCTCAGCCATTCCAACTCCGAGCTCGAAAGCGCCAAGGCGCAAGTCGAGATCCTCAAGACCCTCCTGGAGGAGGGCAAATCCACCTTCAAGGAGTTGGCGCCCGCGCCCTCCCCTTGAACCCGCGTCCGCGCCGCCGCTTCAGCGACCTGGAGGCTCTCTTGCCTCCAGGTCGCGCGTTTTTTTGCTCCTCGAGACGGTGGTTTTGCTGATTCCGTCTGACGTGACCCCGTTTTGGGGCTGGACAGCGGACAAGCATTCGTAGCAAAATCAAGATGCCGTCAATGAGGATGCAAGGCCGATGGACGACCAGAACAAATCCCGGGAGCAACTGATCGCGGAACTCCGCCACCTCCGTGCCGAACGTGCCCAGTTCGCGCACCTCGATGCGATCCCCGATCAGGTCTTCCGCGTGGGCGCCGACCTCACGCTGATCGGTTACTTCCAGGGGAAGGGAACCGCTCCGATGCTCCCCCCCGAGCAGTTCCTCGGGCGCCACCTCCTCGAAATCTTCCCGAACGCCCTGGGCCAGCAGCTGCGCGAGACCGTCGAGGCTGCCGCCAGGACCGGCGAATTGCAGGCGGTCGAGTATGCCCTCGACATCGACGGGAGGCTCGAGTACTACGAGGCCCGCTGCGTCCCGGGCAGCCAGGGCGAAGTCCTCTGCGTCATCCGGGAGATCACGGAGCGCAAGCGCACCCTGGAGGACTTCCGCACCAGCCAGCAACTGCTGGCGGACTCGCAGCGCATCGCCCAGATCGGATCCTGGCGCTACGAGTTCGCCTCGGGCGCGCTCATGTTCACCGACCAGCAGTACCGGATCTTCGGCTACGCCCCTTGTGAGATCACGCCCTCCTTCGAATTCTTCCTCGCGCACGTCCTCCCGGAGGACCACGAGCGCGTCAAGGACAAACTCCTGCATGCGGCGACCACCGGCGAGACCTACCAGTACGAGCATCGCATCGTGCGCCGCGACGGAGAGGTTCGCATGGTCCACTGCACCGGCCAGGTCATGTTCGACGAGGCGAGCCGACCCCTCGCCATGATCGGCGCGACCCAGGACGTCACGGAGCGCAAGGTCCTCGAAGAGGCCCTGCGGGCCCAGAACGAGCAGCTCCTGGAGCTGGATCGCCTCAAGAGCGGCTTCGTGAACTCCGTCTCCCACGAGCTGCGCACCCCCCTCACCTCGATCATGGGCTACGCAGAGTTCCTAGAGGACGAGGTGGCCGGCTCGCTCAATCCGGATCAGAAGGCGTTCGTCACCCAGATTCAGCGTGGCGCGGCACGTCTCGGTAGCCTGGTGGACGACCTGCTGGACTTCGCACGCCTGCAATCCGGCGCCTTCAAGCTCCAGATCCGAGATGTCGAGCTGCCCCGCAAGCTCACCGACGCGCTGGACGCCTTGTATCCCCTGGCGCAGGACGCCATGGTGGAGCTTCGCCTCGATCTGCGTCACGATCTGCCGACTCTGCTGGGCGACCCCGACCGCATCGGTCAGGTCCTCACCAACCTCATCGGCAACGCCATCAAGTTCACGCCTCCGGGAGGCCACGTCACCGTCGCGGCCTGTGCCTCGGATGACGCGGTCCGAGTCGAGGTTCGCGACACGGGGATCGGCATCTCCCCCCAGCACCAGACCAAGCTGTTCAGCAAGTTCTACCAGATCGATCCCAGCACCACGCGAGAGAAGGGCGGTGCCGGACTGGGCCTTTCCATTTCCAAGGCCCTGGTCGAGGCCCATGGCGGTCAGATCGGCATGTCGAGTGTCCTGGGCGAAGGCTCATGCTTCTGGTTCGTGCTGCCGCTGACGCCCCCGTTGCCCCAGTCCCAGCTCTTCTGCCAGGAGCTCAAGGCTTTCAGCCCCTCGCTGGCCTACCAGGACTAGCCGATGGCTCCGCCTGCGCCCTTGCCGAACCTTGCGGATGCCTTGCTCGCCCTGATCGACCTCAGCTCCGACGCGATGCTCCTGAAGGACCTGGACGGACGCTACCTCTACGTGAACGCCATGGGCCGCGCGATCCTTGGCGACAAGGCAGACGCGGCGATTGGCCGGGAGCCGGCCGAGGTCTTCGGAACTGAAATGGGCCGCCTGGCGTACGAGACCGATCAGGCGGTCATCACGCAAGGGACGCCCGTGGCCTATGACATGGAGACTCCCGACGCGACGGGCCGCCTGCGGGCCTACTCGGTCACGAAGTCCCTCTACCGAGGGCCGGACGGGGAGCCGGCGGGACTGCTGTGCATCCTGCGGGAGATCTCGCACCGCCGCGATGCCGAGAACAACCTCCAGAAGAGCGAGTCTCGCTTCAAGCGCCTGCTCGAGGCCACGTTCGAGGGCATGGCGCTCCACGAAAACGGCGTCATCCTCGAGGCCAACGAGGGCCTCGCGCGGATTCTCGGCGTTCCGCTCGACGAGCTGATTGGCATGAACGTCATCGCGCTCGCGATTCCGGAGCACCGCGAGGTCATCCTTCAGCACATCCGCAGCGGCTACGATCGTCCCTACGAGGTCGAGGGCCTCCGTCCGGACGGCTCCCGGTTCCACGTCGAGCTGCTGGCGCAGCCGTACTTTCACCAGGGCCGCTGGCTGCGGGTCGCCGCGTTCCGTGAGATCACCGAGCGCAAGCGGCTCGAGGCCACCCTGAAGGAGCAGAACGAGAAGCTCAAGGAGCTCGACCGCCTCAAGAACGGCTTCATCAGCTCGGTTTCGCACGAGCTGCGCACCCCCCTGGCCTCGATCATGGGGTACTCGGAGTTCCTGGAGGACGAGGTTTCAGGCTCGCTCAACCCCGATCAGCAGGCCTTCGTTCGGCAGATCTCCGAGGGAGCCCGCAGGCTCCAACTGCTGGTGGACGACCTGCTCGATTTCGCGCGCTTCGATTCGGGATCCTTCCGGATCTACCCGCGGGAGGCCGATCTCGCCGAGAAGGTCTTGGAGATCGTGGACAGCCTTCAGCCCCTCGCCTGCGAGGCGGGCCTTCGCCTGGAGGCAAGGCATCCCGGCGAGGCGTTGCCGCTTGGCTTCGACCCCGAGCGCATCGGCCAGGTGCTCATGAACCTCCTGGGCAATGCCATCAAGTTCACGCCCCGCGGGGGAATGGTCGAGGTCCGCATCCTGCCGGGCCCCGAGGAGGTCCGCATCGAGGTGCAGGACAGCGGGATCGGCATCGCCGATGCGAACCTGCCCATGCTCTTCCAGAAGTTCTTTCAGATAGACCCCAGCACCACCCGCGAGAAAGGCGGGGCGGGGCTGGGGCTGTCGATCTCGAAGGCCTTGATCGAGGCGCATGGCGGCCGCATCGGGGTGGAGAGCGACCTGGGAAGCGGCTCGACCTTCTGGTTCACCCTCCCGCTCAGCGCTCCGGCCTTTCAACTCTAGGGGCGGTAGTCCAGCGCGGCGAGGCTGTCGCGCTCCAGCGGCTCGCCCCTCAGCGCCTTGCGCAGCCAGAACTCGGTGACCTTGCCCGCCATCACCTCCCGCCCGTCGAGGGCGATCACGGGGATGGCGTAGCGGTAGCGCTCGAAGAGCTCCGAGTTCTGCGAGATGTCCACTTCCTCGATCTCCAGCGGCACGTCCCGGGCCACCCGTTCCACGAGCAGCTTGGCCTTGTCGCAGAGCGAGCAGCCGGGACCCGAGAAGATCGTCAGCCGGACGGACATTCCGGTCGTCCTACAGCTTGAAGAGGTCGTCGGAGAGCTTGGGGTTGACGGCCACGTTGGAGAGCTGGGCCCGGAAGACCACGGTCGTTCCCTCGAAGCCTTCGAGCAGGGCGGGCATGCGGCTCTGGCGGTCGATGGCCAGCTGCATCTTGGAGCATCCCGGCAGCATGCCGGCCCCCTGGGTCAGCTCGAGAAGGTCGGCGGGCCGCCCGGCGATCGTCACCGAACCTGCATGGCGGATGGCCGCCTTGGGATCGAGGAGGCCTTCGACGATGAAGGTCAGGCTGGTCTGGTCGATCCGGTAGCCGCGCAGCGAGAGGACCTGAGGATCGTCGTAGGGGATGGTCTTCTTGATGAAGCCCAGCTTGGCGGTGATGCGGCCGTCGCCGAGGTAGACGAGCTTGGCGCCGCGCTTGGTGATGGATTCGGCCTCGGTGATGTTGGCGCGCAGCTTCTGGGGGCGGGTCCAGAAGAACTCGGCCTTGCTGGTCGTGGTTTCGCGGCCCTTCTGCTCGAAGAAGGCCACCACGCCGGAGGCGCTGGTCGTCTTGGCCCAGGTCTGGCGGACAGCGTCCACCACGGCGATCGCCTGGGCGTCCTTGGCGCGCAGGCCCTGCTCGGGACCTTGGTTCAGCTGAGGAAGGAAATTGCCGACGCCGCAACCGGCCATCAGGGTTGCCAGGGTGAGGGCTGCCACGAGGATTCTGAGCTGTCGCATGAGGCCTCCATTACGCCTGCGGCGTAGATAGGCTACGCCTGAGCAAGTAAGAGCGAACGCCTAATTTTAACGTATTTTTAAGCGGATGGAAATATTCAGCGCGCGAACGGGCTAGAACCCGCGGCGGCGTGCGGCGCGGCGCAGCATCATGCAGACCGTGAGCCAGAAGCAGGCGACCAGCCCTCCGGCGAGCACGTCGGTGAACCAGTGGACGCCGAGGTAGAGCCGGCTCCCCATGATGCCGGCGGGCAGCAGGAGCAGGGCCAGGGCGAGGGGCCAGGTCAGGCGTGGCTTTTCCAGCAGGACGAGCAGAGCGAGGAAGCCGTAGAGGCAGACGCTCATCAGGGAGTGTCCGCTAGGAAAGGAGAAGGTCGTCTCGGGAGCCATGCTTTCGAAGACGGCGGGGCGGGGCTGCCGGAAGATCTGCTTGAGGGTGATGGTGAGGGCGCTGCCCCCCGCGAGGACGATCAGCAGGGTGGCCGCGTCGAGCAGGCGCTTGCGGACGGCCAGCAGGGCCATGGCGGCTGTGCCGATCAGCAGGGTGCCCAAGATGCCCCCGAGGGCGCTGAGGGAGAGGGCCAGCTGATCGAGCCAGGGCGTGGCCTGGGCGTGAAGCGTCTCGAGGATGGCGTGGTTGAGGGCGGTGAACTCGCCTTCGAGGACGTCGTCGCTGAGGTCCGCGAAAAGGTAGAGCAGGGCGAAGGCCATTCCCCAGCCGAGCGCGTAGACGTAGCCGAGCCGCCGGATCAGGCGCAACAGGCCGGCGATCAGGGCCATGAGGAGCCCGGTGAAGGAGGTCGATCGGTCGGGCTTGTTCGGGTTCACGGAGAAGCGGCTCCACGGGTGGCGGGGGCGGGTCTCATTCCACCACGGAGGCACGGAGAGCGACAAGGCCATCTCGGCGAAACCTGGAGGTCATCTTGGCGTGTCCTGGCGCGGGTACGCTGGAAGCGGCGTTCCGAAGCGAAAAGGAGAGTGGGATGCGACGCTGGTTATTGGTGATGGTGGCGGGGGTTTTGCTGACGTCGGGTTGCGTCGTGCAGCATGGCTACCGCTCCGAGGCTCCGGGCCACTACAAGGGGTATTACCTCGCGGACGGCACCTACGTGAAGGTGCATCCGAAGAAGGGTTACGTTCAGGGCTACGTGCTCAAGGATGGGCGCCACGTGAAGGTGCATCCGAAGAAAGGCAAGAAGCATTAAAATTAAAGGCCCCCGTCTTGCGACAGGGGCCAGAGGGGTTGATTGACCGTCCTCGCTTCCACTCGTTTCAGGTCTCACCTCTCTGGTTCTAAGGTAACCTATCGCCGCCTTCGCGCCATCCGTAGTAGGTACGGAACCTTCGCCTCTTGCCTCTCCCCGATTTCAATCGCCAGAACCGTCTGCTGGTGGGGTTGGATGGCCAGCGGACGACGCGAAGGCGTCGCCCCCCGCTGATTCAGCGGGGGGCGCGGTGGTGATTATTCAGTTGGTTTCGACCGGTTTCTGGATTCCTGGTGACGGGAGGGGGCCCGTCGGTACCGTTCTCCTTTCGGGTCTTACCGCTGACACCCTCAAGGTACCTCCGGCACGGGAGCGCGGCTATCCGGTGAGACTACGGAAGTTGCGTCGATCGGGCGTTCGAAGGTCATGTCGGGTGCCGGAGAAGGGGGTGACCCCCGCCATTGCTGGCGGGGGTCGGAGGGGCTGTTTCGGGGGGCTCACCCCTGTTGTCTTCAAGGTAACACCGTCAGGCGAGCTTGCCATCCGCACGGAATACGGATCTACGCCTCGCCCAGTCGGGTGAGTCCCCAGTAGGCGGTGGCCAGGGCGATCGCCAGTACGATCACGAGCAGCAGCATGCCCCCGAGGAGGAGCTTTCCCCAGGGCCGGGGCACGGTGACCGGGATGCTGGGGCGGGCGACGAAGGCGACCACTTGGCCCGCGTCGTTCTGGACGGGGTAGAAGCCGGCGATGCGGCCGTAGCGCGGGTAGCGCCCGTCCTTGCGGTGGATGACGACGGGGCGTTCGTTCTCGGGGAAGTGGCGATCGCCGCGGTAGGTGGCGGGGGTGGGCAGGATGACGTAGGGGAAGCCCTCGAAGCGGGTCTCTTCCGGGAAGCGGAAGCGCGTGCCCACGGGAAGGGAGCCGAGTGGCTGGTTTCGGGTGAACATGGCGGGCCTCGTCGCGTGCGGCACGGTGTCGTCAGGCTGGCGCCACTCTGGGGCGCCAGGCTCATCCTACCCCGAAAAAGCGAGTCCCCCGCCAAGCTTGGCGGGGGACCGAGGCAGTGTTGACCTTCGATGTCCTTATAAAGGCTACGTGGCGGGGCTCCCGGAAGGGTGCTTGACCGTCCCTTTTAACACGGGTTGAAGGTCTCAGCGCTCACATGAGTCTTTTACCCGGGCCTTCGGCGCGTCCACTTCGGGAAATCTACGGATCTTCGATCCGAGCGTCAATCGCGCGCGCAGAGCGGGGTTTTGCCCGGGCCGCGGCGTCGCCTCGCGCCTGGGCGTCGGCCTGCGTGTTTTGCGGGGGTTTTTTTCCACGCGGCGCTGATTTTTGTTCGATTCACCGGAACGGCCGGATAAAATTGACCGTTGCGCCAATCCGGGATACTTGTTAACATTTGTTGCAGAGTTGCACCAGAGGAGGGGAAAATGCCTCGAGTCAAAAGCGTTGCCACCATTGAACAGCCGGTTTCGCGCGCGTCCAAGGGGCGCCGTGCCAAAGCGATTGACCCCGGTTCCGCGTTCGTCACCCAGCGCAAGCCTCGCCGTTCGCCCTTCGAAGTGGTCCAGGAGCTCAAGGAGCGCCGCGACGCGCTGGCCCAGACCTACCAGGAGCGTCTCGCCAGGCTGGACGGCCGCATCCAGCGCATGGAGGCACGCTACGAGAAGAAGATCCTGGTGACGCAGTTGCTCAGCACCAAGACTCCCGAGGAGCTGGCGCTGGAGCTGGCGGCCATCAAGAAACAGCAAGCGATCCTCAAGAAGGCCCTCAAGGCGCATCGCTAGCGCGCAACGCCTGTCTTTCCTCGTTTCGGCCCGCCGGCGATTGCCCGGAGGGCCGTCGTCGTACAAATCCAGCTGGCCGGAGTTTGATAAAGCTTTATGACGGGTGGGTAAGGTACGGGTGGACTTACTCAGACGATGCGAGGGAACGGATCATTAGGATTCTTATCGTGGACGACTCGCGCTTCGCGCGGGAACTGGCAGCGGAGATCATCACCGAGCAGGGCTGGAGCGTGGTCGCCGAGGCCCAGAACGGCATCGAGGCGATCGCCATGTACCGCCAGCACCGCCCGGATCTGGTCGTGATGGACATCAACACGCCCGAGATGGACGGCCTCTCCGCCCTTCAGCGGATCAAGGAGCAGTTCCCGGAAGCCAAGGTCCTCATGTGCACCGCGCTGGGCACCTCGGACAACCTCAAATCCGCACTGGCGCTGGGAGCTTCCGACTTCGTGGTCAAGCCCTTCCTCAAGGAACGCCTCGTGCTCGCCATCCGGCGCCTCATCAGCAAGAAGCCCAAGTAAACCGCCGGCAGACGCAAGTCTGCCGGCGGCGGTTGGTATTTCACCAACTGAGATCTTTACCGTCCATCAGGATTGTGAAAGACCTCGCGCTCTAAGTTACCTCCCCTCACGAGAACCGCAACATCCCTCCAAGGGTTTTCTTCGCCGTTTCTCCGGCTTCCCTGGCGACGCCGCGCGGTTTCCGGCCTAAGATGAGGCCACGCGGGCGACGCGGAAGGAGGGAACCATGGAATGGTTGGCCGGATTGGCGGGACTCTGGATCTTCTTCCAGTGGGTGCTTCCCATCGTGGTGCTCATCGGGATCGCCTTCTTCGCCTACCGCTGGGCTCAGCGGCGCAACGCGACGTTCGCGTCGAGCGAGCCCGAGCGCCGCGACGACCTGGACGATCACCTCTGAGCGGGCGCCCAGGGCCCGCTCGGATCCGCGACGGTCCGGTTCGCTGCCAAAGTGGCCGTCCGGCGGCAAAATGCTCGCTCGCATGGCGTAGAATGGCCTCATGAACATTCAATACCTCCATACCAAGCTGCAAGTGAGCGATCTCGAGGTCGCCATTCGCTTCTACGAAACCGCCTTCGGCTACTCCCTGCGCAGCCGCCGCCCCGGTCCGCACGGGAGTGCGATCGCCTTCCTGGGGATTCCCGGAACGCCCGGCGAGATCCAGCTCTGCCAGTACCCCGACGGGGAGGACGTCGTCGTCCCCGAGCGGCTGATGCACCTGGCCTATCGCGTGGATGACCTCGACGCGGTGCTGGCCGCGGCCGTCGCGGCCGGGGCCGCGGTGGACGCCGAGCCCTACGTGCTGCCTTCGGGATCGCGGGTGGCCTTCATCCGGGATCCCCAGGGCTACGCCATCGAGCTGATCCAGAAGCCCTAGCGGGCTCATGGCTTTGCAAGCAGGATTTCCGCTTCTGCGTCGACAAGACATGCAGAAGGGAGTCCTGATGCAAGTCGCGAACATTCCGAAGATCCGCTGGCCCTGGAGCCGGCCCGAGACCGAGCCTGCTGCACCCGCCCGACCGTCTCGGCCGCCCGCGGGGCAGGACCGCTTCGAGCGCCAGTCCACCTACGTGGTGCAGCGGGGCGACACGCTGGAAAAAATCGCCGAGCGTTTGCTGGGCGACAAGGCGCAGTGGAAGACCATCCATGAGGCCAACCGGGACCTGATCCCCGACCCCGGCAAGCTCTATCCGGGCCAGGTCTTGATCATCCCGGGCATGGAAGCCCCGCGGGGTAGCGCCGCTTCCTACGTCGTGAGGCGGGGCGATTCCCTCAAGGGGATCGCCAAGACGATGCTCGGCGATGCGGAGCGCTGGCAGGAGATCCATGCGCTCAACCGGGATCGGGTTCCGGATCCCAAGCAGCTCTACCCGGGGCAGGTGCTGGCGCTTCCGTTCTCTACCGATCAGCTCGCCCGTCTCGGTGAGACGGACAAGCACGCCTTCTTCGCGGCCTTGCGCCCTGCCGCCGAGGAAGCCGAGCGTCACTACATGGTGCCGGCTGCCGTGACCCTGGCCCAGGCGGCCCTGGAGACGGGATGGGGCAAGTATGCCATCGAGGGCTACAACCTCTTCGGGGTCAAGGGGACAGGGCCGGCGGGGACGACGTCGGTTCGCACCCATGAGTACATCGATGGCCGGCGCGTGGCCGTGACCGACCAGTTCGCGAAGTACCACAGCGTCCACGAGGCCGTGATGGAGCATGGCCGGCTCTTCCACAACGGGTACTACACCAAGGCGGTCGATCAGTACTATCGCGACCGCGACCCGCGGGCCTTCGCGCGGAACATCCAGGGGATCTACGCCACCGATCCCGAGTACGCGCGCAAGCTGATCCAGATCATGGCGGCCTACGACCTGGTCTGAGGCCCGCGTCCAAAGGCGTCGAACGCCCCATGCGGCGCGCGGTCGACTTTGCTAGGATGCGCGTCAAGGGCGATGTCCCGGGAGGTGAACGATGACCCATGAGGTGGTGGTTTACACGATGGAAGGCTGTCCCCCCTGCGCGATGGTGAAGCAGTTTCTGACCCGCATGGGGGTGCCCTTCCAGGCAAAGGACGTGCGGCGGGATCCGCAGGCGCGCGAGGAGTTCTTGAGGATGGGCTTCAAGGGCACTCCGGTGACCATGATCGACGGCCGCCCGATCGTCGGCTTCGATCAGACGCGTCTCGCGGCGGCGTTGCGCGAGGCTCCGGCCAGCCAGCCTGCGAAGCGCCAGCCGGTCAAGATCGATTGGTGAGGCGCGGGCGTCGCGCCAGTCAGTCCAAGCCCGCCGGGGTCCCCGGCGGGCTCGCGCGTTTGCGTGGTTTCGGCGGCCCAAAAAACCGCCGGCAGATGCAAGTCTGCCGGCGGCGGTTGGTTTTTCACCAACTGAGATCTTTACCGTCCATCAGGATTGTGAAAGACCTCGCGCTCTAAGTTACCTCCCCTGACGAGAACCGCAACATCCCGGAAAGGGTTTATTTGATCGGGCCGCCTGCTGCTCAGGACTGCTTCATGATCAGGAGCGGGAGCGCTCGGCCTTCGTCGTCGCGCTCCTTGCGACCGATCTCGAGGAAGCCGCAGTGTCGGTAAAAAGGGGGAGCGATCGGGTTGTCGGCATAGACTTCGACGCTCAAAGGACCCTTCCGGTGATGGGCGTGAGTGATCAGTCGTCGGCCGACCCCCTTGCCATGGGCGTCGGGAGCGACGAAGAGCCCCCCGATGAAGCTCCCGAGAAGGCCGATGAAGCCGATGACCCGGCCCTCGACCTCGGCGACCCAGGTCTCGGAGTTCGGCAGGTAGACGTCGCCGACGAGCGCTTGCTGGCGAACCAGGTCATCGGGAGCAAGAAAGGGATGGCCGACCTTCGAGGCTTCGAGCCAGATCGCGAGGACGGCTTGCCGATCCGCGAGTACATACGGCCGAATCCTCACTGCGTGTTCGCTGTTCACGGCGTGGACCTAGAGAGAGGCGGCATAGCTCGAGCTGCCCTTGGCCGTTTCGCTGGGCATGCGTTTCCGGAAGGCCATCAGCAGCGACTCGACCTGCCAGAAGAGGTACTTGCGGCGCTTCTCCACCACGAAGTGGACGAGCTCGTAACCCTTGGCGGCCATCTGGTTGGCGGTTTCCTCGCAGCTGGACTCGCGGATGTAGCTGGCTCCGAGCAGCAGCGTGCCGATGAAGCCTTCTTCGACCCGGATGAACTTGTAGGGCCCTGCAGCGTGCTGGTTCATGGTCGCATTCACTCCTTTGTGAGTCCCCTTGCCGGGATGGCTGGATGCCATGGCCTTGTACCCAAGAGGTAAGTTTCAAGGCGGGGTTCTCAGGGACTCCCTTTCAGTCGCATCAAGGAATAGCCCACCCAGAGCGTGAGCACGATCCAGACGGTGATGATCAGGCCGGCTGCCACCCAGTTCTTGGGTTTCGCTTCTCCCAGCCTGGCCTGCGCCTTGACCCGGCAATCGTCGATGACGGGTTGGGGGATCAGCTTGAGCATGAGGAAGACTCCAAGCGGAACGAGGATCAGGTCATCCAGGTAGCCGAGCACCGGGATGAAATCGGGAATCAGATCGATCGGGCTCAGGGCGTAGGCCACGAGGCAGAGCGTCAATAACCGGGCAAACCAAGGGACTCGCGGATCCTGGTAAGCGAAATAGAGGACGAGGATGTCTTGTTTGAGCGCTCTGGCCCAGCGCTTGAGTTTTTGCAACCGCTTCCCTTTATCTGCCTCTCTGCGAAAAAAGGCCCGCCGGTTATATACCCCGGCGGGCCTCATGCTGTGGAAGGAGCGTTTCGGTTTAGAAGGTGACGCTGTTGTAGTCGGTCAGCTTCTCGCCGAACTCCTGGTTGAACTTGTCGTGCTCGCCTTTGGCCTCGCGCTTGAGCCAGCCCATGAAGCCACGGCTATCGAGCTTCTCGTCCTTGTTCTCATCGAACTTCGAAATGCTCGCCTCGAGCTCCTCGCGGGTCACCGCGTTGTCCCGGTTGGCATCCGCGGAGTAGAAGAGGTCGCGCATCGTGTAGACCTGCTGGGAGATGGTGATCCGATCCTGGCCCTCGGCATCCGGAAGGACGTAGGACGAGGTCTTCGAGCGGACCCGCTCATCGGGGTTCAGGAACTTCTCCTTCAAGCCTTCGGGGCGCTTGAGGTCGATCTGGCCGTTCTTGTTGTGATCGTACTTGACCATGATGTCGGCGACCATCGAGTTGATCGAAATCGAACGAGCCATTTGAAACCTCCTACGTCTGGACGACATTGCGTAATCATCTCTGCTGAGGGGGTTATCGCTGGGGCCAACTACTTAGTTTCTTATCGTTAGGTTATGACTAGGCCAAGAATTAGTAATCAGGGTGAGGTGCGTTGCGTATTTCGCCAGGCGCTTGCCTGACAGTGGCTAGCGGCTGCGAGGGGATGCGTGCGGTGGCGCCTCAGGTGAGGCATGTGAAAGCTTGTTGGAAACGATACGCGGAGCTTACCGGGCTTTCACGGTTCCGAAATATTGTCCGGGTAAGATAGCATCAGAAGACTGGAGGGTGAGGCGCTAAGCCACCAAAAAGCGGCTCGAAACAGCATCGAGGCCAGGTGAATCCGAAAGCCCAAAACCCCACCAGCATTGAAGCCCCTGCCTGGCAGGGGCTTTTTCCTTGGCCGTTCGAGAGCCCTGAAACGACGGCGGGCCCCTCTTCCGAGGAGCCCGCCGACCGATTCTAGCTACTTGAACCCCGACCAAACAATCATCGGTACCTCCGTTCGAGAGGTTGTCCAAGCCCGATGCGCGTTCGGATGGCGCGACCGAAAAACTCCCCGACGGATCACCGCCTAAAGGGCACGCTGGTCACCGATCCCTCACGCATCCGCTTCCGGTGAACTTCTCCGACCGGGCCACTCTACAGGCCCTTGCTGGTCGGAAGCCCTTCGCCTTCCACGCTTCTTACTATAGCAACCAGGAGTTAAGTCTCAAGCAAGGGGGAGTTCGCGCTTCGTCAAATCTGCATTTCATTTCCGTTGGCTGGCATCGCGAAGCATTCCCTCACCCACGTTGAACCAAAGGCCCGCCAGTTTTCCCGGCGCCCCTCGTCTCCTTGCAGAACCTAGTCTATGTGCTCTTCGCTCTGGTGCTTGTCGTTCCCCTTGCGATGGTGGCATTGCTCGTGCTTAGCAAAAGGCCTGGTAAACTCGGACGCTTTGCAGGCATCCTGCTGGAGGTTCTCTCAGAGAGGACAGGAGGACGAACGAGGCGCCGGTCGTCCCGGAAGTCTCTGGAAAGGGCGTACCAGAAGCGTCCGGCCGTTTCGTCCGAGGGCTATCCGTTCAGGGTGGATGCGAAAGCCTACTTTTTCACCCGGTCGGAAGGGGCCTTTTATCCCAAGCTGGTAGAGGCCGCAGCTGCGCTCGATCTTCTCGTCTTCCCGAAGGTCGGCCTCTGCGATGTCTTCGTCGACAAGAAGGGGGCCGAGCAAGGCCAATTCGCTCGCTACGCGCAAATGCACGTGGACTACCTTTTGGTCCGTAGCACGGATTACGGGCCTCTCGCCGGGATCGAACTCAATGGGGCGAGCCACCAGGCGGAAAAGCAGCAAGCGAATGACCGCAAGAAGAAAGCCGTCTTCGATGCGGCTGGATTGCCCCTGTTCACATTTTTCAACCAGCCCTCCTACTCGGTCTGGGACATCCAGACCCGCTTGCAGGACATCCTGGGGCTCCGCCCCCAGCCAAGCAGCCGTTAGCAAGTTCACATGGGAATCGCGGTGGCCGCGACCCCTCGCGGGATTGAATGGTGGCAAGATAGAGCCATCAACCACACCTTCCCTCTCTGAACCGAGCCCGCCGGCCTCACACCCCGGCGGGCTTCTTCCATGAAAGCGATTCCCGCGCGGGTGGTCGCAAATCTTCCGGTTGAAAAACCGCTGGGCAAGCTTCCGCGGGGCGGAACACTCTACAAGCGGGCGGGTACATGGAGCATGCACCCGATGTATCCGGAGGATTGTTCGTGAATTGTCCTGCTTGTGGCCATGGTCTGACTTCCGTTACCAGTGACGGCATCACGGTCGATGCGTGCGTGGAGGGTTGTGGTGGGCTCTGGTTCGATCAGTTCGAACTCAAAAAAGTAGACGAGGCGCATGAGGCCTCGGGGGAAGCGTTGCTCGGCATTGCTCGCCAACCGGGCAAAACGGTGGACCGGGAGAAGCGCTACGCTTGCCCGAAGTGCCCCGATATCGTCATGCGGCGCTACTACTCGAGCGCCAAGCGTCAGGTCTCGGTTGACGAGTGTCCGAACTGTGCGGGCGTCTGGCTGGATGAGGGCGAGCTTGCCGCCATTCGCGGGGAGTTTGCGTCGGAGGTGGACCGAGAGCGTGCGAACGAGGCCTACGTGGAAGACGTGATGAAGGAAGCCACGTTCCAGGCCGCGACGGAGCGTGACGCCCAGGCGGAGCGGACGCAGCGATTCGCCCGGATGTTTCGCTTTCTCTATCCCAGCTTCTACATGCCCGGAAAGCAGGAGTGGGGGACCTTCTAGGCATCGCGGGAGTTTGGTTGCCTGGCTTACGAGCAGCCGTTAGCAAAGTCACGCTTGGGGGGCGATCGCCCTTACCCTTGGATACGGGCAGGTATGGCAAGATAATCGCATACCCCACATCCCCTCTCTGAACTGAGCCCGCCGGATTCACACCCCGGCGGGTTCCTCTTTGTCGTGCATGTCCGTCCGCGGTCCGCCAGAACTTAAAAGCCGCGAGGCCTAGAAGGCATGAGCCTCAGGCAGGACCTCCGAGCCGGCGAAAGATTGCACGACTATTGCACGGGCTTTAAAGGATGCCAGAATCCCCTTCAAATGTTGATTGTAACTAGGCTTTCACCGAATTTGGTGGGTACAACGAAAAAGACAGCCGTTTTACCCAGCCCTCACTCGCAAGGAGGCCCTTATGAACAACCAGCAAGTCATCAGCTTCGTGAATCGCCTTGCCATCGACGAGTCGCTTCGCAGCAGCCTGGAGCGCGACTTCGAGGGCACCCTTGCAAACCATGAGATCTCGGTCACCTCACGGGAGCTCGCTTCTCTGAAGGCCAGCTGGCGTTTTATCAAGGAAGTGAATCCGATGGAGCTGGAGGCCCGATTCGTGGCTGATGGGGACGGGGGCGGCGACTGCTAGTCCGCATCGATTGAGTTGAGGGGCAGCTGCTGGATAGGCGCTGCCCTTTTTTTGTCTGGATGTTGGCTTCGACTCGCTATCGTGTGAACCTCATTTAGGCTGAGGCTGCTGACGTGGTCCCCTGTTTGAATCCGGCCGAAATGTTAGCCTGTTGGGATTTTGGTGGGTGAATCAGCGGGTTGCCGGGGGATTGGAGCGGAACGCTCCGAGCCACCGGCGACCCAACTTGCGAACTGCTCTGGGGTGAAACCGCCCAGAGCACCGTGCGGTCGGGACCGGTTGTAGTTCAACCGCCAGAGTTCGGCACGATGCCGGGCCTCGAATAGGCTTCTGAATTCGTTCTGGTTCAGGAACTCGTCTCTTACCCTCCCGTTGAAGCTCTCGATGTAGGCGTTCTCGACGGGCTTGCCCGGCCGGATGAAGTGCAACTTCACTCTGAGGATTTTTTTGCCTGTCCAAGAGGCTCCAGCATTGTCTGAAGGGCATCGAGGAGGATTTTCTCTGTCCAGAATTTGCGACTCCCACATCAAAGCCAGACAAGGAGGAGATTTCCCCTAAGAGCAGCAGCCCAGAAAATTGGACGTTTCAGCGATAGATCGTCACGTGTACAACTAATCTAGTGCTTCCTCGTATCCTTCAAAGCCATACCAGCAAGAACTGGAGTACGCGTTGCCCGGAACAATCGTCGTTGGAACAGTCATCAGCCCCATCGGCTTCTATATCCTACTGGCTCCAGGCGTTGTACTTGGCGTCTTCGTTGGCGCGAAAATAGCCTCTCTTGGAAATCAACCCCGAACCAAATCCGAAACGCCGAGTAACGTTCGCACTCTAGGCAAGATACTGGTTGCCCTAATTCTCTTCGGCGGAGCAGTGGTGTACTTCCGAACCCTGAACACCTTTCGAAGCGTCGGCGACGAGTGGGCGTTTCTTGCGATCGGTGGAATCGCAATCAGCTTTCTCATTAGTAGTATCGCTTCCGCTATCGGAACTTGGCTCTTCTTGTTCGTCCGACGTAGATTCTTCGGGAAAGCCTAGGCAGAATGTCTGGATTAATCGCCATGCTTGAGATTCACTGGGTGATAGTGCTTCTGGGTCTACTTCTCCTCAGCGTTCCTTTCTGGCTGATTGGCTTAGTTGCAAAACAAGGGCTGGTCAGAAACGCCTCTAGAATTATCGGCGGCCTGATCGTACTGCTCGTCGTTGATTTTCTCTACGATGCTTGGCGAACACAGCACGCTACCTTTGAGACCCGCGTAAGAGTCGGCACATTTGGTGACAGCCAGGAAGCAAAGTAGATGGCGCCATGGCAAGTCTAAGACACTGGAAGAAGCTTGAGGGTCAGGTTATTAGCGGTGTATCCATGCCAGAGACGTGGCTTCTTGCACTGGAGTTT
Organism: Candidatus Sericytochromatia bacterium; assembly: GCA_036676455.1. GTDB lineage: Bacteria > Cyanobacteriota > Sericytochromatia > S15B-MN24 > UBA4093 > UBA4093. The sequence continues at coordinate 41,449 of JAKFCW010000031.1, forward strand.
GCGAATGGTGACCGAGCGGTGTTTGAAGCGTACGGCGCTCCATCACTCGGCGTTGATGTTTACCCCGAAACCCTAGAACAAGATCGGGATGCACCTTGGATTAGAGAAGGCGTTCTTCCCAGCCTCCTTGTCGGCAAGCGGATAGCAGCCTTCACCACACTCGAAACTCTCCACAGTTTCCCAGCACCAGGCGTACTCAAACTTACTTTGGAAGAACCTGATGGAAAGGCGAAGCAGATCGTTTTTATCGCAGGGGAACGGACGAACGAGCCCATCTATCTGATTGCTGAGGACACGTCAGGTGGATGAACAGCCATCGCCTTATCCAAGTTCAGCAGGGCTTCCTAAATACGTCGAAGGATACTGGTACCCCATCGAGTTTCCGATCATGCCGCTTCTGGGATTGTTACTAGGGGCGATCGTCTTACTTGTTTTGAGGCGCCGAAGAAAATTGCGTTGACGTGGCGTTAGACCTCGACGTGGCGAATACCACCCTTGATCGCATTGCTCTTGGGAGTAGCAAGTTGGCTCGTCGTAAAGCTAATCCGCAAGGGGAACAAATGACCAAGCTAACAAGCTGGGATCAGCTAATCGGCAAGAGAATCAGTATTGCCATCCAACAGCCCCCAGACAGATGGCTTAGGCTGATGTTCACCGATGGAACCTATGCTGAGTTAGAAGCAGAACTCGAACCGCTAACGCTAGACTTCTACCCGGCATCCAGTAATCCGAGGTTCGAGGAGCCACTTCCACTTGGTTGTGTGGTTGGCAAGAAGATCGAGAAGCTAGTCGTCCCGTTCTTGGCTCCCGACGTTAGCGACGCGGGCTGGATCACCTTTGGCTTTGATGACAACACGGACATATTTCTTGCCGCAGAACATCCCTATAGAGCTATCAAGCTTAAGTAGCAAGTCATCCCATCATGGTGAAGGGTGATCGAAAGGAGAAGACCCACCAGGTCTCCCCGGCGGGTCTCGATGAAACAAAGCTCGTTTCATCTGTTTCATTCGTTTCACATTCAGACTTGAGCCTACTAGAGAATTGTCTTTCGGCGATTTTCTGCCGACCATCCAAGCAGCCGTTAGCAAGGTCACGCTAGAGGGGTGAGCGCTCTTACACCCCGTTCAGTCGAAGTGTGGCATTCTAAGGGCATTAACCACATCACTCCTCTGACCTGACCCCCGAAAAACTGGTCACCGAAAACTTCTGCTTCCGGGAATAACGACCCAAGGAGGAAGCAGAATGAGGACGAGCCGTTTCAGCGAAGAGCAGATCATCAAGTCGCTCAAAGAGGTGGAAGCCGGTAGGACGATCGCAGAGGTCTGCCGCGACCTCGGCGTTAGTGACGCGACGTTCTACACCTGGCGGCGGAAGTACGGCGGGATGGAAGTCAGCCAGGCGAAGAAGTTGAAGCAGATGGAGGACGAGAACCGTCGTCTGAAGCAGCTTCTAGCTGAAGCCACCCTGGATAACCACGCTCTGAAAGCAGCCCTAGCAAAAAACTGGTAAAGCCCGCGGCAAAGCGCAAGGTCATTCGGTTTTGGCTTGAGACCTTCCGGATGAGCGAACGCAGGGCCTGCGGGCTTGTAGGGTTAGCCCTGTCAGTCTGGCAGTACAAGAGCAAGAAGGCCGACGTGACCCCGTTGAAGACCCGGATGCTCGAGATTGCCCACGAGCGGCCAAGATTCGGCTACCGGCGCTTGTGGGTGATGCTTCGGCGCGAAGGACTGAGGGTGAACCGGAAGCGAGTGTACCGTCTCTACCGGGAGATGGGCCTGGCGGTAAGGAAACGGAAGCGAAAGAAGATCGCAGTCGCGTCCCGCGCGCCTGTCTGGGCGCCGACGCGGCCCAACCAACGCTGGTCGATGGACTTCACTCTGGACGGGCTGAACGGAGGAAGACGGTTCAGGACGCTGAACATCGTGGACGACTTCACGAGGGAGTGCCTGGCCATCGAAGTCGACTTCTCGCTTCCTGGCTCTCGCGTCGTCCGCGTCCTGGAGCAGTTGGCGGAGTGCCGAGGACTTCCCCATACCATCGTTATCGACAATGGCCCGGAGTTTGCGGGAAAGGCGCTAGACGCTTGGGCCTATGAAAAAGGAGTGACCTTGCAGTTCATCCGGCCAGGGAAACCGGTTGAGAACGCTTACATCGAGAGCTTCAACGGCAAGTTCAGGGACGAATGCCTCAACAGCAACTTCTTCCTGAACCTGCGGCATGCCAAAGCTCTCATCACCAAGTGGAAAGACGATTACAATACGAATAGGCCGCACAGCTCGTTGGGGAACCTAACCCCGCAGGAGTTCAGCCGAAAGACCGATTACGTGGCGTGAGGCAGAAGTTTTAGGCGACCCTACTTTTGGTGTCAGGTCATTGTCAGCGAACAAAGCGGGCGCCATTCAGCCGCTTAAGCAAGGCGAAGTGTTCTATTCCCGTTCTGGGAACATCGCTCGGATTGAATGTTACGACACTTGGACATCAAGTGATCCAAAGTTTAAAGGTGGAACTGCTACTTATCTCGTCACCAAAGTTTCAAACCTTATTCCTGGTGAAATCCCAGCTAAGGTGTCCTATCTTGATAAGTTCAGATCAAATGTTCAAAATAAGCACGTCTTCTATTGGAATGGTAAGCAAGACAACAAAGGCGACTATGCAACAACCGGCCGGTATATTGTAGAACTTGAGCAGCCTTGGAATTGGCTAAAGGTAAAAGATCCGAAGTTCGAATTTAAGGTCGCAGGCATCCCATTCGTTACCCGTGATAATTGGAAGACTTTACCTGCAGCAACTTTTTTTGATGAGACAAACAAAAATCGCCCAGTACACAAACTTCAACAGGTTTCCCATGTACTCGCGCGCCACATTGTAGATCGAGACACAAAGAGAGAAGATCTATTTGGGTATTATGACAAGCGGTTTCTCATAGACGCCATTCCTGGCTACAACTATAACGAGAAGGATGAGGCGGACAGCGGGTATAAGGCAACCCTCAGGCTAATCAGCACCGATCCTGCGGCTTCCATATTCAATGATGTCTGCCAGTTGACTACTGCAGCTTGGAACTATGGAATCGTTATTGATTCAAGCAATAACGCAGTACGTGACGTAGGAATCACTTACGGTAGCGGCCAAATCCTGTTAGTAAGAGCCGTGTCCTATAATGGTGGAAAGACCTTTCACACGGCGTATCCAGATTATCGAGGAAAGCTAACCTACGAAAGCAAGATCAAGTGAAGTCAAGGCAGACGGTCTTCCGTCTGCCTTCCACTCCTCGTCTGGGAGGTAAGCATGGGAATCAAACCGGTTTTCCTTGGGAAACTAGATAATATCGATAGAGACTATGGCCTCACCTGTGGCGCGGATGATGTATTTTTTGTTTCTCCAAGCAAATCAAAGTACGATCTAGACATTGTTAGAGTTATCCACATCGATCGCGAGAAAATCCCACCATACTTTCAGGTATATGCAGTCGATTTTCCGTTTCGGGTCTTTCTGTATGAAGAATCAATTAGCGATATCGGAATATACGACATGATTACCGGTGAAGTTAATTTATTTTCAACTATTTACCCAAGTCATTATTTTGGATCTGAGCTATCAGTTTCAACCAACAGAGCGGTATTTGCTGCAAGCTCACTATACTTTTTTATCTTCAGAGAAGATGGCAAGCTTATGAACTATTGCCACCAGAATGGATGTAGTATGGATGAATTCCAGCCTCCCATTCCTGGTGAGTTTTCATGGGCATCGCCAGGATCATTCCCGTCTTCGATCTCGGCTGCCGGAAATTCCTTTGTTATTGGTGGGCATCCGGTAAACTGTATTTATAAGTACCAATTTGATGGACGACTAGAGCTATCCATCGATGGATTCTACACATCCATTACACATTTCAGGTTCAAAGATGAATGGCTTCAGCGAGTTAGACTGGATAATAAAGGGCGAATATGGGCATCTACATCTGAACGGTTATATTTATTCTCGGCGACAGGAGAGCCGATAATGTGCTGGCCAAATACAGATTTAATCATCGAAGGAAAACCCGTTGACTTGCAGGGATGGTTTGGAATCGACCGTAATGGTCTTCTCTGGATTTATGGCCACGCTGGGCAGGAAAGTGTTCCCTATGGTGCCTTTGAATTAGTCTGATTTGAGGCACTTCCTTTCCCTTGTCTCGAATGCTACCCTTCGTTCCGAGCATTCAGAAGTCAAAGGAGGGGAGGGTGTCCATCGACGTACAAGAGATCGCCCAACAGTTCAAAGCCGCTGGATTCGACCTACAACCCATCATTCCCGAGTCAGGAGTTGTCGTAGCAGTTCAAAATCAGGGTGGGCATCGTCACGTCACTTACCAGGAGAATGGATCTCGTGTTGCCATCCATGAGGAGTTCTTCCTGGGAGATTTGTTCCGCGATTTTTCCCAACCCCTAGTCCAACAGAGGTTCGAGATAGCCTTCAGTCCGGTAGGCGAGGGCAAGTTTTGTGTAAGCGTCTACAAGCGGATAGCTGATTCGGGGGATGCTGTACCCCTCGTCCCTATTGTAAAGGGCCTTGTTCACGCTCTATCAAAGTCTGAGAGGGGTTATTGTACCCGGCCCAACAAGTTAAGGATCTCGTCGGCCTCTTCTTCCGAAACAGGGCGAGGCAGGAAGCCAGCCAACAAGAGCAGTTTATCTTCTGGGAATCTATAGAGCCATGTAATTGTTCGAATTGTGGCAGGTGGAGGCAGCGTAGGCTTTCCAGAATGAGGATCACATCCAAGCTCGTAGTCTCGTTGACCTGACCCCAATTACTTGGCCGAAGTGAATTGCAGCCTCAGCCAAAAATACCTTACGCCACCCCGGTTCGAGCGAGCAAGAACTCGGCGGGTGGAATGTTCCCAAGTGAGCTGTGGGGT
>JAKFCW010000032.1:0-40407 GCA_036676455.1 Candidatus Sericytochromatia bacterium
GTCCTGAAGCTGCTCGGTGTCCTCGAGGGCCCGCAGCACGGCAAAGGAGGCCACGTCGACGCAGGCCAGCTTGAGACCCGCCTCCTCGGCCACCTGGACGTAGGAGTTGATCAGGTTCTTCTGGGCGGCGACGAGGATGACCTCGATCTTGGGCGCGCCGTCCTCCTCGACCTCGTTCACGGCCTGGAAGGAGATGTTGACGTCGTCGATGGAGAAGGGGATGTAGCGCTCGGCTTCGTACTGGATGACCTCTCCGAGCTCGTTCTCGGGCATGTGGGGGAAGCGCACGGGGCGGACGATGGTGGACTGTCCGGCCACCGCGCAAAGGGCGTGGGTGGCGTTGATCTCGTTCTCGTCCAAGAGCGCCCGGACGACCTCGGCGACAGCCGACGGATCGAGGATCTCGCCGTCCTGCACGGCGTTGATCGGGGTGTTGGCCACGGCGATGTTGCTGAGCATCAGGCCCTTGCGGGTCTTGGTGATCTCCACCACCACGATGGTGTCGGCGGTGATGTCCAGCCCGATGCGCGCGCCCTTCTTGCCGAAGGATCCCTTGAGTTGGTCCAGGATTGCGTTGAGATCCATCGTCTTACCCCACCAAGAAGCCCGTGTACCAGCGCCAGATTCCCTCGCCTGCGAACAGGCCCGCGAAGGCTCCGATCACCAGCGCGGGGCCGAAGGGGAAGGGTTCGCTCTTGCCCGAGCGCGCCTTAAGCGCCAGCCCGATGATCGATCCTAGCAAGAAAGCAGCGAAAAGCGCCACGACCAGCGGGCCGGGTCCCAGCCATGCGCCCATCATGGCGGCGAGCTTGGCGTCTCCCATGCCCATGCCGTCTTCATGTTCCGACTTGATGGCCTTGAGGTAAAGCCGCGAGCCCTCGGAGATGGCCCAGAAGAGCCCGTAGCCGGCGGCCGCCGCGAGCAGGGTGGGGACCCAGCGGCCCTCGATGAAACCCCCGTAGAGGATGCCCAGTGCGATGCCCGGGTAGGTCGTCACGTTGAGGATGTACATCGTGTCGAGGTCGATCCAGAAGATCACGATCAGGAGGGAGGCCAGGGCGGCCAGGGCCAGGAACTGCAGGGTGGGGCCGAAGGCGGCGAGCAAGGCGACGTAGGCGCCCGCGTTGAGGGCCTCCACCGCGGGGTAGCGCCAGGAGATGGCCTCCTTGCAGGCGCGGCAGCGGCCCTTCAGGAGGGCGTAGCCGAGAAGCGGGAGGTTGTCATGCCAGGCGATCGCCGCGTTGCAGGTCGGGCAGTGCGAGCCCGGCCAGGCGATCGATTCCTCACGGGGCAAGCGATAGATCACGACGTTGAGGAAGCTGCCGATGATGGCCCCGTAGGCCAGGACCGCGATCCAGACCAGGGGGGCCGGGATGAGGATGTCTAAGATCGTCATCGCCCGTCGATTTCCTCGCTCGTTCGCCTCGCGTGCCGCAGCCATGCGGTTTTGAGGCATGCCAGACCGATTGTACCCATCCCGGGGGGCGCTCTATCCCTTCCAGCCTCCAGGAAGCCGGAAAGTCCTCGTCCGAGCGGTTTTTCGGCGCGTCGAGGACCAGGGGAGCCCGCAAGCCGGGAGGGAAACCCCTGCTTAGACTACCGAAGTCCAGCGGCTTGGGCAGTGAGGATCAACACAACCCTCACCGCCTGCGGCGATGTCGTTACGGAGTCACGCCGAGCTTCTTCAGGGCACGCTCGGCGATCGCCCGGTTCTGCGCGTCGGACGAGCCGTGGTAGATGGCCCGCCAGGTCTGGACGGCCAGCTCGGTCTTGCTGCCCTTCGCGTACATGCTGGCGGCGAAGCGGCGGGTGATCTCGGGCGCCCCGGGAAGCCCTGCGGCCGCTTCGAAGTGGCGGGCCGCCTCCAGGTAGCGCTTGCCGTATAGGAACTCCAGCACGCCTAGCTGGTAGGGGTAGCGGTAGTCCTCAGGGTGGCGCTCCATGCCGGAGGTGAGGAGCTTGCGCGCCTCGTCGAGGCGCTCGCCGTCGGCCAGCACCCACGAGCCGAACATGGCGGCGTCGTGGAACTCGGGGTCCAGGCCCGTGATCAGCGCGAGGGTGGGGTAGGCCTGGCGGTAGTCCCGCTTCGCGGGATCGGCCAGGACCAGGTTCTCGCCGTTGAGCTGGAGGAAGAGCAGCCAGTACGAGTCGGCGATCACGTTCTCGAAGTCGGTGGCCAGGGGCGCGAGGGCCTCCAGGGGCGGCACGACGTAGCGGGTCCGATCCGCCGCGCGCAGCTTTTCCTGCTGCTGCAGCGCGACCCACGAGCCGCTCCAGAGGACCGCACCCAGCGCGAGGCAGTAAAGCGTGCGGCGCATGGACGGCTGAGCGTACGGCATCACGGCTAGAACTCCCGGCGTTCGAAGATCCCGCCTGCCGCAGCCAGCAGCGCCGCGCTGTACAGCGTGCCGTAGGCGATCGCCCAGAGCCACTGCCCCGTCTGGACCGACGCCCCGTAGACCACCGCGTTCTTGACGTCGAAGGTCGAGAGGTTGGGCAGCGCGTAGTAGAGCGCGTCGGCCACCATGCGGGCTGCCGGCCCCGCCTTCTGGCTCAGGATGTGCAGGTTCTCGGAGTTATGCCCGATCACGTAGAGGCAGAAAGTCAGGATCATGCTCAGCACGGGGCTGGTGAACGTGGAGAAGAACAGGCTTACGGCCACCAGCAAGGCCAGCTGCAAGCCGACCATGCCGACGGCCCCGGCCAGTCCCGGCGGGACGCTTCCCGCCTTCCAGGTGACCAGCGCCAGGAACGCGCCTCCCATCAGCAATAGGAGGATCGCCAGGGTCGCCGACAGACCCAGAAACTTGCCGACGAGGAACTGCCAGCGGGAGACGGGCTTGGTGAGGACGATGAAGACGGTTCGCTTGTCGAGCTCCTTGTTCAGCAGGGAGGTGCCGACGAAGATGGCGATCGCCACCCCGAAAATCTCGATCGAGGCGAGGCCGACGTCCAGCAGGATCTTGAGATCCTGCCCGATGCTCAGGCTTCCCAGCAGCAGGGTGCTGGCGATCATCAGGAGCGCGAAGACCAGGATGGCGTAGAGGATCCGATCCCGGATGGTCTCGCGGAAGGTGTTCAGGGCGAGTCCGAGGATCTTCTTCATTTGTGCGAGGGCTCCACGACCCGGACGAAGAGGTCCTCCAGGGATTCCTCGCGGGTCAGCTCCTTGACGGAGCCGTAGCTCACCAGCTGCCCGTTGCAGAGGATGCCGATCCGATCGCAGACCAGTTCCACGTCCGACAGGATGTGGGTGTTGAAGAAGATCGTCTTGCCGTCGGCTTTCAGCGACACGATCAGGTCCCGCATCTGCTTGCGTCCCACGGGATCCAGCCCGCTCATCGGCTCGTCCAGGAAGACCAGCTCGGGATCGTTCACCAGGGCCTGCGCCACGCCGATCCGCTGCAGCATCCCCTTGGAGTACTTGCGCAGCTGGGTGTCGGCGGCATGCGTCATGCTCAGCCGCTCCAGGAGGTCCTTCACGCGGCTCTCCAGCGTGGCCTTGGGAATCTGGAACAGCCCCCCGCAGAAATGCAGGAACTCGCGGCCGGTCAGGTAGGTGTAGAAGTACGGGTTCTCGGGCAGGTAGCCCACGCGCTCGCGCACGGAGGTCTGGGCGGGAGTCGAGCCGAGCACCTCCACCGTGCCCGAGGTCGCCCGCATCAACCCCAGCACGATCTTCTGCAAGGTCGTCTTGCCGGCGCCGTTGGGCCCCAGCAGGCCGAAGGTCTCTCCCGGGTACACCGTGAGGCTGACGTCGTCGAGGCCGACCTTGCGGGGTTGCCCCAGCTGCGCCGGGAAGACCTTTCTCAGGTTCTCAACCTTGACGCTCGGCGTCTTGACGAGGGGAGGGTTTGCAGGCTCGGGGCTCTTCCCCTGAGCGCGCGATTGCTGGTCGTTCGGAGTGGTCGCCATGGGCTTCTCTTCACATTCTGCTCGGGCACCCGCCGGAAAAGCGCCGAAACGAGGGCCGCCGGGAGGTCTTGGACTCACGCTGCATCAGGGCCCTTGGGTCTCACCGAGTGAGAAGGGCGCAGGCAAATGATAACAACCCGCTTGGCCGTTGCCAAGGGTCGCTAGGCTCTTGCGGGCGCCTGCGCCCGCAAGAGCCCCACGCAACCTTCCTGTAACCCTCACGCTGACTCGGTTGCTGCGTGTGATGCCTTGCGGTATGATGAGTTGCCATTACAACGTCTCCTCGAAAGGAGGCCTTGCTTGCAACCGGCGCCTCCCTCCACCAATCCCGCCAGCCGCCCGCCCGCCCTGGAGCCGGGTCAGGTTCTGTCGCGCACGTTGCTGGACCCCGTCCGCGGCCATGCCCTGCTGGCCGCCGGGGCAGCGCTGACGCCGGCGATCATCGAGAAGATCATGCGGCTCGGTCTCTACGCGGAGACCCTGCGCTGCCTCGACCCCGACGCCCCTCCCGAGCCGGCGAAATCCCCAGGCGCCGCCCGCCCGGGGACGGCCCGCTCGAGGGCGACGCGCCCGAGCCCGCCGCGCCCGGAAACCGGGGCGTCCGATCTCGACTTCGTCGAGGGGCTCGACCTGCTCTTCGCGCCGCCGTCCCCGCTGGGCGAGCCCTTCCGGGAAGCCTGGAGCCTCGTGAAGGGCTTGATCCCGCGCGTCTGCGAGCTCGATCCCGTTCAGCACCGGGACTTTCGCATTCAGGGCTGCGGCTCCGAGGTGCATCCCCTCAACGTCATGCTGCTCGCCCTGCAACTGGGCACGGAGATGCGCCTGTCGCAAGATGAGCTCTTGAGCCTCGCCCAGGCGTCGCTGCTGCATGACGTGGGGTTCCATAAGCTCGGCAAGGAGCGCTTCAAGAGCGCGGCGGTCAGCTCCTACGAGCGCCGCTTGCTGGAGCGGCATGTCGAGTACAGCCTGGAGCTGCTCGACAGCCAGCGCGAGCGATTCTCCGGCTTGAAGGCGACGGCTCGCGAGGCGATCTACGCGCATCACGAGCGCTGGGACGGCTCGGGCTACCCGCGGGGCCTCAAGGGGGAGCGGATCCCCTTGCTCGCCCGGATCATCGCGATCGTCGACTCCTACGACGCCATGCTCTCCGATCAGATCTACCGCAGCCGCCTCCTGCCGGAGGAAGCCTACCGGGAGATCCTGGCCCAGTCGGGACTGGCGTATGATCCGGCGATCGCCCGGATCTTCAAGCGCGTGATCGCTCCCTACCCCCTGAACTCCCAGATCCGCCTCGAGACCGGAGAGGTCGCACGGGTCGTCTCGCTGGGAGAGGATCCATGCCGCCCGCTGGTGCGCTTGCCGGGGGCCGCGAAGCCGCTCGATCTCTCCCAGAGCGGGACTCCGCGCATCACCCGGGCGGTCTACCCGCGCCGCTTCCAGCGCTTCGCGCGCATCTCCCCGGTCAGGCTGCACGTGCCCAACGAGCAAGGGGCCTTCCCGGGCTGCACGCTCAACATGAGCCTCGGAGGAGCCTGCGTGGCCCTGGACGCCAGCATCGCACCCGGGACGAAGGTCACCATGGAGCTGGCCATGCCCGGCGCTCCGCGCCTGGCCCTGCCGAGCATGGTGGTCTGGACGGCCGCCGCCCGCAGCAAGACTTGCCTGGGCCTCAGCTTCCAGCCCATGCCGGAGATGGCGCGCGAGTGGATGCAGGCCTTCTGCCGCGCCTAGACCATCACGCCCCGCCGCTGTAGGGTCTGGCTGATGGCTGCGAGGAGCTGGCTGCGCGTCACGGGCTTGCGAACGAAGTGATCCGCTCCCGCCTGTAGGCTCATCTCCTCGTTGGAACCGCTGACCTTCGCCGAAAGCGCCAGGATGGCGACGTCTCGATTCCTGGGCTCCTTCCGGATCAACCGGGTGGCCTCCAGGCCGTCCATCACCGGCATCAGGATATCCATGATCACCAGGTCGAAGCGGCTTGCATGCGCGAACGCGACGGCTTCCTCGCCGTTCCGGGCGAGCGCCACCTCGTGCCCGAGGCCCTCGAGGATCACCTGGATCAGCTCGCGGTTCATGGGCTCGTCGTCGACCACCAGGACGCGTAGCTTCCTCATGCCTCCTCTCCTTCCCGCTCGAGAGGAAGGGAGAACCTGAAGGTGCTCCCCTTCCCCGGGCCGTCGCTGTGGACGTCGATGCTTCCGCCGTGAGCCTCGACGATCGACTTGCAGATGGCAAGCCCCAGTCCGGTGCCTCCCACCGTCCGGGTGGTGGTCATGTCGAGCTGGACGAAGCGCTCGAAGACCTTGGGGATGTCATCGGGGGCGATGCCGATGCCAGTATCGGCCACCTCGGTGATCAGCCTCCCGTCCTCGGGATAGGCCTTGATCGTGACGCGGCCGTCGTCCGGGGTGAACTTGACGGCGTTGTCCACCAGGTTGCCGATGACCTGGGTGAGGCGCTGGCCGTCGATCAGGATCTCGCCACGGACCTGAACGTCCGACTCCAGCCGGATCCGCTTGTCGTCGGCGAGCGGCCGGAAGGTCTCGAGGACGTGCGCGATCAGGGCGCCGTACTCGGTGGGGGCGGGCTGGATCTGGAGCAGGCCGGCCGAGAGGCGGCTCATCTCGACCAGGTTGTTCACGTGGAAGAGCAGGCGCTCGGCGCCGTAGAGGATCTTGCCCAGGTACTCGTGCTGCTGGGAGGTCAGGGGGCCCGCGGCCTCGTCGTCGAGGATGGAGGCGAAGCCCATGATGAAGTTGAGGGGGGTGCGCAGTTCGTGGCTGATGACCGAGAGGAAGTCGTCCTTCATGTGGTCCAGCTTGCCCAGGGCGGCCAGCTCCCGCTCGATGGCCTCGAGCTGGCGGACCTCGGTGAGGTCGCGGACCACCTTGACGAAGCCCAGGTGCCGCTTCTGATCGTGAACCGCGGTGAGGGCGGTATGCGCCCAGAAGCGTTCGCCGTTCTTCCGGATCCTCCACCCGTCCTCCTCGACGCTCCCTTCCTCCAGCGCCCGCTCGATGAGGCGCTGGGGCATGCCCTCCGCGACGTCCTCGGGCACGTGGAAGCGCATGAACGACTTGCCGAGGACCTCGGCCTCCGTGTACCCGGTGATCGCCTGGGCGCCGGCGTTCCAGCTCATCACGAGGCCCTGGGGATCGACCATGTAGATGGCGTAATCCTTGATGTTCTGAACCATGACCTCGAATTCGCGTCGCTGCAGGCGCCGGAGTCGCTCCAGCTCCTGGTTGCTTTCGCGCAGGGCGGCCTCCTGGCGCTTCAAGGCCGTGATGTCGAGAACCGTCGTGCCCAGGTAGCGCTCTCCGCTCGGCAGGCGGAACGGGAACTTCAGGCTCAGCCAGACCTTCGTTTCTCCGTTCGGCATCGTGGTCGATTCTTCGAACGTGAGCGGGTGGCCCGCCGCCAGGGCCTTCCGGTCGTTCTCGCGGATCGGCCCCCAGTCCGCCTCGGTGATCCAGCCGGGGTGGACCGTGCCCAGCACCTCCTTCGAGGGGAGGGCGAAGAGGGTCTCGAAGGTGTGGTTGACGTAGATGATGCGTCCCGCCTCGTTCTTCACGAAGGAGGCGCCTGGGCTGTTGTCCATGAAGGCCGCGAAGAGCGCCTCTTGGTCTCGCTCGTCGATCCCCAGGGGCCGCTCGGGCCCCTGGCGATGCCGGGTCCCTTCCTTGAGCTGCTGAGCGCGATGACGTGGCATGGGCATGCCTCCCGGCGGTGTCTCACCGCGATCATACGCATTGGGGGGGGCTCCGGCAACGCTCAGCCGTCCGTGGAGGGACTGTCGGCGTGCCGTCGCGGCAGAGCGAACCAGAAGGTGCTGCCTTTCCCCAGTTCGCTCGACACCCCGATCTCCCCGCCGTGCGCGTCCACCAGGGCCTTGGAGATGCTCAGCCCCAGCCCGGTGCCGTTCGCCTGGCGCATGCCGGGCGAGAGCTGACGGAAGCGCTGGAAGAGCTTGCCGACGTCCTCCGGGGCGATCCCGACGCCGGTGTCCCGGATGGCGCAGCGCACCCGCTCCCCTTCCGTTTCTCCGCTCACGACGATCCGCCCGCCCTCCGCGGTGAACTTGAGCGCGTTCGAGAGCAGATTCAGCAGGACGCGCTCGATCCGGGCCGGATCGAAGACGGCCACGAGGGGCGCGGAGGGAAGGTCGTCCACGATCTCCACGCGGGCCTCGTCGGCCAGCGGGCGGAGGCTGCCGATGACCTCGCGGGCCAGTGCGCCGAGGTCCGCCTCCTTGAGGGCAAGCTTGAAGGTCCCGGCATCCATGCGGGCGAAGTCGAGCAGATCGTCGACCAGGTGCTCCAGGCGGGCCGCGTTTCGCTGGATCTGCCTCACGAAGCCGCGCTGGGCCGTGCTCAGCGCGCCTCCGACCTCGTCCTCCATGAACTCGGCGTAGCCCACGATCGAGGTCAGCGGGGTGCGCAGGTCATGGGAGATGGCGTTGACGAAGTTGCTCTTGAGGGCGTCGAGCTCCTGGAGCTTGCGGTTCTGCTCGCGCAGCCCCTCCTCCATGTGCTTGCGCTCGGTGATGTCCCTGATGAACCAGACCCGGCCGAAGTACTCGTTCTGCGAGGAGAGGACCGGCGCGGTGTAGCGCTCGAAGATTCGGCCGTCCTTCAACGGGATTTCCGTGCGCAGGCGGGTCACGCGGTCGTAGCGGAGCGGCTCTTGGGCCACGAGGTACTGCTGGGGATCCGTGACGAGCCCGCAGACGGCCTTCAGCATCTCGTCGGCGTCCCGGGTGGCCATCACGGCCTCCGGGATCCCCCAGAGCTGCTGGTAGCGCCGGTTGACGGCGAGCACATGACCGTTCTCGTCGACGACCAGGATGCCGTCGAGATCCGCCTCCTGCTCGGCCTGGAGGATGGCGTGGCTGCGCCGCAGTTGCAGTTCGACCTCGCGAAGCTCGGTGAGGTCCAGGGCGATCCCGAAGGCCCTCACGGCCTTCCCCGCGGCGTCCGTCTTCACGTGGGCCTTGCCGCTCAGGTGGCGAATCGAGCCGTCCGGGCGGAGGATCCGGTAGGTGTAGGAGACGGGCTGGAGATCCTGGAAGGCTTGCCGCCACATGGCCTGCATCCGCTCGCGGTCCTCGGGGTGGATGCGCGAGACGAAGGTCTTGAAGGTGAGGTCCGTCGAGCCGGGCTCCAGTCCGAAGATGCGGTAGAGCTCGTCCGACCAGGTCACCCGGTCCGTGGCGATGTCCCACTCCCAGCTGCCCAGGTGCGCGAGCCGCTGGGCCTCCGCGAGGCGCGCCTCGTTTTCTCTGAGCCGGGCCTCGAGGGCTTTTTGCTCGGTGACGTCGCGGCCGATCCCCATGATGCCGAGGATCGTGCCGTCCTCGCCGAAGTAGGGGAACTTGCCCGAGACGTGGAGGCGGGTCCGGCCGTCGGGAAGCGTGAGTTCCTCCTCGGTGGTGAGCGGCTTGCCGGTCTGCATGACGCGCAGGTCGATTTCGCGCAGCTGCCGGGCGGTTTCCGCGCTGTAGCGGTCCGCGTCGGTCTTTCCGACCGCCGAGCCGAGCCCGGGGATCTGGGTCTCCATGGAGGCGAGGTTGGCCAGGAGGTAGCGGCCCGTGCGATCCTTGACGAAGATCGAATCGGTGCTGTTGGCGATCAGGGCCTCGAGCATGTGCTGGTGCTGGCGCAGGTCGTTCTCGCGGATCTGCGAGTCCGTCAGGTCGATCCAGGTGCCGGCGTAACCGCGCAAGTCGGAGTCGGGCTGGGCGATCGCCCTCACCCAGCGCAGGAGGCCCTCGGAGGTCCGGATCCGGAACTCCAGCGTGACGGCTTCGCCCGCCGCGACGGCTCGCTTCCACGCCTCGCGGGTGGCCTCTTGGTCGTCCGCGTGGAGCGCCGCCAGCCAGCCGTCGTTCGTCGCTTGCTCCGCGTCCAGCCCGGTCAGCGCGGTCCAGGCGGGGTTGACCGCCTGGAGCGCTCCGCTGGGGCTCGCGTGGAACAACGCGACCGGCGCGGATCGCGCTCCAAGCAGCCAAGCAGTGATGTCAAACTCCGCGGCCATTTCCTGGTTCCCGCCTTCCTGGAGTCCGTTTACGGCAACAGTATCTCATGAGTGCGGGACCTCAGGGCAGGATCGTGAACCGGGACGATCAGGTCCGGGCGATCAGGGCCGGCCCCGGGGCCGCGAGCCCCGCGCCTCCGGTGGTCTGCTGCTTGACGGCCTGGAGGTGGGTGACGATCTCCGCCGAGATGCCTTCCAGCTCCTCGTAAAGCCGATCCCGCTCCTCCGCGCGCCCGGCCTGCTGGTACTCGGCCATGCGGCGGGCGAGTTCATGCAGCTTGGCATGCGGGGCATCGATGCTCCGGAACGCGCTCACGTGGCCGCAGCGCTCCTGGGCGGCGCCGTAGTACCACTTGCCGAGCCGGCACTCGCGATGCGTGTTCACGCTCTCCGGGCGAATCACCTCGTTGCCGCGACGCATGTTGTCCAGGCGAGCCACCCAGAGCTGGTGGTCCCCGATGGCCAGCTCGATCAGCTCGGTGTCCGAGGTTTGGAGCTTGAACTCCGCGAGCAGGCCCCGCAGGGCGTCCATTTGCTGGGCCACGGCCAGGGAGCTGGCGAGGCCTTCCTGGATCTGGATGGCGCTGCGCGTGGTGCTCTCGTCGATCTGCCGGATGGCCGCCGCGATGTGGGTGTTGGCGCTATCCTGCTGCCGGATGTTGCCGGCGACCGACTCGGAGAGGCTGATCAACTCGTGGGTGGCGTTGACGATCTGCCGGGTGGCTTCCTGCTGCTCGGTGGCCGCGACCGAGACCTCCTCGATTCGCTCGAGGGTCTGCCTCCCGATGTTCGAGACATGATCCGCCTCGCGCCGCTGATCCTCGCTGAGGCGGCGAATCACCTGCACCTGCTCCGCGCAGCTGCGCACGCCGTCCGAGATGGCGCCGAAGGCCTTCTCCGTCTGGGTCACGGCAGCCTTGCTGGCTTCCACTTCCTTGCCGCCCTCGGCCATGGCATCGACGGCCCGGTAGGTGTCCTTCTGGATGCCTTTCACCACGGCGGCGATCTCGGTGGTCGAGCGCATGGTGCGTTCGGCGAGCTTGCGGACCTCGTCGGCGACGACGGCGAAGCCGCGGCCGTGCTCACCCGCTCGTGCCGCCTCGATGGCCGCGTTGAGGGCCAGCAGGTTGGTCTGCTCGGCGATGTCGTCGATCACCTCGACGATGTCGCCGATCTTCTCGACCTGTCCGCCCAGTTCCTGGATGACGCTCGCCGATTCCATGACCACCCGGCCGATGCGCTGGATGCTCTCGGTGTTGGCCTGGATGACGCTGCGGCTCTTGACGGCGGCCTGTTCCGCGTCCTGGGCCACCCCGGCGGCCTGCCGGGTCGCCTCGTCGACCTTCGCCGAGCCGGTGAGGATCCGGTCGATGCCCGCTCCGAGCTCCTGCGACTGCGTCCGCATGGTCTGGGCGTTGCGCGAGACCTGCGAAACCGAGCCGGTCAGCTCCTCGATGCTCGAGGAGGTGACGTCGGTGGCCTGGCGCAGGCGATCGACCTGGATGGTGAGTTCCGTGCCGCTCTTGGCGATCGCCGCGATCTCCTGGCGAATGGCCGCGACGGCCTGGCGCTCCTCGGCGGCGCGCTCGTTGACCCGGTCGAGGTCGGCGGCGGTTCCCTTGCTCTTGACGCCCGCATGGATGACGCGGGTGCTCAGATGTACGAAGATCTGGTTGATCCGCTCGCCCAGCTGCGCGAGGGGCGGCTCGGCCTGCGCCGCGCCGGTGAAGTCGCCCCGGACCATCGCGTCGATCGCCGCGTTCCCCGGGTCCTCCTTGCTGGCGGAGAGCAGGCTGAGCGCCTCGGGGATCAGCATGATCACCAGCGCGATCAGGGCGGTGCCCCAGTTCGGGATACGCCCGGACAGCAGGAGGACGGAAAGGAAGGTGATGGCGGCGGCTACCAGGTGAGGGATACTCAGTCTCATCGCAGGCCTCTTTCGGACGCGGGAGGGAACGATACCCTCAGTCTAGCCGCGAAAGCCCGCGAAGGGGTCCGGAATTAGTTGGTAACTGGATTTCGGCCTTTCAGGTCCAAGATTTTTGACGGGTGGGGCTTAGTCTTGTTTCGGCACCGGAGAGCGCCTGCGGCTGGTGCCGAGGCGCATGATCCGAGTGGGGTTCAGTCTTGTTTCGGCACCGGAGAGCGCCTGCGGCTGGTGCCGAGGCGCATGATCCGAGTGGGGCTTAGTCTTGTTTCGGCACCGGAGAGCGCCTGCGGCTGGTGCCGAGGCGCATGATCCGAGTGGGGCTTAGTCTTGTTTCGGCACCGGAGGAGGAACCAGGGTGGGATCCGCCGACACCCGCTGGCGCACGATCTCGTACATGAGCACGCCGCCGGCCACCGAGGCGTTGAGCGACGGGACCTGTCCCAGCAAGGGCAGGCGCACGATGTAATCGCACTTCTCCGAGACCAGGCGCCCCATGCCGGAGCCCTCGGATCCCACCACCAGGGCGATGGCGCCGGTCATGTCGACCTCGTAGGGCAGATGCGGGCCTTCGGCCTCCGCGCCCACCACCCAGAAGCCGGCTTCCTTGAGGTCCTCGATGGCCCGGACCAGGTTGGTTACCCGGGCCACCGGCGTGTAGGCCACGGCGCCCGCGGAGCTCTTCTCGACCGTGCCCGTGAGGCCCACGGCCCGCCGCTGCGGAATGATCACGCCGTGCGCGCCCGCGCCATTGGCCGTGCGGATCAGCGCCCCCAGGTTGTGCGGATCCTCGATCCCGTCCAGCACCACCACCAGCGGCCGGGGCTGGGCCATGGCCGCGGCCACCAGGTCGTCGAAGTCGGTGTAGGACGTGGCGGCCACCGAGGCGATCAGGCCCTGGTGCGCCTCACCGTTGGCCAGCTGATCGAGCTTGCCGCGATCGACCAGCTGCACGATGGCGCCCTTGGGCTTGGCGAGCTTGCGGACCTGCGCGAAGAGGCTGTCGCGCTCCAGGGAGCGCAAGAGCCAGACCTTGTTGACGGGGCGATCGCCCTCCAGCACGGCCAGCACCGCATGCCGGCCCCAGATCAGATCTCGATTCTCAAAGCCGCCGCCCTCCTCCTCGGAGGGGCCCTGCTCGGAGCGCTCGGGCCGCGGGGCATGGCCCGCATCCTTCTTGACCGGACGCTCGGGCCGAGGGCCGCCTTGCGAGGCCGAACCCGGGCCCTTGGGGATCCAGGCCTTGTGGCCCTGAGGACCCTTGGCACCCCGGGGACCGCGATTTCCTTCCGAGGGGCCCTTCGGACGGTTAGTGGGACGATCCGCCATGGGGGGCTTCCTCCTTAATACTTTCTGAACCGTTGGTGCTGATTTCAGGGGCTTGGACGCGATCCATGAAGGCGTCTACAGCCTCCAGGATGGCTTCCAGCCGTACGTGGTCTTGCGAGAGATAGAGGTGGCCGATCAGGGCCTCGAAGGCCGTCGAGTAGCGGTACTCCGCGACCGAGGCAGAGCGGGGAACGGCCGTCTTGAGGTTGCGCGCCCGCCGGACGACATCGGCTTCCTCCGGGGTGAGCGAGGGCAGGAGGTCCCGCAATGCCGCCGCCTGAGCCGAGGCCTTCACCTTGGAGACCTTGGCGCGGTGAAGCTGCTCGACGGGAAGGGCCTCGGTCAGCAGTCGCTTGCGGACGTGCAGCTCGTAGACGGCATCCCCCAGGTAGGCGAGGTGGCGGGGAGAAAGCAGGGTCATGCCCGCGCCGCCGGTCGAGCGCTGGCCTCGACGCGCTCCCACTCCGTCAGGCCGCCGGGCTTGTCCATCAGCTGGATGCCGGCTTCCTTCAGGCGGTCCCGGATCCGGTCCGAGCGGCCGAAGTCCTTGGCTTTCTTGGCCGCATGGCGCATGGCGATGAGCCCGTTCAGCAGCTCCTCGGGATCCTCCGGGGCCACGCCTGCATTTAGGATGTTCACGGTCAGATCTTCGTAGAGGGACTTCAGCTCCAGGGCCACGTCAGAGAGATCCTTCTGGGCCTCGGGCTGGTGCGCGAGGTCGAGTCCGAGCACTTGCGCCAGCGCAAAGAGCTTGGCCACGACATGGCCGGCGGAGGCCTCCGCCGCGGGATTCGCCTCGATCAGCTCGCCGAGGGCCTTCTGGGTCTCGAAGAAGACGGCGATCGCCCGCGGGGTGTTGAAGTCGTCATCCATCGCCGCACGGAAGCGCTCCTCGGCCTTCGCGGCGAGCTCGCTGATCTCGGCCGTCGGCTTGGCGAGCGATCCCGCGAAGCGGGCGAGACCCTTGCGCAGGCGCGAGAGGCCGGTGCCGGCTCCCTGGATGGAGTCGTCGGCGAAGTCCGTCTCCTGGCGGTAGTGCATCGACAGCAGGAAGTAGCGGATGGTCTGGGCGTCGTAGCGCTTCAGCAGCTCGCGGATGGTGGTGAAGTTGCCCAGGGACTTGCTCATCTTCTCGCCGCCGACGGCCACGAAGCCGTTGTGCAGCCAGAAGCGGGCGAAGGTCTGCTCGGTGAGGGCCTCGGACTGGGCGATCTCGTTCTCGTGGTGCGGGAAGAGGAGATCCGTGCCGCCGGTGTGGATGTCGATGGTGTCGCCCAGGTGCTTGCGGACCATGGCCGAGCACTCGATGTGCCAGCCGGGACGGCCCGGCCCCCAGGGCGAGTCCCAGGAGGGCTCACCGGGCTTGGAGGCCTTCCAGAGCGCGAAGTCCATCGGGTGGCGCTTCCGCTCGTCGATCTCGACGCGGGCGCCGGCCTGCATCTGGTCGAGGCTGCGGCCCGAGAGGCAGCCGTAATGCTCGAAGTGGGTGACGGCGTAGTAGACGTCGCCCTCCGAGGCGTAGGCGAAGCCCTTGGCGATCAGGCCCTCGATGTGGGCGATCATCTCGGGGATGTGCTCGGTGGCGCGCGGGTAAAGCTCGACGCGCTCGTTGCCCAGGGCGTCCATGTCGACCCAGAACTCGTCGATGAAGCGCTGCGCCACGACGTGCCAGTCCTCGCCGGATTCGCGGGCCCGGTTGATGATCTTGTCGTCGATGTCGGTGAAGTTCATGGCTTCGACCAGGTCGTAGCCCTTATAGATGAGGTAACGCCTCACGACGTCCCAGGAGACGTAGCACTTCGCATGGCCCAGGTGGGAGTAGTCGTAGACCGTGGGGCCACAGACGTACATGGTCACGCGCGGGGCGTTCTGGGGCTCGAAGGCCTCCAGGCGGTGGGTCCGGTCGTTCGTCACCTGCAGCATGGCGTCATCTTCTCCTGATTCTTGGGCCCGGGGCTCTGAAACTCTCATGTTAACACGCGGAGCGCGTCATGAAACCTGCCGGCGCTCGGGAACCTTGAATCGTCACGACGAACCCCCGCTCATCGTCGAGCGGGGGTTCGTCGGGACGGTGACGGCCCTACTCGGGCTTGTCGGTGTCGTGGGTGGTCCGGAGACCGAAGGGGAGGTACAGCGGGCAGAAGCCGACGGCTCCCGTGAGCAGCAGGATCCCGCCGAGCACGCCGCAGGTGATGGCCGCCGCGCCGCCCAGGAAGGTGTTCACGGGGAAGGCGGCGAGGAAGAGCGTCAGACCGATGGTGAGGCGGGAGATCCGGTCGATGGGGCCGACGTTGAGCAGCGACATGAGCGTTTCCTTTCGCGCGCGAGGGACAACAATGAGGCGGGTCCCTTGCTTATAGCAGCTCCGACGCACGCGTCCTACCGTAGAAATCGCCTAATTTCGCCCGGTGCCCCGCTCAGAAATCCGGGTACAGGGCCTCACGGTCCTGGGCGAAGTACCGCCCGCTCGGCTCGTTGCCCTGGATCAGCTCCAGGAAGCGCGGCACGCTCACTTCGGGGGGGTGCAGGTAATCGAGGTTGTCGCCGGGAAACGACTCCTCGTAGAGCCGCGTGCGCATCTCGCCGGGATCGACCCAGTAGACGCGCCATTGCGGGTTCTCGAGGGCCAGGGTGCCAGACAGGTGATCGAGCATGGCCTTGCTCGCACCGTAGCCGCCCCAGCCCTCGAAGCACTCCGGGGCGGCGTCGGAGCTGACGTTGACGATGCAGGCCCCCGCCGGCAGGAGGTCGCGCAGGGCCTGGGCCATGGCGATGGGCGCCACGGCGTTCACCCGGCAGATCCGCTCGAGCTCGTCCGCAGAAAGATCCAGCAAGGAGGGCCGGGGGCTGGGACCCAGCACGCCAGCGTTGTTGATCAGGGCGTCGATGCCGCCGAGGTCGCGGGCGGCGTCGGCCAGGCGCGCGCGGTGGCGCGGATCGGCGACGTCGCCGGCGATCGCCGCCACCGGCGCCAGCGGCTCCAGCGCCGCGCGGGTCTCGTCCAGGTCGTCCGCGTTGCGGGCCGTCAGGAGGAGGGTCCAGCCGCGCTCGGCCAGGGCTTCGGCCAGGGCGCGGCCCAGGCCGCGCGAGGCTCCGGTGATCAGGGCGGTTCGCATCGACGTCGGGTTTCCTTTCAGGGGCTCAGAGCGAGCGGCGCGGCAGTCGCCAGTCCCAGACCACGGAGGCCATCCGCAGGGCCACGATCGCGATCAAGAGGCCCATGATGGCGAAGGGGTCCTGGGGCCAGCCGAGCCCGATGACCACCGCGGCGACCATGGCCCAGACCCCGTAAAGCGGGTGCTCGTGCTGGAAGACCATGGGCTTGCGGTGGGCCAGCAGGTCCCGGATGATGCCGCCGCCCGCGCCGGTCAAGAGGGCGGAGACGACGACGGCGGACAGGGGGAAGCCCAGGCCCTTGGCCATGAGCGCGGCCTGGATGGCGAAGGCGGCGAGGCCGATGGCGTCGAGGAAGAGGGAGGGACGCTCCCAGCGGGCGATCGCCGCGCGCGGCAGGCAGAAGACCACCACGATGACGGCCAGCGCCACCCAGAGCAGCGGCCCCTGGCTCCAGACCGCCGAGGCGGGCACTCCCAGCAGGATGTTCCGGAGGATACCGCCCCCGAACGAGGTCGCGAACCCCAGGAAGAGCACGCCCAGAAGGTCGTAGCCTTCCTCCATGGCGACGAGCGCTCCCGACGATGCGAAGGCGAGCACTCCGATGATGTTGAGCCAATCCCATTCCATGCGTGACGTCTGGTTTTCTAGAAGACCGCCTCGACTCCCTGGACGCCAGGGACTCGCTGCTTGAGCTGGGCCTCGATGCCCAGGCGGAGGGTGACCGTGGAGCTGGGGCAGGTGCCGCAGGCCCCCTGGAGGCGAACCTTGACGATGCCGGCGTCGATCCCGACCAGCTCGACGTCCCCGCCGTCGGCCCGCATGTAGGGACGCAGCGTGTCGAGCACGCCCTGCACCTCCGCGGGATCCACCCCCCCGGCCTCGGCGCGCAGGGGCGCGCCATGCTCGGCGACCTCGTGGCCCTCGGAGCGGCGAAGCGCGTCGAGCCGGGCCTCGGCCTCGCGGGCGTTGGCGAAGGGGGAGACGATGCGGCGGGCCTCCTCGAGGCGGGCCTGGAGGTCCTGCGCCGAGCTCTCGGCCGCCATGCCAGCAGCCGCGGCGGCGACGTGCTGCACGTGGTCGCGCGGATCCACGTTCTCCCAGACCTGGCGCAATCCTCCTCCTGCCTCGAAGAGGAAGGTCGTCCGCGAGACGCTCTGGAAGGTCTTGCCGGCCCAGAGCTGCTGGGTGGCGACTCCGAAGGCCTCAGCCAGGGTCCCTTCGGCATCCGAGAGCAGGGGGAAGTCCAGGGAGTACTTGCTCGCGAAGCCCGACAGGACGGTGGCGGAGTCGGGGCTCACGCCGACGACCTCGGCGCCGTGGCCGCGCAGCAGGGCCAGGTTGTCCCGGAAGGAGCAGGCTTCCATGATGCAGGCGGGCGTGCCGGCCTTCGGGAAGAAGTACAGCACGAGCGGCTTGCCGCTCGCGGCATGCTCGGCCAGGGGGGGAAGATCGGGAATACGGGCGCCGGGTTGCAGCATGGAAGTCCTCCTTGCCCCATTCTAGCAGGATCCGCGGCCTTTTTCGCCTGTGGGCCGGGAACGCGCGGGGCCGGAGCGACTCCCGGATTTTCAAAAGGAAAGCCCGAGCGAGGCCGCCTTCCGGCCTCGCTCGGGCTTTATACGTTACGGATATCGCGTCTAGCGGCGGTAGAAGGTGGCCTGGATGGGCAGCCCAGGGGCCACGACCTCGACCTCGAAGCGCAGCTTGCCCGACTCGCGGTAGGGGGAGAAGGGTTCGCGGATCTGGTACTTGCCCTCGCCGATCGCCTCGAGCTTCTCGTAGGGGGTGCCGCTTTCCCCCTCCCTGCCGTTGTCGGCATCGTACATGCGGAAGCGGATGAGGTCCTTCGTGAGGCCGTTGATCGGCTCGCCGTCGAGGTTCGTGACGGTGAAGACGACGACCGCATCCTTGGCGCCCTCAAGCGGCGTGAGCAGCTCCTCGGCGACGGTGAGCTCGCGCTGGACGAAGGCCTCGCTGCCGTCATACGTGACGATGCCCATCTCGGGAGAGCCGCCCCTGACGCTCAGCGGGCCGGAGGTCGCCTGGGGGAATGCCAGGCGCAGGTCCTCGTCCCGGCCGTAGCCGACGCGCGTCGCCGCGACGCCTCCGCGCTCGACCACGAGCGCGGGGCTGAAGTTCGTTTGCCAGTCAGGGTAGTAGCCGAGCTGGGTGACGCGGGGATCGTCGAGATCCTCCGTTTGCGTGAATCGCCCCGGGTTGTAGGGATCGGGGATCAGGCCGTAGAGATAGAAGTCTCTGAAGCTCGCGCGCGCTTCGAGGTTCGCGCGCTCGGAGAGGGGGGCGATGACGAACGGCTCGAAGTAGCCGTCGGGGGATAGCTCGACCTCGTGGTAGGAGCTGGCCTCGAGGGCCGCGCGCTCGATCTCGGCCTTGAGCAGGCTCTGGACCTGCATGGGCGACGAGGTCGAGGTCGGGGCCGTCCGGAGCGTCGTGGCGCCCGGGGCCGGGACGCAGCCGACGACGAGGAGGGCGCCGAGCACGCAGAGCGCGAGGCGCTCGGGGAGCGGGGTCAGGCGGGTCATCGGGGCATCTCCTCTCCGGGGACATCGGGGGTGGGTTGCGTATGGGTCTGGGTGAGGGTGGCATGCGTCACGGTCAGCATGCGTCGCTGCGGCCGGGGCTCGTAGCCGTCCAAGCCGTCGAAGGCCATGGTGAGCCGGTAGACGCCGGCCGCGGTCTCCGTGGCCTGGATGGCGATGGGCCTGTCGTACCAGTAGCTCGACAGCCGGAAGTTCGCGCTCGTGAGGCCGGTCGAGGGCGAGCCGTCGAGCTCCTGGACCGAGACCGTCGCGCTCAGGGTGGCGGAGCGGGTGGTCTCGAAATGGTTCAAGGGCAAGCTCGAGGTCGCTTCGAAGGTGCTGAGGATCGTGCTGTCCTGGTGGGACCTGCGGAAGCGCAGCGCGCTGTCGGCGGGAGTCGCCGTGAGGTCGCCGCGCGTCGCGGCCGGGAAGTCCAGCTCGATGGTGTCAGCCGTGCGCCGCTCCGCGATCGGGGGGACGTCGCCGATCGCGAAGGTGAGCGCTCCGGGGGCCAGATAGTCGCTGCCGGGCGACTGGATGAAGGTGTGCGTGCCTTGCCTGTATCGGTACTCGTAGACGCCCGGGGTTTCGAGCACCGGCGTGTAGTTGGCGTCGTACCCGGAGTTCGAGATCGATTTCTCCTCGAACCTGCCGATCCTGCCGAAGTTCTCGAGCTTGTAGCCTTCGTAGTAGTCGTACTGCAGGCCAATCCGCATGGTGAAGGGGCCTTGCTCGACGTCGATCGGGCCTTCGAGGTGGGCGCGGACCGGGCCGAGCGCCTTGATCGCGAAGGCGGGCTCCGTCTTGTCGTCCTGATCCTTCTGATCTTCCTCGCTCGGGGCGCTGGCGCTGGGTTCGGGGGTCGGTTTCAAGCCTGTCAGGAGGCCGGTTTCGAGGGCGGGGCAGCCCGCGAGGGCGACGGAAAGGGCCAGCAGGGCGAGGCCTACGGCGGGGGATAGGGGTTTCTTCATCATCATGGCCTAGTACTCCACGTCGCGGATCATGGGGACGTTCTTCAGGCTGAGGGCGACGTCGATGGACGTGGGGACGGCGGATTGCTGGAAGTCGATTCCGATGGTATACGCCCCGTTGCCACGCTCCTCCAGCCCGAGGACCGGATTGGCCTCCTCCCACCAGCTGTCGGACTTGAGCGCGAAGCGCTGGAGGTCGATGTGGTCCTTGGTGATCCCGAGCATGGGCTTGCCGTCTTGGGTCGTCAGGCTGAGATCCAGCTCGAACCGGTGGGTGTCGTAGGTGTCGTAAGTGGCCTGTGCGTCGACGTCCAGGGTCGATTGCGTCTCGAAGGATTCGGTCGTCCAGTTCATCCAGGCGAAGCGAAGCGTCGCGGGAGCGTCGGGGGCGAACCTCAGGAAGGGTGTGGCGTTTCGGCTCGCCTCCCCCTCACCGAAGCGGTGGGTGGCGATGATGTCGTGCTCGCTCGACGACACGAGGCCGTCCGCCTCGTAGCCCTCGGCCTTGAAGCTGACCTGCATCCAGGCGATCTCGTCGTCTCGCAAGCTGCCGAAGCGGTAGACGAAGTGGGTGTAGTCGGCCGGCTCCTCGTCGTGGTAGACCTCGTCCGCGGGGTAAACCCCGTCGCCGTTCGCGTCGTTGAGGTACCGTTCGATGCTCGCGCCTGCGGGCAACTCGGTGCCCCTGGGGACGATGTGGACGACGTTGTAGCTCACGGAGGCGCGATCGATCTCGAAGGTCGCGCCGACGTCGGTCTTGAGGCGGGTGGAGGAGATCGTTCCCGTTCCGAGTCCCTGCACGTCGAGCGTGACGCGGGGGGCTGGCCTCGATGAGACGAGAGCCGGGTCGATGACGTGGGTTTGCGGGGAGACGCTACAGCCGGCGATCGCCACGGCGAGGGTGGCGATCGCCAGCAAGGGCTTCATTCGCATGGAGGATCCTTCCTGAAATGGGCCGATGGAAGCAATCACGCTAGCCTAACGGAGGCCAGGATGCTTTGTCGCTGGACAATCTATCGCTGTCACTGGACAATCTATCGCTCTTGCCTGCGCGCTCGCGGGCTGCCGCCGCGCCCACGCTTGAAATCCCCTTGAAACGATGGGACCCTAGACTGTTCCGGTGCGCGTCGCCGAAAAGGAGGAACCGTGAATCCCGCTGAACTCATCCTGGCCCTGGGGATGTCCGGAGGAGACTGGGTGCTCTACCTGCTCCTGGCCCTTTCCATGCTCTCGGTGACCCTCATCCTCGAGCGCGCCGTCACCTTCTGGAGCAACCGCGAGCCCTTCGGGACGATCTTGAGCTCGGGGATCCAGGCGATCGCCCGCCAGGACCTCGCGCAGGCCTCGGCGAACGCCAAGGGCCCCGTCGGACGCCTCTTCGGGGTGGCGGCCGAGAACTGGAACGATGGGCTGCCTCGCTTGCGCGCCGCCCTCATGGCGCATCGCCTCAGAGAGCGCGCCGCCGCCGAACGCGGCCTCGTCCTGCTCGGCACCCTGGGCAACAACGCGCCTTTTGTGGGCCTGTTCGGCACCGTGCTCGGCATCATCCGGGCCTTCCGGGACCTGGGAACGGCCAACTCCGTCGGACCCTCCGTCGTCATGACCGGCATCTCCGAGGCCCTGGTCGCCACCGCGGTCGGCATCCTCGTCGCCATCCCCGCGGTCGTCGCTTACAACCTTTGCCAGCGCAGTATCCGGGTCATGGATTACCGCCTCGACGAGGCCTCCGAGGCCATCCTGGCCGTCGCCACCGAGATACCGGGCTTCGCCGACGCCCGAGGAACGGCCCATGGCCGGATCTAGCTACCGCGACGACGATGCCATCGTCGAGATCAACGTCACGCCCCTGGTGGACGTCGTCCTCGTGCTGCTCATCGTCTTCCTGGCCACCAGCTACCTGATCGCCCAGCAGAGCTTCAAGGTCGAATTGCCGAAGGCCTCCCAGACGGTCGCCACCGAGGCCCGCACGATCGCCGTCATGGTCAAGGCGGACGGCACGATCGTGCTCGACGGCCGGCCCGCCAGCCCGGAGTCCCTGGAGGCCGAGCTGGCCCGGCGGGTCAAGGCCAATCCCCAGTTGCAAGTCGTCGTCGGAGCCGATGAGCAGGTGGCCCATGGCCGCGTGGTCACGGTCATGGACGTCGCGCGCCGGGCAGGGGTTGAGAAGCTGGCCTTCGCGGTCGATCGCCCCTAGGGCCGCCATGAACAACCGCCTTCCACTCGTCGTCGCGCTCTCGGTCGGGATTCACTTGCTGCTGGCGATCGCCCTCATGCAGCTTCCCCAGTCCAAGGAGATCATCCGGAAGATCGTGCCCGTGACCATGGTCGAGCGCCAGAAACCCAGGTCGCCCGCACCCCCCAAACCCAGGCCGCCCAAGCCTCAGGCCACCAAGGCCCAGGACTCAAAGCCCAAGCCGCAGGCGCCGCCCAAGCCGCAAAACAACCCTAAGCCTCAGCCGCTCTCCCCCTCGCAGCCGGTCAACGATGCGGCCCAGAGCTTCGGGGTGAGCGCCGGTCCCGGCGGCACCATGGAGGTCCCCCTGGGCGAGACCCTCGAAGCCGAGGCCACCGCCTCGGCGCCCTTGCGCCTCAGCTTCGAGGACCAGACGCCCGATCCCCTGGACCGGGAGCCCGAACCCATCGGCCGCCTGCGCGTGACCTACCCCGAGGTGGCGCGGCTCGCCGGGGCCACCGGCTCGGCCCTGGTCGAGGCCTGGGTCTCGGCCGACGGCAGCGTTTCTCGCGTGGAGGTCCTCGCCCATCAAGGCGGAGCGGCCTTCGCCCAGGCTGCCAGGGACGCGTTGCGGCTGACGCGCTTCCGACCGGGCCTGCGCGCAGGCGTCCCCGTGGCCTGCTCAATCGTCGTGCCGGTGACGTTCACGCTCAGCGAGGTTTCCGATCATGCGCCGAACTAGCTTCCGGCTCGCCGCGACGCTGGCGGCGACCTTCGCCCTGATGGCGCCGGCGCAAGCCGCCGTCGTCATGGGCACGATCCAGGATCGCGAGACCCGCAAGGCGATCGCCGGAGCGACCGTCTCCCTGCTCGATGCCCCGACCGCGCCTCGGCGCTCTGCGCCCCGGCAGGCCCGGACCGATCGCGCGGGACGCTTCACCCTGGCGGACGTGCCGGAAGGTACGGCCCGCCTCAAGGTCGAAGCCCCCGGCTACTTGCCCTTCCTGACCCCCGCCGTGCCCCTCGCGGACGCGCGTCCCACCGACCTCACGCTCTCGCTGCGCCCCGGCCGCTTGGAGGTGAAGCCCCAGATCGTCTCGGGGGCGCGCCCCTCGCGCCTGGCCCAGGCCGAGACCAGCAAGCGTTCGATCACGGCCGACGAGGTCAAGAAGACCGCTGGAGCCCGCAACGACCCCATCCTGGCCGTCACCAACACCGCCGGGGTGACGACCGGAGGCTTCTCCGGGGCGCCCGTTGTGCGCGGCGGCGGCCCCAGCGACAACCTCTACTACCTGGACGGCGTCCAGATCGGCAACCCGTTTCACTTCGGCGGCCTGGTCAGCGTCTTCAACGCCAACACCATCTCGCGGGTGGACCTCTACACCGGTGCCCTGCCGGCGCGCTACGGCAACGTCATGTCGGCGGTCATCGACGTCGAGACCCGGCCCCCCAAGACGGACGGCCTGCACGGCGCTTTCGACGCCAACTTGCTGTACTCGGAGGGATTGCTCGAAGGTCCGCTCTCGCCTTTCGCCGCGCTCTCCCTCTCGGGCAGGCGCAGCTACATCGACCTGATCGCCGGCCGGGTCTTCCCCGCCTTCACGGTCTTCCCGCGCTTCTCGGACTACCAGGGCAAGCTCACCAGCAAGCTACCAGGCGGCGGTCAGCTCGATCTCTCCGCGATCGGCTCCCAGGATGCCCTGGGCATGACCCTTGAGGACGGAGAGACCGGCCGCGGCTTCGGTGCCATCTCGATGGACACCGGCTACCGCAGCTCTGGAGCTGTCTACAGCCAGCCGCTGGGTGACGCGCTGTCCCAGCGCCTCACCCTCAACTACCAGGAGCCCTACACCGATCTGGCCATCGGGCGTTTCTTGACCATCCAGGACTTCCGCTACCAGTGGACCCTCGCCGACGATCTCGCCTGGCAGGTCCACGACCGGCACCAACTGCGCATGGGCGTCCGCTACGACACCATCAACTTCGTCACCCGCCGGATCCAGCCGGATACGACCTCCCTGCGCGATCGCCCCCGCTCGGGCCCGCCGAAGCCTGAGGAG
The DNA here is from genome assembly GCA_036676455.1 of Candidatus Sericytochromatia bacterium. Classification (GTDB taxonomy): domain Bacteria; phylum Cyanobacteriota; class Sericytochromatia; order S15B-MN24; family UBA4093; genus UBA4093. The sequence continues at coordinate 24,069 of JAKFCW010000032.1, forward strand.
ATCGAGGCGCTGCCCAAGCTCTCCACCGACACCGCCGGCAACGAGAAGATCCTGGGCCTGTACCTGGAAGACGGCTGGAAACTCACCGAGGCGCTCTCGCTCTCGCTCGGCGCCCGCTACGACCGCCTCCAGAGCACCGCCGAGGATCACCTCGCCCCGCGCCTGGGCCTGGCCTGGCGCCCGGACGCCGACACCACCTGGCGGCTCGGCTACGGCCAGCAATACCAGTTCCCCGAGCCTTCCCGCATGCTGCCCGGCATCGGCAACCCCAACCTACGGGCCGCCTACTCCCGCGATGCCGTGGCCGGAATCGACCGGCAGCTCTCGGAGCGCTTATTGGGTAAGTTCGAGATCTACCACCGGGACCTCGTGGGACTGTCGGTTTCGGACCCCGATCAGCGCTATGCGAACCTCGGAGCGGGACAGGCCTACGGGGCCGAGGCCACCCTGGAGCTGGCGCGCTGGAACGGCTGGAGCGGCTCGCTGGCCCTGAGCGCCTCTCGAGCCTTCAGGACGACTCCGCGAGACGGCGAGATCCCCTACGACTACGACCAGCCCTTCATCGGGAACCTGTCACTGATCGGCCCCACGTGGGCGGACTGGTCGCCCTCCTTGCGGCTGCGTTATGCCACGGGACGGCCCTACACGCCGGTGGTCGATCGCCGGCAGCTGCCGGACGGAACCTACGAGGCGATCAATGGCAGCGCCAACTCGGCGCGCTATCCCGACGGGATCACCTGGTCCCTGAGGGCGGAGCGCCCCGCCGGTATGTGGGGGGCGACGGGAAGCTTCTACGTCGAGGTCACCCAGCAGCGCGAGGTCTTCGGGGTGGACTACGGCGAGAACTACGAGCGGATCTCCGATCCGGTATTCAACTACGGCTTGCCGGTCATCCCGTACCTGGGCTACCAGCTCGAGTTCTAGTTGGCGCCGAAGAACTCGGCCAGCTTCTCCGAGAAGCTGCGCTTGGGCTGTGGGGCGGGCTCGGCGGGGAGGTTCTCGCCGAAGGCCGCCTTGAAGAGGTTGATCTCGCCATAGCCGTAGCTGCCGTCCTTGCCGGGCGCGCCGCGATCGTCGACGGCCCGCGTGAGGTGCTCCATCACCTGTGCGGCGGTCCAGTCGGGGTGCTGGGCGATCACCAGGGCCGCGGCTCCGGCCACGTAGGGGGCCGCCATGCTGGTGCCCTGCTCCTGCTTGTAGGTGGCGCCGTTGCCCGGGATGGCCGAGAGGATGTTGACGCCGGGGGCGGTCAGCTCGAGCTCGTCTCCGCCGTTGGAGAAGCCGGCGCGCGAGTGTCCGGGGTTCACGGCTCCGACGGTGAGCACGTCCGGGAGGCTCGCGGGGTAGTAGTCCGAGATCGCGTTCTCGCCGTCGTTGCCGGAGGCGGCCACGATCACGACGCCCTTGGACTGGGCGTAGGCGATCGCCTCCTTCAGCTCGGGCATCTGCTCCCAGAGGCCCAGCTTCTTCAGGGAGGCCTCGTTGCCGCCCAGGCTCATGTTGATGACCTTGGCGCCGTTGTCGGCTGCGTAGCGGATGCCCTTGGCGATGTCCTTGGGCTCGGCCTTGCCGTTCTTCCCGAAGACCTTGACGGGCATGATCTGGGCGTCGCGCGCTACGCCGCCGGCTCCCTCCTTGACTCCCCACTCCCCGGCGATGATGCCGGCCACATGGGTGCCATGTCCCTTCTTGTCGGTGACGTCCGTGCCCCCGGTGGTCGCGTCGTAGGGCTTCACGATCCGCCCCTCGAAGGCGGGATGATCCATGTCGATGCCGGTATCCAGCACGGCCACCACGACCCTGGAGGCTGAGATCTCGGCGAAGCCGTCGTCGGTGGAGAGGATCTTGCCCTCGACTCCGTCCACGCTCGCCGTGCGGCCAGCCTTGAGCAAGGGGCCGCCGGGCTTGGCGATCTGGGACTCCGTCGTCAGGTAGGCGCTCGAGAGCAGGACCACGTCCTTGCCGAGGTCCACGATCGCGGAGGGCTTCTTGTCCTTGCGGGCTTCGGCAGCCAGCTTCTCGCGGTTGGCGGGAGTGTCCTCGAGCCGGCGCACGGCGACGTCCTTGGCGAGGCCCGATTTACCCCAGGTGACGGTGGAACGGTTCGCTGCGACTCCGGCCATGGATTCCCCTCCCGATAGACAATCGCAGGCGCCACTAACACCTACTTAACGAAACTTACTGGAGGGTTATCCCGCTTCGAGGGAGCGATCTGACGTCCGGGAATTTAAGCCTCGGTGAAACATGGGCAAAGAATACTTGACCGAGGCGGCTAGGCTTAGAGCTTGAACGTGGCGACCACGGGCTCGTGGTCCGAGGCGTCGTTGTGCTGATCGATGTGGAGCGAGGTCGCCGGCAGGCCTTCCGAGCTGAGGAGGGTGTCGATCCGGTTGGAGCCTCGCCCGAGGGTCGCCCCGTTGGCGGCCCGCTGGAGGACCTTGCGCTCGGCCTCCGTGAGGTCTTCCTGCTTGAGCATGTCGCGGGCCTCTTCGGGCGTCATGGCGTGCCCGGCCTCGTTCCTGACCGTGACCTCGGGGGCGGTCACGAAGGCGTCGCTGAGCTGCTGCTGAAGCTGGGCCCATTCGCCCAGGGGTTCGGCCTCCTTGGGGGAGTTCTGGGGCGTGCGGTTGAAGGGGAGGTTGAAGTCTCCCATCAGGATCACCTCGTGGCCGAGCTTTTTGCGCTCGGCGACGTAGGCTTGGAGCTGGCGAAGCTGCGAGGCGTTGGCCTTGGGGTCCCCGGTGGCGAGGTGGGTGTCGATGACGTCGATGGACTTGCCGCCGACCGTGAAGGTGCTGCGTAACAGCGAGCGCTTCTGCCAGATCGGGGTGCTGGTCATGATCCCGCCGTTTCGGATGCGGTCCCAGAGGGCGCCGAGCCGGTGCGTCACGGAGATGTCGAAGGCGAGGCTCTCGGACTCCTGGATGGGATAGCGCGAGAGGATGGCTTTGCCGTTATCCATGCCGTTGTTGTGGCGGACGCTCTGGTAGAACGTGAGGTGCATGCCCAGGTCCTTGGCCAACTTCTCGGCGTTGGCCCGGCTGACCTCCTGGAGGCCGATCATGTCGGGCTTCGCATCCACGAGGGTCTTGCGGATGCCGTGCATGTCCTCGCCGCCGAGCCGGACGTTGAAGGTCATGACCTTGAGCTCGGAGGGGGCGGCGGGAGGCGGCGGGGCGAGCGGATTGTTCTTCACTACGAAGGGCTCGAGGAGCTTGCCGACGAGCGAGGGATTCTCGCCCGGGGCCTCGACCTCGGGCCGCCGCGTCTCGCGCATGCCGTGATCCGGGAGGCGGATGGGAGAAAACGATCCGATTCGGGTCATCCGAACCTCCTGTGAGGGGCTGCTCGATCGAGGGGCGCGCTGGGGGTTTCATACCCGGACCGCGCGCCCCCTTACCGATCGAACGTCCTCAGGCTACCGGGGCGTGCTCGGGGCGGCGGGGCCGCAGACGCCGGTCGTCATGTCGCAGACCATGCCCTCGCCTTCCCAAGCGACCAGATCCGTGAGGAGGGCCTTCGAGACGGCGGGCGCCTCGGCCTTGCCCAGCTCCCAGAACTCGCCCGTGCGGACGGGAACCCGGCGGATCTCCGGGTGGGCGTCCAGCTCGGCTCGCAGCTCGGAGGCCGGCTTGCCAAGCAGCTCCGAGAGCTCTCGGGTGGTCAGGGCGCCGTAGTCCGCGAGCAGCTCGGGGAGGGCGCGCGGGGCATGGGCGACGAGCTCGGGAGCGACGCGCGTCAGCACCTGCTGGAAGGTGGCGAAGTCGCGGGCGCCGCCCATGAGGATGGGGCGGATCCCCTTGGCCGGATCGGGGTTGGCGACCAGGAGGGTCGGGAAGGAGTGGACGCCCACCTGCGCGCCGATCTGGCGATCCTCGTGGAAAGCGCGCGCCGCGCTGCCGTCGGCGATCGCCTCCTTGAAGCGCGCCAGGTCCAGCCCCGGGGTGGCCTCGGCGACCGCCTCGTACACCGCCGCGGCAGAGGCGTTGCGCCCTTCCGCCTGGGCTGCTCTCCGCAAGCGCCGCAGGAAGCTCTCTCCCACTGTTTCGTCCTGCAAGGCGGCCGCCTTGGCGGCGATGCAGGCCGGCCAGGTGCTCCAGTGCGGATCCTGGTTCTCGCGCATGAACGTGCCGTCGATGGGCTGCCCCGTGCGCATGCCGACTTCCTCCCAGTGCGGAGCGACGCTGGCCGTCGAGGTGATGCCGTTCAGCGGGTCCGCGAACTTGGCCATGTCCTCGACCAGCCCGCCCATGACCGGCTGGATGCGCAGCTGATCCCGGTAGATCTCCCGCGCCCGGAGGATCACGGGCTCCATGGCCCAGCACCAGGAACAGAAGGGGTCGGTGAACGAGAAGATCTCGACCTTGGGAGCGTTGGCCGTCATGAGCGGGCTTCCTTTCGGATGGCTTATCTCTCTAGCTAGAGAGATTGAGGGAAAAAAACTAGCCTTGCTGCAAGCCGAGCTTCCGGCAGAGGCGTCGGAGCTCGTCTTGCTCGGCGGGCTTGAGGACGGAGAGGTCGGCCTGGATGGCGTCGACCTGGCGGGGGAAGACTTCGGCGATCAGGGCCTGGCCCTCCTCGGTGAGGTGGATGGTCACCATGCGCCGATCGCGCTGGTCGCGCTCGCGGCGGATCAGATGGCGCTTTTCCAGGTTGTCCAGGATCAGCGTGACGTTGCCCGAGCTGCGCAGCAGCTTGGAGCAGAGATCCCGCGGGCTCAGCGGCCCGAGGTGATGCAGGATCTCCAGCACGCCGAACTGGCTGATGCTCAGGCCGGCTGCCGCGAGGTGCCGATGCACCCGCGCCGACACGGAGTCGCTCGCCCGCATCAAGGCGATGTAGGCGTTCAGCGCACGCTGGGCTTCGGGGGTTCCGGAGTACTGGGTGGGCATGGTTTCCTCTACGTGAAGTCTCTCTAGTTAAAGATATCTCGGATCCGGGGAATCGTCAAGGCGTCGCTCGGGCCAGAAACGATCGCGAACGCGCCAGGACGTGCTAGCATGCGGGCTAGCGGGAGGACGACATTGCTCGGCATCGGAATCACCACCCATAACCGGAAGGCGGTCCTGCAGGAGACCCTGGAGGCGATCGCCCGTCATTCCACGCTCCCCTACCGCCTCGCGGTGGTCAGCGACGCCTCGACGGACGGCACCGACGATTTCCTCAGGGAGTTCCATCCCGGCGGAGCCTGCCGCTCCTACCAGCCCATCTTCCCGGACTCCGCCCCGCAGGGATCCGCCCCTCGGGGGCTCGTCCCTCTGGGGCCCGCCCGGGCCAAGAATGCCTGCCTTCAAGCGCTCAGCGATTGCCGTTTCATCCTCCTGCTGGACGACGACTGCCGCCCGCGCCACGACGACTGGCTGGACTTCTTCTGGGAGGCGCACCAGGCCACGGGCATCCACCACTTCTCCTACCTGACGGAAGCCCACGGCTCGCCCACCCCGCACGCAGTGGGAGGCCAAACCGTGAACGCCTACCCGCAGAGCGGAGGCGTCCTGATGACCGTCACTCCTCGCATGCTATCCGAGATCGGCGGCTTCAGCGCCCGCTACCGCGGCTACGGCCACTACTTCCACGCCTCCTACTCGATCCGCGCCCATCGCGCAGGCTTGCAGGCGGGGCTGGGCCCCTTCCTCTCGCTCGACGGCACCGAGCGCATGCTGCATGCCCTCGACTACGACGTGATCGCCGACAGCCTCCAGGCCTCCAGCTTGAGCAGCCTGAGCGCCAAGCAGCGCCAGAAGCACCACTTCCACAATACCCGGACCTTCCGCCGGGACTCCCGCGGCCCCCTCTTCCAGCCGGTGACCACCCTCGAACCTCCCGGCTTCTGGGCATGGGTCAGGGGACGCTGAGCATGCAGGGGGCTGAATCGGATCCGATCATGGCGCGCATCAGCGACGGCATCGCCCGCTACCACCGGGGCGAGCGCGACGAGGCCCGCTGGCTTTTCACGGAGATCTGGGCCGAGATCGCTCCGAACGGCGATCCGTTCCACCGCTGCACGCTCGCACACTTCATGGCCGACCTTCAGGAGGATCCCCGCGAGGAGCTGGCCTGGGACTTGCAGGCCCTCGAAGCGGCCGATTCCCTGACCGACGTGCGCGTGAAGGAGCACCATGCGGCAATGGAGCTCAGGACCTTCTACCCCTCCCTTCACCTGAACCTCGCAGAGGATTACCGGAAGCTTGGAGAACGGGACCTCGCACACATGCACCTGGAGCGCGCTAGGACCTGTGTTGAGCCGCTGCCCGACGAGGGCTTCGCCAACATGATCCGCATGGGAATCGCGCGCATGACCGAGCAGCTTGCCTCGGAGTAACTCGGGTCTGTTTGGTCGCCCCGCGTTGGGGAATAGTTTCTTCATGACGGAGATCAACGGCCTCAGCCCCCGCGTTCAACGCCCCCCGCAGCCCGCCGGAGCCCAGGCTTCCGCCGAGGTGGCGTCTTCCACCGCGCTCGATCGCACCGCCTTCAGCCCTCAGGCCCTCGACCGTAAGCCCCAGGGCCCCGACCGCCTCACCGGCTCCTTCATCCAGCCCTTCGGGGAGAGCTCGCCCGACTACTGGCAGCAAACCCTCGCCGACATGAAGGCCCTCGGCATGGACACGGTCGTCGTGCAGTTCTCGCGCTACGGCGAACAGGACCTCTCCGCCAACACCGAGCACATCCTCAAAGCCGCAGATGACCTGGGCATGCGCGTCATGGTGGGGACCATGCTCGACGAGCACGGCGACGGCCCGCTGGGCAGCTGGTACCTGCGGCAATACATGCCATGGGAGCTGAAGAAGGACGCTCAGGAGGTCGCGGATTACACGACCGCGCTGGTGGACAAGCTGAAGCACCACCCGTCGCTGGGGGGCATCTACATCCCCTACGAGGTGAACGCGACCGCCTCCGCTAAGTCGATCGGAGATTTCTACGGGGCGATCGCCAAGGCCGCCAAGGAAGCCAAGCCCGACCTGAAGGTCATGCTCTCACCCTACACCAACCTGATCCCGGGCCTCGCGGCATCCCGCTCTCCCGAAGCCCTCACCAAGTGGTGGGACACGGTCCTCTCGCGAGCGAACATCGATATCCTGGCCTGGCAGGACGGCGTGGGCGGCACCGATAAGCAACTCGACCGCGTGGAGCGCGACCTGGGGGCGATCGCCGAGGCCACCGAGAAGAACGGCGTCGAGCTCTGGGCCAACCTGGAAACCTTCCACCGCAAGACCAAGTGGTACGAGGGCTTCTCTGCCGAGCCGCCTTCCATGGACACCGTGAAGCAGCAGATCGAGCTCGCCCGACCCCACGTCACCAAGCTGATCAACTTCGACTTCAACGACTACATGTCCCCCCAGAAGGGCGAGGCGGAGCGCGCCTTCTACGAGGAGTACCGAAGCTACCTCGATGGCCTGGACACCTGAACGAACGGAGCCCCGGATCACTGACGAACCGGGGCTCTATCGCTTGATAGGAAGGCTTCTTGCTCTAGCGGTCCTGCTGCGGCTGAGGAATCGCCGGAGACTCCGGCAATTCCCGCCCTTCGGCCTGATGCTCGGGCTGGTTGGTCGCGGCATGGCAGCCGCCCGAGATCCAGGAGTAGTCCTTCTCGATGTCCCAGAGCTCGCGCTTGCCGTCGAGGCCGTCCAGGAGGAAGTGGCTCTTGATCAGCCCCGCGACCGGAGAGTAGGTATGCGTGGCCTGGCCCTGCTCGGAGCTGGACGTCAGCCGGATGCAGTGCTCGAAGACGCCCGCTTCCACTTCGACCGGCTCGGCGACCTTGCTGAGCTGGTAGGTGACGGTCCCGGCCTCGGGATCCTGCTCGGTCCAGGTCTTCTCGACGATCGGGAACTGCCAGATCCAGTCCTGGTGGCGACCCCCCTCGGTGGTGGGAAGGTCCACGAAGACGCCGCGCGGATCGGCCACGACCTCGTAGCGGTGCGTCTGCCCCCCCAGGTCGACCTGCATGATGCGGGCCCGGATCTGGGATTCGATTTGCTGGGCGTGGGTGGCGACGTAGGCCGTGAAGCCGCGCTCCTCGCCGCCCACGACCTCGCGGAAGGTCGCGACCATGGCGCGCTCCACCAGGTAGTAGGTGGCCATGGGAGCGGCCTCGGGCTTTGAGCGGCCGTAGGGGCCGTTGTAGCCCTGGCCCAGGTGGCCCAGGGTGGCGAGCACGGCGGGGAGATCCGCCGGATCGTCGAGGGAGGTGGCGACCTGGACGTGCTGGTACGCGCCGGCGGGATCGCCCGACGGCTGGACGCGGATCCGGAAGAGCCCGGGGGCTGGAGCCTGCTCGCGGGTGATGAGGGGCTCCTGGCGCTCGAACTTGGCGGGACGGGCGGTCGGAACGCTCTCGTAGGGGATGGCTGCCCGCCACATGTAGTCGTAGCGCAGCGCGCCGTCGGGAGCGAGCGAGACGGTGGCGAAGAGGTGATCGCCGGCGATCTCCACGCAGCGCAGCGTGGGAGTGCGCGCTTCGAGGCCCGCGGGGCCCCACGGCGAAACATGGGTGAAGCCGGCTTGCTTGAAGGCGGCCGATAGCTGGGGAAGGTGTTCTGGCGTCATCATAACGCCATTCTGCGGCCTTCGGGCGCGCGTGTCCAGGGGCCGGGGCCGCGTGCCTCTCCGTAGTTACTTCGTATTTTTTGCGGGTTGGCGGGTGAGATCCACGACGTAGAGGTGGCCGTCGGTCTCGATCTGGCGCTGCGCCATGGCGGCTTGCTCGCTGGAGGTTTGCTTGCCGGGAACCATCTCCCAGCGCTTCACGCGGCCGGTGGCCAGGAGATCGGTCATGACCAGGTCGCGCTCGCCGTCGATCCTGGGGTCGATCAGGTGGCTGGAGCGGAAGCTGGGATCGATGTCCAGATCGGGCTTCCAGCCGTCGCGCTTCAGCTTGATGTCCACGTCGATCCAGGCGATCGCGGCGGTGTCGCGGGTGGCGGCGATCACCCACTCGTTCTTGCCCATCGGCCAGATGCGCAGGTGGTCGCGAGTATTGTTCGAGTCCACGTTCTTGTTGAAGGCCATCATGTGGCGATCCCCGTTCAGGAACATGTCGCTCACGGGGCCTTCCGGGTAGTCCATCAGCCCGGTTCCCGACGAGATCCCCACCTTGAGGTTGTTCCAGAAGCTCTGCTCGTGGGCCTGCACCCAGCCGGCCTCCTTCAGGGCGCTCACGAGTTGCTGCTTGCTTCCCTTCACCACCAGGTTGATGGGCTCGCTGTAGACGGGGCGCTGGACGTCACTAGAGCTGGAGATGAGCGGCTGGCGGATGGCCGGCATGGTCGCGCGGGAGCGCGCCGCGGCCTTCTCGGCCTCCGGGATGACCGGATAGGGCACCATGTCGCCCGACTTGATGAAAGGGTTGTCGTTGAGGATGGAGTCCACGACCTGCCGGATCGAGTCCTTGGTCTCCGCGATCACATCCGGGATGTCGCTCAGCCGGATATCCTTGAGGCTCGTGACCGTCGACTCGGCGTCCGGGTGCATCGGCACCGGGACGTGGAAGTCGATCGACAGCTCGTCCGGAAACATGGTCGAGACGCGATCCTGCGCCTGCTGAAGCTTCTGGGTGGCCTGGTTCTTCAGGGTCGCGTCGGTCGTTTCCGGGCGGCCCGCGTCGGCGAGGCCCGCCGCGCGGATCGCCGCGGTGCCCAGGGCCGAAACCCGCTCCTGATTGCCGCTCAGCACGTTCGGTCGCTGCTGGATGGCCATGTCCCCTCCTCTGGTAACGCTTGATTAACAGGAGTATCGGGAGGAATCATCCGGAACTTGCCCTTCATTTTTAAAGCGATTTGCCGAAGGTATAATGGAAACCTAAAGGAGGCGGGCAAAAGATGATGCGTTCGGAGTATCGGAAGGTTCTGGCGATGGGCGCCATGACGGGGCTGGCCCTGCCGCTTTTCGCCGTGCCGGCCGCAGCGACTCCGCCCGGGGATTGGCCCGCTCTTCCGCCCAACGCTCCCGTCACCCAGGCTCCCGCCCGGCAGGTGCAAGAGGACGCTCCCGTCCGCACGCTCGCGCGCGAGTCGCGCGCGCTTTCGGGTCGGGTCTACGAGGTTCGCCCCGGCGATACGCTCTGGGCGATCGCCCAGCGCCAGTTCGGGGATCCCACCCGCTGGCCCGAGCTCTTCGAGGCCAACCGCTCCCGCCTCTCCAGCCCCCACCTGATCCGCCCCAACCAGAAGCTCTCCCTGGGCTCGGTGAAGCAGGCGTCGCGCTCCGGCCTTTCCCGGATCTCCGCGAGTGACGCCGCTTACACCGTTCGCAGCGGCGATACCCTGGGCAAGATCGCCCAGCGGCGGCTGGGGAAGGCATCGGATTGGCCGGTGCTCTACTCCTTGAACCGCGAGAAGCTTGCCAGCCCGCACCAGATCTACCCGGGGCAGCTGCTCCGGATGCCGGGCGCCCGTCGCGATACCGTGGTCGTGGCTCCGCGCGCCAAGGTCTCCAACGTCAGCCGCAAGCTTGCCCGCAAATCCGACGACGGCCGCCTCCTGAAGGGCCATCGCCGGGTGAACGGCTCTTACTACGCCAAGGGAGCCGAGGGCCAGCTGATCTGGGCGGATACCCAGGAGCGGGTCCACCCCTCGGACTCCACTCTCAAGACCACGCTCGCTCCCAAGATTCGCGAGGCCTTCAAGGTGCCCGAGCCGGCCCCGGTGGCGACCAAGCCCGCCCCCAAGCCGAAGCCCGCTGCCGCCAAGGCCTCCCCTGCGCCCATCCCGGCCGCCGGCACGTCGGTGGCGCGGGCGCCGAAGCCCAAGGTCATGATTGAACTGCCGGCCTCGCGCAAGACCCACTTCGTGCCGAGCACCCCGCAAGAGCGCATGGCCGCCGGTGCCCTCTCCCTGGTCGTCCCCGGAGCCGGCCAGCTCTACAACGGGGATCCCGTCCGGGCGGGCCTCTTCATGGGGGCCGGGGCTGCCGGCCTGGGCACGGCGATCTACGGCATCGCCAATGACCGTCAGGACATCGGCGTGGCCGCCTCCGCCGGCCTGGTGGCCCTCAGCCTCTGGAGCGCCGCGGACGCCTACCTCAACGCCCCGGAGCGGCCCGCTCGCAAGTAAGCCGCCAACCCCCACCCGCCATTTCGCGCAGGACGCCCGCCGCAAAGGCAGGCGTCCTGCAGCCTTTCGCCTGCCGGCGCGATCCGTGAAGGCTTCGTGAGAATGGCGCGAAGCCTCCAAGTGATCGCTGTTGCAGGCTGATCGTTGGCTCCGATTGCGCACTGTTGCCAAATAATAAGCGCAACATCTTGTAGGATCGATCCGGGCACGCTATACTGAGAACGCTTGGTCGGTTGTATGACGTGCCGTCAGCGCTTTTCATACCCCCTCAACCTCCTGGAGGCCCCCGGTGTTGGAAGACCTCAAGTTTGATGGCGATGTGGCCCCGGCCGTCTCGCATCGGATCACCCCGGACGACGCTCGCTATGGCGAACTGGTCCAGGCGCTCTTCCTCAAGAATGAAGAACTCGTTCACTCCAAGCGCCAGCTCGAGGAAGAGGACGATCTCAAGTCCATGCTCTTGGCCAACGTCGGGCAGTCGCTTCAAAGCCCGCTCTCGAGCGTTCTGGGGCTCGCCCATCTCCTCTCCGAGGAGGACCTGGGTCCCCTCAACGCCCAGCAGCGCGATGCCGCCATGCGGATCCGCCACGCCTCCGAGGGCATGATGAGGGTGCTCACCGACGTCCTGGTCTGGACCCGCCTGCAGGGAGAGGGCTTCCCCTTGCTCCGCGAGCAGCTCTCGGCCGGCGACCTCCTGCAGGACACGCTCAGGCAGTTGCAGCCCCTCTTCGACCAGAAGCAGCAGCAGGTCGAGATCGCGCTGGATTTCCCGATGCCGGCACTCAATGCCGATCGCGCCTGCATGCGCCAGGTGCTTGCCAACGCGCTCTCCAACGCCTCGAAGTTCACTCCGCAGGGCGGCAGGATCGGCCTCTTGGCCCGCCGTCTGCCGGAGGGAATCGTCTTCGAGATCGCCGACGAGGGCGTCGGCCTCTCCGATGAGGAACTCACGCGCATCTTCGATCGCGTCACCCAGGTTCGCGAACAGCAGCTGACCCGCTCGGGGGGCGCCGGTCTCGGTCTCGCCATCCTCAAGCGCCTCGTCGAGCTTCACGACGGGAAAGTCACCATCGACTCGCGCCTCGGCTACGGCACCACCGTTCGCCTCAGCTTTCCGCTGTGACCTGAAGCAATAACGATCGCCCGGGGTACAAGTTTAACGACATGACTTACCCCCTCGTGCAAGGATGACCCATTGGACGCACTCGCGATCGGCAAACTCAACATCGTCTTCGGCTGGGTCTGGATGAACATGGGGTTCATCACGGGCCTCTTGATGGGCCTCAAGGCCGAGCAGTTCGGACTCAACACCCTCCGCGAAGGCCCCACCTGGCTCGACGGCTACGGCAGCGTGCCGCGCCGCCTCATCCGCCTCGGGCACGTCGCCTTCATCATGCTTCCGGTCCTGAACATCCTCTACGGGCAGTTCATCGACGGAGCGACCCTCCCGCACGCATGGAAGCTCGCCGGCTCGATCTCCATGATCGTCGGCGCCGTGGGCGTTCCGCTCCTCTGCATGGGAGCGGCTTTCTACCGCCCTCTCAAGATCTTCCTAGGCTTGCCGGCCAGCGCCGTGCTGCTCGGCAACCTGATCATTGCTGCCGGCTATGCCCTCCGCTGACCTTCGCCCCAGCCCCCGCTCCGGAAACCGACCCCGAAAGGACCCCCCATGCCCGATCTACGCGATGACGTCCGGCGCCTCGTGGCCCGGAGCGCCAAGTGCGACCCTGCGGACGTCGATCTGGACGCGGACTTCCTCATGGACCTGGGCATCGACTCCCTGGAGGGCCTGAAGCTGCTGGCCGCGCTCGAGACCCGCTTCGGGATCACCCTCCCCGACCATGAGCTGCTGAACATGACGACCGTCAACCGGATCGTCACGGCCCTGGAAGCCCATCAGGCCGACTCGGTACGCGAGGTCTAGCTTGCGGGTCGCGTTGATCTCCATGAGCGGCGTGCGGGTCCGCTCCGAGGAGCTCGCGGCCCTGGGCGTCTCCCTTCCCGGCTTCGTCCAGCGGGGCAAGGTCATCGCCTCGATGCCCAGCCTCGCCATCTTGACCCTGGCGGCCGTCACCCCGGCGGAGGTCGAGATCGTCTACCTCGACGTGGCCGATATCCACCAGCATGGCCTCCGAACCGACGTCGATCTGGTCGGGCTCTCCACCTTCACCGCCATGGCCTACGAGTGCTACGACCTGGCTGATCGCTACCGCGCGGCCGGCATCCCGGTCGTCATCGGGGGGCTGCACGCCACCCTCATGCCGGAGGAGGCCAAGGCGCATGCGGACGCGGTCTGCGTGGGCGAGGGAGAAGCCCTCTGGCCCCTCATCCTCGAAGATGCCCGCAAAGGCCACCTCCAGCCCTTCTACCGCGAGGCCCGCCCCGGCTCCTACGACCTCTCGCAGACCCCCATCCCCCGCTTCGAGCTCCTCGACATCACCCGCTACAACCGCCTGACCGTCCAGACGTCCCGGGGCTGCCCCCTCGATTGCGAGTTCTGTGCCGCCTCCAAGATCTATGGCCGCTACCGGGTCAAGCCCGTCGACCAGGTCATGCGGGAGATCGACGCCATCGAGGCCCTCTGGCAGAACCCCTTCATCGAGCTCGCCGACGACAACACCTTCGTCAACAAGCCCTGGGCCAGGCAGTTCCTCAGGGAGATGGGCGAGCGAAACATCCGCTGGTTCACCGAGACCGATCTCTCCGTGGCCGATGACCCCGACCTGCTCGGCCTGCTGGCCCGCAGCGGCTGCCAGCAGGTCCTGATCGGCCTGGAGAGCCTCAATCCCGGCAACCTCGACGGCCTCGATCGCTCCAACTGGAAACGCAAGCGCCTCGACGGCTATCGCAAGGCCATCGACACCATCCAGTCGAAGGGCATTACCGTCAACGGCTGCTTCATCCTCGGCCTGGACAGCGACACCCCGGACACCTTCGAGCAGATCCGCGACTTCGTGCTCGACTCCAATCTGCTCGAAAGCCAGGTCACCCTGCTGACGCCCTTTCCGAACACCCGCCTCTACCATCGCCTCAAGGCGGAGGGCCGCCTGCTCCAGGAGGCTTACTGGGATCGCTGCACCCTCTTCGACGTGAACTTCCAGCCCCGGAACATGTCCGTCCAAGAACTCGAGGAGGGCTTGCTCTTTCTCTTCCGGGAGCTCTACAACGGCGGGGTCTACGCCAAGCGCAAGCGGCACTACATGGAGATCTACAAGGCTCTCTGCGCCACGGGCCAGGTGGCGCCGTGAAGCGGGAGCGGGAAACTCCGGGCGCCTGGCTTCGCGCTCGACCGGTCCGGGATCTCGGCTCGCTCGTCGAGGCCCTGGCGGAAGTCCACGGCGACCTCCCCGCCCTCCAGATTCCTCGCCCAGGCGCTCTGTATCGCGTGAGCTTCCGGGACCTCGCACGGCAGGTCGGGAGCCTGGCCGCGCACCTGCGCCATCTCGGCGTCCAGCCCCGCGACCGGATCGTGCTTTGCGGGGACAACTCCCCCGAGTGGATCCTGGCGGCCTTCGCCGTCTTCGCCGTGGGGGCGATCGCCGTTCCGCTCGACCCTCAGCCCACCGAACAGGAGGCCTGCACCCTGCTCGCCCACTGCTCGCCCCGGGGAGTCTTCGGCAGCCCGAGGCTGCTGCCGATGCTCCAGCATGTGCTCGAGCCTCAGGCCGCTGAAGCCGCCCTTCCCTTCGTGATTGCCCTCAGCCCCGAGGCGTTCGATCGCCTCGAGCCGCGCGAGGCCCCGGAGCGTCGAATCGGGAGCGACCCGCTCGCGGGCGACGCGGTCGCCGCCATCCTCTACACCTCCGGGACCACTGGAACTCCCAAGGGGGTCATGCTCACCCATCGGAACTTCCTCTTCGATGCGGAGCGCTGCCTCGAGCTGCTCTACGCCAAGCAGGCCGATTGCAGCTTCGCCTTGCTGCCCCTGCACCATGCCTACAGCTTCACGTGCCTGCTCGTGGGCCTGATTTCCGGCACTCCGGCCACCCTGCCGCCCAGTCTCAAGCCCGATCGCATCGTCGCGGCCATGCGCGAGACCCGGGTCACGGTCCTGCCGGCCGTGCCTCTCGTCGTCGACCACCTGGCCATGGGCGTCCAGGAGCGGATCGCGGCGCTGCCTCCCCTGCGCGCGTGGCTGGCCCATCGGCTGATCCGCCTCTCGGCCGCCCTGCGACCGATCGCCGGAGCCGGTCTGTCCCGCCGCCTCTGCGCTCCCATCCTCGAACAGCTCGGAGGCCTGCGGCTGCTGGTGGTGGGTGGAGCCCCCCTCAACCCGGACTCCGCCCGCTTCTTCCACGCGCTGGGCGTCACGGTCCTCAACGGCTACGGCCTCACCGAGACCGCTCCCGTCCTCACCCTCACGCCAACCCCCTGGCAGGACGGAGACGGAGTCGGCAAGCCCTTGCGGGGCGTCGAGGTTCGCCTGGAGGCCACGAACGCCATGGGGGTGGGCGAGATCCACGTGCGTGCGGATTGCGTCATGGCCGGCTACTATCGAAATCCCGAAGCTACCGCCGAGGTCCTGCGGGACGGCTGGCTGAACACCCAGGACCTGGGCCGCTTCGATGCCCGTGGGAACCTGCACCTGCTTGGCCGTTCGAGGAACGTGATCGTGCTCTCCAGCGGCAAGAACGTCTACCCGGAGGATCTCGAGGCGCATTACGGCCAGAGCCCCCTGCTGCAGGAGATCTGCGTGATCCGCGGGCGGGAGGCGGATGGCTCCGAGTTTCCGTTCGGAGTGCTCGTGCCGGATTCCCGGATGCTGGCCTCATGCCATCCGGGGGTGGAGTCGCCGGAGGCGATCACGGCGCTGCTCGCCAAGGAACTGTCGCGCCTCTCGGCGGGCCTCGCGGACTACAAGCGCCTCAAGCGCTTCACTATCTCTCAGGAGCCCCTGCCGAGGACCACCTCGCGCAAGATCCGGCGCCACCAGGTCCAAGAGGCCTTCTCCTCGGCGCTCGCTGTCTAGGAGCGTGCTGCGGGCGGGGAGAAAGCGAAAGGCCCACCGCCGAAGCGGTGGGCCAGGCTAGCCGGAGGCTTAGCGGACCGAGGTGTAACCCTGCCAGGACTGCTTGATCTGCTCCATCACGCGCATCACGAGGTCGAAGACGCGGCCGAGCTGGGTGAGCTGCGCCTGAATCTGCTGAGCAGTGGCAGCATCCGCACCCGCAAGCTGCTTGACCAGATTGTCCATCTTGTCCATCAGCTTGCCCGCGACGTTCGTCGCGTTGACCATGCCGTTGTAAGCGTTAGTGTTGACGACGTCAGCTCCACCCAGTGCC
>JAKFCW010000033.1:0-46657 GCA_036676455.1 Candidatus Sericytochromatia bacterium
GGAAGTCCGCACCCTCGAGCTGAGTGCCGAGGGCGCCGAGCTAGGCGGAATCCGCGACGGCGACGGCGCGATCGCCTCCTGGCTGGGTGATACCTTCCCCATCACCGTCGTCGGCAAGGACGAGGCCCATGTCCTCGTCAACGCGCCCGCCTTGACGGGCTGGGAGTACACGACGCCCGGAGTCGGCACCATCTCGCATGACGACCAGAACAACGGCTCCTACGTCTCCAGCCTCACAAACCTGGGCCGGAACACGATCACCGCCGTTCTTGGCAGCATCAAGGGCTCGCGGGAAGTCATCGTCGCCCCGCCGGCCGGAGCGATCCTCTCGCCGGCCGGCGCCACGCAGGGAATCGTCGATCTCAGCCTGACCCGGGTGGGAGAGAATTTCATCGCCGCCTGGTACGATCCCACCGCCGAGCAAGCCCAGTGGCGGATGATCTTCCGGGGCGCCGGCGATACCTGGACCCTCGGAGCGCTGCAGACCGCCGGCGCCTCCTGGGACGGCTTCGAGCGCTCGGTGCGCGTCTCCGCGGCCCCCGACGAGAACGGCGTCGTCCACGAGATCTGCCTGGTCTACCGCCGGACGCTCCCGGCGACGGACGACCCCTTGAAGGAGCGCAACGGCATCGTGATGCGCTCCCTGGATCCGCTCACGGGCGCGCCCAAGACCGATGCCTACTTCAAGCTCAGCAGCGTCCACACGGATTCCGATCGGTTGCTCGACCTGGCGTCCACCGGTGCCAGCCACGCGTTCACCTTCCTGCGCTTCGACGGCTCGAAGTACTCCCATAACGTCCTGAGGCTCACCTTCCAGCGCGGCGACGATCCGGAGAACAACAAGGATGATGGCGACGTCCTCGATGCCCGCCTCAAGAGCTACGGCAACAACACCTTGCTGCCGTACAGCTACCGCGAGGACGCGATGTCGATCACGGGGGTCTCGACGAGCTCGTACGTCATCGCCCGCCACGTCGGAACCAGCGGCGGCTCCGGCCCCACGGGCCTCGACGTCGAGCGGGTCGGCCATGACCTGAGCGCCGTCAGCGAATCGACCATCCTGCACGAGACGAACCGGGTGCCGGCGGTGGCCAGCAACGGCACCACGACCCTGGTGGCATCCATGGAGCTGCAGGCCTCCGGCACCATCCTCAAGCTGTATCGCTTCGACGCGGCCATGGTCAAGCAGGGCCTCGGCGTCAAGATCGCCGACCTCAAGCTCTCCGGCACCGATCCCCTGAACTGGCCCGTCAACCTGGACTGGGACGGCACCAGCTTCATCCTGACCTACGGCCACAAGGTCTCGGCCGTCGTGAACGGCCAGGTCGTCGATTACCCCCAGGCCGTCGTCCGGGAGATCAGCGCGGATGGCCAGACGGTGGGAAGCGCCTATCCCCTGGCGAAGGAGAGCATGATGCCCGCCTTCACCCCCACCCCCGAGGGCGGCATGGCCCTCTGGCTCGACTCCGCCCGCAGGCTGGTCATGCGGCGGGTGAAGTACCGCTAAGCCTCGCCAGATTTAGCCTCTTCTTAACCTCATGACAGCCGCTCCTTAGCAAAGGAAGTCCTCGGCAGGCGTAGAGTTAGATTATGGGCCGCTGAGAGGCGTCTGAATCCCCTAAAACGGAGTCAGCAAGCCCCTCGCCCCCCGTAATTTCCACCATGACGCGGCCGTCAGGCTGCTCCAGCCCCCTGGGCTGTATATAGGTTTTAGAACCGAGGCCATCCATGAACTTCCTGAACCTGATTTCCTACTTCCCCCAGTACAGCCGTTGCCACGAAGGGCTCGACCTCGCGTCGCTGACCAAGTAAGCAACTAAAGATAAGCGAACGGCCCGGCGGAATCATCCGCCGGGCCGTTCGCCATGAGAGGGCTCACCACTTCTTGAAGACGAAGAAGACCGCCAGCATGATGCAGGCGAAGCCGACCAGGTAGTTCCAGCGCAGCTCCTCTTTCAGGAAGGTCACCGAGAAGACGCAGAAGACCACCAGGGTGATGGCCTCCTGCATGGTCTTGAGCTGGGCGGCCGTGAACTGCCCGTGCCCGATCCGGTTGGCGGGCACCATCAGCATGTACTCGAACAGGGCGATGCCCCAGCTGACCAGGATGACGGTCAGCAGCGGCAGGTGCTTGAACTTCAGGTGCCCGTACCACGCGAACGTCATGAAGACGTTCGAGAGCAGGAGCAGGAAGAGGGTTTGCAAGACGAATCTTCCGCTAGTGTTCGTGCCTCAGGTGCAGCAGCAGCTCATCGGTATCCGTCAGGGCGCGCTCGGCGAGCTGCGGCGCCAATCCGATGTACCCGGCCGGAGTCAGCGCTAACAGCCGCTCGCGGGTCTCGGCATCGACGTCCAGCCCGCGCACGAAGGCATGCAGCGACTCCAGCGTCACCTGCTGGCCCCGGGTCAGGTCCTTAAGCGTCTCGTACGGCATGCCGTAACCCTTGGAGCGCAGGATCGTCTGGTAGGCCTCGGCCAGCACCTCGGGATGGGCATCGAGATCCTGACGCATGCGCGCGGCATCCGGCTCCAGGCGCCGGATCCCCTGGATGGTGCTCTTGTAGGCCAGCAGGGTGTGGCCGAAGGCGACGCCCAGGTTACGCAGGACGGTCGAGTCGGAGAGGTCGCGCTGGAGGCGGCTCTTGGTCAGCTTCTCGCCGAAGAAGGCGAAGAGGGCGTTGGCGAGGCCGAAGTTGCCCTCGGAGTTCTCGAAGTCGATGGGGTTGACCTTGTGGGGCATCGCCGAGGAGCCGATCTCGCCGGAGATCGCCTTCTGGCGGAAGTAGCCGTCCGAGACGTAGCGCCACATGTCCTGGTCGAAGTCCAGGAGGATGTGGTTGACCCGCCGGAAGTGGTCGCCAAGCGCGGCGATCCGGTCATGGGGCTCGATCTGGGTGGTGACCAGGTTGGGAACCAGCTCCAGGCGGCGGATCAGTTGCTCGGAGAAGGCGATCCAGTCGACATCGGGGTAGGCGGTGGCGAGCGCCCCGAAGGTGCCGGTGGCGCCGTTGAGCTTGCCCGTCAGCTGGAAGCGGTGCATCGCCGAGATCTCGGGCAGCAGGCGGTGCAGGAAGACGGCCATCTCCTTGCCCAGGGTGGTGGGGGTGGCACTCTGGCCGTGGGTGCGCGCGAGCATCGGGACGGCCTTGTTGCGGGCCGCGAGGTCCCGGATGGCCTGCATGACGTCCAGGAGGGCGGGAAGCATGACGTCGTGGGTGGCGTCGCGCAGCATGCAGGCGTAGGCGAGGTTGGAGACATCCTCGGAGGTGAGCCCGAAGTGGATCAGCTCGACCTCGGAGGCGAGGCCCGGAATCTGGCGGATGCGCTCCTTGAGGTAGTACTCGACCGCCTTCATGTCGTGGTTGGTCTTGCGCTCGATCTGCTTGATCTCCTCGGCGTCGACGGCGTCGAACTCCTCGTAGAGCTTGCGCAGCTTGGCGAAGGCATCGGGCCCGAGGCGGTTCAGGTCGGGGTGGATCGCCCCCAGGAGGGCCGTGAAGACCTCGACCTCGACCATGACCCGGTAGCGGTTGAGGGCAAACTCCGAGAAATAGTCGCCCAGGGGTTGAACCTTGGTGCGGTAACGTCCGTCGAGCGGGGAAAGGGCAGTCATGCTCATGGGGTATCCTTGTGCTAGAGTGGGGCCTCAGGACTCCATGTTAAGGCCTCTCGCCAAGGGTATAAAGCCCCTAGCCGGAGGAATCTCGCATGGCCAAAGCCATGCCGCCC
This sequence comes from Candidatus Sericytochromatia bacterium, assembly GCA_036676455.1. Lineage (GTDB taxonomy): Bacteria > Cyanobacteriota > Sericytochromatia > S15B-MN24 > UBA4093 > UBA4093. The sequence continues at coordinate 3,730 of JAKFCW010000033.1, forward strand.
TCGCCGCCAGCCGCGATCGCCTCAAGACGCACATCCGAACGGAAGCTATGCCTCAGAAACCCCAAATCTCCTTCTTGGTCGAGACCAGCCAGATCGTCCACTCGACCCATGACTACGAGGAAATCATCGCGCAGGTGGTCCGCAAGGCCACGGAGGTGCTGGGCAACGGCGCCGCGTTGTTCTCGCTGGAAGAGGGCGACTCCAGGCTCATCCCGCAGGCCGTCTACGCCACCGAGCGGAACTTCATGGAGGCGCTCACTCAGCTGCTGTCCAGCGCGCCTCCCACCCTCAGCTCGAGCCTGACCGGGTCGGCGTCCCAGCGCGGAGACTCCGTGCTGCTCCCGGACACCCGCCTGAGTCCGGATTTCGACCCGATTTACCGGGACGTCGCGGGCATCCTCTCCTACCTCGCCGTGCCCGTGCGCAGCGGCGGGCAGCTGCTGGGCTACCTCGCGACGGGAAGCACCGACCCCCAGCGGATCTTCACCGAGGAAGACCTGACCATGGCGCAGGCGATCGCCGACCTCACCGGGATCGCCATGGCCAACGCCCGCTTCATGTCCAAGGAAGTCCGCCTCCGGCAGAAAGCCGAGGTGCTCCTCAAGGTGGCCAAGGCCATCCGTAGCGAGCGCAACCTGGCCGCGGTCCTGCAGGAGATCGCGGACGTCACCTGGCAGTTCGCCCAGCCGGACACCGCCGCAATCCTGCTGATCGACGAGGGCAGCAGCGCCTTCAGGCTGGCGGCCATCACCAGCCTTCACCACTTTCCCTCAGGCGAAGGCCTGACCTCGCCCAGCCAGGAAGGCGTGCTCTCCGAGGTGCTGCTGGAGCGCAGCCCCATGTTCATCCAGGATCTCCAGGACTCGGCGCTCACCGAGTCCGAGGCCAGCATCCTAGGCATGGATTCGCGCTCGGCCTCGTTCCTGGGCGTGCCGATCCTGCTCGAAGGCACGGCCTGCGGCATGCTGGTGCTCTTGTGGGATGGAGCATGCCACCACCTGCAGGAAGAGGAGAACGAGCTGTCGCTAGGCGTCGCCGAGCTGGTGGCCCTGGCCATCGACAACCAGCGCCTAATCAAGCAGGAAGCCGCCGCCCACTCGGAGCGCATCCTCGCCGAGGAAGTGGCCAAGGAGCGCGAGGCGCTGATCCGCCAGATCGTCCACGACTTGCGCAACTCCACCCAGGCGATCAGCCTGATCAACGAGGAGATCGAGTCGGAAGGCGCCGACCGTCCCGAGATCCTCTTGGGCGTCTCGGCCATCGACCGGCAGATCTCGTTCATTTCGAACTTCCTCAAGGAGAAGCTGGCCTGGGTCAAGAACTCGCACGGCCGGCCGACCCTGGTTCCGACGGATCTCAATGCCGCGCTCAAGCAGCTATCGGCGCAGTTCGAGCCGCTTTTCTCCTCGCATGGCCAGAAGCTACAAATCGAGCCGGTTCCCGAGGGCGAGCAGCTCACGATCTCGGAGGTCCAGCTCGACCAGATCCTGGGCAACCTTTTGGACAACGCGCAGAAGTATACGCCCGCAGGGTCCACCGTCCGGCTCTGGGTAGCGCTTTCCGACGGCTGGGCCACCCTGTACGTGGCCGACGACGGGCCGGGGATTCCCCTGGAGTTCCAGCCCAAGATCGGCCAGCTGGGGTTCCGGGGCTCGGATGCGACCGAGGGGTCGGGGATCGGGCTTGCCAACGTCAAGAAGCTGGTCAACTCGGCCGGCGGGCTCTTCGGCTTCACCAGCCGTCCCGGCAAGGGATCGACCTTCTTCGTCTCGCTGCCGACCACGCGCTGGGGCGTGCCCGGGTAGGGCGCGATCATCCACCAAACTGTCCTGATCGCGCGGGGGATCTTCGTGGAAGCTTGAGATCTCTTCGCGCGCGGCGCACGCTACCATGGCGCTCCATCGAGGGCCGTGTCGGGCCCTCCGTTCGAATGAAGGAGGTGGAGGTGGCCGCGAATTCTCCAGAGACGCAGGTCGTGACCCTGATCGACGAAGCCGGCAACCAGCAGGACTTCACGCTCCTGCAGGTGGTCCAGATCCACGAGAGCGCCTACGCGCTCCTGTCTCCCGGCGAAGAGGCCGCCGCCGAGCCCGGCACCGTGGTCATCCTTCGGGTGGAAGAGAACAACCTCATCTCCATCGACGACGAGGGCGAGTTCAACCACGTGGTGGCCCACCTGCAAGGCCACGCCGCGCACTGATCCCCATTGACCGTCATTCCCGCGGAAGCGGGAATCCACTGGACTCCCGCTTCCGCGGGAATGACGTTTGGGCGGTGCTCCATCAAAACGGGGCGGTTTCACTCGAGTGAGACCGCCCCAAGCCCTTCGCTCAGAGGAGGGACTTCACCGCGTTCTCCAGCGTCTGCGCATCGACGGCGCCCAGGTACTTCTGGACGATCTTGCCCTCGCGATCCACCAGGAACGAGGTGGGAATCCCGCGGATCCCTCCGTAGCGCTGGGTCAGCGCCTGATCACCCATGGCCAGCGGGTAGGTGATGCCGTACTCCTGGGCGAAGGGCAGGACGACACTCGGGCCTCCCTCGTCCAGCGAGACCCCGATGATCTCGAAGCCGTCGGCGTGCAGCTTGTCGCGCACCTGGATGAACGCCGGGATCTCCTCGCGGCAGGGCGGGCACCAGGTGGCCCAGAAGTTGACGAGCACCACGTTGCCCCGGTACTCGGAAAGGGCGATCGCCCCTTCTCCACGGGCCTTCGGCAGGGTGAAATCAGGAGCCATCGAGCCCACCGCCCCGCCCATGCCGCCTGCGGCCTCTTCGCTTGCCGCGCCGGTCCCGGCGGAGCGCTCACCCTGCGGCAACAGCAAACGCGCCCCGATCCCCAGGGCGAGCAACGCCACCAGGGCGACGACGATCCACGTGGTCTTCTTGCTCATGACCACCTAGTCCTTTCGACGCGCGATGAAACGAACGACCGATCCCAGACCCTGGTGGAACGGCCCCTCGTCCAGGGTCACCAGCTCCTCCTCGGCCAGCACGATCTCGAAGCCCTCGAAGGCCGCGAGCAGCTCGTCGCGCGTAACCAGCATGTCCGGATCCTTGGGGCCTCCGCTCTGGTAGCCAAGCTGAGCGGGAGTGAACATCTCGCTCAGGAAGATGCCTCCGGGCCTCAAGCCCTGGCGGATCCGGGCGTAGAGGGCCTGGCGATCGGCGGAGGGCAGGTGGCAGAAGATGCTCACGATCCCGTTCCAGCGCGCCGTCCCTAGATCCGCCTGCGTCACGTCCTCCAGCCGCTGAGTCACCAGCACGCCGCCTTGCGCGGCCAGGCCCGTGAGCTTGCGCATGCCTTCGGCCGACGAGTCGAGGGCCGTCACGTCATAGCCCTGGCGGGCGAGAAAGACCGCGTTGCGCCCTTCGCCCTCTCCCAGGCTCAACACGCGCGCGCCCTTCGGAAAGACCAGATGGTGCTCCGCCAGGAAGACATTCGGCTCCCGGCCGTAGACGTACTCCTCCTGGCCGAAGCGCGTGTCCCACATGTTTGAACTGCTCATGCTCATCCTCCTCTTGCAACAGAGTACCAAGAAAGCCCCCAAGCAGCGAGAGCCCCGTGCGCCATTCGCTCCCGTTGAGAAGCGAGCGTTGACTTACGGTACCCCGGTAGGGTATAAGAAGGCAACCCGCTCATCCGTATGAACTACGGATGGGACGGCTCAATCTCCCTGTACACCCTCGAAGGAGAAACGGCCATGTCCAGTCCCCTCAAACCCGAGAACCGGCCGCACGCATGGATCCCGCTGGGCATCCTCTTCGGCCTGCTGAGCACCGCCTCCATCGCGCTATTCGCACCCATCGGCGTCTCCACCACCTACCCCCGGGCCGTCGGAGAGTTGATCCGGCTCGTGCCCGGCTACAGCAGCCCCTACCTCACCCAGATCGGTGGGCTCTTCCGCGCGGAAACCATGCTCGTTGCAGGTCTCCTGATCGGAGGCTTCCTGGCCCATCGCCTGAGCCGTAAGCCCTCCACGGCCTACGAAACTCCCCACCCGCAAGAGCGGACTCCCGCTTGGCGGTACCTCAACGCCTTCCTCGGTGGCTTCCTGCTACTCTTCGGCGCCCGCCTGGCCGGAGGGTGTACTTCCGGGCACGTCATCTCGGGCATCAGCCAGCTCTCGCTGAGCGGCCTGATCTTCGGAGCCGGCGTCTTCGCCACCGGCATCACCACCGCCAAGCTCTTGGCCAGGAGGAACTAAATGGACCTGCTTTACGGCTTACTGGTCGGTACCGTCATGGGCGTCTTGATCCAGCGCGTTCAGGCCAGCAGCCCCATGATGATCGTGCGGAACCTGCGCCTCGAGAACCTCAGCATCATCAAGTTCATGGCGCTCACCATCGCCGTCTCCGCCACCCTCACCTACACGCTCAGCGCATGGCTCCCCATGCACTTCGCCATCAAGCCCACGCACCTCGGCGTGCTTCTCGGCGGATTGATCTTCGGAGTGGGCTTCGCCTTGGCCGGCTACTGCCCCGGAACCTGCGTCGTGGGAGCGGGGGAAGGTCGAAAGGACGCCCTCGTCACCATCCTCGGCGGCCTCGTCGGCGCCCTGGTCTTCACCCTCGCCTTTCCCGCGCTGGATAGGCTCTTCATCCAGCCCCTCTCCATGGGCTCCGTGACGCTCGCCGACCTCGCCCATGCTCCCGCACTCTGGGTCGCCCTCGCCCTCTCGGCCCTGCTACTAGCCGTTGTCGCTTTGCTACCGACCCGCCCCGGCCACAGACGGCCGTCCGAATCCTAGCTCAAGGAGTTTCCCCATGAAGCGATTCCTCGCCATGACCCTGCTCTCCCTCTTCACGGCCGGCTGTATCGCCTCCGCCCAAGGCGTCCCATCGACCTCCGTGGCCGAGGCGCGCGCCCAGCTGCAAGACGCCACCCCACCCCGCCTGATCGACGTGCGCGAACCCCACGAGTTCGCCGCGGGCCACGCCCCAGGCGCCGTCAACGTCCCCCTGGGCGACGTCGCACGCTGGGCCGAAACCCAGCCCAAGGACCAACCCACCCTCCTCATCTGCCAGTCCGGGCGCCGCAGCCTGCGCGCCGGCCAAACCCTCCAGACGCTCGGCTTCAGCGCCATCACCAACGTCGAAGGCGGAACCGCCGCCTGGATTTCCCAGGGCTTCCCCGTCGAACGCTAGTCCCCTTTAACACCCTCTTGACAAGTTTTCCAGCGTTGTCCATCATACGGTTTCATATACCCCCATGGGGTATATGAAACCCTCCGAACGTTCCGTTTCCCGCTTCTCTTGCTTCCCGAAGGAGCTACCCATGTCCATCACCCAGCTGAGCGAAATCACCGCCACCGAGCTCTACGCCCGCCTCAACCGTGGCGAGGACGTCGTGATTCTCGATGTCCGCAACGAGGACGAGTTCAAGCTCGGCGCCGTCGAGGGCCGTCATGCCGTCCCTCAAACCAACATCCCCTACTTCGACTTCATCGAGGACGAAGACGCCGCCCTCGCCAAGGTCCCCTACACCCGCGACCAGGAGATCGTCGTGGTCTGCGCCAAGGGGGGCTCCTCGGAGTTCGTCTCCGAGCTGCTGCGCGAAGCCGGCTACCGCACCCTCAACCTGATCGGCGGCATGCGCGACTGGAAGGATTTCTACGCCATCGAGGACCTCATTCCTCCCACCGACGACCTCCAGCTCGTCCAGTTCAACCGCCCCGCCAAGGCCTCTCTCTCGTACCTCGTCGCCTCCAAGGGCGAGGCCCTGGTCGTCGACCCCAACCGCAACATCCAGCCCTACCTCACGGAGGCGGAGCGCCGGGGCCTCACGATCCGCCACGTCATGGACACCCACGTCCACGCCGACTACATCTCCGGCGGCGTCGCCCTCGCCAAGGCCACCAGCGCCACCTACCACCTGAGCGGCAGCTGCGGCTTCGAGGGAGACCTGTCGACCGACGGACAGCCCGGCATGATCCCCCTGGGATCCGCCACCGTCCGCAAGATCGCCACCCCCGGCCATACCCCCGGCTCCATGAGCCTCCTCGTCAACGACACCCACCTCCTCACCGGCGACACCGTCTTCGTCCGCTCCGTCGGTCGTCCTGACCTCGGTGGCCAAGCCGAGCCCTGGGCCAAGCAGCTCTACCACACCCTCACGGTCACCCTCGCCGAGCTGAGCGACGAGACCGTCGTCCTGCCCTCCCACTACTCCTGCCACAAGGAGATGCGCGACGACTTCACCATCGCCGGCACCCTCGGCGAGATCCGCCGCCACAACGACGGCATGCAGGCCCAAAGCGAGGAGGAATTCATCGCCTACATCCAGCGGAACATGCGTCCCTCGCCCGAGAGCTACGCCCGCATCCGCCAGGTCAACCTCGCCGTGCTGCGCGTCGACGAAGCCGAGCTATCCGAGCTGGACCTCGGCAAGAACGAGTGCGCCGCGAGCCAGAACCGTTAACGCTTCCACGTGATTGAAAGGATAATCCCCATGGCGAACGTCACCGAAACCAAGACCCTCGACGCCCAGGGCCTGAAGTGCCCCATGCCCATCGTCAAGGCCAAGAAGGAGCTCGATACCCTGAGCGCCGGCGAGATCCTCAAGGTCGTCGCCACCGACAAGGGCTCGGTGCTCGACTTCCAGGGCTGGGCCAAGACCGCCAAAACCGCCAAGCTGCTCGGACAGGAGACCCTCAGCGAGGGCGGCCGCGAGCTCTACGTCCACTACATCGAGCGGGTATAAGGAGGAGGAGATGAGCGAGATGACCACCGCCCCGGCGGATCTGAACGCCATGAAGGACCTGCTCGCCGGCCTCGATCGTCGCATGAGCACCCTCGAGGCCACCATGGAGAGCGAGCTCTCCGCGATCAAGGAGCAGCTGCCCGAGGACAAGGCCGCGATCATCGTCTTCTCGGGAGACCTCGACAAGATGATCGCTGCCCACATCATCGCGACCGGGGCCGCCACCATGGGCCTGGAGACCACCCTCTTCTTCACCTTCTGGGGGCTCAACGGCCTCAAGGAGCGCCGGACGCTGGAAGGCAAGAACCTCTACGAGCGGATGATGGCCCTCATGACGCCCACCAGCTCCAAGGAGCTGCATCCCTCCCAGATGGCCTTCATGGGCGCCGGAGCCGCCATGCTCCGCCAGATGATGAAGCAGAAGGACGTCGCCTCCCTCGAGGACCTCATGGACCTCGCCAAGGAGATGGGCGTCCGGACCGTGGCCTGCGACATGAGCATGGAGGTCATGGGCGTCCGTCACGACGAGCTGCGCGAGGGCGTCGAACTGGGAGGCGTCGCATCCTTCCTCGCCGAGGCCTCCAAGGCGCGCGTCTCCCTGTTCATCTAGCGCCCTCGGCAGTTCGTAAAGGAAACGCGCATGGCCACCACTACCCTGAACCCCTCCGTCACCCTCCAGCGCCTGCCGGGAACCGCCCTGGCTCTCGCCTTGGCCGTCGCGAGCTACTGGCTCGCGACCCTCCCGGGACTGAAGATCATGGGGGCCCTCACCGTGGCCCTCGTGATCGGAATCCTCTGGAGAGCCACGGCGGGACTGCCGAGCGTGGCCATCCCCGGCACCAAGTACACCTCCCGCACCATCCTCAGGCTCGGCATCGTGCTCATGGGCGCCCGGCTCGACTTCGGGCTGGTCGCCCAGGCCGGCCCCAAGATCCTCTTCCTCGACATCGTCATGATCGCCCTCGGCATCACGGGCATCTACTGGATCACCAAGCGCTTCGGAGTGCCCTCCAAGCTCGGCATGCTCATGGCCGTGGGCACCTCCATCTGCGGCGCCTCCGCGGTGGCCGCCGCCTCCTCGGTCACCAAGGCCGACGAGGACGAGGTGACGCTCGCCGTGGCCTTGATGGGCATCCTCGGCACCCTCGGTGTCCTCTTCTACGTCTTCGCAGGCCCCTTGCTCGGGCTGACGACCATGCAACTGGCCGTCCTCTCGGGCTCCACGCTGCACGAGGTCGCCCAAGTCATGGCCGCCGCCTTCACCTGGGGCAACGCCACCGGCGACATGGGCACCCTCGTGAAGCTGACCCGCGTCGTCCTCCTGGCCCCCGCCCTGATCGTCCTCGGCCTGCTGAGCGGAGCAGGAGGTAAGATGACGTACTCCTGGAAGGAGCCTCCCATCCCCTGGTTCGTGATCGGCTTCCTGGCCGTCGGCGTGATCGGCTCGATCGGCCTGATCCCCGCCGAAGCCAAGAACGTGCTCTCCAACGCCTCCGTCTTCCTGATGGTCATGGCGATGGCCGCCATGGGACTCAACACCCAGCTCGGCATGATCCGCAAGGCCGGCATGCGGGTGATCTACGCGGGACTGGTGGGCTTCGGCATGCTGGCCGCGACCAGCTACGCGATCATCCGGATCCTGAACATCCAGTAGAAAGGAGCCCGTCCATGTGGTGGTTCGTCTCCGCTCCGCTCGTCCTCTTGCTCGCGGCCTGTCAGGCCCCGCAAGAGCCTACCAAGGCCACGACCGTCCCCTTCGCGCCGCCGCGCGAGGAGAACATTCCCCAGGACGCGCGCGGGACGGAGATCCGCTACGGCATGCAGCTCGTGAAGGCGACCAAGACCCACCTCCCGGACAACGTCGGCAACTCCTTGAGCTGCACGAACTGCCACCTGGATGCGGGCCGGACGCCCAAGGCGGGGCCCTTCGTGGGAGTCTATGCCGCCTTCCCGCAGTACCGTGCCCGCAGCGCGCGGGTCGATACCCTCGAGGACCGCATCAACGATTGCTTCCAGCGCAGCCTCGACGGCAAGCCCCTCTCGAAGGACTCCCGCGAGATGCGCGCCATGGTCACCTACATGGCCTGGCTCTCGGAAGGCGTCCCCGTGGGCAAGCAGCCGGAAGGACACGGGATCCCCAGGATCAAATCCGGCCGCGAGCCCGATCCGGAGGCCGGAAAGAAGCTCTACGCCGCGTCCTGCGCGGCATGCCACGGCCAGGACGGGCAGGGCGTGGGCGCTTTCCCTCCGCTCTGGGGGCCTGAGTCCTTCAATCTGGGGGCGGGCATGGCCCGCATGAACACCGCCGCGGCGTTCATCAAGTGGAACATGCCGCTCGGGCAGGGCGGAAGCCTCAGCAACGAGGAGGCTTACGACATCGCGGCCTACGTCCTCTCGCAATCGCGACCGGATTTTGCCGGCAAGCAGCTCGATTGGCCCAAGGGCGGCAAGCCCGAGGACGCTCCCTACTGAGTCGGCACCTGCTCAAACCGAACGAACGGCCGCTTGACCCTCGGGTCAAGCGGCCGTTCGTTCGGTTTGAGGCCCTAGACGGGCAAGCGCGACAGCACCCTGGTGAGCTTCTCGCTGACCTGCGCGGCGATGGGATCCAGGGCGGCGTTCTGGGTGACGCCCAGCATCTTGCCCGCCTCGATCGCCTTGACCCAGACCCCTTCGGCGTCCTCGAAGACCACCACGTTGCAGGGCAAGAGCAAGCCGAGATCCGCTTCGGCCTCCAGGGCCTGGTTGGCCAACATGGGGTTACAGGCGCCGAGGATGACGTAGGGGCGGCGCTCGACTCCGATCTTGGCCTTCAAGGTTGCCTGGATGTCGATCTCGCAGAGCACCCCGAAGCCCTCGGCCTTGAGCGCCTCCTTGGTCTGCTCCAGCGCCTCGGCGAAGCCGAGGCTGACCTTCCCGCCCATGGCGTACCCGTTGATTTGAACCTGCATGGAAAACCTCCTCATGGATAAAGGACGTCGTCGCGAAGTCGGCCCTCGGCCTCCGAGAGATCCTACCATACGGGGTGGGGGTACTGGGAATCCAGGCGAAAGCCCCCCGGAATCGGGGGGCCGAAAGACGTGTTCCAGGACGATCTTAGTGCTTGCTGAGCAGGTGGATGGTCTTGGCCATCTGGGACCTGATCTCGTCGGGAGGCAGGCTGATGAAGCAGCTCTCCAATTGCGCCGCGACCAGATCGTTGGTAACCCGGTCAAGGGCGGCCTTGGCGGCCATGATCTGGGTGAGGATCTCGTCACATTGCCGCTCCTCGACGATCATCCGTTGCAAGCCCTTGACCTGTCCTTCGATCCGGCGCAGGTTCTGGAGGATCTTCTCGCTCATCCGCTCACTCCTTTGCGGTGCTAGACCGCCGAAACAACCATCCGCACGGCCGCTGCCGCGATCAGGAAGGCCATGCTCCAACGTAGGACCTTCGCATCCAGCCGATGGCTGAGCGCCGCGCCCAGAGGCGCCCCGGCCAAGGCGCCCAGGACCGCCATGAGGGCCGGAGTCCAGAGCACCTGGCCCGCAGCGGCTTTTCCGAGCATGCCCATCACGGCCCCGGAGAGGACGACCACCAGGGAGATGCCGATCACCTTCCGGATGGGGAAAGCGAGCACGGTGCGCATCAAGGGCGCCAGGAGAAAGGCTCCTCCGGCGCCCAGCACCCCCGCGATGACGCCCACGCCGCCGGCCACCGCCACGGAGGCCGTGTGCCTGGGGGTCTCGGGCTCGCCGGCGGCCCCCGGGGTCGGCAGGATCATCATGGCGGCCGCGATGACGGCCAGCGCCGCGAACAAGGCCTCGGCGGCCGGCTCGGGAACCCGGCCGGAGAAGGCGCCGCCGAGGGCCGCGCCGATCCCGGAGGCGATCGCCATCGGCGCAGCTTGCCTCCAAGCGACGGCCCCCTTGCGGTGATGCACGCGCAAGCCGAGCAAGGTCGCCGCCGTCACCTGAACGATCGAGATGCCGGCAATCTCCGCCATCGAATAGCCGGGAAGCCCCAGGGCTGGCGGCACGAAGCGAAGCAAGGGGATCAGCACGATCGCTCCTCCGACCCCGAGCAGCCCCGAGGCGAAGGCGGCGACGAACCCCAAAGCGACCAGTACCACGGCTTCCATTCTCGCGCTCCCATCGTTCACACATGGTAACGTATACCCCGTATGGGTATTTTAGAAGCGCAGGGGACGTCCGTCAAGCCGCGGCAAGCTGGCTCAGGGAGCGGGGGATTCCGGCGACGGCTGCTCCTGGGCTGCCTCCAAGCGGGAGATACGGAGGCGAGGCTCCGGCGTTCCCTTGAGGGGCAGCCGAACGACGAAACGGCTACCCTTGCCGACCTCACTCTCGAGTTGCACGTTTCCGCCGTGGAGCTCGGCGATCTTCTTGACGATCGTGAGACCGAGGCCGAGGCCTCCCTTCCGGAAGGCGTCACTGACCGCCAGCTGGGTGAAGGCGGTCCAGATCTGCTCTCGCTGGGACTCGGAGATCCCGGGCCCGGTGTCCCAGACCTCGAGGCGGACATGTCCCGCCTCCGGGCGAACCCGAATTCCGAGCGAACCGCCTTCCGGCGTGAACTTGATGGCATTGCTGAGGAGCTCTCCGAGCATCTGGCTGATCCGGCGGGGATCCGCCTGGATCGAAGGCGTTTCGGGGTCCAGGTCGGTGCTGAAATGGAGACGCTTGAGGCGCAAGGTCTCCTCGACGGCCGCATGCGCGTTATGAACCAGCTCGGCGAGGTCGACCTCGCTCGGATAGAGGGAAAGGGTGCCGGAGACCATGGCGCTGTAGTCCAGCATGTTCGAGATGTGATCGCTGAGCCTGCGGCTGCCATCCAGGATTCCCAGCAGCAGGCTCTCCTGGGGATACTTCTCCTCCAGCAACTCCGCGTAACCGCAGATCAACGAGAGCGGGGTCTTCATCTCGTGGGAGAGTGTGGACAGGAAGTGATCCTTGAGCTGGTTCAGCTCAAGGATCTTTTGAAGCTCGGCTTTGCGCTGGGCGCTCTCCTTGAGCGCGCGCTTTCGTACGGTGATGTCCCGGATGATGGCGAGCACCGCGAGTTCGCCGTGTTCGACGATGGGACTCGCCGTGAACTCCACGTCGATGACCTGTCCATCGAAGCGAACGATCCGCTTCTCGAAGAGCGGAATGGGCTCTCGATCCTCTCGGATCTGCCGGATCCGCCGCTGGAAGCGCTCCATGTCGTCGGGATGGATGAAGTCGAGAAGCGAGAGGCCCACCACCTCTCGGGGGTCCTTGGCCCCAAGAAGCCTCGCTCCGGCCGCATTGGAGAAGGTGAGGATCCCGTCCTTGTCGACCATGATGGCCTCGGGAGAGAGTTCCACCAGGCTGCGGTAGCGCTCCTCGCTCTCCCGGAGCTCCTGGTCCAGCTGCTTCTGGCGGGTGATCTCGTGCGAGGTGCCGATGACGCCGATGATCCGGCCCTCGGGGGTGAGGTAGGGTTGCTTGGTCGTGACGAAGACATGCGCCGCGCCATCGGGTCCGATCACGCGATCCTCGAAGGTCGAGATCGCCTTCGCCTCGAGGGCTTCCCGGTCATGCGCCTGCATCTGCCGAGCGGCAACCGGGTGCAATAGCTCGCTGTCGTGCTTGCCGAGGATCTCCTCGGGGCGTAGCCCCAGCAGCGTGCAACCCGCCGGGTTCATCAGGACGTAGCGCCCCTCGAGGTCCTTGATGAAGATGATGTCCTTGGAGTTCTCGATGACCGCGCGGAACTTGGTGTCGCTATCTTGCAGGCGCCTGATGGCCCTTTCCAGCTCGGCCGCATGATCCGCGTCGCGCCGCTGGAGCGTGAGGTTCTGCTTGCCCAGGGCGTAGTAGAGCCCGCTCAGCACGACCCCCATGACGCCCAGGACGACCATGGCGATGATCGCCCCGGGGCGCGACAAGGTGAGCCGCCCCAGGGCGTCTTGCCACAGGAGCCAGAGGCCGATGGCCACCATTGCCATCGAGAATCCCCCCGAAAGCAGGGTCCCGATGAGCAAGAGAGCCTTGAGCGAGATGATCCCGATCATGGCTTCCACCCTAGCGGAAAAACGGTTGGCTGGCCTCGTCGCGAATCGCTAGAAAAGGCGCAGCCCGATCGTGCCATCACGACGTTGCGCGCCCGAAATCCCACAGCAAAAGGCCCCCCGGAAATCGGGGGGCCAGGCCTCATGCTAGCGCTTGCAGAGTAGCTGGATGGTCTTGCTCATCTGGGCCTTGATCTCCTCGGGAGGAAGCTTGGTGAAGCAACGCTCCATCTGGGACTCGACTAGATCATTGGTCACCCGATCCAGGGCGGCCTTCGCGGCCATGATCTGGGTGAGGATCTCGTCGCATTGCCGCTCCTCGGCGATCATGCGCTGCAAGCCCTTGACCTGCCCCTCGATCCGGCGAAGGTTCTGGAGAATCTTCTCGCTCATGCGTTTCCTCCTCTCCGAGGCTTTCCCTGGCCCCTAGCGCTCGACAGGACCCGTCCAGCCGAGCATGCCGCCGGTCAGGTTCTTCACACGGTAGCCCGCTGCCTGGAGATGCTGGCATGCCTTCGTGCTCCGGCCGCCACTGCGGCAAACCACCACGACCTCTTGATCCGAGGGAATCTCGGCCATCCGATCCGCGACGGTGCCCAGCGGAATCAAGCGGGATCCGGGAATGCGCCCCTCCGCGTACTCCTCAGGCTCGCGCACGTCGACGATCACCGGCGCTTCCGGCTTTCCGATCTGCTCGGCCAGCTCCGGAGCAGAAACCTGGGGAACCTGAGGACCAAATCCGAACATGGCACCTTCTCCTTTTCGGCGCTAAAGCGCCGTCAAAACCATCCGTACGGCCGCTGCCACAGGGATGAATAATACCCCTAGGGGGTATATTAGAGGGCGTCTCGCCTCCCGTCAAGTCCCTGCAAACGTCCGCTTCCAGCAAGGAGGGCATCCGCAGCGATGCTAGGATCCCGGCGGGTGACAGAAAGGACATGGCTCGACAACGCCTGCAGGTTTACCGAGCGCGGCGAGGTCCCGGACAGGATGAGCGCCCAAAAGAACCGCGTCTGCCTGCCGAGAGCACCCTGAGGAGATCGCTACTACTGCTCGGAGCTCACCTCGGAGCCCACCGCAGAGGCGTCGGCCAGCATCGAGATCCGGCTGATCGCCTGGCCGCGCGGTCCCTGCTCGACGGGATAGCCATGCTGGCGCCAGGCCTTCAAGCCTCCCAGGAAGTTATAGACCTCCGGGATGCCGTGGCGCTGGAGGATGCTGGCCCCGATGCTGCCGCGGTGCCCCACGCTGCACATGCTGATGATCGGCTTGCCCCTCGGAACCTCGTCGAGGCGACGCTCGAGTTCCGCGGTATCCAGAAGGAGGCTTCCGTCAATCACCCCTTCGGTCCACTCCTCGGCATTGCGCACGTCCACCAGGACGGCCCCCTTGCCGAGCATCTCGCGCACCTCCGGAGCCGTCACGACTCCCGTCCGCTCCACGGGCCTTCCGGCATTCTGCCAGGCCTCGAAGCCTCCTCTCAGGTAGCCGATCACTTGCTCGTAGCCGACCCGTACCAGCATCCGGACGATCCGCTCGATGGACGTCTCGGGATCGGTGACCAGCAGGATCGGGCGGTCCAGGGGGAGCACCCAGCCAGCGTAAAGGGGAATCCCTTGCAGCCAGATGCTGTAGGAGCCCGGAACATGCCCTCCCGCGAAGGCCTGCGGCATCCGGCTGTCGATGATCACGGCATCCTTCGCCCACTCCGCGACGGCATCGGGCGACAAGGGATCCGGCATGGGCAGATGCCCCAGGATGGGAGGCCCTTGCAGGTTGTAGGCTTCCATCCGGCGGAAGTAAGGAGGCACGATCAAGCGCTCGGTCGCCTTTTCGCGGATGAAGCGATCGCGATCCATGCCCACGAGCTTGGGGTTATGCCGCCGCTCGAAGCCAAGCGTCGACTCGTTGCGATCGAGAATGCCGGCCCCGCAGACGGACCCTCCCCCATGCGCAGGCGCAAGGATCACCCCGTCTCCCAGGGGCAGGATCCGCTTGACGATCGAGTCGTAAAGCCACCCCGCCAGTTCCTCGCGCCGATCCGGCCCGTAGAGGTCGGTCCTTCCGACCTCCCCCACGAACAAGGCATCCCCGGTGAGGGCAATGACCGCATCACTGCCGGATGCCGTGTCGATCACGCCAAAGGTCATACTCTCCGCCGTGTGGCCGGGCGTCTCGAAGGCCCGGATCCGCAAACGGCCGACCGCGATCTCCTGGCCGTCCTCCGCGGCCTCGCCGTACGCGAAGGGAAGGGCCTTGCCATGCAGGATTCGTGCTCCCGTCCGCTCCTGCAGCTCGCGAGAGCCGATGGCGAAGTCCTCATGCCGGTGCGTCTCGAGAACCCAGCGGATCTTGGCGTGGTGGTGACGCGCCAGCTCGAGGTAGACGTCCACGTCGCGCCGGGGATCGACCACCACCGCCTCTCCCCCCTCGCTGAGGAAGTAGGAATGATGGGAAAGCCCCTCGGTGGTCACGCGTTGGAAAACCATGCCGTACCCTCCTGGCGAGATCGCGTTGATGCCCGCGGCCATCCTAGCACCGCGCCTCCCCCTTCCAAAGCAATGAGCAGGAATCCCCGTGCCAAAAGATCGCCCCCCGGTGGAAGATCCACCGGGGGGCGCCAGCGAGCAGTGTCGCCGCTCGATGGCGAACTGGTTCAGGAAGCCCAGCCCTCCCGACAGCCAGGTCAGGCTGTCGGTCGCGATCATCAGGCCGAAGACCACGATCAACGCTCCCGCCAGCTTGCTCAGGAGCGGCAGCTGGGCCAGGAGAAACTGCCCGATAAACGAGGCCGACGCGCCCAATAGCACGAAAACCAGGCTGAAGCCAGCGACGAAGGCCAGGGAGTTGGCCACCACCCGGCCTCGAATCGCCTGCTGAGCCTCGGCCTCACGCAGCTGATCGAGGCAAACCCCGGACAGGAACGAGAGGTAGCCCGGCACCAGCGGCAGGACGCACGGAGAGATGAACGAGATCAAGCCGGCTCCGAAGGCCGTGTAGAAGGGAATGACGTCATTCGCGCCCCCCTCGTCGAGCGAGACCCCGATGATCTCGAAGCCTGGGTTTTGAGGCCCTCACGCACCGCGATGAAGTCGGGAGCCTTGGGGCCCGTCGCGGCCACGTCGACCGACTCCGCCTCGGGCGATCCCTTGTCGGCAAGGGTGAAGGTGGCGAGAGAACTGCCGCCCGCCAGCGTCACCCAGAGAACCTCGCGGGAACGGGGCTCGAACTCTCGGGCGAACTCGTCCGTGCGCTGCCGCAAGAAGGGCAGACCGAAGCCGCCGGGGCAAAGCCCCCGCAAGAGGAGCATCACCAGACCATCACGGTGCCGAACGTGCGCCAGCTCATGCGCAAAGGCAGCCCGGAGCTCGGAATCCTCCAGGTTCTCCAGCATCCAGCGCGAAACCACGACGAACGAACGCAGGCCACCGACGGTAAAGAGCATCGGGAGATCCTGATCCATCACCCGGACATCCACCTTTGCCAGCTCGGGCAAAGCCAGCACGCAGCCCCCTCAAGGCCTCCCAGGCCTCGGATCCGGCGCGAAACCGCGGACATCCGGGCGATCTGCCAGGCCATGCTGGCGAGCAGGATCAGGTTCGCAACCAACAACGCGGCGACTCCGACGCTGAACGGATGGAGCGCTTGAGCCAGGGCTCGGTGGTCTTTGCCGCCTGTCAGAACACCCTGGAAACCCGGAACCTCCCTCCTGAAGCCCTGCTTCCATTCGTTCGAATCGTGCCCTCGGGAGCCGCCGAGATCATCCTGAAGCAGGAGGCCGACTGGGCCTACCTCAAACCCGGGGCCTAGATCTTCCCCACGACTAAAACGCTCCCGGAAGGCTTGAGCCTCCCGGGAGCGCGAACGGTGGAATCGAATGGACGCTTAGAGCAGCGCCTGGACGGCCTTCGTGAGGGTCTCCTCGTTGATCATGCCGACCCACTTCTGGACGATCTTGCCCTCGCGGTCGATCAGGAAGGAAGCCGGGATCCCGCGGATCCCGCCGTAGCTGCGGGTCACCTTCTGGTTTCCCAGGGCCAGCGGGTAGCTGATGCCGTACTCCTTGGCGAAGGGAGCGACCACCTTGGCGCCGCCCTCGTCCATGGCGATGCCGATGATCTCGAAACCCTTGGCGTTCAGGGAGTTGCGGACCTTGACGAAGTCCGGGATCTCCTCGCGGCAGGGCGGGCACCAGGTCGCCCAGAAGTTCACGAGCACGACCTTGCCCTTGTAATCCGAGAGCTTCACAGTCGATCCCCCGGGCACCGAGGGAAGGCTGAAGTCCGGAGCGCTGGAGCTCGCGGCCGCTTGGGCGATCCCGCCCTCAGGGGCCAGCTTTCCCGAAACCATGAACGCCGTGGTGGAGCCCGCTGCGGCCACGAGCGCGGCCACGATCCAGGCGGTCGACTTTTTCATTGGGATCCTTTCTATCGTCTGGCGAGGGTTCCGGCCCTCACCCCCATCATGCCCGATTTCCCGCCAAAACGGGAGCCCCGGCCCGCCCCCGCGATTCGCAGGCTCGCTTGCCGGGTATGGTCTCAAGAGACCGTTCTCTCGTTTTCTACCCGGAGGGCCCCCATGCGCATCTCGAACGTCGGCGACATGCTCCCAAAGCCCACTTTGCCCGATTCGAAGCAGCCCCAGGTCAAGACCGGCGAGTTGCGCGTCGCGAAGTCCCGGGAGTTCAAGCCCAAGCTGGATCAGCTGCGGGTGGGCCTGGAGATGCCGGAGATCCTCAACAGCCCTGGCATTCCGCTCGGCATCATGGACGGCAAGTCCTGCCTCTCCGAATACCGCGCCCTCTCCGACGCCAAGCTGGAGCATGGCATCACCTTCGACAAGGACGGCAAGCCCCAGGTCGCCGACGTCCCCCACCCGGCCAGCACGCCGGAAAAGCCCGTCAACTGGGACCCCTTCACGTACATGCCGCGCTTCGTCTTCGAAGAAGGCGAGGATGCGCTTCCGGTCTCGCCCTCCTTCGACGGCGACGCCGACGTGAACAACGACGCTCCCAAGGAGGCCAACGGCAAGGGCGGCAGCTACCGCGACGGCGTCATCGGGGGCAACCAGGCCCTCAACGGAGGCTTCGCCGTCTCCCAGAAGGGCGAGTACACGGTCCTCACCTACAGCTTCTACTTCGCCACCAACAAGGCGGGCCACTACCACGGCAAGGACTGGAGCCACGCCCAGGTCTACCTCAAGCCGGACAAGACCGGCGAGCTCAAGCCCGAGTTCGTCTACACCTCCTGGCACCACGGCGGGATCCTGACCCCCTGGGACGACATCAAGAAGGACGCGCAGGGCAAGCCCGTCCTCGAGGTCCAGCTCGGCAGCCATGCCGTCGCTCCCCTGGGCAAGAACCAATCCATCCCGACGAAGGGCTTCCAGATCCAAGGGGACGGCCAGGCGGTCATGAACGGCAAACCCGTTCCCCAATCGCTCACCTGGGATACCTTCCAGGGCAACGTGAAAAACGCCAACCAGCTGGAGCCCGGCACGGACGCCTTCACGGCGCGCATGCTGACCATGCGCTACGGCCGGGTGGCCTTCGATCCCATCATGCCCGAGGTCTTCTTCCAGGAAGGCAGCCTTTCGAACGTCATTAAAGACAAGGCCGAGCCCTACGTGGATGCCGTCACCGACAAGGCGAAGGACCTGGGCAAGAAGGTGAAGGATGGCTTCACCGACCTCAAGCAAGACTTCACGAAGTCCGCGAAGTCCCTCTGGAACGCGATCTTCTAGCGGATCCGAGGCTCCGAAGACGTCCCAGGCTCGATCGGAAGGCGGACGCAAAAGCGGCTCCCTTCTCCGACCTTGCTCGCCAGACCCACCCTGCCTCCGTGAAGCTCACTCAGGCTCTTGACCAGGGTGAGTCCCAACCCGAGTCCCCCCTTCCGAAACGCATTCCCCACGTCGAGCTGGGTGAAAGCCTCCCAGATCCGCCGCTGCTCGGACTCCGGGATCCCGGGACCCGTATCCCAGACCTCGATCACCACCATGCCCGGTTCCGGCTGGACCCGGACTCCGAGCGCTCCGCACTCCGGAGTGAATTTCACGGCGTTCTCGAGAAGCTCGCCAATCACCTGTCCGATCCGCCGGGCATCCGCCTGGATCGCGGGGGTTTCAGGGTCCACCTCGGAGCTGAAGCGGATCCGCTTGGAGCAGAGGCCCTCCTCGAAGGAGGCATGAACGCTCTCGATGACCTCGGCGAGGTTGACCTCCGTCTTGTAGAGCGAGAGCGTACCGGAGACCAGGGCGCTGTAGTCGAGCATGTTCGTGATGTGCTCGTTGAGCCTGCGGCTGCCGTCCAAGATCCCGTCGAGCAGCTCCTCTTGGGGGTACTTCTCCTCGAGCAACTCCGCATAGCCGAAGATCAGCGAGAGGGGGGTCTTCATCTCGTGGGAGAGCGAGCTCAGGAAGTGATCCTTGAGCTCGCTCACCTCCTGACTTTTCCGGAGTTCGGCGGTGCGCTGGGCAATCTCCTCCATGGCACGCAACTGCTCGGTGATATCTCGGATCGACGCGATGACCAGCATGCCCTCGGGACGCTCGAGAGGGCTCAGGCTGACTTCGACGGGGAACTCGGTGCCATCCTTGCGCAAGCCGGAGAGGTCGAGTCCCATGCCCATGGTTCGGTGGTGGGGATGGGCGTAGTAGCGTCCGCGCTGCGCAACGTGCCTCTCCCGGAAGCGCTCGGGCATCAGCTGCTCGATGCCCATCCCGATCAGTTCCGAGCGCTCATAGCCGAACATCCGCTCGGTCTGGGCGTTCGCCACCACGACCTGACCCCAGCGGTTGGCGAGGATCATGGCATCGGGGGCAGCCTCCAGGATCCCCCGAAGGCGGGCCTCGCTCTCCCACTCGCGCGCTTCCAGCTCGAGGTTCCGCTTCCCCACGAAGTAGAAGCACGCACTGAGGATCACCCCCGCAAAGCCCAGGACGATCAGGATGACGATCGCTTTGGGACGCGTCAGGTGGAGCTGCCCCCTGGCAGCCTGATAGACGATCCAGAGGCCGATGGCGCTCATGAGGGCGCAGATGGCCCCCCAGAGGAGACTCCCGGCGATCCAGAGGATCTCGGGGCGGATGAGCCTAGCCATGGTGCTTCTCGGAGGACGGTGATTCACGGACGCGATCCTCTCAGCGAACAGCGTGTCCAAGAGACAGGAAGGCCACGTCCGAGCGATTGAGCGCCCGAGGCAGGGCGCTTTCGCCCGGCAAGCGGGGGGCGTTCCCTCGAGCGAGGTTTAACATGATTATCATGGATGTTAAATAAATCAAACATCCTGGAGGACAGGCGTTTGGATCGAGACCCTCCGGCGGGCGCTACTCACCCACCTTGCTCAGGAGGCCGCGCTGCTTCACCTGGGCGAAGGTCGCATAGAAGAACCACACGGCCCCCAGGACGAAGAAGGCGTTGAGGCCGAAGGCCCAGGCGAGATGTTGCCATGGCATGCCGTGGCCGCCGATCACGGCGCGCATGCCCTCGAAGACGTGAGACGAGGGAAGGAAGCGGGCGATCGCCTGCATCCAGCCCGGCAACACCGAGACCGGATAGAAGACCGCCGAGAACGGCTGGAAGAGGAAGGCCAGGACCCAGGCCAGGCTTTCGGCTGCCTGTCCAAAGCGCAGGACCAGGGCCGTGGTGAAGACTCCCAGGCTCCAGCCGAACAGCAGGAGATTCGCGACGAAGGGGAAGAGGCTGAGCCCCAGGGTCAGGATGTTGAACTGGTAGAAGATGACGGCGAGACTGGCCATGGCCAGGGCCGCCACCGTGAGCTTGCCGAGGCTGACGATCACCGTGGCGAGCAGGAACTCGGCGACGGTCAGGGGGCTCACGAAGAGGTTCATGAGGTTGCGGCTCCAGACCTCCTCGAGGTAGGTGACCGAGATGCCCTGCTGCGCCCGGAAGAGGATGTCCCAGAGGATCAGGGCCCCGATGAAGAAGGCGACGAAGTTTGGCACGGAGGTGCCGAAGCGCTGGAGGTAGACCGAGACGAAGCCCCAGACCAGGAGATCGAGCAAGGGCCAGTAGATCAGCTCCAAGAGGCGCATGGGGCTGCGCCGGTAGGTATAGAGGTGGCGGATGATGAGCGCGAGGATCCGATGTGCGGCCATGCGCGCTAGCCCTCCAGGTGGCCGCGGGCGATCTTGAGGAAGAGTTCCTCCAGGTCCTGGGCCTCGAAGCGGGCGATCAGGTCGCGCGGCGTCCCCGTGGCCAGCACCTTGCCGCGGCTGAGGAAGACGACGCGATCGGACATCTCCTCCATCTCGGCCATGTTGTGGGAGGTGTAAAGGATCGACAGCTGGCGATCGGCACGCAGGCGCTTGAGCAGCTGGCGGATCTGATCGGCGGTGTCGGGGTCGAGGCTGGCGGTGGGCTCGTCGAGGAAGAGCAGTTCGGGCTCGTTGAGCAAGGCCTTGGCCAGGTGGAGGCGGGTGAGCTGACCCGAGGAGAGCTCACGGGTTTGACGATCGGCGAGGTCCTGGAGATGCAAGAGATCCAGGACCTCCTCGATTCGTGGCTTCAGGGGCTTGACCCCGTAGAGCCGGCCGAAGACCGCGAGGTTCTCGCGGACGCTCAGCGTGTAAGGCAGCGAGACGTAAGTGCTGGAGAAGTTGACCCGTTGAAGAATCTGCTCGCGGTGCCGCGCGAGGTCCAGCCCGAAGATCCGGATCGCGCCGGCGGTGGGGGTGATGAGGCCCAAGAGCATCTGCAGGGTGGTCGTCTTGCCCGCCCCGTTCGGCCCCAGCAAGCCCAGGATCTCGCCACGCGCGATCGTGAAGGAGACCTCCTCCACCGCCACGAACGCGCCGAAGACCTTGCGCAGCCGCGTCGC
The DNA here is from genome assembly GCA_036676455.1 of Candidatus Sericytochromatia bacterium. Classification (GTDB taxonomy): domain Bacteria; phylum Cyanobacteriota; class Sericytochromatia; order S15B-MN24; family UBA4093; genus UBA4093. The sequence continues at coordinate 25,305 of JAKFCW010000033.1, forward strand.
CTCGAGCAACCCTCCCGCCGTCATCCGCTCTCGCCAAGACGCCTATCGCGCGAGCGCTAATCCCCTCCTTGATCGTACTGGGCGAAGCCGTACGAATCGAGCGACTGCCGGTCGATCTTGGTGTAGACCAAGGCTGTGATCGACTTGCAACCCGCCTTGCGCAGCGCCTTCGACGCCGCCTGCAGGGTCGAGCCCGAACAGTAGATCCCATCGATCACCAAGACGTTCTTGTCCTTGATCGCATCCGGGCTCAGGACCGTCATGCCCCCCCGAGCGAAGTCCAGGCCCCGCTCCGAGTACTCCGAGATCAGCCCGTACCGGTTCAAAATCCCGATCGCCCGCGGAATGTTCGTCAGCTGGCTGATCCAGTCCACCAGCAGCGAACTCGGATCGTAGTCCGAAAGCACCCGGCTGGACGGCACCGGCACCAGGAGATCCACGTTCGCGACCTCGGGCGTCGCCGTGATGAACGCCTGCGCCCAGCGCGCCAGCGAGTCCACCAGGTACCACTGCTTGCGGTACTGGTAGCGATAAATCGCCTCCCCCAACAGCGTACGAGCCCCATCCGGCTGGTTGTACGCATGAATGGCGTAACCGGCGTCCCAATCCCCGTTGAGCGCGATGCCGACCGGCACGTTCCTCGGATCATGCCGCGGAACATTGCTCGGAGGGACGTTGCGGGGAGGGACGTTGCTGGGCTCGGACATGGGGGGATCCTCCTTAACATGCGGATGCGATCGTCACCCCCACACTAGGCGGTCGCCCTCGAAGGGAATTAGGAAACTCTCGACGAAAAGCTTCTCCCTTATCAAGAAACCCCGTAAACTGAAAGCATGATGACCTGGCAACCCGAATCCGTCACCGGTTCCATGACCGCCCTCGCCTGCGGCGACGCCCTCGGCGCCACCGTCAAGGGCATGTCCCATGCCCAGATCTCCCAGGCCTTCCCCCTCGGCCTCTCCCTGTTCCAACCCGGACATGCCCTCTGCCGGATCCCCGGACATCCCCCGGGACTCCCCACCGACGAGACCGAGCTGACCCTCGGCCTCGCCGAAGCCTACTTCCTCGAAGCCGGCATGCTCCGCATCCCCACCCTCATCCGCACCTGGCTGAACTGGTACCGCGAAGGCCCCTACTGGGAGCTGGGACCCGATCCCACATGCCACCAAGCCCTCATGAAGCTCGCCAACGGCGTCTCCTTCCTCAAGAGCGCCGTACCCTCTCCCGGATCCGGCGCCGCCATGCGCGTCGCCCCCGTCGGCCTGATCTTCGCCTGCGAGCCGAACGCCCGCCACAGCGACGCCCTCCTCCAGACCGCCCTCACCCACGACCACGCCGACGCCGCTGCCGGCGCCCTCTGCATGGCCGAAGCCGTCGCCTTCCTCGTGCGCATGCACCAGCGCCCCTTCTCCCGCGACGCCTTCCTCTCCACCCTCGTCGACGCCACGCTTCCCCACTCCCCCGCCTTCGCCCGCGCCCTGCAAACCCTTCCCAATTCCCCGCGGGACCTCTCCAGCACCGTCACCCAGACCGTTCCGGCCGCGCTCAGCCTCTTCCTGCAGCACCGCGACGACCTGGCCGCGGCCGTCATGGCGGCCGTCATGGCCGGAGGCGAGACCGACACGCTCGCCTCCATGGTCGGCGCCCTTGCCGGCGCCTACCTTGGCGTCGACGCCATCCCCGCCCCCTGGCGAGACGGCCTGCAGCGGCGCGATCGCATCGACCGCGCCGCCCAGGGCCTCAACATCCTCGGAAACGCCCGCCTGGCATGCCTGGGAGAAGCGGATCGGTAGCCTCTCGGGCCCTCCGGGTAGAATGAATCAGCACCCCCTCGAGGAAACCATGGACCCTCTGACCCTCCAACTCACCACCGCATGCGCCCTGGCCCTCGCCTTCGGCGCCTACAAGCTCGCCGTCAGCCGCTGCCACCCCCCCTCGAGCGCCGGCTGGTTCCGGTTCGCCGGTGTCCGGTTCGCGGCGCCCCGCAAGCTGCTCTCCCCCTCCCAGATCCGCTTCGAGCCCGTCATCCTCGACGACAAGGGCGCCGATCTCCAGTACTTCATCCCCCGCAGCGCCAGCCTGCGGCGCCTCGGCTTCCAGATCGTCGGGGACTTCACCCATCACGCCCTGCCCGGCTTCACCCACCGCGCCTTCGTCCATCCCGAGCACGGCTTCTACGCCCTCCTGATCCAGGCGCCCCGCAAGGCCCCCTTCATCGAGCTGCACAGCTTCTTCGCGGACGGCTCCACGCTGACCACCACCGACGCCGCCGAGCGCGACCATGCCAAGCGTCCCGCCATCCTGCGCCTGCAACGGCTGACGGACCAGACCCTCGACGAGCTCTTCAGCCGCCACCTCGGCGAAACCGAGACCCTGCGCGCCACCTCGGGCCCCTCTCCCGAGGCGAGCCGAGAGAGCTTCTTCAGCCAGTACCAGGCGATACTCGCCGCCGAAGCCGCCTTCCTCCAGGCCAAGGCCCCCCTCTCGGCGCAGGCCCTCGCGCGCGTCCTCGATGCGCTGCCCGACGTCGGGCCCGCGCAGCCCGAGACGGCCGCCATCCTCAGGCGCTACCATCCCCTGGCTCCCGTCGAAGCCCGGAAGCGTGACACCTCCCGCAACGAGCCCTCGCTTCCCACGTTCGGGAAGGCCGCGCCGGCCGCGTCACCACCCGAGACCGATTCGCCTCCCGTACCCGAGGCCGTGCCCGAGGCCTCCGAACCCGCCATGGCAAGCCCCGAGCCGGAAGCCGACCCCCCCTCGCCCTCCGAGAAAACGGCCAGACCGGCCGTCTCCCTGCCCTTCGAGAGGAAATCCGCACGTTGAGGAGAACGTCATGCTGAAGAAGCCCAATCCGTTCAAGGCCAAGCAGGAACTCGCCAGCTCCAAGCCCGGCGCCGGCAATGGAAACGTCATCGACCTGACGGCGGCTCCGCCCCGCAGCCCCTTCGAGATGCTCAACGGCTACGTCTTCTTGCCCCGTGCCATCGACAAGGCTCGCGCCCACCTCAGCGAATCGCTCGGCAGCTACACCTACGGCAAGCCGGGTAGCCTGGACGCGTTCTTCTTCACCCAGCACGGCATCACGCCCGAGGAATTCGCCAAGGCCGTCCGCGCCGCCGCCTCCGACCAGGAGGTCGTGACCTGGTTCGGCATGCGCACCAAGATCAAGACGCCCAACGCCATCAAGGAGTACAACCGGAAGTTCGCCTCGCTGGCACCCAGCAGCGCGGAGTCGGTCAAGGCCTTCATGTGCCACGTGAAGGCCATCGTGCCGCCGGAGAAGGCGGACGGGATCAAGACCTGGTTCCAGCTGCTGGACGCGGACGAGGGCCGCCTCGAGCTGGTCGTGAAGTAGAAAAGCCCGCCCTATAAGGAACCTGGGAGCAGTAACACCCCCCAGGGCTTCGCCCTGTCCCCCCGTCAAGGGGGGACAAGATAGCGAAGATTAGAACGTCTTGGAGAAGGGCCTCACGGATCCGCGGTGCACCGAGAAGATCTCGGCCGCGTCGATCCAGTCGGCGGTGAAGTCGCTGAGATGCGTCGAGGTCACGAAGGTCTGAACCTCGCCTCCGATCGCCGCCAGAAGCGCGTTCTGACGGCGAATGTCCAGCTCGGCCAGGACGTCGTCGAGGAGCAGCAAGGGTGACTCGCCTGATTCTTGCCGGAAGACGTCCAGCTCGGCCAGCTTCAGGGCCAGGACCACCGTCCGCTGCTGTCCCTGAGAGGCGAAGGCCTTGGCCTCATGGCCGTTGATCGCGAGATCCAGGTCGTCCCGGTGCGGGCCGGCCAGCGTCTGCCCGCGCGCGATCTCCCGGGATCTCCCCTCCTGCAACTGCCTCAGCAACGACTGCTCCCAGTCGTCCCCCTCCAGCCGCTCCAGGGCCGGCAGCAGCCGCAGCGACAGCTCCTCGTGGCCCGAGGAGATCTCCGCGTGCCAGAAGCGCGCCCGCTCCGAAAGGGACGCGACCAGGGCGAGCCGCTTGCGCCAAAGTTCGGCGCCGTAACTGGCCAGCTGCATGTCCCAGATCTCGAGGGTGTCGGAGGGCGCGCCCTCGGCGATCGCCCGCAGCGCATTGTTGCGCTGCACCAGGACCCGCTGGTAGTTCTGGTAGGCCTGGTAGTAGGTCGGCGAGAGCTGCACCAAGATGCCGTCCATGTAGCGCCGCCGGTGCGTGGGCGAGCCCTTCACGAGCTGGAGATCCTCGACCGAGAAGAGCACGATCATGACCTTGCCCAGCAGGTCCGCGAAGCGCCGCTGGTAGATCCCGTTCACCCGGATGGCGCGCCTGCCGCCCGCCCGGAAGAGCAGATCCACGGCCGTCGTCCCCAGCTCGCGCTCCACCTCGCTGCGGATGATCGCCTGATCGGTATCCCAGCGGATCAGCTCCGATTCCTTCGACGCGAACGGCGACTGGCCCGTGGCCAGGATCGCGATCGCCTCCAGCAGGTTGGTCTTTCCCTGGGCGTTATCCCCCAGGAAGATCACCTTGTGGCGGTCGAAGTGCAGGCTGAGTTCCGCGTAGGACCGGAAGTTTGAGAGCGCTAGCGAACGAAGAAACACCCCCTGATTATCTCACAGCGCCCAGCCGCCTTCTAGAGCGGGGGCATGTTGCGCATTTTGAAGTCCAGCGCAATAATAGATACCTGCTTGCTCAAGATTCTTGACCACTCCTCCGCGGGAGGACAGTGAACGGAGACTCTCATGGCGCCAACTACCCTGATCACGGGGGCATCCAGCGGAATCGGCAAGGTCTTCGCCGAGCGCTTCGCCCGGGAGAAGCACGATCTCATCATCGTCGCCCGCCGTCAGACCGAACTCGAAACCCTCGCCGAACTTCTAGAGCGCGCCCACGGCATCCAGGTCCACGTCATTCCCTTCGATCTCGCCGTGCCGAGCGCCCCCCAGCTGCTTTTCGACGCGATCGCCGCGCGCGGCCTATCAGTCGACGGCCTGATCAACAACGCAGGCTTCGGGATCCACGGCCCTCACGCCGAGATGGATCCCGAGGCTCTCGCGCGCATGCTGACGGTGAACGTCACGGTGCTCACCATGCTGACCCGGCTCTTCCTGCCCGGCATGATCTCCCGCCAGTCAGGCACGATCATCAACATCGCCTCCACGGCGGCCTTCCAGCCGATCCCCTACTTCTCGGCCTACGCGGCCTCCAAGGCCTACGTGCTCTCCCTCACCGAGGGCATCGCCGAGGAAGTCCGCGAGCACGGCATCAACGTGGTGGCGCTCTGTCCGGGACCCACCCGCACGGATTTCATGGGCAACGCCGGCATCCAGCTGGGCGGGATCAAGTACGCGGACGCCGCCTTCATGAACGCCGAGGACGTCGTCGAGGCTTGCATGCGCGCCCTGCGCAAGCGTGAGGTCGTCCGGATCCCCGGCACGATGAACGCCCTGATGGCTCGCTCGATGCCCTTCCTGCCCCGGCAACTGGTCGCCCGGGTCTCCGGAAAGCTGATGCGCCACAGCCAGCACTGAGCAGCTCCCAGAGGCCTTTGAACGAGCTCCCCGCTTCGGTTGAAGCGGGGAGCTCAGTCTGGATTAGCTCCGGATGGGCATCAGGCTGCCGTTGAGCTTGATGGTCGCGGTTGAATCCATATTGTAGCCCGAATCAACCTGACACTGGCACCAGAGGCCTGCTTGCATGCTTTTGGCTGAACTCCATCTAATAAGTAAACGTTAGATAATATAAAAATCCAGCATATTCTCTTCCTCTTGTAAGAACTGAAGCAAGAACCCCGAGATGGAGGAGTCCCATGCCGTCAGCGAAGAGAATTGGAGCCTGGATCGCTGGAACCCTCGTGATTCTGGCAGGTTGCCAACAACTACCCAGTAACCCGGCCGGAAGGGATGCTGATTATCTTCCGGCTAGAGGTGGCTCATCAGGGCAGATCTCCGATCTCTCTTCTGCCAGGAAATCCCAGTTCACGATGCCCGTCTTATCGACCGATCCTTCGTTCTTGACGAGCCCGGGCCCCATGACGGAGCGAGGTCGAGCGAGATCGGGTCGTGCCGACGATCGCTTCATCGTCGTCGTTAGCGGAGACCACCTCCCACCAGAGGTAGGCGAAGCCATTATCGCGGCAGGAGGCACTCTTGAAGCGAGCCTTGATGGCATGGGGATCGCCATCGTCCGCTCGCTCGATCCAGCCTTTTTGGAGCGCCTGGCTCAACACCCGATGGTGGCGGGCGTCGCTCCAAACACGTCTTCCCAGCAAGACTTTCCCCCCACGTTGCTGGACCTAGGGCCAGATGCCATCCGGAACCCCGGGGGGCCATCAGGAGAACCCTTATCCGGATATCAATGGAACCTCAGAAGCATCAATGTCGAGGGGGCATGGGCCAGAGGCCTGACCGGAAAGGGTGTGCGGGTCGCGGTCATCGATACCGGGATCGACCCCGACAACCCCGATGTGGCACCTAACGTGGATTTTGAGCGCTCCATTTCCTTCATCGAGAACGAACCTAGCCCGATCGACTACGGAGGGCATGGGGCTCATATCGCAGGAATCATCGCCGCTGCGAAGAATAACTACGGGGTGGTCGGAATTGCCCCTGAGGCCACAGTATTTGGCGTCAAAGCTTCTGATAGGAACCTTTTTTTCGGAGGAGGCCTCGCTGCTCCCGTATTGCAAGGAATGAAGTATGCCGTAGACCAAGGCGCGGACATCCTCAATATGAGCTTAGGTATTTTCACGGATAACCCGGCGCTGGTTCTTGCTTTTGAGAGAGCCGTGGATTACGCCGAGCGTAATGGGACCATCGTCGTTGCGGCGGCCGGAAATGACAGCTTCAACCTCGATGCCTTGCCACCTGGGTTTCACCGCGTTCCGGCTGAGATTGACGAGGTGGTCACGGTGTCGGCGGTGGGCCCCTTGAATCAGCAGAACTTCGACACCTTCGCGTCTTACAGTAATGCCGGGTCGATCGTTGATGTGGCTGCTCCGGGAGGGAACCGTCCAACTGAGAACAACGTTTTGGACAAGAGAGACTTAGTGCTGAGTTCCTTCACCACCCACGGAATTTCGTTCTTCGAGGGACCCAATAACTTTCATGCAGCTACACATACCTTCTGGCTTGGGACGAGCTTCGCGACTCCTCACGCAGTCGGTGCGCTCGCCTTGATCCTCGAGGCCCATCCGGAGTTTACCCCTGCCCAAGCACGAGCCGCTCTCCTGAATTCGGCAGATGACCTGGGGCCTCCTGGGCGCGACATCTTCTTCGGCATGGGACGAATCAATGTGGGCCGGGCCGTCCAATCATACGGCCGGTAAGGGCGAAAGGAGTTAGAGATGCGTCGTCATCGCGTATGGCTAACCTTGCTGGCCGCAACGTGTCTAACCGCGTGTGGAGTTCCTGGCACAGGGCCGCTGGGAATGGGAAGGCCCGGCGAATCCGCCATCCCACAGTTGGGTTTCGATCCTCCTCAGGTGCCTGAGGACCCGACCGCGATCATTCGAGAGTCCATCTTGCCGAGCGTAGCCTTTAATCCCGTGTCGAATCAGTATCTGGTGGCGTGGGAGCAGGCTCTTGAGCAGGGTGTCGAGATCAGGGCGACGTTTATCGATGGAAAAGGAAACCAAGTAGGCCCTGCGTTCACGGTTGCACCGAGTAATTTTTTACAGTCTAACCCGAAGGTCGTCTTTAATCCCAAGACGAGCCAGTTCCTGGTTGCATGGAGTAACGTTGCATCCGCGGAATCGCCTGATGCGGATATCCATGCGCGTCTCATCAATGCGGACAGCAGCTTTGGCAGCGGTGAACTCGTGGTCTCATCTGCCGTGGACTTCCAGTTGCGCCCCGATGTTGCAGTCGACACCAACACCGGACAGTATCTCGTCACTTGGCTTGACAACAGGAACAGCGAGGTAATCACCGATGAATTCGGTACGTTCGCCCTTTCTGAGCAGGATGACGTTTTTGGTCAGTTCCTCAACCCGGACGGGAGTCAGCTAGGCGGAGATCTTCCCCTCTCCATCGATCCCGGCATTCAGCGCGACCCCAAGGCCGCCTTCAGTCCCGATACGGGGAGCTTTCTCGTCGTGTGGACGGATCACCGCAGCGGTCCGACCGACATCTTCGGGCAGCAGGTGCTCAGCGGGGGTGGCCTCATCGGCTCCAACTTCCCCGTCTCGGACCACTCAAAGGGCCAGAACGCTCCGACCGTGGCCTATGACACGCATGCCAAGCGATTCCTCGTCGCATGGTTCGACTTCCGCAATGGCAACTCGGACCTCTTCGGCCAGCAAATCAGGCCCGATGGATCGAGGATTGGAGCGAACCTCAGTATCTCGTCCCATCCCGCCCAGCAGTACTTCCCATCTCTTGCCTACGCCCCCTCCGAGGGGGAATTCATCATGACCTGGTACGACAACCGCAAGGGATCCTTTGATATCTTCGCCAAGTGCATCGAACTGGATGACGATCCGGAAGGGGAAAATGATGACTGGAGCGACGAAGGCATACGTATTCAAAACTTGGGATACGATCCGAACGATGCAGAATACGAGAACAAGGAACGAAAAACACGTCGCGATGATGAGCATGATCGCCGCCGTGAGCGCCTTGAAGCGGACGGGGCATTCACCATTGCAGTCGCTAACCATGCTCAGACGCGGCCTGCCGTCGCGATCGGCAACTCCCATAACAAGTTCCTGGCCGTCTGGAGCGATGCCCGGGATGGCTTGGCCGCTATCTTTGCTGAACTCATCCAGTTCTAGAAGGTTGACGGTGTGTATTCCAGGGGAATCGACCGGCGATTCCGGGGATCCGACCAGCAAGTCCGATCAAGACCGCCGAATCGGTTAGTTTTAGAGCGGAATGTCCCGGTCAACTTCCCCTGGGGGCGGGATATCCCCTGCCCCTCCTGCGTCCCTCAGGATCGAGGCGGCAGGTTCGAATTCGCGTTTGACCGCGCACCCTCCTGCTCCTTCGGCTTTGGCGGCGCAAAATAGCTACATTCAACGGATTCCGTGGAATTGCGCGATGTACTCAGGTACTGGATGCTGGCAACCTGATCGACGGAAATCTCGACGACGGTATCGTTACGGCGCTGATCCAAGTAAATGTGATCGTCATTCCTGAGGATCATCTGCTGGCTCTTTCTGAAATCTATTGGCATGGTCACCTTGGCATCACGTAGCGAGATGCACACGTTTACAGGCAAGCCACCTCCCACCAGCGGAGAAAGTTCGGGATACAAGACCTCGGCATAGGTGAACGAGACGAACAGAACCCCGATAAGCAGGACCAGTCTGGTGACCATGCTTAGCGCTTGGCGTGAGAGGCCTCCGAATTTCGAAGAGATGAACATCAGCATGGCCACGAGGGCCATCATGCCAGCGCAGATGACGGAAAAAAAATGAAAGGGGTTGAGTGACGTCAAATCATAGTCTACATGTTTAACATCCGAGGCGCTGGAGATATCCAGAATGATGGGTCCGAACACCTCGAACACTACCAGCAGTCCCAGATACAGCACGAACCGATAGAGACACAGAGGCCATAACGGCGCCTCCCCTTGCTCGGATTCCCGACGGGTGATCGCCCCGACGAGACTACCGGCCAACTCCGCGAATCGCTGGAACAACGTGAAAAAGAGCGCAAAATTGAGGCCTGCGATGATCATGAAGATCAGGCCCGTGATTAGATACGAGGCCTTGAACAGGGTCTGGGTCCCCGAGATGCCATGATCGTACAGAAACACGTGAAAAATATAGAGGCCCAGGAAGTAGGCGCACGGAGTCACGAAGAAGACAACGCTCTGGATGAATGCCTGCAAGTGTTCTAGCTGCTCTTTAGGCAACATGCTGGTAATTGGTTCGAGGAACGTCCGTAGGCCATCCCACTTCATCATCCCCTCCTATTTTTTGTCTCCTTGAAGAACTGATCAGCCAAATCCACCAAGCGCTGCTGGATCATGTCGATGCTTATGACAAGTTCAGTGTAGGGATTCTTTTCTGGGGGCGATAAGCTCTCCATAGCCTTCATCGAGCGCGTGCTGTTGATGAGCCTTTTTTGAAGATTGGCGATGCGCGAACGAAGCTCTTTCCAATCCTGCTGCGAAACCGGCTGCTGGCTTTTAGTTTTCAAGGTGTTCTCCAGGCGCTTCTGCTGAAGGCTCAGGTCGGCTTCGACGACAACCATGAAATCCCTCGTGAACTGCGTGATGATCTGACGATCGGCAACGGGAAGCGAATCCAAGTTGGCCGCAGCATTGGCGATGGTAACGAGAGCTTGGGCCGTTTCAATCGCTCGGGAATCAACCTTGGATAGCTGAGCGTTTAGCTCCTTGGCGCTTGCCCGGGCGACGAGTATTGTCGAAGGAACCTCAATCCCCTCCGCGAACCGCTCATTCCCGGGCGGTAGCCCGTTCAGGCTCGCCAATACAAACAAGACTTCCAGCACGGCATCCTCCCCTCTCACTCTTGGACCGCGAAGCCAGCCATGCGGTTGTTCTGAGGGTCGTAGATTCGGATGACGTCTTGCCCGAGGATCCGAGTCCCCCGGCGTAAGTAGAACCCCCCTAGCGGCTCCTGGAAGCCCCAGTAGGTGGATGAGTCTATGTAGTAGTGCTTCGGACGGCCATACTGGAAGGTCCCGCCATAGGCGCCATAGGTGTAGTTGCGATCAGCGTCGATCCGCAAGGTTGTCACGGCCCGGGTCCCGTTCTTTGGGTTCAGTTGGTAAACCGTCCAGGTCCCCACCAAACCTTCATCAAATGGGCTGGCATTCTGATCCCGGGCCGCATCGAATCCGTAGTGCGGGTCGACGATCCTTTCCGGTTCGGGCTCCTCATAGGCGGCTTGCAAGGCTTGGCGAATCGCCTCGATCCGCTCGGGATTGCGAGGCGCGGATCCGCCGTTGCCAGAGTCTCCCCCCGGCACCTGAGCATCAGGTGCCTTATTATCGCTGAGCGGCTGTGCCGCCGGGCCTCCTGCGGCTGGGCAACACCCTGCCATGCCGACCATGAGGAGACTGCTCAAGAGCCATTCAACTTCTCGCTTCATACGTCCTCCTTGCCTGCCCTCCGTCTCGGCACGCCTACGCTATCACGCACCCATGACTCGGAAAGCATCGCTACAGCTAACGTATTTACGTAAAATTATCATCATACACAATGGGATCCTCCCCCCACTCTGCTAGGGTTGCGGCGGAACTCAAGGCCTAACACGAGGAGTCAGGCCTTTCCGAGGCATGGTGAGCCCTCAGGGCGCGCTTGAGAACCGCAAGAGGAGAAAGGCGATGAGGAGAACGGGGGTTCAAAAAAGCTTGGGGCTGCTTGCAGGAGGGCTGGCGCTGGCGTGGATCGCGCTGCCGACGAGGGCCGGTGATATCGAGATGCACTCCCCCAGGGACATCCGCATGCACCGCGGCAAAGAGGTGGAGATCCTGCGCTCTCCCGGGGTGGACGCGGTCTCGCCCCAAGGTCCCCTGGATTCGCAGATCGTCGGCCGGTGGTCGATCGATATTCCGCCAACTCAAGTCGAAGGCAAGGTCAGTCCAGGAGGATCCATGGGCGTTCTGGTCATCGACGCGCAAGGAAACTACGCGTGGCGTAGCCAGGGAAGGCCCTTGGCGACGGGGACGGTGCAACAGGTCCAGCCGCGGCGAGATGCACAGGCCGGCAAGAGTTATTGGTTAGTCTCCAATGGGGATGATCCGTACTACTTGACCTCCGCTCCCCACGGTTTGACCCTTTACTCGCTTCGAACCAACTTGTATGCGGCGACCGGAACGCCAATCTAAGCGACGGCCCCCGCTTCGAATCGAAGCAGGGGCCTCAGTCAACCTTGTCGCGCTCGTTAGCTCCGGATGGGCATCAGGAGGCAGGAGTAGGTCTCGTCGTCGACGCTCTGGACCAGGGCGGGCATCAGGCTGCCGTTGAGCTTGATGGTCGCGGTCTCGCCTTCCAGGGCCTTGAGGGCGTCGAGCATGTAGGTGGCGTTGAAGGCGATGGTCATCGTCTCGCCGACGTACTCGATGGGCAGGTGCTCGTCGCCTTCGCCGAGGTCGATGGCGTTGGCCTGGAGGTGCAGGTCGCCGTCGGTGAAGGTGAGCTTGACGACCTTGGCCTCGCGCTCGGAGGCCATGATCGAGACGCGCTCGACGGCGCTCTGCAGGAGGGCGCGGTCGACGAGGACCTGGCAGGAGAAGGTGGCGGGGATGATCTGGGAGTAGTTGGGGAAGGTGCCGTCGATCAGGCGGCTGGTCATGAAGCGATCGCCCAGGGTGAAGAGGATCTGGTTCTGGGCGTTGGCGACGACCAGGGAATCGTCCTCGCTGGCGCCGAGCAAGCGAGCGAGCTCGTTCATGGCGCGGGCCGGGACGATGACCGCGAGGTTGCCCTCGGCCTCGACGGCCCAGCGGCGCCAGGCGAGGCGGTAGCCGTCGGTAGCGACCACCTCGAGGTGGCCGTCCTTGAGCTGCAGGAAGATGCCGCTGATGACGGACTTGTCGTCCTTGGCGGCGGCGAAGCCGGTCTGGCGGATGCCCTTGAGCAGCTCGGCCGAGGCGAGCTTGAGGCTCGTGGCGTTGGGAGCCAGCTGGGGCAGCTTGGGGAACTCGTCGGAAGGCAGGCCGGGAAGCACGAAGCGGGAGCGCTCGCACTGCACGGTGGCCCGGGAGCCCGAATCGCCGACCGAGAGCGCCACGTCGGCGTTGGGAAGCTTGTTGATGATCTCAGCCAGCTGGCGGGCGGCGATCGTCACGGCGCCCGAGGCCTTCACGGTCGCCGGAACGGAGGCCTCGATGCCGACCTCGAGGTCGGTCGCCGTGATGCGGAGGCGATCGCCGTCGGTCGCGATCAGGACGTTGCTCAGAATCGGCAGGGGGCCGCGGTTGGCGACGACGCGCTGTACGGCCTGGATCCCTTTCGAGAGCTCTTCCCGGGCACAGGTGAATTCCATCGAGGGCTTCTCCTATTCGAGCGGATGATCCGCAAACGTTCGATTGACTGCTATGAGCCGTTCCGTGAATCCGCTTATTCTAGCAGGCCTTCAGGACCGATCGCAACTGCCTTTCAGGCTTGCTCTCGGAGGAGATCACACGGCCTTTTGAGGAGCGCTTTTTTCTCCTTAACGGGGGATCTCCGGGAGAAAGATCTTGATCTCGTAATAGTAGGGGGAGTGGATTCTGGGGATAACTGGTCATGATCCCCTGACGAGGCGGATCCCGGGAGTCGATAAGCCTGGGGATAACCGGGGAGAGTTATCCACAGAAAATAGCCATCCGATCTCATCCCCTCCTTGTCCACAGGTTTTGCTCCCGGTTATCCACCGGGTTATGCACATCCCTCTCGAAGCCTCCAAACCCGCGTGGCAACTCCGTTTGGAGCAGTTATCAACAACTCCTCCATGGATCAAGTTATCCCCAGGGACCCTGAAGCGCTGGAGCGGCGGGCGATCATGCCCGGAGGGCCCGGTGGATAACTGGGAGGATTTCCACAGAGTTATCCACAAGGCGCCGCGGAGATCGGGAGATCTTCCACAACCTATCCCCTCCCCATTTCGAGTTATCCACAACTTATCCTCTCCCAGTTATCCACAGCATGGGGATGAATTGTCCACAAGCTCCCTGATCCAGGAGGGATAACTCCGCGCCCTTTTAATACTTGTTTAAAAAAGGCTGAAATCCTGTTGCTGAGATGATTACAGGCCTCTATCGAACAGAGGTTTTAATTTGGGATCTTGCGGGGGATCCCCTTGACATTCGCTTTTTCCCCTCCATATCCCCAAGTTGTCCACAGGGTTATCCCCAGGAAATCGAACAGGTGATCGACCGGTTTTCCCCCAATTCTGCAAAAGAAATTTCGCTTTCGCTTGAGGAAGTGCCAAGCATGCGGTTAACAGGATTCGGTCGGATATAATCAATCCCGATCGCAAGGCCCGACGTCGGCGCCCCAGTCACGAAACCGCCGATACGTGGGAGGCCCGGGAAGGACCGGTGAAGTGGGTGGACGATCCGCTTTTCCTGAAGCTCGAAGGGTACGCGTTGACGGAGCTCGTCAGCGACAACGGCGAATTCGTGCTGCTCAGAGGGCTGCGCGAGGCCGATCGGCTTCCCGTACTCCTGAGGACTCCCAGCGCCCTGCGGCCCCCGCTCGCGACCCTGCGACAGCTCGAGCATGAGGCCAGCCTCGCCGACCACCTCTCCTCTGCCTGCACCCTGCGGCCGTTACGCCTCGAGCGAAAGCCCGAGCGCCTGGTCCTGGTACTCGAGGATTTCGGAGGCCTGCCGCTCGATCGGATCGCGGAGCCTCAGGATCTGACGCGCTTCTTTCCCTTGGCGATCCGGATCGCCAGGGCCGTGGACGCGATCCACCGACAGCACCTCATCCACAAGAACCTCAAGCCTCAGAACATCTTGGTCGATCCCGAGACCGGCGAGGTGAAACTGACGGGCTTCGGCATCGCCTCCCTGCTGCCACGCGAGCATCAGGATCTCCAAGATCGTGACACCCTCGAGGGCACGCTCGCCTACATGTCGCCGGAGCAAACCGGTCGGATGAACCGCGTGATCGACCAAAGAGCGGATCTCTACTCCCTCGGAACGATCCTCTACGAGCGCCTGACCGGCTCCTTGCCTTGCAGCGGACGGGATCCAATGGAGTGGGTGCACTGCCACATCGCCCTCGATCCGCCACCCGTCGCCGAGCGCCACCCCGGGATTCCCCCGGCCCTCTCGGAGATCGTCATGAAGCTGCTAGCGAAGGATCCCGAGGAACGCTACCAGACCGCTCGAGGCCTCTACGCCGACCTCGAGCGTTGCTTCGATCTCTGGAAATCCAGCCAAGACACCGTTTTTCCCCTGGGCATGCGCGACGTTTCGGAGACGTTCCACGTACCCCAGCGGCTTTACGGCCGCGAGCCGGAGATCGCCGCGCTTCGCGAGGCCTTCGAGCGGGTCGTCAGCCGGGGAGATCCTGAACTCGTGCTCGTTTCCGGCTACTCCGGCATCGGCAAGTCCGCCCTGGTGCTTGAACTGCAGCAGCCGGTCGTCCAGGCCCACGGCTTCTTCCTCACCGGCAAGTTCGATCAGGTCAAGCGCGACATTCCGTACGCCACCCTCTCGCAGGCGTTTCACGAGCTCGTCCAGCAGATCCTGACCGAGACCGAGGGGCGCATCGACGCCTGGAGGCGCCAGATCCGAGAGGCGCTGGGCGTCAACGCGCAGCTCATCGTGGAGGTCATCCCCCAGATCTCCCTCATCATCGGGGAGCAGCCTCCCGTCCCGGAGCTGCCCATGGCCGAGGCTCAGAACCGCTTCCTGATGGTCTTCCGGCAGTTCGTCGGCGTCTTTGCCACCCGCGCCCACCCCCTGGTCCTCTTCCTCGACGATCTCCAGTGGGTCGATCCCGCCAGCCTCAAGCTCGTCCAGCATCTCCTCACCCACCCTGACACGCGCCACCTTTTACTGGTCGGCGCGTACCGCAGCAACGAGGTCGGCCCCGATCACCCCCTGGAGCGGATGCTCGCGGAACTCCGCGCGCAAGCGGCCGTCCACGAGCTCGCGCTCGGTCCGCTCCGGGTCCAGGATCTCGTCCGGATCGTCGCCGACACGCTCCACAGCGACCCTGCCCGCGCCGAAGAACTGGGCCGCCTGGTCTTATCGAAGACCCGCGGGAACCCCTTCTTCGCGATCCAGTTTCTGAGCATGCTCTACCACGAGCAGGTGCTGACCTTCGATCCGATCGCGGCCCGCTGGGACTGGGATCTCGCCAAGATTCACGCCATGGGCTTCACTGATAACATCGTCGAGCTGATGATTGGCAAGCTGAGAAGGCTTCCGGACGCGACCCAATGCCTCATGCAGGTGGCGGCATGTGCCGGAAACCAGGTCGATCTGAGGATCCTGGCCCAGCTCACCGGGGAAACGGAAGCGGCAGTCCTCGAGGAATTCCGGGAGGCCATCGCCGAAGGCCTGGTCCTCCCCCAGGGGAGAACCGTCAGGTTCATGCACGACCGCATCCAGCAGGCGGCTTACGGGCTCTTGCCGCCGGCGCGCCGCAGCGAGCTGCACCTCCAGATAGGCCGGCTGCTCTCAAGCGACGCTCCTCGCCTCGACGAGGCGATCTTCGAGATCGTGACCCAGTTCAACCTGGGGGCCTCGCTGCTCACGGATCCGGCCGAACGGAACCAGGTCGCCGCGCTCAACCTCACTGCCGGGAGGCGGGCCAAGGCCTCGGCAGCCTACCAATCCGCCATCACCTACCTGGCTGCGGGCATGCAGCTCTTGCCCGCCGAGAGCTGGGAGGGCCAGCATGACCTCACGGTCGCGCTGCATGTCGAGCGGGCGGCATGCGAGTTGCTGAGCGCTAACTTCGAGGCGTGCGAGCGCTTCCTCACCGAGCTGCTGGCCCATGCGCGGACGCCGCTATCGAAGGTTCCCGCCTATCGCCTGGGGATCGCCCTCTACGAGACGACCGGAGCGATTCAACGGGCCATCGACTGGGGATCCGAGAGCCTCCGGATGCTCGGCATCGACTTGCCCGTCCACCCCAGCCCGCAGCACGTCCAGGAGGCGGTCGAGGCGATCTGGGAGAAACTGGGGAACCGACCGATCGAATCGCTGATCGACCTGCCTCCCATGCGTGATCCCGAGCGAGAGGCCGCCATGGAGATCCTCTCGGCCCTGCCTCCGGTGGCCTCGTGGTGGGACAAGAACCTGTTTCTGCTGACCGTCTGCCACATGGTGAACCTCAGCCTCCGGTACGGAAACACGGGCCGCTCGGCGTCCGGTTACGCCACGTTCGGCATGATTCTCGGGCCGATCTTCGAGCGGTTCCAGGAGGGGCGCCGCTTCGGCCAGCTCGCATGCCACATGGTCGATCGCCAGGGCATGCTGGCCGAGATCGGGGTGGTCTACTACGTCTTCGGCAACATGACCAACCACTGGACGCGCCATATCCGGACCGACCTGGACTACCTCGGCGTGGCGTTCAACAAGGCCACCGAGGCCGGCAACCTGACCTACGCGGGCTTCGCATGCGTGGGCATCCTCTCGGCTAGGCTGGCCATGGGCCAACCGCTGGCGGAGGTCTACCGGGAGGCGGAGTGGCGCCTGGATTTCGTGAGCAAGTTCAAGTTCCGTCTCGTGGAGGAGACCTTGATCGTCTACCAGCAGCTGATCGAGAGCCTGAGGGGACGTACGGCATCCTTGACGATCTTCGACGCGGCGGGCTTCGACGCGGCGGCCTACGAGGCATGGCTGCACGATCACGGGCATCCCGTCTCCGTCTTCTGGTACTTCATGGCCCGAGTCAGGGCCGCCTTCATGGCCGGAGACGACGACGAGGCGCTCCTCGCGGCGGAGCGGGCAGAGCCGGCCCTGGAGGCGGTCTTCATCTACTTCGAGTCGGCCGAGTACCATTACTACACGGCGCTGGCCCTGGCGGGCGCCTGGCAGAAGGCGTCCCCCGAGCGGCGGGAGGTCCTCCTCGAGAAGCTGAACGCCTATCACGAGCGCTTGCGGGTCTGGTCCGAGAATTGCCCGGAGAACTTCCGGGACCGGTACGCGCTGGTCTCGGCCGAGCTGGCCCGGATCCAGGGACGCGAGCCGGAGGCCATGCGGCTATACGAAAAGGCCATCCAGGCCGCGCGGGTGAGCGGCTTCGTCCAGAACGAGGCGATCGCCAACGAGCTCGCCGCGAGGGCCTACCTGGCCCAGGGCTTCGAGACCATCGCCGACGCCTACCTCCGGGAGGCACGGTACGCCTACATGCGCTGGGGCGCGGAGGGAAAGGTCCGGCAACTCGAGCGCCTCTATCCGCAGCTGCGCGAACACCGCGCGCTGCCGCACGCGATCACCCTGGGAGCCGCGGCCCGGGAGCTGGACCTGATGACGGTGATCAAGGCGTCACAAGCCATCTCCCAGGAAATCCTCCTGCCGAAACTGGCTGAAGCCTTGATGCGCGCCGTGCTCGAGCATGCCGGGGCCCAGAAAGGATACTTGCTCCTGGCTCAGGGCGACGATCTCCAGGTGGTGGCGGAGGCGCATGTCGACAAGCCCGACGTCTCGCTCTTCCTGGATGCCCCGCCCTCCCCGGCCCCGAGGCTGCCCGAAGCCGTCGTCAACTTCGTGAGGCGCTCAGGGGAGAAAGTGGTCCTGGACGATGGCCGCAAGCAACGGCTTTTCGCCTCGGATGCCTATTTCCAGGAGTGCCGACCGAAATCGGTGCTGGGCCTTCCGATTCTCAGGCAAGCCAAGCTCGTCGGCATGCTCTACCTCGAGAACAACCTGTCGACGGGCGTCTTCACCGCGGAAAAGCTGACGATGCTGGACATGCTGGCGGCCCAGGCGGCCATCTCGCTGGAAAATGCGCTGCTCTATGCCGAGCGCAAGCGTGCCGAAGCCGAGGTCCGGACCCTGAACACAGAGCTGGAGCGGCGTGTTCTCGATCGGACCGCCCAGCTCGCGGCCATCAACCAGGAGCTGGAAGCGTTCAGCTACTCGGTCTCTCACGATCTTCGCGCTCCGCTGCGGAGCATCGACGGCTTCAGCCGGATCGTGCTGTCGCGCTACGGGACTCGGCTGGATGCGAGCGGGCAGGACTACCTGCAGCGCATCCGCTCCGCGAGCGAGCAGATGCGCGAGCTCATCGACGATCTCTTGCAGCTCTCGCGGCTGACCCGCGGCGAGCTGCAGCGCGAACGGGTCGATCTGAGTGCCGTGGCCCAGGCGATCGCCGAGCGCCTCCACCAGAGTCAGCCGGACCGGCAGGTCGAGGTCCGGATTGCGCCGGGGCTGGTCGTCGACGGGGATCCCAAGCTCCTCGCGGTGGCCATGGAGAACCTGTTGGGAAACGCCTGGAAGTACACGAGCAAGCACCCCGCGGCCCGGATCGAGGTCGGTGCCACCGAGAAGGACGGGCATGCCGTGTACTATGTGAAGGACGACGGGGCGGGCTTCGACATGGCCTATGCGGATCGGCTCTTCCAGCCCTTCCAGCGCCTGCATGCCGATTCCGAGTTCGAAGGCACGGGCATCGGGCTCGCGACGGTCCAGCGCATCATTCACCGGCATGGAGGCCGCATCTGGGCGGAGGCTGCGCTCGATAAAGGCGCGACCTTCTACTTCACGCTTTGAGGGAACGACCATGAGCAAGCCGTTGCGCGTCCTGAGTATCGAAGATTCGGAGAACGA
Source organism: Candidatus Sericytochromatia bacterium (assembly GCA_036676455.1). GTDB lineage: Bacteria > Cyanobacteriota > Sericytochromatia > S15B-MN24 > UBA4093 > UBA4093. The sequence goes on from JAKFCW010000033.1 coordinate 44,461, forward strand.
CTTCCTGCTGCTGGTCGAGCAACTGCGAGAAGGCGGCTACGACCTCACGATCGCGCGGGTGGACACGGCCGCGGCCATGGAGGCCGCCCTTGCCGAGGCGGCCTGGGACGTCGTCATCACCGACTTTCGCTTGCCCCGCTTCAGCGGAGCGGACGCGGTCGCGCTGCTCCGGAGCTCCGGCTACGACATGCCGCTCATCGTGGTATCGGGCACCATCGGTGAGGAGAAGGCGGCCGCCCTCTTGAAGGCGGGAGCGGATGATTACGTCAGCAAGGACAACCTGTCGCGCCTGGTTCCCGTCGTCGAGCGGGCCCTGCGGGAGAAGGCCGAGCGGCGAGCCCGGGAGAAAGCCGAGGAGCGCTATCGGCAGATCGTCGAGACGACCTACGAGGGCATCTGGCTGATCGACGCTGCGGGCCGGACGGAGTTTGCCAACGCGCGACTGGGGGAAATCCTGGGAACCACGCCCGAATCGATGCTCGGCCGTCCCCTGGCCGACTACGTCTTCCCCGAGGATGAGGCGGACCTGGAGCGCTTCGTCGAGCGTCGGAGGCAAGGGATCCGGGAGGTCCACGACTTCCGCTTGCGCCGCCAGGATGGTCGCCCCGTCTGCATCCGCCTGAGCACCAGCCCCCTCCTGGATCGCGAAGGTCAGTTCATCGGCGCCCTCGCGATGATCACCGACATCACCGAACGCAAGCGGGTCGAAGCGGAGCGCGCGCACCTCATGGTCAAGGAGCAGGAGGCACGCGCCGAGATCAAGGCCGCCAAGGAGCTGGATCAGCTCAAGAACGATCTGGTCAACTCGGTGACCCACGAGCTACGGACGCCGCTGTCGTCGATCATGGGGTACGTCGAGTTCCTGCAGGACGGGCTGGGAGGCCCCTTGACGCCACAGCAACAGGAGTTCGTCCACCAGATCGAGATGAGTACCGAGCGCTTGAAACGGCTGGTCGACGACCTGCTCGACTTCGCCCGGATCGAGGCGGGCACCTTCCAGCTGAGATTGGATCGCGCGGATCTGCGGGCCAAGATCCGGGAGACCGTCGATAGCTTGAGACCCCAGGCCGAGGAGGCGCGCCTCGCGATCGCGGTCTCCCTCCCGTCTTCTCCCTTGTGGGTCTGCATGGATGGGCAGCGCATCGAGCAGGTGCTCATCAACCTCCTCAACAACGCCATCAAGTTCACGCCGGGGGGAGGCCACATCCGCGTGCAGGTGACGAGCGAGACGGGATGGGCGCGCTGCGAGGTTCAGGATACGGGGATCGGGATCGCCCCTGAGGAGATTTCCAAGCTTTTCCAGCGCTTCAGCCAGCTGAAGAGCGGAGTCAAGATGGGGGTCGGGACCGGTCTGGGCCTCAGCATCAGCAAGTCGATCGTCGAGGCCCACGGGGGTCAGGTCGGGGTGCGGAGCGAACCGGAGAAGGGCAGCACCTTCTGGTTCACGCTCCCCCTGGAGGGCTAGCAGCGAGGAAGCGGTGGCCGCTTCCTCGCTGCTAGCCCTGTCGGAGTCCACGCAATGGACTCCCGACAGGGCTTGGGATTACCCCTTGATCTGGTGGGTCAGCTGTTGCAGCAGGCCCACGAGGGCCGTATCGGTCGCCAGCAGCTTGTGGACCTTGTCCCAGGCGTGCAGGACGGTGGTGTGGTCGCGGCCGCCGAACTCGCCGCCGATGGTGGGCAGCGAGGAGTCCGTGAGCTCGCGCGAGAGGTACATCGCGACCTGGCGGGCCCAACTCACTTCCTTGGTGCGGCGCTGACCGATCAGCTCGGCCTCGCTGAGGTGGAAGTGATCGGCCACGATCTCCCGGATCCGGGCCATGGTGACGGGTTTGCGCTGAGCGACGCCCAGCACCTGCATGGCGAGATCGACCGTGGGGGTGACTCCGGTGAGGGAGGCGTAGGCCATGACGCGGATGAAGGCGCCTTCGAGCTCGCGGACGTTGTTCTGGTAGGCGGTCGCGATGTAGGCGATCACCTGATCGTCGACGTCGAGCATGTCGGAGTCGGCCTTCTTCTTGAGAATGGCCATGCGGGTCTCGAGGTCGGGAGTCTGGATGTCGGAAAGCAGGCCCCACTCGAAGCGGCTGCGCAGGCGATCCTCAAGGGCCTTGAGGTCCTTGGGGGGGCGATCGCTCGAGAGCACGATCTGCTTGCCGGCCTCGTAGAGGGCGTTGAAGGTGTGGAAGAACTCCTC
>JAKFCW010000034.1:0-21971 GCA_036676455.1 Candidatus Sericytochromatia bacterium
GTTTCCGGCGTTGTTGCTGATGAGGCCGCCTGCATTGTTGCTGATCAGGCTGCCTGCGTTGTTGCTGAGAAGCGTGCCGCGCACCACCACGCCGCCGGCGGGCGCCCCCGTCATGTCGAGGACTTGGCCCCGGATGCCCCGCGTCTGCAGCGCGTCCACTTCGCTCGGAGTCTGCGTGGTCACGCCGAAGCGAGCCGCGTCGCATGCGGCGAGGAGGCTGAGGCTGCAGAGCATGAGAACGGCACGGGAGGCCAATTTTCTGAGGCTAGGCACGGGCAGGCTCCTGTGAAACGGGTTGACGGAGGTGCGGGGTTTATCGCATCCTACCCAGCAAGCAGGTAATAGGAACGCCAGGGCGCATGCCTTTTCGCTTTACGCCTTCAGGTGGTCAAAATTTAGCGAAGCCTTAAGCTCCTTCTTACCAAGTTCGCGCCCCCACCTCCGGATAGAGAAGCAAAGGCCTCCTGGGCCTGCGGCGTTCAGTTCGGAAGAGGAAGTCATGACGAGCCCGGTTACCCCTCGCTTGCAATCGAATAGCCAGCCGGTGATGGCTCGCCTCGAGCAGGCGGAGGCCGTGGCCAAGGCGGGCCAGTCTCTCCAGAAGCAGCTCCGCATGACGGGCGACTCGCTCTCGCTCACCTCGCAGGTCCTGGGCGGCGGCTCCGTGGCTAACCCGGTCGTGGTGGTGGGAGACTCCGCGCGAAACGTCGGCAACGCCCTGCGCGACGCCAACCAGCTTCAAACGTCGCTGAACGAGCTCGTGGGCGGCAAGCTTCCCGCCGGCATGCTGCGCGCCGGCCAGACGGCCAGCAGCTCGGTCGTTCCCTTCACCAACGCGGCCGGCGCCATGGCCGACGTGGCCCGCGCCCAGACCCGGGCCCTCAACGACTTCACCGAGATGCAGCGGGTACTCACCAACCCCGCCTCCAGCTCCGCGATGCGCCTCGCAGCCACCGCCCGGGCGACCCAGAGCGCCTCGGATTTCATCCGCCGGCAGGACGCCCTGCTCAAGAGCCTGGACGCCGCCGACACCGCTCTGCTGGCGAAGAACCCTACCTACGCCAAGCTGACCCAGGACACGCGCGAGATGAAGGCTGTGAAGGCCATCGGCCGGATGAGCTCGACCACCATGACCCGCCTGATGAAGGCCGCCGAGGTCGGTGGGTCGGCCGCGGGATTGACCCTGTCGGCGATCGCCTTCCCCAAGACCATCGAGGCCGTCGGCATCAGCTACCAGAACCTCCACTCCTCCTTCCAGGACCCCGGCGCCACCGAGGACCAGCGCCTGGGCGCCGTCGCCGACTTCGGCCGCGCCTCCGCCAGCTCCATCCAGGCCGTCGAAGGCATGCGCCTCTCCTTCTCGACGCTGGGACGCGTGGCCCAGGAGTCCCGCCTCCTCGGACCCGCCGCCACCAAGATCGCCAGCACCCGCCTCATCCGCTTCTCCTCCACCGCCCTGGGCAAGGCGATGGGCGTCCTGATGCCGATTGCCGACGTCGGCCTCTTCGCCGCCAACAGCGTGAAGGCCTGGCAGACCCTCAAGGACGCCAACTCCACCTTCGGCGACAAGGCGCGCTCCATCCTGGCCGTCGGCCTCGATGGCCTCAAGCTCGCCACCTACCTCCTGCCCATGACCCAGGGCCTCCGCATGGCTTACCTGGGCGCCTCGCTCGCCTCCATGAGCCTCTCGCTGTGGGACTTCGGCCACCAGATCGCGCCGACCGTCGCGAAGATCGGCACCGCCTTCGTCGACGCGGTCATGGACCCCAAGGCGGCCATGAAGAAGGTCGCCAACGCCGCCGAGGAAGGCGTGATGACCGTCGCGCGCGGGGTCAAGACCGCCGCATCGGCCGTCTGGAACGCGATTTCCAACCCCGCGCAAGCCTTCGCCGGCGCCAAGGACAAGGTCGAGAACTTCGTGGAGGGAGGCCGTGAGGTGGCCGAGACCCTCAGCGAGGCTGCTCGCTTCGTGGATCGCAAGGCCGGCGAAGGGATCATGAACGTCCGCCGGAAGTTCGGGGCCGCCCCCGAAGCTCCTGTCGCTCCGGCCGTCCCCGCGGCCCCTGAGCCCTCGCTCGTCCCTCCCAGCCCCGCCGCGCCCGTGATCCCGACCGGCATGGTCCCGGTCTACGGGGGAGGCAGGGTCCTGGGAACCGCGTAACGACCGAGCCTTCAGGAAAGTTTGATCTCCCGCGAAGCCGCATCGATAGGGCCTCTGCGCGCGAGCGGGCCCGGAACCGCGGCAAGCGTCCCGGTGATGCCTGGAAACCGCGCGGGTAGGGTATTTCGGACCCATTTTGAAGGAGCCTGATGCCCTCATGTTTATGTTCGACGAAAAAGCGCGCGGCCAAGCGTACATCATCTCGATCCTGCTCGCGACGATGCTGACCCGGATCGTGTTGGGCATGGCGCACCCCAACCTGTCGCTGGAGCAGACCGCCCTCATCGGAGTGACCACGGTGCTCCTGATCGGACCGCCGATCTACCAGTGGCTCTTCGACAAGCCCATGATCAAGCCGGAGAAGATGGTCCAGTACCGGATCCTCTCCACCCTGGCGGTGGGGATGTTCATCGCGACCATCGTCTTCCCCTTCTAATCCAGTTCCTCGTCATGTCCCCCCTTGGCTTCGCCGGTCCCCCGTCGTTCACGCGAAGCGAATCTGCGCCCGCAGGCGCAATGGGGGACAAGTAGCGGAAGATTAGCTAGAATGGGGGCATGCCCGGAATTGACGCTCACACCCAGCTCTTCGGCCTGATCGGCTACCCCCTGGGACACACGCTCTCCCCCACGCTGCACAACGCCGCCCTGGCGGCTTCGGGCCTCAACGGGGCATACCTTGCCTTGCCGACCCCACCGGAGCACTTGGCAGGGGCGCTTGCCGCCATGCGTGCCTGGCCCATCGGGGGCCTCAACGTCACCGTGCCTCACAAGGTGGCCGTCATGCCGCTGCTGGACGCGGTCATGCCCGAGGCGCAACGGATCGGGGCCGTGAACACGATCGCCCGGGAGGGCGATCGCCTCATCGGCCACAACACCGATTTCCAGGGCTTCCTCGCCATGCTGGACGGCCTGCCCACGCCCGAGCAGGCCGTGATCCTGGGGGCCGGCGGCTCCAGCCGGGCGATCGCCTACGCCCTCGTTACCCGCGGCACCCGCAGCATCACCTTCGCCGTGCGCCGCCCCGGGGCCAGCCACGAGGTGAGCGCAGCCATGGACGCCCCTACCGTCCACTGGAACGAGGTCCTGTTCTGCTCAGGCGATCTGCACGCGGCCCTTGCCACCGCCGACGTGCTGATCAACACCACTCCCGTGGGCATGGCTCCCGAGCAGGAGGCCTCTCCGCTTTCCGAGACGGAGCTTGCCCTGCTGCCTCCCGGCGCCGCGGTGCTCGATCTGATCTACAACCCCTCCGAGACCCGGTTGATGCGTCTCGCCAGGGAGCGCGGCCTCTCAGCCCGGAACGGGTTGTCCATGCTGATCGCTCAGGCCGCCGCCGCCTTCACGATCTGGACGGGAAGGTGGGCCCCAGAAGCCGCCTGGCAAGACGCATTACACGGTATAATGGATCCCTAGAGCGATCGTTGTTGCTGCAGGACAGCGAGCTTTGGCATTCAGATCCCGTTCAGGCGGCTCACAGCTAACGCTCGCTGCCTTACGCAACAGCCGCGGGCGCTTAACCGGAGGAACCGTTGGAAACCCTTTCCCTGCACTACCCTAACCTCACCGTCAGTAGCCCCTGGCCACCGTCCGTCATCGCGATCGGCACCTTTGACGGCGTGCACCTGGGCCATCAGGCGGTGATCCGCGAGGCGCGCACGATCGCGAGCCAGCGGAACCTGCCATGCACGGTCTTCACCTTCGTCTCCCACCCCCGCAAGGTGCTGCGCCCCGACCATCCCGTCCCGCTGCTCACCACCTGGGACGAGAAGCGCTGCTTCATGGCTGAGCTGGGCGTGGAGACCGTGGTTGGAGCCCAGTTCACCCCCGCCTTGTCCGAGCTTTCCGCCCGGGACTTCGTCGAGCGGATCCTCGTCGGACAGATGCGGGCCAAGCACGTCGTCGTGGGCTACAACTTCGCCTTCGGCCACGGCCAGGAGGGCAACGGCGAGATGCTATCGAGCCTGGGAGCCGAGTTCGGCTTCGACGTCACCGTCGTCCCGCCCTTCGAACTCAACGGCGCCTCGGTCTCCAGCTCGCGCATCCGCAAGCTCCTGGCCACCGGCCATGTCGGGGAGGCCAATACCCTCCTGGGCCGCCCCTACACCCTCACCGGAACGGTCGTCACCGGCGATCAGCGCGGCCGCCTGCTTGGCTTTCCCACGGCTAACCTCTCCGTCGACGAGAGCAAGCTCCTTCCTTCCTATGGCGTCTACGCCGGACAGGCCCTCTGGATGGATGCCTCAGGTCCGTGCCAGCAGCCCTGCGTGGTCAACCTCGGCATGCGTCCCACCTTCGACCCGCCGCAGCTCCGGATCGAGGCCCACCTGATCGGCTGGTCCGGCGACCTCTACGGCAAGCTGCTCACGGTCTCGCTGCAGCACCGGCTGCGCTCCGAGATGGCCTTCAAGTCGGTGGACGAGCTGATCGCCCAGATCCGGCAGGACGTCGACCACGCCCGTACCCTGCCGCTGAAGGCCTTCGGGGTCGGCGTTCCGTCCTGCTAGAACCCAAGAGACTGAAGCCGGGGGCCCGCCTAAGCGAGCCCCCGGCTGATGCTTTTCTCCCGTGACGGCCCTTTCCCGGCTAGAGCCGCGGCTTGGAGGGGTCGTAGCGCTGGTACCGGACGCGCGGGGGAGGAGTACTCGGCTTCTGCGGGAACCACCAGGAGTCGGGAACAGTCGGCGAGGGGGTCGTGACGGGCGCCGGGACGGCCACCGGCGGCCTCACCGGGTGGACCACCGGGACGGCCACCGGCGGCCTCACCGGGTGGACCACCGGGACGGTCACCGGCGGCCTCACCGGGAGGACCACCGGGACGGCCGGCGGAGCGCTCGGAGGCACGGCATCTGCCTGAGCGCCGGCGGATGCACCCGAGCTACCGCCCTGGCCGTTGTTCCCGAGTCCGAGGCCCGGCACTCCACCCCGGGCATCCGGAACGCTGGAGCCGTGGCTGGAGCCCGCGACCTGCGAGGCCTTCACCCGGTTGGCCCCGAGGGTCTGGCGGACGTGGGTGCCGCTGAGTGTCGCACGTCCTTTTCCGGAGCTGGAGTCGCCCGAGAAGACCTTCCGGGCGTCCAGGGCCGCCGCGGCGATTCCCTTGGCGGCGTTCGCTCCGTTCACCGCCGTGTGCTGGGCCATTAGCACCGTCTCGATGGTCGTTTCGTGGCGCACGAATCCCGTCCGATTAGTGGACGTGGGCCGGTACGGAGCCCCCTTCATCGTCACGCCGGTCGGCGCCCAGGGGGTGTAGCTCACGGTGTAATCGCTGTAGGGCTCTTCCGTGGTCACGGTCCGGTAGGCATGCAGGGTCTGCGATGCGAGCAGCTTGCCGTCCAGGTGTACCTCCCAGGTGGACTTGTCGGTGTCGCAGTGGAGTTTCCACCAAGTCTCGTTGTTCGAGCAATTCAATTGATACACGATCGAATCGTGATCCGCGTAGCGCCTGACATGGGCGGTGGGAATCTTGGCGAAGTCGGGGTTTCCCTTGTCGGAGCCATGGCAGGTGATGGCGCCGCCGAGAAAACCCAGGGTGTTCTTGTCGAAGACGAGGTACGCGTTCAGGAAGCCGGTGCCGTAGGGATCGATCTTGACGGCGACGACGTTGGCCCGGTTGAACTCCTCCTGGCTTCGCTCGATGCGTCCCGAGGGCATCCAGGGTCGCGACGCGCGGCGGTAGTCGCCGTCGGAGGCGATGGCCACGTTGACGAGGTCGCCCTGGAACCCGAAGCCATTCGTCGCATAGCCTCCGACCTTCCAGATGTTCCAGCTCCGATCAAGGACCTGCGAGGTGGTGCGCCGGGTGTAGTCGTTCCGGTAGGTCGAGGCCTCGCGCGTCTCCTGGCGGTTCACGTAGTTGCGCGTCACCGGGGTCTGGTAGGTCCGGTCCTCCAGCTCCTTGATGAGCTTGGTCGTCGGGCCGGTGATCCGCTCCTCGGTGTAGGGGACCGTCTTGGTGAGCTGCTTCGCTCCGCGGTACTCGGCGCTCGTCATCGTCTGGATCACCCGGGTCTCCGTTTGCTTGCCCGTGAGGGTCTGACCTCGCGGGATCAGCTCGACTCCGGCCAGCGCTGGGGTGGCACTCAGGGCGAGGCTACCAGTCAGCAGCAGCGTCATGGCATGCAAGGCAGGGGGTCGGATCATGAGGCCCTCCTTTCTATGACAAAGCAATGTTTCTTCGTCATGCATGCACATGCCCAGAAAACGATCATTTGTATCTGAATCAATAACGAGAGATCGCTCCCATCACCCTCCGTTGCGGCGGCTGCGGGCATTTGCTAGACTGAAACGTCGTCTCGCCTCTCTTCCCGCCGATCGCGGGCGCATGACGCGTGAGAGGCTCCGGGAGCCGCGCTTGCCATCGGGCGCCCGGGGATCAATAAGGAATCCGTCATGAGCCTAAAGACCATCCGCCTGGGAACCCGCGGCAGCGCGCTCGCCCTCTGGCAGACCAACTGGACCCTTTCGCTGCTGCGCAAGGCTGCTCCCGAAATGACCTTCGAGCCCGTCGTCATCAAGACCACCGGCGACCAGCGCCAGGACATTCCCCTGCCTGCCGTCGGCGCGCAGGGCATGTTCGTCAAGGAGCTGGAGCTGGCCCTCGAGGACGGAACGATCGATCTGGCGGTCCATTCGTCGAAGGACCTTCCCTCCGTGCTGCACCCGGGCCTGACCCTGGGAGCCTTCCTTCCGCGCGAGGACGTCCATGACGCCCTGATCTCGCAGAAGTGGAAAACCCTCTCCGAGCTTCCCGACGGCGCCCGCATCGGCACCGGCTCGTTCCGCCGCCAGTCCCAGCTCAAGGCCTACAACCCGACCTGGCAGTTCTCGGAGATCCGGGGCAACCTCGATACCCGCCTGAAGAAGCTGGAGACCGAGGACCTGGATGCCATCGTCCTGGCGGCCGCGGGCCTCATTCGCCTGGGCTGGGGCGATCGCATCACCGAAACCCTTCCCCTCAACGTCTGCCTGCCGGCGGTGGGCCAGGGTGCCGTGGCGCTCGAGATCCGCGAAGACGACGCCTTCATGCATGATCTGCTCAAGCTGGTCGACGATGCTCCCACTCGCACGACGGTGCTCGCCGAGCGCGCCTTCCTCCGCGAAGTGCAGGGAGGCTGCCAGGCTCCGGTCGGAGCTCATGCCACCCTGCAGGGTGAGTACGTGATCCTGGAGGCCATGGTGGCCGCCATGGACGGCAGCCAGGTCCTCCGCCGCTCCATGGAAGGCCCTGCGGCCAAGCCCGAGGCGCTGGGCGTGGCGCTCGCCGCCGAGCTTCTCGGCCTGGGTGCGCGCGAGCTGCTGGCCAAGCCCCGCTTGCCGTGAGCCTCGGCGGTCAGCGCATCCTCCTCCTGCGTCCGGTTGACCAGGCGCAGGGCGTGGCCACGGAGCTGAAGCGCCTGGGGGCCGTGCCGGTCCTGCTGCCGGCCCTTGCGATCGCGCCTCCCGAGGACCCGGCTCCTCTGGAGGCTGCCCTCGGGCGGCTCGAAACCTACGACTGGCTTATTCTCACGAGCGCCAACGGGGTGCAGGCCGTCTTTGATCGGCTCGAACGCCTCCCCTTGGGAGTTCGCGTGGCCGCCGTCGGTCCCAAGACCGCCCAGGCGCTGGAAGCGCGGGGAGTGGTGCCGGATCTGATTCCGCCGGAGGCGACCGCCGAGTCGCTGGCGGAGGCCCTCCTGGCCTTGCCTGAGCTGGGTCGGGTGCTCTTTCCCAAGGCGAACCGGGCGCGCGACGTGCTGCCCTCGAGGCTGCGCGCGCACGGCGTCGCTATCGACGATCCCATCGCGTACCGTAGTCTCGATGTCCTGTCGGAGGGCCCGGCGCTGGAGGCCTTGCGCCGGGGAGAGATCGATTGGGTGCTGGTGAGCAGCCCGTCGACCTTCGAGGCGCTGGTCGACCGGGTCGACCCGGCGATCTGGGCCCGGACGCGGCTGGCGTCGATCGGGCCGGTGAGCTCGGCGGCCATCCGGAGGCGCGGGCTTCCCGTCGCGGTCGAGGCTGCTCCTTACACGATGGAGGGGCTGATCGCGGCGATCGCAAAGGCATCCCTTCCCGGATGACACGTGCATGATGCCGCTTCCCTTCGGATGTTGGCGGTGCTTCTGCCCAATGACCCGGCTAAGAGCGGCTTCCATCATGGCATGACCCCGGCATGACCCAGGGGGACGATCCGAGGGAGGAGTTTGTGATGCTGAAGCGTGTATCCACGTTAACGGTGGCCCTGGCGCTCGGAGTCGTGATGGCGGGCTGTGGGCCGGCCGAGGAGGGCGACGGCAGCGGCATGGAGCAACGTGAGCCCGGCGAGACCATGGTCAGTCCCTCCCCCTATGGGGGCGGAGGTGGCGGTGGCGGTGGCTACGGCATGTCGACTCCTTCGCCCGGCCTGGGTGGCAATGAGCAGGGCACGCCGCCCGGACCCAATGAGGCGAGGCCTGGCGGCAGCGCTCCTTAGAGCGATCTTCGTTACAGCGAGCTTTAGCGTGCAGCCCCCATGCGGCTCACGGCTAATGCTCGCAGCCTTACGCAGCAGCCGCTGGCGCTAGCGTATTGAGCCGCAGGTGCTAGCCCGCTTCGGAGACCTGGAAGCCCCCTCGTGCGAGGGGGCTTCCGGCACGATCATGCGGGGCCTCAGCCCCCCATGTGGAGATCCAGCCACTCGACGGTGGCATGGGCCGTGCGGGGCTCGAAGAGCAGGGTGAGGTGGGTGCGGCGCGGCAGGGTGAGGCGATCCGCCGGCGCCTCCAGGGCTCCGATCAGCTCTTGCGAGCTGCGCGGCGGGACGATCCGGTCCCATTCGCCGTGGAGGATGCGGGTGGGAACCCCGTGCACGCGTGGGGCGTGGCCCAGCGGGTCGAGCGCGGCGATCAGGTGGGCCATGGCGTCGATGAAGCCGCGATCGACCATGGCATGCCGGCCGTGCCCCTCGAAGTGCACGCTGCCGAGACACGGGGCCAGCATGTGCTCGAGGGAGGTCTCCAGGAGGAGGGGGGCGTTCTCGACGAAGAAGGTGCCGAGCGTCTCTCCCAGCAGCTCCCAGTCCGAGAGCACGACCCGCAGCGGAGGGCTCAGGAGCACCATGGCCGCGAGATCCGGGTCCTGGGCTGCCGCCCGCAAGGAGAGCACGGAGCCGAGGCTCATGCCCACCAGGCCCACGCGATCGAACTCGCGGCGCAGCGTCCGGATGGCAGCCGGCACGATGTCCAGGACGTCCGAGGCGTTGAGCGGATACGGGTTGCGGCCATGGCCGTCGAGCTCGTAGAAGAGCACGGTGTAGCCCGCCCCCAGCATCTCCCGGATCAGCCGGTAGTAGGGGAGGACCTGGGGAGCGCCCGCGGCATGCGTGAAGCAGATCCCCGCTCCATTGGAATGTTTGGGAGTGAAGCGGATCCCCGGGATGCCGCGCGCGCCCAGATCCAGCTCCAGGACGTCCACCCGGTGGGAAGCCTCACCGGAAGGCGACAGAAGCGGCCGGCTAGGGTCCAGATCGTAGGCGAAAACCGTCGCCAGCGTCTGGGCCAGCCAATGATAGGGACTCGCTGGAGCCAGGCTCCAGCCCGACACGCGTTGCTCCATGCCCCCAGCCTAGGGGATGGAGCTGGAAGGTGCATCGTGCGGGAGGGAGAAAGAGGCGCCGCGGCTGTTTCGAAGCGCCCGTGGCTTTCAAGGGGAAAGCGAAGCTGACCTGTAGAAACGACAGGCCAGTAAACGCGCTAGCGGCCTGCCGGAAGGGCCGTCCGCGTGTGCACGGGCGAAGGAGTCTTCTTGGCGGAGCCCTCGGGCGCCGTCGGCGTCCGGCCGCATCCCGCCAGCATCACCACCATGATCGCGAGCATCAGCCAGCAAGCGGTTCGGGTCACGCGGCTTCTCCTTCCGTTATCAGTCCATGCACCAGCCCTTTTCCTTATCTGGCTCCAGGATACCGATCTTGCGTGGCTTTCGGCAAATCCGGGTAAGATCCCCAGGTCATGTCCGAGTTGCTGCGCCGAACCATCCGCGACCTCCCCTCCATGCTCGAAGCCACCGCAGGCCTCGGCCAGGGAGACTGGTCGGATCTCTACATGCCGATCGATTACATGGCCTTCGCCTTCGCCAGGGCCTATCCCAGCCTGCCCTGCCGGGACGGCTGCGCCCACTGCTGCCGCTCCCAGCTCTTCCGGGTCAGCCGCGCCGAGTGGGAGCCCATGCGCGCGGCGCTCTCGCGCGATCCCCGCCGCGACGTCCTGCTGGCCCAGGTGATCCGGGACTACGGGCCGCATCGTGAGGCCCTGGAAGCCGCCGAGCGCCACTGGAGCGAGCATCCGCCCGAGGTGCCGACCGCTTCGCTGGAGGGCGTGCCCGTGACCTGCCCGCTGCTGGAGGGAGACCGCTGCGGCTACTATGACGTGCGGCCGGCGATTTGCCGGGCCTACGGATCCTTCGGGGCCAAGGTCGCCGAGCGCGAGGTCTTCCTCATGTGCCAGGAGCATGGCCAGGACTTCATCCGAGGCCTGGTCGACCAGGGCCATGAGGCCATGCTGATGGCCCCCTGGAACCCCGTCCAGACGAGGCTCGACGCCCTAAACCCCTCTGGAGAGATCGCCCCGCTGCCGCTGTGGCTCTTGCGGCTGGCCGACGAGCGCCCCGCGCTCGAAACTCCGCTTGATAATTAGCCACGGGCGTTAGCCGCCGAATCCCTTCTCCGTCTCCAACGAAGCCAGGCAAGCATCCCTCCGCTACCCTGGGGCTGGCGCCCGCGGCTCAGGCCTTGGGATGGCGGCTTACGTCCCACCGTGGGGTGGGCACGATAAGGAGGGGACCATGCGCGCTTTCGGGATGCGGAGGATCTGGACGCTCGGGCTCGGAGCGGCGCTGATTGGCGCTCTCATCGCGGGCCAGCCCGCCAGCGCGGCACCCTACCTTCCCCAGGTGGGCGACGAGCTGCGCTACGGGGTTTCCAACGGGGACGTGGCCATCACCCGGGTGATCCGCACGCGCGGCCAGGGCGATCGCACCTACGCGCAGGTGGTCCAGACCCTCGTGCGCAAGGGAGCCGACCCTCAGACCTCCCGCTTCACCGTCATCCGCACGGCGGAGGGCATGGCCCTCCAGGTCTCGTCCACCCTGGAGGGCCTCCAGCTCTCCCCGCTGGTCTACTACCTCCAGGGCGTGAGCCCGCGCGAGTCGTGGGTGGCGCAAAAGGGCACTTACCGCGACTCCGAGGGCAAGGAGGTCGGCTACGAGCTCACCGCCGAGCTATTGGGCATCGAGACCGTCAAGGTGGAGGCCGGCACCTTCGAGGATTGCGCCCGCATCTCCTATCGCACCACCTTCAGCGACGCCCGCCAAACTGCGTCGTCGGAGCTGACCTTCTGGGTCAAGCCGGAGATTGGCATCATCAAGACCCGTTCGCTGCAGGAGGGGAAGGTGACCGAGACCGAGCTACTCAGCTTCCAGCGGGCCACCTTCGCCCATCCCTAGTCTTTAGCCGCGGCGCTAGTTATAGCCGCGGGCGCTAGCAGCGGGAGTTAGTCCATCCCGAGGTTCCGCTTGATCTTCTCGCCGAGGCCTTCCTTTTGCGAGCGGCGTCTCTCGACGCTGGGGGTTCCGGTGACGTCCGTGACGGACGTGTCTTCGTTCAAGGCGCGGCCCTCGGGCTCGGTGCCCGAGAACTCGACCACTTCCTCGCGAACGTTGTCGCGCACGGTCTCCGTGCGGACGTCCGACGTCTTGCGCAGGATGATCTCCTCCTTCACGAAGGGCTCCTTGGAGACGACGGCCTCTTCTCTCATGAGCGGGACGTGGATCTCCTGGCCCTCCTGGAAGGCGTTCCCCTTGAAGCTGGCGTACTCGGTTTGGCTCAGGGGCTTGTTGACGGCGCGCCGCTCGATCTCGACGTGCTCCCTGCGAAGTTGGACCTGCTCCTCGACGGGGTGCTGCTCGATCCGCTTGCGGGCCACGGCCTCTCCCGCCTTCTCTTGCCGCTTGCCGACCCGGAGGCGCTCCTCGATGAGCATGAGGTGGTCGCTCTCATGCTTGAACTCCGGGCGCTGGTAGGTCATGTCCCGGGCCTCGGTCTCGGGGATGAAAGTGGTGTAGAACTGCCGCTCGCGCTCGGCGGTGAGGGGCTCGCCGGTATCCATGGGGAAGGTCTCGAAGTTCGCGTTCGATTTGAGCAGGATCTGCCGGTCGGCGGAGTCGATGTCGACCATGCCGACGGGGACCATGCGCTTGCTACCGTCGCCCGTGACGCTCAGGTAACGGATCTCGTTGACGTCCGTGTCGAGGATCAGGTTGTCGATGGTTCCCAGGGACGTGCAGTTGGCGTCGAAGACCTTCCAGCCGCGGACATCGGGCTCTCCTTGGGCGAGTTGGTAGTCAGGGGCATCTTGCAAGCGAGTGAGCATGGGGACCTCCTTCGCCTTTTGGCGGTGGTGATGCGGGGTGACACGCCGCGGAGGTTACCATGGGCAGCCCAAGGGTTGTAAAGACTCATGAGGGGGTCGGAACTCCTGCTCGCATGCCCTGGAGGCGGCCCGTAGGGCCGGGTCATGCGTTCTGGCCGCTCGCCCGTTTCTGATCCCGCAGGTGCTAGTCGAAGGCGAGGGCTCTGTGGCCTTGCCGCTGCATGAGGGTTTGGTAATGGGCTTCGAGGCGGAGGCCTTGCTGGAGGGCATCGTACTCGGCCTCGACGTGACGGCGGCCGGCAAGGCCCATGGCAGCCCAGCGTTCGGGCTGGAGGGCGACGTGCGAGAGGGCGGCGGCGAGGGCATCGACGTCGCGCTCGGGCACCAACTCGGCGGACTCGGCGGTGGTCACCTCGGGGATGTCCGCGTGCAGCGTCGCGACCACAGGCAGCCCGGTGGCCTGGGCTTCGAGGATGGAGACGGGGGCTCCGCCTTCGGTGTCTCCGTCGGAGGCCGTGATCGAGGGGTGGAGGAAGACATGGGCCTGTTGCGCCTCTGACAGGAAGACCGCATGGGGCTGGTAGCCAAGCCAGCGGATGGAGTCGTAGAGGCCGAGGTCGCGGGCCAGGGCGTGGATGGAGTCGCGCATGGGGCCGTCTCCGATGACCGTCAGGGATAGCTTGCCGGGATGCTCGGCCAGCACCCTGGCGTAGGCCTGGAGGGCCTGGGGGATGCCCTTCTTTTCGCGGAAGGAGGCCGAGATCAGCACGCGGCAGGTCGATTCGGGCGTCCGGGGGGAGTAGGGGATCCCGGCGACGTCGACACCCAGGTGCTGGACCTGGATCTTGGAGGGCGGGCAGCCGATGGATGCGAGTGTGCGGGCCATGGCGCGGCCTTCCACGAGGAAGAGGTCGCCTTCTTGGAAGAGGCGCGCGTAGGCCTGCTTCCAGAAGGGCTCGCGACAGAGGGCCAGGTCGTACCCGTAGAAGGTGGTGACCATGGGGGCGCCGGTGGCGGCCTTGAGGCCCAGGGTGCGGGTGGCCTGATCGCCGAAATGCGCGTGGATCACCCTTGGAGCCCAGGCCTGGAGCTGGGTGGTGGCGAGGATGGGCCAGGCGAAGCGGTACCACGGGGCCAGTAGCCGGTCGTAGCGCTTCAGGGGCCGGCCGCTCCAGCGGGAGATCCCGTCTGCCGTCCGGACCACGGGCTTCACGAGCGGGTGATCGGCCATGCTGACGATCGGCGCGAAGGGGAAGCGATCGAGGTTTTCGGTGCCGATGCAGGCCACCGCCTGCCGAAACCCGGTGACGGCCTGAAGTTGGCCGTAGATCCAGGTTTCGGTCAGCGGCAGGTAGCGGTAGACCGAGTGGAGGACAAGCGGCGTCATGCCCGATCGGCGATCCGCAGGACGGCGGAGATCACGTCCTCCACGTCCGATTCCGTGAGCTTTGGCGACAAGGGCAGCGAGATGGTCCGATCCGAGATCCACTCGGCGTTGGGGAAGTCTCCGCGCTTGGTGCCCAGGCGCTCCTTGTAGAAGCTGTGGAGGTGCAGGGCGATGAAGTGGATGCCCGCGCCGATGTTCTCGGCCTTGAGGGCTTCCAGGAACTCGACCTGGCCCATGCCGAGGGTCTCGGGCTCGAGCATGAGCGTGTAGAGGTGGCGGGCATGCACGGTGTTGGGCTCCGGGGGCGCCGGGATGACGAAGCGCCCCTCGAAGGCCTTGTCGTAGCGCTGCCAGATCGCCGTCCGCCGCTTGAGGTTCTCCTCGACCCGCGCCAGCTGGTGGATGCCGAGGGAGGCCTGGAGATCCATCATGTTGTACTTGTAGCCGGGGTAGAGCGTGTCGTAGGGCTGGAAGCCATCCGAGGAGTAGCGCTTCCAGGCGTCCTTGGAGAGGCCGTGGAGGCTGCGAACGCGGATGCGCTCGGCCCAGTGGTCGGAGTGCGTGGTCAGCATGCCGCCCTCGCCCGTGACCACGTTCTTGGTGGCGTAGAACGAGAAGGCCGTCATGTCGCCGATACTGCCTACCTTGAGCCCGTGGTAGCGCGCCTCGGTGGCATGCGCCGCGTCCTCGATCACGACCAGGCCGTGCTTGGCGGCGAGATCCAAGAGGGGCTCCATGGCACAGGGGCGCCCCGCGAAGTGCACCGGGATGATCGCCCGGGTGCGCGGCGTGATGGCCTTCGCGACGGCGTCGGGATCCAGGTTGCCCGTTGAGCGCTCGACGTCGGCGAAGACCGGCTTGGCGCCGACGTGCATGATCACGTTGGCGGTGGCGCAGAAGGTCATCGGCGTCGTGATCACCTCGTCGCCGGGCCCGATGCCCGCCGCGTCAAGAGCCAGGTGCAGCCCCGCCGTGCAGGAGTTGAGGGCGATCGCATGCCGGGCCCCCGTATAGGCCGCGAACTCCGCCTCGAAACGCTTGGTCTTGGGGCCCGTCCCCAGCCAGCCCGATCGCAGGGTGTCCTCGACCTCGCGGATCTCCGCCTCTTCGATCAGCGGAGCCCCGAAAACCAGGAACTCCGTCCGCCGGGGCCTCAGATCCTTGCCGCTCGCTGAGCGCTTCATCCCGCCTCCCATGCCCGCCTCCGCCTCCATACCCGCCTCCTCGGCGGATGCTCCCGCGACCGCCGCACGGCGGAGCGAGGAGCCCGTCAAACAGCCCCGTCTCACGCTCAGGGGCGTGGCTCGTCGATCGGCTTCGTAAAATTGCTTGGTGAAGTTTTGTGTCGAGCTTCAGCATAGCATCCCCTCCTGTGGAGGGCAATGCCAAGCCTTGTGCGGGAGGGAGAGGGGAATTGGCGTTAAGGGAAAGGCGGGGAAGCTCTCGCTCCCCCGCCTTTCTACAATCAGCGCCTGCGGCTACAAGCGGCGCCTGCGGCTACAACCCAAGAATCTCCTTGGCCCGGTTCAGGTTCCGGATGTACTCCGGAGGCATGTCCGGGTTGCGATCCGTGTGGAAGGCCTTGGTCAGCAGGCGGTAGGCCTGGCGAAGCTGATCGGCGGGGGTCGTCCGCCCCGCATGCAGCACGGCGAGCGCCCAGTCCTTGTCCTGGCCCCGGTTGATGGTCCAGCCGAACCCGCCACCACTGTTGACCTGACGCCGGCCCTCGTCGATCCCGTCCTGCCGACCCCGCTCGTAAGCCTGCATGAGATCCGCGCGCGCCTCCTGAAGGCCCGCGTCCCGACCCTTGGCAAAAGCCTCCTGGATCAGACGCTCGTGCTCCTCGGGAGGCACCCCCATGATCGTGGGCTCGGCCGGGCTCGCCGAAACCGGCTCGGCCTGCACGACATCCGCCGTCCCCGCGCGCTCCATCCCTTCCTTCAGGCCGGTCTGGTACGCATCCTGAAGCTCGCGCATGCTCTGCTCGGCCAGCGCCTGGAGATCGCTCAGGATTCCCTCGAAGGACACGGTGCCGACCGACGGCACGTACATGCCCTCCTGCACGATGCCCTGCGGGCTTTCCCCCTGGCCCAGGTGGAACAGGGGCGTCCGGCGCAGCTCGGTCTTGCTGAAGTCCTCGCGCATCTGCATCAGACGCTCGGTCCGCTTCCGCAGCCGCTGCGTCTCGCCCTCCAGGATCATCTGGCGCCACTCATGCGTGTTGCTGAGGGTGGTACGGGGAATTTCCGTCCGCCGCGACACCTCCACGATGGTGATGGGGGTGTTCCCCTCGGACAGCATCTGGTCGAGGACCATCCGAACGAGACTCTCGCGGAGGTCGCGCGTGGCCGATCGCTTGGTCTTTGCGCTCATCCTAATCACTCCTAAATGCGAATCGTCACGGTCGGCCCAGGCCGCCATGGCACGCGGTATCCGGCACCGGCACGTGGGCACGGGCACACAACGACTCGGAGCTACTCTAGGGCAAGCCTTCCTCCTCAAACCGTAATGGAACGCACAACTTTACGCTCCTTCACAGCCGTGTCCACTTGGTTTCAGCCGCTCGCCAGCCGGCGAGAACCGCGCCGCCATGGCCAGCGCCAGCGGCTGACACAAAAAGGAAGGAGAGACCTGGGCCACCGCTCACCCGCTGCCCGAAGACCTGATCCCCCTGCGCTAGCTTTTCAGCCGTGATGCTAGCCTGTCAGTCCAGGCGCTTCGTCGTCGTGATTCTTCACGTTTCTTCGTGAGGCTCACGATGTCCTAATGCTTGCTTGCAGGGTATAGGATGCATGAACGTTGCCGGGTCGAGGGAGTCAAGGGCTATCACTGCCTGTATTCCTGGCCCATGGGACTGGAGCTATCGGGCCGCTGTCCCACATTTCACCAGGAGACGTGCCTTGAGACTTGTTCGTGTTCTCACGTTGCCTTTACTGGCGTGCTTCACGCTGGCCGCGACCGCGTGCGATGCCCGCTTCCTTTCCTTCTTCGGATCCCACCCGCCGGGCTCCCCCTCCGGAACCTCTGGCACGCCGGGGCTAGCCCCGGCCGCGGTCACCTTCGATCGTGCTGCGTACCACGTCCGCCTCGGAGTCGATCCGGCCATCGAGGGCTGGGATGCCGCCGTGCTGGACGCGGCCACCGTCAAGGTGACCGTCCGCTGGGAGAGTGGAGCCTCCGAGCCAATCGTGCCCAGTGGTTCTGCCTGGGAATGGGACATTCCCTCCGGCCTTAGCTGGGTTTCCCGACCGCAGGGAGCCATGCTGGTCGCTGGGGCGGCCGCGACGGGCTCTTACCAGCTTCGCCTGACCAGCGTCACGCATCCCACCGTGCAGGCAATCGCCACCGTCCGCATCAGCGACGACGGTGCGGCCGACGTCGTGATCCAGTAGGAGGCCCCCATGACCGTTACGCGCATCCTCATGGTCTCCTGCCTGGCTTTCAGTCTGCTCGGTTGCCAAGCTCCCCTGAGCGCCCGCCTAGCCCCGGCGCAGCAAGCCACCCAGGCCGAGGGCCACCTCCAACTCACCATCAAGTGGCCCACGCGCCTTCACGCCGGCTACGAGGTCGCCGCCATTCCCAACCGCACCCAGGCTTTCCGCCTCGCGGTACTCCGGGACGGCGTCCCCGTGGGAGCCCCTCGAACCTTCGTCCGCCCCGATTCGTCCTCGGTGACCACGTCGCTGCAGATCGAACTGCCCGCGGCAGAGGGCTACGTCCTCGAGGCCAAGGCCTACGACTCCGAGACCGTGTTCGACGAGGCACATCTCGTCGCGCAGGGGACTTCCGCTCCCTTCGCGATCCAGTCGGGACGCCGGACGCCGGTTTCGCTCTCCCTGACGGTGACCAACGCCCCGACCCTCGACGACGCCCAGATCCCCGACGGGGCCGCCCGCCTCGCGGAGGTGATCCTGGTGGGCGAGCACTTCGGTACCGACCTCGCCGCGATCCAGGCCACCCTGAAGCAGGGAACCGAGGAACCCAGGCCGGTGCAGGTCATGGAGCTCGTCAGCCCGACCCGGCTGAGGGTCAAGTTGCCGGACACCGCCACGATAGGCTCCGCGAAGCTCAAGGTCTTCGTGGACGGGGTCGCGTCCAATGAGGTTCCCGTGACGATCCTCTCGTCCCTCGAGGTCACCCCGACCTTCGCCAAGCGAGACGCCTCTGACTACCGGACCTACTACGTCCCGGCGAATGCTCCGCTGGCCCAGGCGGTGCGGGGAAGCTACTACGACGGCGCCTGGAAGACGCTGTCGGACCTGGCCATGACCTGCAAGGTCACGAAGGACGGCCAGGACGTCACGGCGACGGTCCTCGACGCCGAAGGCCGGCTCACCCTGCCTGCGGGCACTTATTCGATCACGTATGCGAGCGGCGCCGAAACTGTGACCATGACGGCGATCGCCGCCCCGCTGCGCTGGACCTCCACGACGCTGGGACCGCTCCGCGTGGCCCCTTACTACATCACGGGGATCGCCTCTCCGGGTAACAAGGATCAGGCCTTGGGCGTGGACATGAGCGGCTTCTACTACGACACCGGCATGGGGGTCTTCCTCGAGCCAAGCGATTTCACCTGGGCCACGGAACCGTCCGGCCTCCTCTCCTTCGAGTTCCCGTACTACTTCAACCGGCGGGTGATCTTCGACGGAACTCCCCAGGCGGGAACCGGCACCGTGACCGGGACCCTGAAGTACGATTCCACCCGGACGCTGAGCTTCCAGGCGGCCAACGTCCGGATCCAGGACTTCACCTTCCAGCGGGCCACGGATCCCGCGGACTGGAACTCCGCCTGGAGCGATACCGTCCCGTCTCCGATCACCTTGAAGGTGGGCGAGAAGGCTCGCCTTCGAGTCCGCTCGCTGTCCCTGACGGACGGAACCTCGGTGACGGTGAGCGAGGACTACACCTTCTCCAACTGGCTGGCCTGGGATAGTCGCCTGGTGGGAGGGGGATCCGGCTCGGGGGTGGCTACCGCCACGGAGGAATTCGGCGAAGGCGTGATCACGGCGGTGGCGCCGGGGCAGGTGGAGGTCAGGGTCTGGCACGATCAGGATCCCCTGCGCACGGGGACGGTCCTGGTGACGGTCACGAACTAGACGCCCCGCCTCTCATCTCAGCGGGCCCCGGCTTCGGCCGGGGCCCGCTTCGCATGGCCATCGGGATCGCCTAGCGGTCAGCCGCGATTCGATTGGTCAGCCGCGGGCGCTCCGCAGGGCGTCGAGCTTCGCCTGGTACCAATCCCTCACGAAGCGGTGGTGGGCGATCCCGAACTCCAGCGTGGCCAGCTGATAGGCCATGTGCTCCTCGGCTCCCGGCGGCGCCTGAACTCCCGAAACCGACGCATGGAGGACCTCCAGCTCCGCTGCTGCCTGCTCCATCTCGCTCAGGAAGCGCTTGAAGACCCCTTCGCGAGTCTCGGGAGCGAGGTGCCCGAGGAAGAAAAGGCGCAGCAAGCCGGGCTCGGAGACGCGCTCGGCGACGATGTCCCGGGTCAGCCAGGTGATGAAATGCTCCCGGCCGGTTTCCGTGATGCTGAAGACCTTCCGGCGCCGGCCGTTCGTGGCCTGCTCGGCGCCGGTGACGTGCCCTCGCTGCTCGAGCTTGCGGAGGGTGGGGTGCAGGCTGCCGAAGCTGGCGCTCATGAAGTGCCGGGTCGAGCGCTCCATGGCCTTTGAAAGGTCGTACATCGAGAGCGGCCGGTACATCAGGAAGCCGAGCGCGGCGTAATCCATCATGGCCCTAACCCTCTCGCTTGCCGGGAAAGACCACTTGCTCCACGGCGGCATGCGCGGGGACGAGCGGACTCTCGAAAACCCCGCCGTCGCGGGTCGTGCGCCTCAGGAACTCCAGGATGGCCTGGTTCTGAAGCTCGCCCATCAGCCGGTTGTCGATCGACCCGAGCATGAACGTGGCCTTCAGGGCGGGAGTGAAGTTGAGGTCGGTGAAGTTGTAGTGCGCCGCGCCCTTCATGTCGATGACATGGGCTCCGGCCGCGCTCTCGTGGTAAAGGCCGTCCAGCGTCCCTCGCGTGGAGAGGTCCTGCTTCGCCACCCGGTACTGGGTGGAGAGCAGGTTCAGGGCGGGGACGCACGGGCGGGCGATCGTCTCCGGATCCTCCTGCAGCCAGGGACCGTCGAGGTTGACGATGCCTCGCAGGCCTTCCACGGGCTCGCTGGCCAGGCGCATGGCGACCACGCCTCCCAGGGAATGCCCCATGACCGTGAGCTTGCCGGGATCGGCCTCGCTCAGGACTCCCGCGCACCGCCCTTCCTGAAGGGCCGCGATGACCTGCCGGGTATCCTCGACCCAGCGCTCTATTTGCGGCCGCAAGGCTTTAAACTGCGGGTCCTGGGCCAGCTCGGCGCTGGCGATCGCGTAGGCCTCCGGAGTCTGGGCTTGCCGTTGCTGTGAGAGCCTCATGGAGAGCCGCTTGGCGTAGCCTCGGATATCCTTCTGAAGCCGCAGCACCTCGCGGTTGACCTCGCTTTGCGGATCGAACGGAACGGCATGCCCCTGGGAGTCCCGGGCCAGCAGCGACTCTCCCGGATGGGCGAGCGAAAGGACGATCTTGCCGTGGCTCGCGAGCTCCTGGAAGGTCGCGACGTTCTGCTTGGAGAACGCAGCGTAGCCATGGTTGAAGATCACCACGGGATGCGGTCCTGGCGCGGGCGGGGCCTCTCGGTGGGAGTAGGAGGGTACCTCTGAGAACATGAACCGCGGCATGCGGAACTGCTTACTCAGCGCCTCGTTGAGCGCTTTCTCCGTGTAAGGCGCCACGGGATAGCCGGCCGTGTCGGCGGCGGGGTACCAGATATCGAGCGTGAGGACCCGAGCGTCCGCGCTCCCGGCACCCTCCGTGACGAGCGTCTGCTGGGAGATCCCGACCGCGAACGGCCCCGTGGGAGCGGGAATGGGAAGCTCGGGCGCGGGGATGAGCCGTGACAGGAAGGCTTTCAACCCGGAGAGCATCCCCTCTTCGCCTTGATTGGGGGGCATTCCGGAATCCAGGGCTTGCGACATCGGGGCGCCTTCCTCTCGCGGGTCTAATATATCGTGTCGATATATTAGGGCATGGCCGTCCAAAAGGGAAGCCCCCTCTCCGGGCAGCCTGAGGGCTTTCGGGAGAGGGGGCTACAAGGCTTGCGCTAGAAGATCGCGAGGTAGCGCTGACGCTCCCACTCGGTCACCTGCATCCGGTACTCGTCCCATTCCTGGGTCTTGGCCTGGATGAACCGGTTGTAGAGGTGCTCGCCCATGGCTTCCTTGACCACCGTGTCCTGCTTGAGGTACTCGATGGCTTCGCCCAGCGAGCCGGGCAGGGCGTCGACCTGGCGCTGCGTGCGCTCGTCGAGGTCCATGTGGTAGAGGTCCTCCTCGGCCGGGGCCGGAAGCGTGAGCTTGCGCTCGATGCCGTCGAGGCCTGCCGCCAGCATGACGGCGAACGCGAGGTAGGGGTTGGTGGTGGGGTCGGGGCAGCGCAGCTCGACGCGGGTGGCCTTGGGCTGGCGAGCGTTGATCCGGGGAATGCGCACCAAGGCCGAGCGGTTGTTGCGGGCCCACGAGATGTAGACCGGGGCTTCGTAGCCGGGCACCAGGCGCTTGTAGGAGTTCACGGTGGGGGCGAGGATGGCGATCATGCCCTTGGCGTGGGCGAGGATGCCGGCGATGAAGTGCCGGGCCAGCTCGGAGAGGCCGTAGGGGTCGTTCGCGTCGTAGAAGGCGTTCTCGCCGTCCTTGAACAGGGACATGTGGGTGTGCATGCCGGAACCCGCAGCCCCGTAGATGGGCTTGGGCATGAAGGTGCAGTGCAGCCCGTGCCGCTGGGCCACCGCCTTGAGGGTGTAGCGGAAGGTCACCGCGTTGTCGGCCGTCGAGACGGCGTCGGCGTACTTGAAGTCGATTTCGTGCTGGCCGGCGGCGTTCTCGTGGTGGGAGGTCTCGACCTCGATGCCCATGGCCTCGAGGGCATTGGTCATGTCAGCGCGGACGTCCATGGCGAGGTCCGTCGAGAGGTCGAAGTAGCCGCCCTGATCGTTGGGCAGGG
>JAKFCW010000035.1:0-54038 GCA_036676455.1 Candidatus Sericytochromatia bacterium
CCGAGGGATTGAAGATGATCTCCGCCCCGTTCATCGCCAGCAGGCGAGCGCCCTCGGGGAAGTGGCGGTCGTAGCAGATGTAGACGCCGATGGTGCCGTAGGCCGTCTTGAAGGTGGGGTAGCCGAGGTTGCCCGGCTTGAAGTAGAACTTCTCCCAGAAGCCCGGCTCGCAGTGGGGGATGTGGTTCTTGCGGTACTTGCCCAGGTACTTGCCGTCGGCGTCGATGACGGCGGCCGTGTTGTAGTAGACCCCGGCGAGGTCCTCCTCGTAGACCGGCACCACGATCACCATGCGGTGCTTCTTGGCCAGCTCCTGCATTAGGACGATGGTCGGGCCGCCGGGAACGGGCTCGGCCGACTCGTACCACTTCATCGTCTGCTCGGCGCAGAAGTAGGGGCCGTAGAAGATCTCCTGCAGGCAGAGGATCTGCACGCCCTTCGCGGCGGCCTGCTCAATCAGGGCCACGTGCTTGTCGATCATGGCCTTCTTGATGTCGGCCACCGGGTTTGAGGGATGCAGGGGATTGCTCGCCTGGATGAGACCACACCGAACGTTTCTGGCCATGTCAGCAACTCTCCGATCTTTGTGAGGAGGGGGGAAATGCGCTAGTGCTTGTACGCGTACGCAGGCAGGGTGGCCTCGCCGGCCGTGAACTGCCTCCAGGTCACCGGGGGCAGGCCGCGGTCGACCTCCACCATGGAGATGCAGTTCTCCACGGGGCAAACCAGGCTACAGAGGTTGCAGCCCGTGCACTCGTCAGGAGCAACGAAAGGCACCCGGTCGAAGCCGGTGTCAGGCGCCTTGCCGGTGCCGTCGCCGGGCAGGTAGATGCAGTGGTGGCTGCCGTCCTTGCAGGCGATGTAGCAGAGCTGGCAGCCGATGCACTTGGCGGAGTCGATGGCGGCGACCACCTTGAAGTTCATGTCGAGGTCTTCCCAGTTCCGGAGGCGGCCGGAGGCCAGGCCCGCGAAGTCCCGGATGGTCCGGTAGCCCTTCGAATCCATCCAGCGGGAGAGGCCGTCGATCATGTCCTCGACGATCCGGTAGCCGTGGTGCATGACGGCCGTGCAGACCTGGACGCTGGTGGCGCCGAGGGCGATGAACTCGGCGGCATCCTTCCAGGTGGCGATGCCCCCGATGCCGGAGATGGGCAGGTCGAACTCGCGATGCCTGGCGAGCTGGCCGACCATGTTGAGGGCGATCGGCTTGACGGCCGGTCCGCAGTAGCCGCCGTTGGTCGACGCGCCGCCGACGTTGGGAACGGGGATCATGGTGTCGAGGTCGACGGCCATGACGGACTTGATCGTGTTGATCAGGCTCACCGCGTTGGCCCCGCCCCGCTGGGCCGCCAGCCCCGGGCGCGTGACGTCCGTGATGTTGGGGGTCAGCTTCACGATCACCGGAACGGTCGCGTAGCGCATGACCCAGCGGGTGATCCGCTCGAGCACCTCCGGCTCCTGGCCGACCGCCGAGCCCATGCCGCGCTCGCACATGCCGTGCGGGCAGCCGAAGTTGAGCTCCAGGCCCTTGGCTCCGCTCATGATGGAGCGCTCGATGTTCTCCTTCCACTCCTCCTCGCTCTCGAACATCAGCGAGATGACGGTGGCGCGGTCGGGGTACTTGCGGGTGACCTCCCGGATCTCGGCGTAGTTCACGTCGAGCGGGCGGTCGGTGATGAGCTCGATGTTGTTCAGGCCCATCATGCGCTGGCCACCGTAGTCGTTGGCGGCGAAGCGCGCGGAGACGTTGCGGATGGGCGTTCCCAGGGTCTTCCAGACTGCCCCGCCCCAGCCGTGGTCGTAGGCGCGCATGATCTGCTCGCCGGTGTTGGTCGGCGGTGCGGAAGCCAGCCAGAAGGGATTCGGGGCCTCGATGCCCGCGAAGTTGATGCTCAAATCGGCCATGTTACGGCTGCCTCCTTAACTTAGCGGGCGCTGACTTCGCGTTCGGTGGGACGGGTGGCGGCTTTGAGGTAGGCGTCGATGCCGCGCGCCGCGCGCTTGCCCTCGGCGACCGCGTTGACGACCTCCTTGCCTCCGTTGGCGCAGTCGCCGCCGGCAAAGATCTTGGAGGCGCCGGCCTGTCCCGTGAGCGGGTCGACGACCACCCGGCCCTTGTCGAGCGTGATCCCGGGAATGGCCGAGAGCAAGGCCGCCAGCTTCTCCTGGCCGGTCGCCTTGACCACCAGGTCGGCATCCAGCTTGAACGCGCTGTCGGGGACGCGCTGAAGCTTGCCGGCGGCGTCGAGGCGGGTCCGCTCGCAGTGCAGGGCGCTCACCTTGCCATGACCCTCGACGGCCAGCGGAGCGGCCCAGAACACGAACTCCACGCCCTCGCTCCTGGCGGCCAGCAGCTCGTGGGCGTAGCCGGACATCTCGGCCTCGCCCCGGCGGTAGACCATGGTGACCCGGGGGATGCCCAGGTGTGAGAGCTCGCGGACGGCGTCGATGGCGGTGTTGCCGCCACCGAGGACGACGGCATGCCGAACGTCGCTCAGGCGGAAGCCGGCTTCGTTCTTGATGCGCTCGATCAACTCGACAGCACCCATGCATCCCGGCAGGTCCTCTCCGGGCAAGCCGAGGCGGGAGTCGGGACCGAGGCCGACTCCGAGGAAAACCGCGTCGAAGTCGCCGGCAAGCATCTCGAAGGGGTAGTCGCGGCCCACCATGACGCCGGTGCGAATCTCGAAGCCGATGGCCTGGACGTAGGCGACCTCGCGCAAGGCCTCCTCGGCGCGCAGCTTGTAGGGCGCGACTCCGGTGGCGTTGAGGCCGCCAGGAATGGCCCGGCCCTCGAAGATCACGGCTTCGTGACCGAGGCGCGTGAGCTCGTGGGCGCATGCCAGGCTGGCGGGACCGGCGCCGACCAGCGCGACGCGCAGGCCGGTGGGTCGCCCCTTCTGGAAGAAGCGCAGGCCGCGGTCGTAGGCGACTTCCGTCGCGTGGCGCTGCAGGCGCCCGATCATAATGGGCGGCTCACCCAGCTGGTTGTAGACGCAGGAGCCCGCGCAGAGGACCTCGACGGGGCAAACGGTGGCGCAGGAGTGCCCGAGGATGTTGGCGGAGAGGATCGTCTCGGCGGCTCCCTCGACGTTCCCGCTGGCGATGCGCTTGATGAACTCCGGGACGTTGATGGCGGTCGGGCAGGCCTGGATGCAGGGGGCGTCGTGGCAATAGAGGCAGCGATTGGCCTCGGCCTTCGCCTGCGCCTCCGTCAACGGGGGCTTGAGCTCGGGAATCCGGGACTCCAGGCGGTCTGCCGGCAAAGCCAGGGGGAGGGACTGGATCATTCAGGCGGCTCCTTTTGCGTCGAGGGTGGGAAGAGGGTCCTGCAGACTAAGGGCCTTTAAATTTGTTTATGATGAATAATTTTTGTTAGCAGTTTACAACAACCAACCAGACGTGGCAATCTAAAAAAACTTGCTCTGACAAGGACTAAGACATGCGAGGTCAAGCAGGTCCTCGCCGGGGCTGGATTCGTCGACAGGGCCATCCCACAAGGGGTGGCGGGGTCCACCCGCGGACCCCATGCTGAAAAGGAGAGCCGCATGAGCCTTCTCATCAAGAACGGCCGGATCGTCACGGCCGTGGATGACTACGTCGCCGACGTGCTGGTCGAAGGGGAATCGGTCGTGATGATCGGCAGGGAGCTGACGGTTGAATCCGCGCGGGTCATCGACGCCGCGGGCCGGCTCGTCATCCCGGGCGGGATCGACCCCCACACTCACATGGAGATGCCCTTCGGGGGTACGACCAGCGCCGACGACTTCGAGACGGGGACCCGGGCGGCAGCTTTCGGCGGCACGACGACGATCGTCGACTTCGCCATCCAGACCAAGGGGCGCTCAACCCTCGAAGGGCTCGAGGCATGGCATGCCAAGGCCGAGGGCAAGGCGGCCATCGACTACGGCTTCCACATGATCGTCACCGACATGCCCGAGTCGCGGCTGGTCGAGATGAGTAGGCTGGCCGACGAGGGCGTGACCAGCTACAAGCTCTTCATGGCCTATCCGGGCGTGCTGTACTCGGACGATGCGACCATCTACCGGGCGATGCGGCGGGCCGGCGAGGACGGGACGATGATCTGCATGCATGCCGAGAACGGCATCGTGATCGACGAGATCATCAAGCGGGCGCAGGCCGAGGGTAAGACGGCCCCCAAGTACCATGCCAAGACGCGTCCGACCCGGATGGAAGGCGAAGGGGTGCACCGGGCGATCGCCATCGCCGAGGTCGCCGGCGTGCCCGTCTACATCGTGCACCTCTCCAGCTCGGACGCCCTCGAGGAGGTCAAGCGCGCGCGCGACCGGGGCGTGCATGCCTTCGCCGAGACCTGTCCCCAGTACCTCTTCCTCGACGAGACCTCCTACGACGCCCCGGGCTTCGAGGGCGCCAAGTACGTCATGACTCCCGCCCTGCGCGAGAAATGGAATCAGGACGAACTCTGGAAGGGCCTCCAGTTCGGAGACCTGCACACCATCGCCACCGACCATTGCCCGTTCTGCTTCAGCGGCCAGAAGGAGCTGGGGCGCGACGACTTCTCGAAGATCCCCAACGGCGCGCCCGGCGTCGAGAACCGCATGAGCCTGCTTTACAATGGGGGCGTGGTCTCCGGGCGCATCAGCGTCAACAAGTTCGTCGAGCTGACCTCGACCGCGGCGGCCAAGATGTTCGGCATGTTCCCCCGCAAGGGCACCATCGCCGTGGGATCCTACGCGGACCTCGTGATCTTCAACCCGGATCGCAAGGAGACGATCAGCGTGCTGAACCCGCATACCCACCACATGAACGTCGACTACAACACCTTCGAGGGCTTCTCGGTCCAGGGCTTCCCCGAGATTGTCATCTCGCGCGGGCAGGTGATCGTCGAGGACAACGCCTTCTTGGGACGCTCGGGGGCCGGCCGCTTCATCAAGCGCGCGCGCTACGGCGATCTCCTGCGCGCGCCCGCGCCGGGGCACTTGGCCATCCGCTGATTCGCGCGGACCCGGTGGGCCTTTCCGGCCCACCGGGTGCACCGTATAATGAAAGGGTGAGACACCTACGCTTCAACACCCACGCGGGAAAGGACAAGCCTTTCACGATCGACCAGAGCGAGACGGCGTGCCCGTTTTGCGATCGCACGCAGCTGGCCGAGATCCTGGATGAGCAAGGTCCCATCATCTTCCTCAAGAACAAGTATCCGGTCCTCGAGAACACCTACCAGACCGTGATCATCGAGACGGATCGCTGCGAGGCTGAGTTCTCGACCTATTCCCGGGACCACCTCCACCACCTCATGCGCTTCAGCGTGGAGAAGTGGCAGGCGATGATGGCGAGCGACGCCTTCGCCTCGGTGGTCTTCTACAAGAACCACGGCCCTCACTCGGGCGGCAGCCTGCGCCACCCGCACATGCAGATCGTCGGCCTGCACGACGTCGATTATCGCCAGAACGTCATCGACACCGATTTCCAGGGCCTGGTCATCGACGAGCAGCCCGGAGTCCAGTTCAACCTCTCCACCCATCCGCGCATGGGCTTCACCGAGTTCAACGTGCTCTTGCAGGACATGGACCGGATCGACCTCATGGCCGACTACCTGCAGGTCGCGGCGCACTACGCGCTGCATCACTTCAACGCGCGTTGCCGCAGCTACAACATGTTCTTCTACGAGCGTCCGGACGGCATCGCCGCCAAAGTGATCCCGCGCTTCGTCGTGGGCCCACTTTACGTCGGCTTCTCGATTCCCCAGGTGACCAACCGCCTGGAAGAGATCCTGGAGTCGGTGCGCCGGAACTACTTCGCCCTCGACGTCTAGCCACCCGGCAAGCGCTAGTCTTGACGGCGCGATCGTGCTAGATTGAGGTGTTTCATCGCTGTTCACTCATCTTCCTGCAAGGGGTTAATCGACCATGGATACTGCACCCGCAGACGTGACGACGCCGGCTGAAAAGCCGAACCTGGACTTCATCCGCGAGATCGTCGAGGACGACCTGCGCACCGGCAAGCACCAGACCATCGTCACGCGCTTCCCGCCCGAGCCGAACGGCTACCTGCACCTCGGCCATGCGAAGGCGATCTGCCTCGACTTCGGCATTGCCCAGGAGTACGGCGGGCGCTGCCATCTGCGGTTCGACGACACCAACCCCACCAAGGAGGAAGTCGAGTACGTCGACTCCATCATGGAGGACGTGAAGTGGTTGGGCTTCGACTGGGGCGAGCACCTCTACTACGCCTCGGACTACTACGAGAAGTTCTACGAGTACGCCGTCGAGCTGATCACCAAGGGCCTGGCCTACGTCGAGAGCCTCTCGCCCGAAGAGATGCGCGCTTTTCGCGGCACTCCCACCGAGCCCGGCCGCAACTCGCCCTACCGCGACCGCTCGGTTTCGGAGAACCTCGACCTCTTCAAGCGCATGCGCGCAGGCGAGTTCGAGGACGGCGCGCATATCCTGCGCGCCAAGATCGACATGGCCTCGCCCAACCTCACCATGCGCGATCCCGCCCTCTACCGGATCCGCCGCGCCCATCATCACCGCACCGGTGACGCCTGGGTCATCTACCCGATGTACGACTTCGCGCACCCCATCTCGGATGCGCTCGAGGGCGTCACGCATTCCATCTGCACCCTGGAGTTCGAGGATCACCGCCCCCTTTACGACTGGGTGATCGCCAACATCACGATCGCCGGCCGTCCCCGGCAGATCGAGTTCGCGCGCCTGAACGTGACCAACACGCTGACCAGCAAGCGCAAGCTGCTGCAGCTGGTGACCGAGGGCATCGTGCGCGGCTGGGACGACCCTCGCATGCCGACCATCTCGGGCATGCGCCGCCGCGGCTACACGCCCAAGGCGCTGCGCGACTTTGCCGCCGCCACCGGCGTCACCAAGGCCAACGGTATCGTCGAGTTCCCGATGCTCGAGTACTTCGTCCGCCAGGACCTCAACTTCACCGCGCGCCGCGTCATGGTCGTCACCCGCCCCCTCAAGGTGGTCATCACCAACTACCCCGAGGGCCAGGTCGAGTGGTTCGACGCCGAGAACAACCCCGAGGACGCCTCGGCCGGCACCCGCAAGGTGCCGTTCTCCCGCGAGATCTACCTCGAGCAGGACGACTTCCAGGAGGTCGCCCCCAACAAGAAGTACTTCCGGCTCGCCGTGGGTAGCGAGGTGCGCCTCAAGCACGCCTACTACATCACCTGCCAGGAAGCGATCAAGGACGAGGCCGGAAACATCGTCGAGCTGCGCTGCACCTACGATCCTGAGAGCCGCGGCGGCGGCACCACGGACGGCCGCGTCGTGAAGGGCACCCTGCACTGGGTCTCGGCCGCCCACGGCATCCCCACCGAGATCCGCAACTACGAGCAGCTCTTCACCGTCACCGAGCCCACCGGCGACTTCGAGACCGAGCTCAACGCGAACTCGCTGGAGGTCGTCACCGGCGCCATCGCCGAGCCGGCCCTGGCGGAAGCCAAGGCAGGGGACCGCTTCCAGTTCCTGCGCATGGGCTACTACTGCATGGACGCGGACTCACAGGGCGATCGCCTCGTCTTCAACCGCACCGCCACCCTGCGAGACACCTGGGCCAAGGTCGCGAAGCGATCCTAAAGCGATCGTTGCGGCAGGTCAGCTTCGCTGCCTTACGCAGCAGCCACGGGCGCTGAGCCAGGTTTTTGGAAGGTACCCACCATCGGAGGCCGGACGACGGATCGTCCGGCCTCCGGCTTTCTCCCGCGCCCCGAAGCCAGCGGCGCTTGCTCCTTGGGGACCAGAGGACTAAGCTACATGTGGATCCCCCCTTGTTCACCCAGGAGAAAGCCATTGGCCGTCACTACCGAACGCCCAGTTGAAGGAGACGGGGGCTTCCAGCCCTACGTCTCCGCGCATGAGCACCCCCCCGAACTCACCTTCCGGGCCGTGGCCCTCGGCGCCATCCTCGGCATCATCTTCGCCGCCTCCTCGGTCTACCTCGCCCTCAAGGTCGGCATGACCGTCAGCGCCTCCATCCCCATCGCGGTCCTGGCCATCACGGTCTTCCGCCTCTTCGGACGCGCCAGCATCCTCGAGAACAACGTCGTCCAGACCACCGGCTCGGCCGGCGAATCCATCGCCGCCGGCGTGGCCTTCACCATCCCCGCCCTGCTCCTGATGGCCGAGGACCTCGATCTCGTCCGCGTCCTCACGATCGCCCTCTTGGGCGGCCTGCTGGGCGTCCTGATGATGATCCCCCTGCGCCACGGCCTGATCGTCAAGGAGCATGGCAAGCTCACGTACCCGGAAGGCACCGCCTGCGCCGACGTCCTGATCGTCGGAGAGCAGCAGGGCACCAACGCCAAGACGGTCTTCACCGGCTTCTTCCTGGGCGCCATCTACAAGCTCCTCAACGCCGGATCCCACGTCTGGAAGGATGCCCCTGGCTGGATGATCCCCGGCTACAAGGGCGGATCCGTCGCCGCCGAGGTCTCCCCCGAGCTGCTCGGCGTCGGCTACATCATCGGCCTGCGCACCGCCGCGACCATGCTCGCAGGCGGCGTGCTGAGCTTCCTGATCCTGATCCCGGCCATCTCGATCTTCGGCGCGGGCCTCACCAGCCCGATCTTCCCGGCGACCACCCTGATCAAGGACATGAGCCCCGCCGAGATCCGCAACGCCTACATCCTCTACATCGGCGCGGGCGCCGTGGCGACCGGCGGCATCATCAGCCTGATCCGCTCGTTCCCGACCATCGTCCGCGCCTTCCAGCGCGGCCTCGGCACGCTTCTGAGCTCGCGCAAGTCCGCCACTACCGAGGCATCCGCCCCCAAGCGCACGGACCGCGACCTGCCCATGGTCCTCGTGCTCTTCGGCAGCCTGGCGATCGCCCTTGCCATCGCCATCGCCCCCGTCCTCGGCATCAACGCGGTCACGGCCGTGCTGATCGTGCTCTTCAGCTTCTTCTTCGTCACCGTCTCCAGCCGCATCACCGGCGAGATCGGCTCCTCCTCCAACCCGGTCTCGGGCATGACCGTCGCCACGCTGCTCATCACCTGCCTGCTCTTCCTGGCCATCGGCTGGACGGGTGTCGACTTCCGGGTCATGGCCCTCACCACGGCGGCCATCGTCTGCGTCGCCGCCTCGACCGGCGGCACCACCAGCCAGGACCTCAAGACCGGCTTCCTGGTCGGCGCCACCCCGCGCGCCCAGCAGATCGGCATCACCGTGGGCGTGATCACCAGTGCCTTGGTGATCGGCTGGACCCTGCTCTTCCTCAACCAGGCCTACACGACCGTCGTGCCTCGTGACTTCCCGGGCTTCACGGCCCCCGTCGTCGCCGACGCCAAGACCCAAGCCGGACCGGATGGCAAGACCTACCAGGTGCATAACCAGCGGACGGCAGAGGGCATGGTCCCCGTCGGCAAGTACCTCGTGGACGAGGCCGGAAAGATCGCCTACCTGGTTGATCCCGGCATCGGTGGTGTCGTCACCGAGGTCGACGGCAAGCCCGTCACCAAGCTCGACGCCCCCAAGGCTCGCCTCTTCAGCATGATCATCGACGGCATCCTCACCCAGCAATTGCCCTGGGGACTGGTGCTGATCGGCGTCTTCCTCGCCCTGATGATGGAGCTGGTCGGCGTCTCCTCGCTGCCCTTCGCCGTCGGCGCCTACCTGCCCATCGCCACCTCGGTGCCGATCATGGTGGGTGGCTTGATCCGCTACGTCGTCGACCGCCGCAGCAAGGCCCAGAGCGACGAGTCCTCCGAGTTCGCCCCCGGAGTCCTCTTGTCCTCGGGCCTCATCGCGGGCGGCGCCCTGGCGGGTGTCCTGGTCGCCGGCCTCTCGGGAGCCAACCTCACGGAGGCTATCAACCTCGCGCCCCTGATGGGCCCGCTCGCCGAGAGCGACGCCTTCGCCCTGCTGCCCTTCGCGGTCCTGGTCGCGGTGCTGTGGCGGACGGGCCGCAAGCGAGCGAACCCGACCCCCTAGCGAAAGAAAACCCCGCGAGCGCCCCGGCCAATGGCCGGGGCGCTCGTGTCATCCAGGATCCGGTAATTAGTTCGCTAGGCGGTTCGTCTGGCTGATGTTACGCATGAGGAGGGCCGGAACCCAAGCCGGCAAGCCGCGCCAAGACCCAGCAACGAGGAATTGTGACTCATGGTCAACCGACTCATCGCCGCTATCAAGGGCCATCTGGTCGTCCGGATCGCGCTGTTCATCTTCATCGTCTTCGGGCTCTTCCTGACCGCCTTCAGCGCCTTCAGCATCGTGACCTCGACGGCGAAGCTGGAGGAGTCCGCTACCCTCAAGGGGAAGGCCATGGCGCGCCAGGGCGCCGCCATGACGCAGTACGCCTTCGAGACGGCCATCCGCAACGGTACGCTGCGCGAGGAGGATCTCTTCGACCAGCATTACGAGGAAATCCCGGGAACCCAGCCCAAGCAGTATCGTTCCCGCTACGATGCCTTCACCGACGCCTCCCTCAAGGCCCTCCAGGACGTCTTCCTCCAGGATGAGGGGGTCGTCTTCGCGGTGGCCACCGATCGCAGCGGCTACATCCCGACGCACAACCTCGCAGAGCGCTCCAAGCGTCTCTTCAACGATCCAGTGGGCCTGGCCTCCGCCCAGAACACGAAGGGCGTCCTGGTTCAGGACTACCGGCGCGACAGCGGTGAGCGCATCGCGGACGTCTCGAGTCCCATCACGGTGAACGGCCGCCACTGGGGGGCCTTCCGCGTCGGCCTCTCCAAGTCGGCGCTGGACCGCCACGCCCTCTCCGTCTGGCTCACCATGGGCCTCACGGGGACGCTCGTCGTCCTGATCGAGAGCGTGCTCATCGCGTGGTTGTTGCAAGTCAGCCTGCGGCCGCTCGGAGAAATGGAGCGGGCGGTGGCCGACATCGCCTCGGGCAACCTGGATCAGCGTATCCAGGTGCGCAGCCAGGACGAGGTGGGCCGGATCGCCGAAAGCTTGCAGTTGATGGTGGGCAACCTGCGCGGCATGGTCCATGGCGTCCGCGAGGCGGCCCAGGTGGTCGAAGGCAACGTGCTGCGCATCGGAGACAGCGCGGCGATGCTCGCCCAGGCCTCGAGCTCTCAGACGAGCAAGGCGGAGGACACGTCGCGCTCGATGCGGGACATGGCGCTCAGCATCCAGCAGGTCGCGTCAAACGCCGACGTCCTGGCCGGCAACGTGGACGTGACCTCCAGCGCCATCGAGGAGATGGCCGCCAGCACCCGTCAGGTCGCCGGCAACGCCGCCGCGCTGGGCTCCACCATGGACGAGACCTCCGCAGCCATCGAGGAGATGGCCGGAAGCATCCAGCAGGTCGCCCTGAACGTCCAGGAAACGAGCCAGGCGGCCTCGTGCGCGACGGACGCCGCCCATGAGGGCCAGGAAGCCGTCGACCTCACCGTGGCGGGCATGCAGCGCATCGAGGGCACCATGCGCGACGTCATGGAAGCCATGGATCGCCTCGGCCACAGCTCGACCGAGATCGGAACGATCATCGCGGTCATCGACGACATCGCCGACCAGACCAACCTCCTGGCCCTCAACGCCGCCATCGAGGCGGCCCGAGCCGGGGAGGCCGGCCGCGGCTTCGCCGTGGTCGCGGACGAGGTACGCAAGCTCGCCGAGCGCTCTGCCCGAGCCACCGGCGAGATCGCGACCCTCATCAAGGGCATCCAGCAGGAGGCGTCGCAGGCGATCGCCTCGACGCGCGAAGGCGATGCCGCCATCCGCAAGGGCACCAGCCTCGCCAAGCAGGCCGGCCAGTCGCTGACGGCCATCGTCACCGCCGTGGAAAAGGCCGGCGACCTCATGACGCACGTCAGCCTGGCCACCCAGGAGCAGGCCAAGGCCGCCAGCCAGATCACCCAGGCCGTCCGGCACATGACCACCCTCTCGATGCAGGTGACCGAGGCCACCCGCGAGGAGGCCGCCGCGGCCACCCAGATCATCGAGGCCGTCGACTCCATGAACCACATGACCCACCAGGTCACGCTGGCCACGGGCCAGCAGCAACAGGAGTGTGAGCAGACCGTCGGCGCCGCCGAGCAGATCCTCGCTGCGAGCCGCGAGACCGCTGACGCCAGCCAGCTGATCGCGCGCGAGGTCTCGGACGTCAAGCAGCAGGTCGAGGCCCTCATGCAGTCGATCGCTTACTTCCACGAGGGCACCCCCCAGGAAGCCTCGACGCGCCTCGCCGGGCAGGCTGCCCCCATGCTGCCGAGAACCGCGAGCCTTCGCGGATGACGATCCCGGGGCTTGCCAAGATATACCGATCGGTATAAACTGGCGACATGCAGGCGCATGATAACCGCCAACGGCTTCTCCAGGTGGCCCTTACGCTTTTCGCCTCCCGCGGCTACGATGCCGCGGGAGTGCAAGAGATCGCGGCCGATGCCGGTGTCACCAAGCCCACCCTTTACCACTACTTCGGCAGCAAGGCCGGGTTGCTCGACACGCTTTTGCGCGAGGGCACCCGGGACTACCTCCACGCCCTCGACGAGGCGGCGCGCTTTGCCGGCGACCTGACCCTTTGCCTGTCGCGCGTGGTGAGCGTGACCCTGGAGTTTGCCCAGCGCCGACCGGATCTCTACCGCTTCTTGCTGATGCTGCTGTTCTTGCCGCTCGACCACGAGGCGCGCCGGGTGGTGTCGCCCGTCTTTGACCGGCAGCTTCGGACCCTCGAGACCATGTTCGTCGAGGCCGCGCGCAAGCACGGCAACATGGCCGGCCGCCACCAGCGCTACGCCGTCACCTTTCACGGCCACCTCAACAGCTGCGCCGTGCTCGTCATGAACGGCGTCCTCGTCAACGACGATCGCCTGCGCCACGATGTCGTCCAGCAGTTCAGCTACGGCATCTACTCGTGATTTTTTTGCCCACCCTATACCGACCGGTAGGTATTCACCCGAGGAGGATCAGGTGTCTCACTGGAGCCAAGCCGCCACGTTCTACCATGTCTACCCCCTGGGAGCGCTGGAAGCCCCCGCACGCAACGACTGGGGCACGCCGACCCCGCGTCTCGAACGCCTGCATGCCTGGCTCGAGCCCCTGTCGGCACTGGGCGTCAACGCCCTCTACCTGGGGCCGCTGTTCGAATCGAGCGCCCACGGCTACGATACCGCCGATTACTACCACGTCGATCGACGCCTGGGGACCCGCGAGGACCTGGTTCGCCTCTGCGAGGCGGCGCGCGCGCGCGGCATGCGCATCGTGCTCGACGCCGTCTTCCACCACGTCGGGCGCGACTTCTGGGCCTTCCGCGACGTCCTTGCGCACGGCGCGGCGTCGCCCTACGCCGGCTGGTTCCACCTCGACTTCTCGCGCCGCAGCAAGGCTGGCGACCCGTTCTACTACGAAGGCTGGAACGGCCACTACGACCTGGTGAAGCTGGATACCCGCCATCCCGGCGTCCGCGAGCACCTCTTCGGAGCGGTCAGCATGTGGATCGAAACGTTCGGCATCGACGGCCTGCGCCTCGACGCCGCTGACGTGTTATCCAAGGACTTCCAGCGCGCGCTGGGCGAGCACTGCCGGCGGCTGCGCCCCGAATTCTGGCTGCTCGGGGAGGTGATCCACGGCGACTACCGCCACTGGGTCGCGCCCGGCATGCTCGACTCGGTGACCAACTACGAGCTCTACAAGGGCCTCTACTCCAGCCACAACGACCGCAACTACTTCGAGGTGGCCCATTCCCTGAACCGGCAGTTCGGCCCGGGCGGCCTGTACCGAGACCTGCCCCTCTATACCTTCGCCGACAACCATGACGTGGATCGCATCGCCTCGCGTCTGCACGATCCCGCTCACCTCTACCCCCTCCACGCCCTGCTCTTCACCGTGCCCGGCGTGCCGTCCCTCTACTACGGCAGCGAATGGGGCATGACGGGCGCCAAGACCGGCAACTCCGACGCTCCCCTGCGGCCGCCTTTCGATCCCTCGCAGGGTCCGGCGCTGGGCAAGCACCCGGATCTCGCGGGGGTGATCGCCCGTCTCGCCCGCATCCGCCACGCGCATGCCGCCCTGCGGCAAGGATCGTACCAGCAGCTTCACGTCTCCGCCGAGCATTTCGTGTTCCTGCGCGAAGCCCCCGGAGAGCGCGTCGTCGTGGCCGTGAACGCCTCGAAGCAACCCGCCGAGATTTCGCTCGCCCTGCCGGGCTCCTGGCAGGACCTGCTCGATCCCGGCCAGAGCGCCGGCGGCCCCACGCTCACGATTCCCCCGTGCTGGGCCCGGATCCTGCGGGCGGGATGACTCTGCGCCGGCAATCCCGCCAAATCAGTAGGAAGTACGGATGAGGGAAAGCCGATCCGGGGGAATACTGCGGAAGGGGCCTCCAGTATTTGTGATGGGGCCAAGCGAGGAAACCGTGTCCGTCAATCCCGTGATCAGCGCCGAAATCCGCGAGGCCAGCCGCATGACCTCGTTGCTGAACGAGGCCGCGTTTGCCTTCACCCGAGACGCGGGCCGCATCGTCGCATGGAACCGGCAGGCCCAGCGCCTCCTGGGTTACTCCGAGGACGAGGCCAAGAGATTGGGCGCCATCGCCTTGCTCGGGCCCGACACGGCCTCCAAGGCGATGGAAGCCCCGGCCGTGCCGGAACGCGGTACGATCCGGGTGCATGACGCCACCTTGCTGCCCGCCGTGATCTCCTTCAGCCCGCTCGGGGAAGGCCCCCAGGCGCTGATCCTCGCCATCGTCAGGCGCGACGAGGCGTCCCCGCGGGGCGGATCCGGCTGGCATGACGAGACCTTCGCGGCCTCGCAGCCCCGTGATCACCTCTTTCGCAGCGTCTTCGAGCGCTCGGCCGCGGGAATCGCCCTCACCGATGTGCAGGGCCGTTTCATCGAGTGCAACGAGGCCTTTCAGACGCTCGTCGGTTTCAAGCAGCGCGAACTGCGCCACCTCAACTTCAACGCGCTCTCCCACCCGGAGGACCGGATCTCCGACTCTCCGTCCTTTCGCGACCTCCTGGAGGGGCGGCGGGACTACCTGGAGGCCACCAAGCGCCTGATCCGCAAGGATGGAGCCTTGCTCTGGATCCAAGAGACGGTCTCGCTCGTCAAGGATGCAACGGGAAGCCCGCTTTACTGCATTGCGATCGTCAACGACATCACCGAGGAGCGGCGCGCCGAGCAGCGGGCCGAGATCCATCTGACCATCACGAAGATCCTGGCGGAGAATCCGCCGGCCAACCTGGCGCTCGTCCAGGTGATGCAGGCTATCTGCAAGACGCTGAGCTGGCAAATCGGCGAATACTGGACCCCCGAGGACTCGACGCCGGGCTTGAGACGGCAGGTCAGCTGGCAGGTGCCGGGCTTCCAGGCTGCG
Organism: Candidatus Sericytochromatia bacterium; assembly: GCA_036676455.1. Lineage (GTDB taxonomy): Bacteria > Cyanobacteriota > Sericytochromatia > S15B-MN24 > UBA4093 > UBA4093. Next base: position 15,292 of record JAKFCW010000035.1, read on the forward strand.
GAGTTCAACCGCTTCGGCCAGGATGTCGCCATGAGCGCCGGCGAAGGCCTGCCTGGCACCGTCTGGAGCGAAGGAGTGCCGGCCTGGTTCGCTGACGTGCGGCGAGAAAGCAACTTCCTGCGGCGCCCGATGGCCGAACAGGCGGGAATCACCGGAGCGCTCGCATTCCCGGTAACGTCGACCACTGGCATGTTAGGCGTGATGGTCTTTGCCTACCGGGATTTCAGGCAACCGGACGATGGTCTGCTCGCGATGATGACGGAGATCGGCTCGCAGCTCGGGCTCTTCATGATCCGGAAACAGGCCGAACGCCACCTGAAACTCCTGGGCGCCATCGTCAACTCGTCGGGAACGGCCATCCTCGGCACGGACCTCGACGGCTTGATCACCAGCTGGAACCCTTCTGCCGAGAGACTTTTCGGTTATTCGGCCGACGAGGTGATCGGCAAGCCCTGCCAGAGTATCTTCTCGCAAGGCAATGGCCCGGAGCTGGCCGCGGCACTTTGGCAGGTACGCCAGGGGGAGCCCTCCCAGCGCGTCGAGTTGATCGCCATGACCAAGGAAGGGGCGTCCCCGGCGGTCTGGGTGAGCCCCTCGCCCATCACCGACGAGACCGGCGGAGCCGCAGGCCTCTCGATGACGATCCATCACGTGTCGACCCGCTAGCCCAAGGGCCGGCGGGTCGCCGTTTTGAGTCCCGCCTAGACCCCCGCGGGCATCGGCTGAGCGAAGAGGATCTCGTCCACCAGGCTGACCAGCTGCGGCAGGTCAGGCTTGCGGATCAGGTCGAGCGCCCCGAGCTTGAGGGCCTTGTCGCGGTTGGAGTCGTTGCCGAGCGACGAGAACATGATGACGGGAAGCGCCTGCAGAGCAGCCGTTGACTTGACCCGCGAGAGCAGGTGCAGGCCGTCCATCTTGGGCATCTCGATGTCGGAGATAAGCAGGTCCGGCAGCTGGCCCTCCTGCGCGCCCGCCTCGAGCATGTTCCAGGCCACCTCGCCATTCTCCGCGGCCTTGACCTGGTAGCCCGCCTCGCTGAGCGTGTTGACGATGATCCGGCGAATCGAGCTGGAGTCTTCCGCCACCCAGATCTGCTTCTCGCCGCGCGAGAGGTCGGAAGCCGCCGCGGCGGCTTCGCCCTTGAGGCGGATCGCGGGGTTGATGTCGGCGATGATGGCCTCGAAGTCAAGCATCAAGAGGATCCGGTCGTCGAGCTTGACCACGGAGGTCAGGCAATCGCCGAGGCTCAGGGCGATGTCGGAGGGCGGCGGGACGACCTGCTCCCACGAGAGCCGATGAATCCGGGTGATCGCGTCGACGATGAAGCCGTTCACGACACCATTGAACTCCGTGACGATCACCCGGGACTTCTTGGTCACGCTCGAGGGAAGCCCCAGCCACTTGCCCAGGTTGATGAGGGTGATGACCTGCCCCCGGAGATTGATGGCGCCGGCCACTGCGGGGTGCGTCATGGGGATCGTCAGGATCTCGGGAACCATCACGATTTCCTTGACCTTGGCGACGTTGATGCCGTAGGACCCCACCTTGGGCTGCCCTCCGGAGCTGGGGGTGTTCAAGTGAAACTCGACCACCTCGAGCTCGTTGGTTCCGGCATCGAGCAAGATCCCGCCCTGATAACTCATGTTCCCTCCTGACCTGCTGGGTGACGCGTCACGTTTGACTCATACCACGCGGGCCGCCCCGCGACTATCGAAGGAACTACGTAATTTTCCCGGATCGCAGGAGTACGCCCCCCGCCGACATGGCGCCGGAGGCCGGTAGCGAGCCGCGCTCGCCTTGACAGCGCGCATGGGGAGGATTAAGGTGGACTAACCCGACCTCCCTGCCTCCGAGGTTTCCATGTCGCGCTTTTCACTGCCTCAGCTTAGCCCCCGCAGGGCCTTGACCCCGTCGTCCTGGGCCCGGCAGCCCGAGCCCAAGCCGGAGGCCGAGCGGCGTCCCGACAAGGGCCGGATCCGCACAATCACCCACGGCAACCTCACCTGGATCGATCTGCCTGATCCCACTCCGGAAAACATCACCTACCTCGAGGAGAACTTTCCGTTCCACCCGCTGGACTTCGACGACCTCTCCAGCCGCCGGCAACGCCCGAAGCTGGACGAGTACGACGACTACCTCTTCCTGGTGCTGCAGTTCCCGGTCTACGACAAGCACCAACGCGTGACGACGCCCTCCGAGGTGGACGTCTTCGTGGGCACGGACTTCCTGATCACCATCCACAAGGGCCGGGTCTGGCCGCTGGACCGCTATTTCGCGGCCTGCGAGGGATCCGAGAAGATGCGCGACGAGGACATGAGCATGGGCTCGGGCTATCTCCTCTACCGGATCACCGACCAGCTGGTCGACAACTTCTTCCCGATCGTCTACAAGATCGAGCGCAACGTCCAGGAGATCGAGGACATGATCTTCACGCACGGCGGCCGCGAGACGGTCGAGGAGATCTCGGTCCTGCGGCGTGATATCATCGCCTACCGCCGGATCGTGAAGCCTTTGATGCCGGTCATCTCCCGCCTCGAGTACATCAAGAGCCGCCTCATCCACGAGGACCTGGAGGTGTACTTCTCGGACATCGGCGACCACCTCGCGCGGGTCTGGGAGTCCCTGGAGGACCAGAAGGGCATCATCGAAGCCCTCAACGACACGCACGACTCCTTGATCTCGCACCGCACGAACGAGGTCATCCAGGCCCTGACCATCATCTCGGTCATCATCCTGCCGCTGACCCTGCTCTCGGGCCTGTACGGCATGAACGTCCGGCTGCCGCTGGGAGACTGGGCCTTCGCCTTCGAGGCCATCCTCGCCTTGATGGGGTTCACCGCCCTGTCCATGCTGCTCTTCTTCCGCCACCGCCGCTGGATCTAACGGGCTTCCAAACGCCAACAACCGCGTGTTATCATGCGTCGGTGCGACGCGTGAAAGTCGCTTCCCTGCGCGTTTTCCGGAGGTCCTTGAATGCCCATGAGGCTCGCCCTGTCCCTGGTTTTGCTCGCCGCTCCGTTGCAAGCCTGGGCCGCGCCAAACCCCGAGGCCATCTACCGGATTTCCGCCGACGAGGAGCGCAGGATTCAAAAGGGCGACATCATCGTCCACGTCGAGGAAACCGACGAGCCGATCAAGCGCACGCTGGTGACCGGGCTGATCGACGCCCCGCCCGAGGTCGTCTATCCCCTCTACGCCGACTTCGAGAGCTACCCCGAGCTCTTCAAGAGCGCCAAGTCCTCGGATATCCTCAAGCGCGACGGCAACGTCCTCACCTGCAAGGTCGTCATGGACTTCCCTTGGCCCCTGGGCAGCCGCTGGGTCACCAACTACACCTACATGGATCCCGAGAACACGTCCTTCACCTTCAAGAAGTTCGACGGCACGGTCCGGATCTACGAGGGCTCGCTGAAGATCCTGCCCGAGGGCAACGCGCGCAGCCGCGTCGTCTACGCGGCCAAGGTCGACCCTGCCCTGCCGGTCCCGGCATGGCTCGTGAACATGATCTCGGCCAACTACTTCCCCATGGCCATCGAGCGCGTCCGAGAGAAGCTGGCCAAAGCGAGCAAAGGCACGGCGAAGACCAAGTAGCCTGAAGCCCCCAGACGGATAGCGCGGTCCGAAAGGGCCGCGCTTCTTGTTGAAGGACGCGAGCGGTTCCGGTGAATGCGGCGAGAGGCGGTTGATCTCGGCCTGACCCGGAGCTAGGGTCAGGCCATGCACCCGGGAAAGGAGGCAAGAGATGGACCGCGAGTTCACGAGTTCCATGAGCAATGCCGACCTACTGACGCCGACCACCTCGAAGAGCTTCAAGTGTTCCAACTGCGGCAACATGTACCCGGTGACCCAGGAAACCTGCGACGTCTGCGGCCATCACTGCACCCTCGAGGGCTGCCGCGTGGTGGAAGCCAGCAACGAGGGCTACTAGGCAAGATCAGGCATGTGAGCGGCGATAATGGCGGCGTCCCCCGTCACGGATCGGAGATGCCATGACCCGCCCCCATGCCTTCCCTGCTGACCTGCGCGTCACGCTGGCGACCACGCTGGCGATCGCCCTCTCGGGTTGCCATGCGCTCGCGGCTTCGCCCCCCCCCGCGGCCGTCCCCAGCCAACTCGCCGCCAAGGCCTCCATCACGGGCAACCTCAGGCACCATCCGGCGATAAGCTCCCGGTTCCTGGCCGAACGGCGCGACGCCTGGGTCTACCTCCCGCCCGGCTACGAAACCAGCGCGACGCGCTATCCCGTCCTCTACATGCACGACGGCAACAACCTCTTCGACGCGGATCGGGCCTTCATGGGCCAGGAGTGGCATGTCGACGAGACCGCCGAGCGCATGATCCGCTCCGGGGAAATCCCGCCGATGATCATCGTGGGCGTCGGAAACACGTCCGCGCGCATCGACGAGTACACCTGGGTGCCTGCGGAACTCGACGGCAAGATCAAGGGGGGAAAGGGCGCCCAGTACGCCCAGTTCCTAGTGAACGAGCTCAAACCCTTGATCGACCAGACTTACCGGACCCTGCCGGACCGGGAGAACACCGGCGTGATGGGCTCGTCCCTCGGCGGGCTCGTGTCGCTCTACCTGGCCCGCCATCACGGGGACGTCTTTGGTAAGATCGGCGCCATGTCGCCGTCGGTCTGGTGGAACGACCTCGCGGTGCTGGAGGAAATCGCCCAGCTGCGCCCCGACCACCGGGTCTGGCTGGATTTCGGCACCCGCGAGGGCGGCGGCGACGAGGCCGAAGCACGACGGCTCCTTGAAAACGCCCGCGAGCTGAGCCACCGCTTCGTCCAGCGCGGCTACCGCCACGGAACCAACCTCGCCTTCATGGAGGACCCCGGCGCCACGCACAGCGAAGCAGCCTGGGCCCGCCGCATGCCGAACGCCCTGCGCTTCCTCTTCGAGCAATCCCGCTAGCCTCCGGATCCCGGCGGAACCGCTGCACGAAAGTCGCTTCCCCCATGGGTCAATAATTAACCATTCCTCCTCCCAATCTTAAACTCTACTTTACCTGATTCGCTCCCGCTTTCACGATAAGGACAGGGTAAGACCTTAACGTGAATTAAAGCGAGGAACGTCTCCTGATGAATAAGCGCGTGAAACTGCTCTCGGCGACCATGGCGGTGGCGGCATTGCTGGCGGGCTGCGGCATCAATCCGATCGGTTCGCTGTCCGGTGGCGACGGCCAGCTTCGGGGGTTGTCGGGCGGGGCGCCCTGGTCCCTGTTGACGTTCTTCGCGCTGGATAACGACCTCGACCACGGGACCGGCATCGTGAACCGCCTGCACGCCGCCTCCGCGCGCTCCGCCAACGTCGCGTCGGTGACGTTCTACGACGGGGCCAAGAACAACGACACGCTGTATGTCTACGAGACGGCCCCCGGCGTGAGCGCCAAGAGCCAGAATCAGCGCGAGGCCGACTCGGGAACCGCCGCGGCGCTCAACGACTTCGTGACCTTCGCCGGCAAGACCACGGCAGCCCAGCGGCGGGCCCTCTCGATGGCCGACCACGGCGGCGGCATCATCCGCGGCATCTGCTCGGACTGGAACGGCCCCGGCGGCAAGAAGATCATTCACATGCACGAGGTCGCCCAGGTCCTGGAGAAGAACCCCGTCGAGATCATGCTGTTCGACGCCTGCTTCATGCAGATGGCCGAGGTCGGCTACGAGCTGCGCAAGGGCGCCAAGGTCCTGATCGCCGCCCAGACCACCACCCGGGGCGACTTCCCCTACGAGAACATCGTCAACGTCCTCGACGCGAACCCCAAGGCGGATAGCCGCCAGGTCGCCACCCAGCTGCTCGACGTGATCGCCGACAACGCGCGCTACGAGGTGGCCTTCGGCGCGATGGACATCACCAAGAGCGAGGAGCTGGCGCGCCGGACGGCCAAGCTCTCGGACGTGCTGATGGCCAAGATCAAGGATCGCAACATCAAGAAGGCGGTCGCCTCCGCCATCCGCGGAGCCACCAGCTACGCCAACGAGACCTCGCCCGGCCTGACCATGTACAACAACTACCGCGACATGATCGACGTCATGGCCAACCTGAGCAAGGTCGGCGACGCCGAGATCGCAGCCGCGGCCCAGGCGGTCAGCGAGGCGGCCAAGGCCTCGATCATCGGCGAGCGCCATCGCAGCGCCGGCTTCTTCGGCGGCGAGCTCAACCTAAGCAAGGCCTCCGGACTCGCCATCTACGCGCAGGTCGACGGCCCGGTCGAAGCCAACTACATGCGCCGCTCCTGGAACCAGGACACCCGCTGGGGCGACTTCCTCGCCCAGCTGAATTCGGGCGGTTCGTGGGGCCCCGCGGTCCAGCAGGACAAGTATCCGTACGCCTTCCCTTCGCGGAACTAACCGCTAGAGCGGCTACCAGGCCGGGACTCCTTGATCGGGAGCCCCGGCCTTTAGTCGTTTCGCTCCGGCAAGAGGCGCAGCAGCTCCTCGGGAACTGCGACCGGGCGGCCGGTCTTGCCGTCGAGAATCAGGCCGACCTGACGGGCATCGGCGACGATCGTCCCGCTTCGGCGGCTGCGGAAGGTGGCTTCCAGGCTGAGGGAGGTCTGTCCCGCCTCGACGAGGCGCATCTCGCCGACCACATGATCAGGGAAGCGAACTGGCCCACGGTAGTTGATGTTGGTGTGGACCAGGGTGGGGAAGTGCTGGCGGGAAACCAGGTCCTCGATGGACATGGCCGAGCTCAGGTAGGCCATGCGGAGGTCTTCCAGCCAGCGCAGGTAAACGAGGTTGCTGACGACCCCGGCGAAGTCGATGTCGTAGGTCTTGACTTCGAAGTCGAGCGCAATCACGCGTGGGCTTCCTCCGCGATCCAGGTGACGGCCACCGCAGGCGTGGGCAGCGGTTTTGCGGCAGGAAGTGGATAAAGCAGCTCGCGGTCGATGTCATCCTGGGTGAGCGACAGGCCCTCGAACCAGTCGGGTTCGGTGGCGGTCGACTGGGCGATCCAGCGTTGGACGGGGCGCAAGAGGTTCATGGGAGATCCCATTCCTTTCTAATCGATCGGCGGTTTCAGGTAGCCGAGAAGCGCGTTGAGGCAGTGGTTCCGGTAGTGCTCGAAGGCGGCCGGGTCCGGGTCGAAGAGCATCTGGAGGCACATCCCGTCGATCACGGCCCGACCGAAGGCGGCGGCTTCCGCGAGATCCACCTCCCGGAAGCAGCCTTGGCGGATGCCCGCGGTGACGATGGCCTGGTTGATGTCCCGGCAGAGTTCGTAGAAATCGGTGTTGACCTGTCCGAAGCCGGGGTTGCGCGTGCCCTGACTGAGGAAGTCGAGGTAGATGGTGTAGAAGTCCCGGATCTCGGAGGGGCCCTGGAAGACGGAGTCGACCACGGAGACCAGCGCCTGCACGGGGTCGGCGGCGGCCTGGGCGCGGGCCTTCATGCGGGCGCCTATTCGGCCGATCAGCCAGCTCCAGCATGCCCGGAAGATCTCCTCCTTGGTGCGGAAGTAGTAGACGGTGATGCCCTTGCTGACCCCGGCACGCAGGGCGATGTCCTCGAGGGTGATGTCCTTCGAGGGCTTGGAAAGCAGCACCTGGTACGTCGCCTTGAGGAGCTCCTCGCGCCGCAGGGCCTGCTGTTCGGGATCGACCTTGCGCGCCATCACGCCTCCATTAACTGACCAGATAGTTAGTTTATACCGCATGCGCGAACGCCCGTAAACCGGGTTTTCTGCGGAAAAGGGAAGGTTAGCGGGGCAGGCCTTGGAGCTGGCGCAAGTCGAGATTGGCTCCGAGACGCTTGAAGAGCTCGGCAGCCTCGTCATGACGGGCCTCGGACTCGGCGATCGCCCCGCATGCCTCCAGCACCGCGCTTTCGGTGGCCAGGCCACGGGCCAGGTCGATCAAGGACCCACCGTCGCGCAACTGCGCGACCGCTTCCTCGATCACCTCTCGTGCCGAGGCGGGGTCGCCGGCCTGCAGCTTGAGCATGGCATCGACCCCAAGCGCCAGCCCGATCTGCAGGCTGCTGGAGTTCTCGCGCGCCAGCTCCAGCGCCCGGTCCAGGGTCTCGCGGGCATCATCGAGCCGCCGCACGCGCAGGTAGGCCTTGGCAAGCGCCACCAGGGCCTCGGGCAACACCTCCCGGGCGTTGATGTCTTCCAGGCGGGAAATGCCTTCCGCGAGCTGGTCGACCGCAGCCTGGCTCTGCCCATCCTCGAGCAGCACCATCCCGAAGCCGAGCGCCGCGTAGGCCCGCCCGAAGGAATCCTGGCTCTGCTCGCTCAGGTCCCTCACCTGCTTGTAATGCTGAAGGGCGAGCTGAAGTTCGCCCTGGTTGCGCAGGAGGTCGCTCAGGTTGATCAGCTGGATGATCTGGCGGCTGATGTCGCCGATCTGCTGGTAAATCGTGAGGCTACGCACGTAATGCTCGTAGGCCTTGCCCCATTCGCCACCTTCGAGGTAGAGGACGCCCAGGTTGTTCAGGCTCGATGCGATCCCGAAGAGATCCTCGAGGGCCTCGCGCTTCGCGAGCGCCTGGCGGTGGTAGGCCTCGGCCTCCGTGCGATGGTTCTGGCGGTAACAGACGAGGCCGAGCAGGCTCTCGGCCATGGCGATTTCCTTGAGGTGACGGCTGCCTGCCAGCGTGCTGAGGCTCTCCTGGCAAAGGGAGACCACGTCCGCGTACTGCCCCTGACGGAACAGGCTCAAGCTCTGGTCCTGCAGGATTCGGGCTTGGATCAGCGGGTCGGGAGAGGTGGCGTTGGTGGCGAGGCCCTGCTCGTAGCGATCCATGGCATCGCGGTACTTGCCCTGGAGGTTCAAGATGTTGCCCAGACGCCTCAGGGTGTCGGCCTTGAGGCTCGCATCGTTCTGAAGCGCGAGGGCCTGCTCGAGGTGCTGCATGGCGGCCTCGTACTGGCCGGTCGTCGAGAGGAGGTCGGCAAGCGCCACCAGCACCTCGAAACGCGAGGGACTGACGGGCAGGTCTCCTCCCTTGTCTAGGAGGACGAGGCATTGCTTGAAGCAAAGCAGCGCTTCCTGGTTGGCGTAGTTCCGATGGGCATGCTGGCCCGACAGGAAGAGATAGTGCAGGGCCTTCTCCGGGACCTCGCCGCGCAGGAAGTGGCGCGCGAGCACCTGGGGGTTCTCGTCGCGTCGGTCCCCGTAGTCCGCCTCGAGGATCTCGCCGACCCGGCGATGTAGGTCGCGCCGTGCCGACAGGAGCAGGGAGTCGTAGACGACCTCGTGGGTCAGCGCGAGGTAGAAGAGGAACTCTTCCGCGGATCGGGCCCGGAGGAACTCGGCGCCGACCAGGTCCTGCATGACCCGGTCGAGCTGGAAGAGGTCACCGGCCCTGCTCAGCAAGCGGGTTTGGAAGGTTCGACCGATGACCGAGGCCACCTGCAAGACGTGGCGCTGCTGGTCGGGAAGGCGGTCGAAGCGGGCGCCGAGCACTCCGCTGACGGTGGCGGGAAGCTTGGGCTCCTGGGTAGTCGTGACCTGCCACTTGCCCTCGGGATCCCGGGCGATGGTCCCGGAATCCAGCAGCGAACGGACCAGCTCGGTCAGGAAGAGCGGGTTGCCCTCGGCCCGGGCCTGGATACGGTCAAGCAGACGCTTCAGGGCCTCCGGCAGGGAATCGGGTTGCAGGCGTCCCTCCAGCAAGCCGGAGATGAGGGTCCAGCACTCGTCCGGGCTCAGCGGCTTCAGCTCGAGGGTCATGGCCTCGCGCCGCGGCTTGAGGTTCGGGATCGGGCTTCCCTCGGTGGGTCGAGCCATCGCGATCACCATGATCCGGGAGTCCTGGTACTGGCGGGAGGCCAGCATGTCGAGGAGGCTCTGGATCCACTCGAGAGAGGGTTCATCCGCCCAGTGGAGATCCTCCAGGTCGAGGACCATCGGGCGGGCCTGCACGCTTGCCAGAAGGGCCATGTTGAAGGCGTTGAAGGCCATCACGCGGCGCTGCTGGGGGGTCAGCTGCTCGAACGCGGAGTTGCCGGTGTCGAGGCCGAGGAGGTAGGCGGTGGCGATCGCCACCTGTCCCACCTTCTCGGGGGGCAAGAAGGGCACGCTACCTGCCCAAGCGTGCAGGGCGGCCACGCTGACCTCGGTGTCGGCCTTGCCGCGCAAGCCCAGCCAGCGCCGGATGAAGCTGGCCAGGAAGCCGTAGGGATTGCCCTGCTCGTAGGAGATGGCCCGGGCCTTCTGGACGTCGACGCCTAGCGCCGGATCCAGGCGTGCGGCGAACTCGGCGAAGAGCTGGGACTTGCCGATGCCGGCCTCGCCGGTGATGAAGACCACCTGGGGCACGCCGTCCATGCAGGTCTCGAAGGCCCGCCAAAGCTGCTCCAGCTCGTTCGCGCGACCGGCCATGCGACGCGTTCCGGAGGGGTGGCCCAGGTCCGTCCGGAGGGCCTTGATCTGGTAGACCGGCACCGGATCCCGCTTGCCCTTGACCATGATAGGCTCCAGCGCGACGAAGTCCGCCGCGTGCATGGCCGCCCGGTAGGTCTCCGCGGTGACCAGGATCGTGCCGGGCTTCGCATTGGCCTCCATGCGCTGGGCCAGGTTCACGGAGTCCCCCATGACCGTGTAGTCCTTCTTCTGGGCGCCGCCGACCACACCAGCCACCACCAGGCCGGTGTTGATCCCGATGCGCACCTGAAGCCGGATGCCGGTGTCCTGCTCGAGGCGATCCGAGAAGACCTCAGCCGCCTGCTGCATCGCCACGGCGGCATGCACCGCGCGGATCGGATCGTCCTCATGGGCGACCGGTGCGCCGAAGAGCGCCATGATGGCGTCGCCCATGTACTTGTCCACGACCCCGCCAAAGCGATAGATGGGCTCGGTCAGCACGGCGAAGAAGGCGTTGACGATCTCGGTGACCTGCTCGGGGTCGAGCTTCTCGCTCATGGCCGTGAAGCCCGAGACGTCGAGGAAGAGGATGGTGACCACCCGGCGATCCGAACGCGGCGGCCTGACCTGAGCTTCGCTTCCCAGAGCGGCGGCTTGCGAAGCCCCGCAGAACGGACAGAACTTGGCGGAGTCGGGAATCGCGTTCCGACAGGCGTGACAGTACAAAATCACCTCAAAAAAACCGAAAGGGGCGTGCCTACTTCAGGATGATACCAATCTCCGAGGGAGGGGGCGGAGTCGGCTCAGGAGGAAGCGTGGGTAAGGGAGCCGTCGGCAAGGCCTCCTGAATCTGCCGTGCCGTCTGCTGGATCTCAGCGACGTCGACCTGGCTGGCGATTTCCTCGAAGAGGTTTCTGGATTCCGTGGCCTGCGGGGACGGAACGAAGACCCCGATCTTTTCGACCATCTTCCCGAGAGCAGCCGATTGGAAGCTCAGCTTCGATTCAGTCGAGATGGTGTCGCTTCCTGCGGCGCTCTGAGCAACCTTCTTGGCGTGGTACGTGAGTACGGCAGATGCCGTTGCCGTGTCGGTGAGCAGGCTGTCCAGACTCCGTGACTCGGAAAGCGTACTGCTCGCGTCGAGCACCTTCACGGCGTTGGAAAGCGCTCCAGGGCTGATCTCCTGGGTAATCGTCGCCAGACGTGCGCTCTTGACATCGACGAAGCCCTTGCGGGGATCGAAGGTTTCGTAGGCCTCGGTCATCAGCGTGGAGCTGAACGTGACCAGGGTGGAGCCGGGGGTAACGTCCACAGCCTGACGCTTCTGCTTGATGGAGTTGATATTGGCGCCCAGCGGCGCAGCCAGGAAGCCAGCCACCTGGCCGCGGGCATTGCGCAGAATGGTCTGGATGATGAAGGGATGCCGCGGGCCGGTAACGACCATCCGGACGTTATACTGCCCGTTGGCATCCGTCTGGGCGGTGGCCTTGATCTCACCGGTACGCGGGTCGATGATCTGGACCTCGGTGTAGCGAACGGTGCCGTCTGGATTCCAGTCGGATTGTGTCTGGGTGACCGGCCCCACGGCCAGGAGACGGTAGGGCGCGACCGCCGTCAGGGGGGCAACCGCCGTCAAAGGGGCCACCGCCGTCAGAGGGGCAACGGCGGTCAGCGGGGCGACCGCGGTCAAGGGCGCCACGGCCGTCAGCGCTTCCGGCACGCGGACCTCGCCTTGAAGGGTAAAGGCGCGCTGCTGTGCCTCACCGGCAGTCTCGAAAGAGGAGCCCGAGCTTCCGAACAGGCCAAGTCCGACCAAGCTGCAGCCCGTCACCTGGATCAGCAGGGTAGCCGAGAGGACGTTGCGAAGCGTGAGGCAGGAGAAAGTCATCACGCGCCCCCTCAGATTCCGACGAGCGAAAACGAGGCGAAAACGCCGCTCGTTCCGCGATCGTAGCCCGCCCCGACAGTTCGTTGGTAGACGTAACCCAGCGCGAAGCGATCGCCCCAGAGCGTCACCCGCGGGTCCAGCCGGAAGGTGGTCATGTAGGCAGGCATCGGCAAGCGGCCATCGGCGAGGTTCGCGAAGACGAAGGGCAGCCATTCCGTTCCCAGGCGGAAGCCGACTGGACCGAGAAGTTCCACTTGGTAATCGGCCATGAGGGCTGGCCCATGAAAGGCCTGCCAGGGCACGAAAAGGAAGCCGGGATCGTCGCCAGGAAGCTTGGCCGAGTTTTCGACCTGCATGACGTCCAGCGAATACCCCAGTCCCAAGAGCAGGCCGCCTGCAGGCACGGCGATCGTCCGCAGCGCCCCGAAATCCAAGCCCGTCTCCTGTCGACGGTGAAGCGTGCCGGGAAAGTCACGGTCGTCGAGTTGATAAGCAGAGCGAGAAAGCCGCAGCCTGAAGCGATCGGACGTGCTGAACTCGGCATCCCATCGCAACAGAATCCGATCGTGTGAAAGCAACCGCGACTCGGTTTCCTGCTCGAGATAGGACTCCGTGAACGATCCCCGCGAGGCCCCGAGTTCCAGGTGGTCCAATCCCAGCCCCAGGGCTGGCTCGACGGGGTAGGTCGCCAACGTGCCCAGCGCGGTTGACAGGCCCATGAGAGCCTGCGTGAGTCGGGAGCTCAAGGGTGGGAAGGACGGCCGCTGCATGCTCACTCCCCCACCCGAATCGACTGAACGGTCGCTCCCGCGCCGGGGCCGATGCCGAGCCGGATCCTCTGGTTGACCGTATCTGCCACGAAGATCTTGTGCAGGCCCTCGAAGATCACCCCATGGGGCGAGTAGAAGCGGGCCGTGGTCTCGGTGCCATCCGCAAAGCCGTTGGTCATGCCGACCATCGTCGTGACGTAGGCTGAATCCGTCGCCTCGCGAGCGAGATCGATCTGGCGGATCCGATGGTTGAGCGTGTCCGCGATGACGAGCGATCCCGAAGCCGCGTCCGCGTGCCACCAGAGCCCCGAAGGGTAGCCGAACTGGGCCACCGCGGCAGAACCATCGGTGAAGGCCTGGGTCCCGGTTCCCGCCAGGGTCGAGACGACCCCGCTGGTCGAGATCTTGCGGATGCGGTGGTTGCCGGAATCCGCGACGTAGACGTTGCCCCAGTCATCCACCGCCACGGCACCGGGGGAATTGAAGCGGGCCGTGTTGGACGGCCCGTCCACGAACCCGAAAGCTCCCGAACCGTCCCCGGCGTAGGTCGTCACGGCGTAGGTGTTGAGATCGATCTTGCGAATGCAGTGATTGCCCGAATCCGCGACGTAAAGGCTTGCCGAGGCCGGAACTAGCGCCAATCCCAGGGGCAGGTTGAATCGTGCCCCGTTGCCAGTTCCGTCGAGTAGCGCCGCGCTGCCGACGACTCCCGCCACGGACGTCACGAACGAATTGGTGGCCGGGTCGGCCCCGAGGAAAATCCGGCGGATGAGGTGGTTGCCCGTATCGGCCACGTAGAGGACCTGGTTCAACGGGTCCACGACCAGCCCGGTTGGATCGTTGAACATGGCGGAGCCCGAAGCGGTCGCCACCCACCCCGATCCATCGAAGAATCCGGGACCCCAACCAGCCAGGGTGGTGACCTCCCCGCTCGGGGCGACCCGGCGGATCCGGTGGTTACCGGAATCGGCGACGTAGAGGCTACCCGAGGCATCCAGTGCCAGGCCCTTGGGGGAATTGAAGCTGGCTGCCCCCCCGAAGCCATCGTTCGAGCCCGAGGCCATCTGGCCCGCGAGCGTCGTGATCGTGCCGATGGCGGTCTGCATCATGATACCCAGCGCATTCATCCCGGGCACGACCGAGGTGGTGGCCGAGCCGGTAGCGACCAGTTCTCCCGATTCCCAGAGCGAGGCTGAAACCGTGGCCGGCCCGGGAGGCAGGAAGAAAACATGCTGGATGGTGCTGGTATTGGATGCAAGCACCCCCGATGACTGGACGGCCTTCAAGGCGCCCGACTCCACCCGCAGCTCCGCCTGGTTCCAGAGGGCCGGCAACGCCTGGGCGGATCGCCCCGTGTGGAGTTGAACCTTGAGTTGACCCTCGAAGAGCCCCACGCGCTGAGCAGGCTCAACAGTCCGAGCCGTGGGGAGGATAGCTGGAGCGCAAGCCGCCAGCAAGAGCGCTAGAGGAACGAGGATCTTCCCGAGGTGCATCCGAACTCCCTGCTAGTTCAGCGTTGCATTGATGGTGCCGCCCCTGAGCAGCAGGACCTTGCGGGTCTTGGTGGTCAATACCTTGTCCGCGCTGTTCAGGCCAAATACCGTCGCGTCGTAGTAGGAGTTGTTGTTCCCCACCGGCAGGGGCGGCAAACTGACGCTGGCCGTTCCCTCGCGAAGGATGCTCGGAGAGGCGGCGTTCGCGAAGACGGGCGCGCTCACCGAAGTCGAGGCGACGTGAATCGTGCCCGTCGCGTCCCGCAGCTCGAAGGCGAACTTGGCGACGATCTGGTCGGTCGGATTGGTGGCGTTCGTGGGGAAGTTCGTTTTCACCGACACGGTGGACCCCGCGATGACCTCGGGGAAACCCAGGGTATCCCAGATATTGCTGCGGACGTTGTAGATGGGATGGTCGAAGGAGATGTTGCCTGCCGCGTTGATGTAGATGTTCACGGCGGTCGGGGTTCCCGGCACGACCGAGATGCTCTCGGAGGCCCCCTGACCGAGAATGATGCTGCCGCTCGCTAGAGCCACAAGCAGTCGGTAGTCGTTGGCAGGAGGAAGATTCTGGAGAGCCTGCGAGCTGTACGTGAGCTGCGCATTGGAGCCCGGAACGACATCCAGCTTGTCGGTTTTGAGAGCGGACGGGCTGGAGAGCGCAACCCGGACCTCGCTCCAGTTGTCAGCATCACTGACCGACTGGATACCATAGCCCTTGCGCTCGTCGATGACGCGCATGGCGATCGAGCCCAATCCGTCCCGATTGGGATAAAGGGAGACCTTTCCCACGGTAAGGGGTCCCTGGCGCGACGCGTTGATGACGGGGCTCACGCAGCCCGCCGCCAGCAACAGCGCACCCGAGAGGATTGCCAGCGTCCGCGCTCGTCCATGTAGCATCCTGAAACTCCTCTTAGGTCGACGACCCATCCATCAATCCAATACTTACTTGGTTGATACGTACCCAATCACCACGTTGCCTATGCATCACGGACGTGTAGAAATCTCCACGGAAGAAGACCCCGCCTGCTGGGACAGGGCCATGAAGGCATCCCAGGGGCTCCAGAGCGCGATCCCCACGAGCCCGAGTCCGCTCAGCACCTGAATGGGGCGATCGCCCTGATCCGACGCCGACTTGAAGGCCAGGAGGCTGAGGGCCATCAGGCTCAGGTGGGTGGCCCCCTTCTGCCACTGTCCCTGCATCATCTGCCCCGAACCCGCGATCAGCAACGAGGACCCTACCGGCACGTAATCCAACCACTCCAGCGGCCGTGATGTATACGAATGGGCCACAGGTAAGCTCGGCAGTTCAGCCGAAAGCGGGGTCGGCAGAGGATCCGGCGTCGGCTCCAGCATCGGCTCCGGAATTGGCGTCGGTGCCGGGATCGATCTTACGATCGGAAACTCGCTCGCCACCGGTCTCGGCTTCTCGACGATCGGCAACTTGGGCGCAACGGGAACCAACGCATGCTTGGGAAGACCCGCGAGTCGCAAGCGCATGCCCGGTTCGATACGGTCGGGGTTGGCTCCGATCACCTTGCGGTTGTCACGGTAGATGCGCAGCCATGCCCCGGTGCGTCCGTAGAAGCGACGCGCCAGTGCCCGCAGGAAGTCTCCTTCCCTCACCTCGTAAACCTGGACGCGCTCGGAGTGCCTGGCCAGGGCCTGTTCGGGAATGGCCACGGCCAGCAACACAAGCGCCATGCTTGCGCAGACCCAGTTGGGCATACCCTTGCGACGAGCGGGAGAGTCAGGCACAGACGATTCCTCACCAGACGAGCAGCAGCGAAAGACGGCGTCCGGCGGATCCCGAAAAGCGGACAACCAGACGTCGCCATTGTATCGTGGCAACCCATCGCTTTGAAAGCGGCAATATGCGAGATTCTGCTCAGATTGGCAGGAATTCGCTCAATCTAAGCGGGTTCGGAGCCTTGATGAAGGATCTTTACTTGTCAATTGACAGGTGCTATGCTCGTCGCATGTTGATTGATGCCGAGCAGTTACGCGTGCTGATCCGCAAACGCGTGCAAAACCTCGAGACGATCAGCTCGGAGATCGCCGAGCACATCGACCTCATCGACCGGGCGGCCAGTGGCCTGCCGGTCGACCGCGAGCAGGTGCTTCACGCGACGGGCCTCATCCTCGACAACCTGTATCGCGGCCTCATGAGCCCGCGCATGGCCGTTCCCAAGGACTTCTGGTTCTCGCCACTGGGGCTGGGCATCGCCCGCGCCCATGCCCATGTCATCCGCGACGACGAGGTCATGAGCCAAGCGGAAGCCGCCCACCAGCTCGGCGTCTCGCGCGAGTACATCTCCCAGCTGGTGGAGTCGGGAAAGGTGGCCACCGTGGTCCGGGAGGCCTCGGCACCGCGCTCTCGCAAGCAGCCTCGCGAGATGCTCTACCGCAGCAGCGTCGAGCAGCTCCGCAACCAGGAGCGTCGCTTCCGGTTGAGAAAGGAGGGGGTGCTTGAAGGTCGTCCATAGCCTGACCCACGTCATCCATAACCCGCGCTGGGAGTTCACCCGGGGTCGCCGCATCTACAGCAAGGATATTCCGTCGCGCGCCACGATCATCCGCGAGGCCCTGCTCGCCTCGGACATGGCCATCACGATCGTCCCCCCGCAGCCTCATGCGCTCTCGCACTTCGAAGCAGTCCACGCCTTCGTCGGCTTCCTGCGTGACGCCGCCTCCACCCTGACCGACGACGCCATCATCTACCCTGACGTCTTTCCGGTCCGCCGCAAGGTCAATCGCCCCGACCATCACCCGGCGCTTGCTGGCTATTACTGCTTCGACACCGGGACGCCCATCACCCGCCATACCTTCGAAGCCGCCAAGAATTCCGGCGACTGCGCCCTCACGGGCGCGGATTTGCTGCCGGAGGAGGGACTCGTCTATGCCCTTTGCCGCCCGCCAGGACATCATGCCGAGCGGGAGGTCTTTGGCGGCTACTGCTACTTCAACAATCCCGCTCTGGCAGCCAACGCGCTGGCCGAGCACGGACGCGTGGCCGTACTCGACATCGACTACCACCACGGCAACGGCACGCAGGACATCTTCTACGCCTCATCGCGGGTCCTGACGATCTCGATCCACGGTGACCCGGCCATCACCTACCCCTATTTCTCGGGCTTCGCCGACGAGCGCGGTGAGGGCGAAGGCCTCGGCTTCAACCTGAATCTCCCGCTGGCCCCCGGCTCGGGGATCGCGACCTACCTGGCAGCACTGGACGAGGCGCTGAGCGCCATCAAGCGTTTCGACCCCAAGTTCCTGATCGTGGCGGCCGGCTTTGACACCGCCCGCGGCGACCCGGCTGGAAGCTTCAATCTGGTCACGTCTCATTACCCGGTGATCGCCAAGCGCATCGCCAACCTTGGACTGCCCTCCCTGATCGTTCAGGAAGGTGGCTACCGCACGCAAACCCTCGGCAAGAATGCGGTCGCCTTCCTTCGTGCATTCGGAAAGGAGCTCACGGATGATTAAAGACCCGATTTCTACGTTCGGGACCGCCATGGAGGCCCTCGACGTCGAAGGATCCGCGCAACTCCAAGCTGAGGTTTCCATGGACGCCCCCCCTGCTGACGAGATTCCCCAGGACGTCGCCCCCGCCTCTTCCGAGCCCTCCAGCAAGGAGATGGGCGTCGTCGACTTCACCCTCGACAAGGGAGTGGACATCCGTGCGTACGGAACGGTCTACGCCCTGGATTACACGATCCAGGAAGAGGGCTGCGAGATCGAACTCACCGTCGACTACTACAATCGCCGACTCAAGGTGCTCAACTTCGAGGGTCACCTGGACCTCATCTGCCGCAAGCTCGATTACCTCGCGGGCAAGAACCAGTTCGATAAGATCTTCATCAAGGCGACGGCCGCGGATTGGCAGGGCTTCCTCGCCCATGGCTACATGCTCGAAGGCATCATCCTTCACTACTTCGGCGGCGAAAACGCCTACGTCGTCAGCCGCTTCCTGAGCCGGGATCGGATCACCAGCCCCACGCTTCTCGAGGAATCGGCCCTGATCCAGGAGCTGATGCATCGCCCTCGCGTCAGCCGGCCTCTGGACCTGCCTGAAGGCTACCAGATCGCCCTGGCCACCGAGGACGATATTCCGGGCCTGGTCATCCTGTACAGCCACGTCTTCGAATCCTACCCGTCGCCCCTGACGATGCCCGACTTCCTGCTCACCACCATGCGCCGCAACCTCGTCTACGCGGTGATCAAGGATCGCGACGGCAACATCGTGAGCGCAGCCTCCGCGGACCTCGACCTCAAGCATCGCAATGCCGAGATGACCGACTGCGCGACCTTCCCCTCCGAGCGAGGCAAGGGGTTGATGCGAGTCCTCCTGGTTCGCCTCGAGGACGAGCTCTCCCGCCGCGGCATCCTCTGCGCCTACACCCTGGCCCGGGCGACCGCGCCCGGCATGAACAAGGTCTTCTACGATCTCAACTACGAGTACTGCGGCCGCTTGATCAACAACTGCGACATCTCCGGGGGCTTCGAGGACATCAACATCTGGTCGAAGCGGCTCGTATAAGCGTCGTATCGACCCGATAAGCCAGGCCTGGCACCGTCATGCGGTCCCAGGCCTGGCTTATGTCGATTGAGGGACGTCCGCGAATCAGGACCCCAGCACGTAGACGGGATCGGCACCGAGGTTCAGCCGAAGCTGACCCTGGTTGAAGCTCGCGCTCTGAGGCTTGCCCAGCTTGGAGAGGACCTGCCCGGACGCGAGGGGAAGCGTGGTCGAGGCCGAGTCACCCGACGCCCAGAGGACGTAGAGGGGCTTGCCGTCCGCGCGCTTGAAGCGATAGCCCTGGACGCCGCCACTCGTGAGGTCCGCCTCTAAGCGCGCTCCGGTGAGCTGCCCCGCCGCCACCTGGTAGGCCTGGTAGCCGAGCGTCTTCTTCGAGAGCGTGGCCTGATCGATGAGGCCCATGTTGCGATGGCCAGGATTCGTGAAGACGGCCCATTGCACCGCCTCAACGTCGCCCTGGGCGATCGCCGCCGCGAAGAGCTTCGCCACGTAGCGCGCCTGCTCCTCGCCATTGTCCGAGGTGAAGCCCGTCTCCGAGCACGAGAAGGTCTTGCCCGTGACGCCCTTCTGAGCCAGCGTTTGCTTCATGGCGCGGTAGCGCCCCAGGAAGCCCCAGTCCGAGTTCAGCACGCCGTTGGAGCTGCTGCTGTCCGACCCGTAGGCGTGGAAGTCCACGACGTCGAAGTACCGCGCCCCGCCATGGTCGATAATCGCCGCCAGATAAGCCTCGTAGCCCAAGCCGCCCAGGGTGATCTTGGCGGCGGGGTCGAGTCCCTTGACGATGGTGTGTCCGACCTGAAGGAGTCGGACGTAGTCCTGGACCGAGCCGGACCAGTAGCGCTGGCGGCCGTCCGCAGTCTTGGCCCCGGCGTTGAGGTCGCCCGATGGGTAATCGGGTTCGTTCCAGATCTGCCAGAGCTGGATCTTGCCCCGGTAGCGGCTCGCCATGTCGAACATGTAGTCCGCGAAGTAGTTGTCGGGGTTGGGCTTGACGCCTGGCTTGTAGACGTCGGTGCCGTCCGCGAAGATGGGCAGCTTCAGGCCTGCCGGAACCGTGTACTTGCCCGGCGAGCTCGCGTCGAAGCCCGTCTTGGAGGCATACGCCGGATCCGAGGACGCCCAGTCGGGGGTGTCGGTGACCATCGCCTGGACCTTCACTCCCATCTCCGAGAACCGCTGGGCCTTCTTGTCGAAGTAGTCCATCCAGCTCACGTTCTGGTGTTTAGATACTTCAACGTACTTCCAGTTCCAGCCTTCGCGGATGGTGCTCATGCCGAGGTCGCGCATGAGCGCGTAGCCTGCCTCGTGGGTATCGTCCTTGCCGCGCGGCACGCTCTGGTTGCCGAAGCGGGTGGTCAGCGTCGCGTCGCCGACCGTGGCGCCCCCCTCGAGCTGCGGCGCGCTGCTGGGCCGGATGCGGGAGTCGTCACCCGTGGGCAGCGAGGCGTTGGGGAACGTGCCGCAGGCGGGAATGGCGATCGCCCCGGTCAGGGCCAGGATCGTGCGGCGAAGTCGTTTCACGGTTATCATCAGCAATCCTCCAGGTCTCTGGGTACCCGTACCCGGCGAACTGGCGAAACTGAATCCCTGCTTTGTCGGTGACGCGCATGCGAAACGGCCGGATCCCCAGTGGGAATCCGGCCGTCCGCGATTTATCTAGTTAGGAGTGGATGGCGCGCTTGTCGACGGCCAGGGCCGCCTCCTTGAGCACCTCGGAGAGGGTCGGGTGCGCATGCATCGTCCGGGCGAGATCCTCGGAGGATCCGCCGAACTCCATCACGGCGACCGCCTCGGCCAGGATCTCGGAGACGTTGGGCCCGATCATGTGGACGCCCAGGATCCGGTCGGTCTTGGCATCGGCGAGGACCTTGATGAACCCGCGGGTGTCGTTGTGGCCCAGCGCACGGCCGTTGGCCGCGAACGGGAAGCGACCCGCGCGATACTCCACGCCTGCGGCCTTCAGCGCCTGCTCGGTCTTGCCGACCCAGGCGATCTCGGGCGAGGTGTAGATGACCCAGGGAATGGTCTCGTAGTTGACGTGACCGGCCTGGCCCGCGAGGATCTCGGCGACGGCGATGCCTTCGTCCTCGGCCTTGTGCGCGAGCATGGCGCCGCCGATGACGTCACCGATCGCCCAGACACCGGGCAGGTTGGTGCGGTAGTGGTCGGTCACGATGAAGCCGCGCGCGTCGAGCGCGAGCCCCACCGCCTCGGCTCCGAGGCCGTTGGTGTTGGGGACGCGGCCGACCGAGACGATCAGCTTGTCGACCTCGAGCGTCTTGGCCTCGCCACCTTCCTGGTAGCGAATCGTGACGCCCTTGCCGGACGTCTCGACACCCTCGATGTTCACGCCCATGTGCATGTCGAGGCCCTGGGCCTTGAACTGCTTGAGCGCTTCCTTGGCGACCAGCTCGTCGGCGGCGGCCAGGAAGTCGGGCATGGCCTCGAGCACCGTCACCTTGGATCCGAGCCGACGCCAGACGCTGCCGAGCTCGAGCCCGATGACGCCCGCGCCGATCACGCCGAGGCGCTCGGGGACGGCTTGCAGCTCGAGCGCACCGACGTTGTCGAGAATGGTCTCGTTGTCGACGGCCGCGAAGGGCAGGTGACGGGGCGAAGAACCGGTCGCCAGGATGACGTTCTTGGCGCCGACCTCAGTGTCCCCGGCCTTGATGACCCAGGTGTCACCGTCCTGGCGCACGAGGGTGCCGCGCGCGTGGATCGGCGTCACGCCGTTCTTCTTGAAGAGCATGTTGATGCCGCCGGTCAGTTTCGAGACGATCTGGTCCTTGCGAGCGATCATCTTCGAGACGTCGAGCTTCACGCCTTCCACCGAGATGCCGTGGATGCCGAGCTCATGGAGCTTCTCGTAGTTCTCGGACGAATCCAGCAGCGCCTTGGAGGGGATGCAGCCCACGTTCAGGCAGGTGCCTCCCAGGCTGAGCTTGCCGTCCTTACCGGTCGTTTCGTCGATGCAGGCGGTCTTGAACCCGAGCTGGGCGCTGCGAATGGCGGCCACGTAGCCTCCGGGGCCCCCGCCGATGACGACGACGTCAAATACTTGCATGAATACCTCTTGATTCAGAAATGAGTCAGCTGCGTTCCATCACGATCCCCGGAAAGGGGAAGGCCTCGTGAAACCACGAGGCCCTGTTGCTTAGACGTCGAGAAGGAAGCGGGCCGGATCCTGGAGCAGGTCGCGGACCTTGACCAGGAAGCGCACGGCGTCGGAACCGTCGATGATCCGGTGGTCATAGGAGACCGCCAGGTACATCATCGGGCGGACGACGATCTGTCCATTCTCCACGACGGCACGCTCGACGATGTTGTGCATGCCGAGGATGGCGCTCTGCGGCTGGTTGATGATCGGCGTCGAGAGCATCGAGCCGAAGGTGCCGCCGTTGGTGATGGAGAAGGTGCCGCCCGACATGTCTTCCAGGGTCAGTTTGTTGTTGCGGGCCCGGGTGGCGAAGTCGCCGATGGCCTTCTCGATGTCGGCCAGCGACATGGCGTCGGTGTCGCGGAGGATGGGCACCACCAGGCCGCGCTCGGTCGCCACGGCGATGCCGATGTCGAAGTAGCCGTGGTAGATGATGTCCGTGCCGTCCACGGAGGAGTTGATGATCGGGAATTCCTTGAGGGCCTCGGTGACCGCCTTGACGAAGAAGCTCATGAAGCCGACCTTCACGCCGTGCTTCTTGGTGAAGGCATCCTGGTACTTCTTGCGAAGGTCCATGATGGGCTGCATGTTGACCTCGTTGAAGGTGGTCAGCATGGCGGCGGTGTTCTGGGCTTCCTTGAGGCGCTCGGCGATCCGCTGACGGATGCGCGTCATCGGGACGCGCTGCTCGGGGCGAGCGCCGGCAGGCAGGGGAGCCGCGGGCTTGGCCGGAGCCGCCTGAGGCGCAGCAGCGGCCGCGGCGGGCTTGGCGAGGTGATCGATGACGTCACCCTTGGTGACGCGACCGCCCTTGCCGGTGCCGGCAATCTCCTCGGGCTTGGCGCCGGTCTCGGCGACCATCTTGCGGACGGCGGGACTCAAGGCCTCGCTGACCGCGCCGACAGCAGCCGGGGCGGCAGTCGGCTGAGCGGCGGCAGGAGCGCCTGCGGCCGGAGCGGCTGCGGCGGCTTCGGTATCGATGGTCGCGAGCAGCTCCTGGCTCTCCACCACGTCACCGGCGTTCTTGTGCACGGCCGTGAGGACGCCGGCATGCGGCGCGGTCACCTCGAGGACGACCTTGTCGGTCTCGACCTCGATCAGGACTTCGTCGCGTTCGACCTTCTCGCCGACCTTCTTCTGCCAACCAAGAAGGGTGCCTTCGGTGACCGATTCCGAAAAGACGGGGACTTTGACTTCAACGAGCATGGGTTCTCCTTAGATTACAATGCGTTCTGAATTCGGAACCACCGGTTAGACCCGGCCGAGGGCCTTGTTGATGACGTTCTCCTGCTGCTTGGCATGCTTGGAGGCATAGCCGACGGCCGGCGAGGACGAGCGCGGACGGCTCGAGTAATCCAGCTTCTGTCCCTCGGCCAGGCAGTCCTGAAGGTTGTCGCGGATCCAGAGCCATGCGCCGTTGTTCTGGGGCTCTTCCTGGGCCCAGATCACCTGGGCGTTCGGGTACTTGGCCAGTTCGACGCGGATCTCGTCCTCGGGGAAGGGGTAGAGCTGCTCGACGCGGATGATGGCGACGTTCGAGAGGCCGGCCTTCTCGCGGGCATCCACCAGCTCGAAGTAAAGCTTGCCGCTGGTCAGCACCACCCGGTCGATTCCGGCCGCGGGACGCGACTCGGGAATCACCAGCTGGAACGTGCCGTTGGCCAGCTCTTCGAGGCTGGAGGTCGAGCTCTTGTGACGCAGCAGGCTCTTGGGGCTCATGATGATCAGGGGCTTGCGGAAGTCCCGGATCATCTGACGGCGCAGCATGTGGAACATCTGAGCCGGGGTGCTGGGCACGCAGACCTGCATGTTCTGCCCCGCGCAGAGGCTGAGGTAGCGCTCGAGGCGCGCTGACGAGTGTTCGGGGCCCTGGCCCTCGTAGCCGTGCGGCAGCATCATGACCAGGCCGGAGAGCCGCTGCCACTTGGCCTCGGTCGAGCTGATGAACTGGTCGATGATGGGCTGGGCCATGTTGGCGAAGTCGCCGTACTGCGCTTCCCAGATGTCGAGGGTGTTGGGCTCGGCCAGCGAGTAGCCGTACTCGTAACCCAGGACCGCCAGCTCGGAGAGCGTGGAGTCGTAGACGTCGAAGCGCGCCTGGCTCGGCTCCAGGTGGCGCAGCGGGATGTAGCTGCGCTCGGCGCCTTCCGGGTTCTGGTTGTGCAACTGGGCGTGCCGGTGGAAGAACGTGCCACGACCGGAGTCCTGGCCGACCAGTCGAACCCCGTAACCCTGGGTGACCAGGGTGGCGTAGGCCAGGTTCTCGGCCATGCCCCAGTCGAGCGGTAGCGTGCCCGCGGTCATCTCCTGGCGCGCCTTGAGAATGGCGGCCACGCGCTTGTGGGCCTCGAAGCCCTCGGGAAGCTCGGAAAGCCGCTTGCCCAGTTCCTTGAGGCGGTCCAGCGAAACGCCGGTCGCCACGGGCGCGCGCCAGTCCGTCGTGCTGCGGACGTACTTGGCCCAGCCGCTGGCATGCGGAGAAGAGGTGTCGGTCTCGACGGGGTCGGCCACGCGGTCGCCGGCATCCAGCGCGTCACGATAGGCGTCGACCAGCTTCTGGGCCTCGTCGGCCGTGACGACGCCCTCGCGCTGCAGCGCCTCGACGTACAGGCCGCGGGTCCCGGGGTGCATGTCGATGAGGCGGTACATCATCGGCTGCGTGGCGCGCGGCTCGTCGGACTCGTTGTGGCCATGACGGCGGAAGCAGACGAGGTCGATGAAGACTTCCTTGTGGAAGGCCATCCGGTAGTCCATGGCCAGTTGCATCGCGAAGACCGCCGCCTCGGGGTCGTCGCCGTTGACGTGGAAGACCGGCGCGTCGACGAACTTGGCGATGTCGGTGCAGTAGCGGCTAGAGCGCGCATCCTGGGGATTCGAGATGCTGAAGCCGACCTGGTTGTTGATGACCAGGTGAAGCGTGCCGCCGGTGGCGAAGCCGCGCAGCTGGGAGAGGTTGAGGGTTTCAGCGACGACGCCCTGACCGCCGACGGCGGCGTCACCGTGGATCACCACGGGCATGACCAGGTCGCGGGTCTCGTCGTGATGGCGGTCCTGGCGAGCCCGGACCGAGCCTTCGACGACCGGCGCGATGATCTCGAGGTGAGAGGGGTTGAAGGCCAGGGCGAGGTGGACCGTGCCGCCTTCGGTGGGCATGTCCGACGAGAAGCCGAGGTGGTACTTCACGTCGCCGGAGATATCGCCGGGAAGGACGTTCTTGCCCTCGAACTCATTGAAGAGGTCGCGGGGCTGCTTGCCCAGGATGTTGATCAGGACGTTGAGGCGGCCGCGGTGGGCCATGCCGAAGACGATCTCCTTGACCCCCTGCTTGCCCGCGCGGCGGACCAGCTGATCCAGCATCGGGATGAGGGTGTCGCCGCCTTCCAGCGAGAAGCGCTTCTGGCCGACGTAGCGCTTGTGCAGGTAGCGCTCGAGGCCCTCGGCCGCGTTGAGCTTGTTGAGGATCTGGCGCTTGGTGGCGGGGTCGAACTTCGCGCGTCCCTTGACCGACTCGATCCGGTGCTGCAGCCACTCGCGCTCGACGCGGGGCAGGTAGGCGTACTCGAAACCGATGGCCTGGCAGTACGTCTCCTCGAGGGTGCCGATGACTTGCTTCAGAGTGCCCTTGAGGTCGCCGTCCGTGATGTCGCTGGCCATGTCTGCCTCGGTGAGGCCGTAGTACTGAGGCTCGAGCTCGGTAACCTTGGACTCGGGGCGTCCCAGCGGATTGAACTGGGCCTTGAGGTGGCCCATCGCGCGGTAGGCGTTGATCAGCGCCCTGACGCCGGCCCGAGCCGTCGCGGGTACCTCGGCGGCCACCACTTGCCGGCGACCGTTCTGCACCAGCTCGGCGAACGCGCGCTGAACGGCAGAGTGGGCGGTCTCAGGGCCACGGGCCGCTCCCCGGACTCCTTCGAAGTAGGCCCGCCACTCGGGCTCCACGGAAAGGGGATCGTTCAGGAAATCCTCGTAGAGGGCTTCGACGAAACTTGCGTTGCCACCGTACATGACAGTGGGATCAGCGGTAATCTTCAGGTCCATCGTCTCTTCTCAATCAAGGTGGGGGCAGGGTAACCGTGTGGAAGCAAGGTACACTCTCGCCCGGTGGCCCCCCTAGGCGCCGGATCGCAAGAGCTGGCAAAGGATCAATCGGTTAAAACCACCAGTGTACTCCATTCAGGCATAAATCCCAACCCGAATCGGGCAGTCTTTGTCTGACGCTCGCTCTTCCTCATCGACGATGACCATGACCGGCACCGGCAGGCCCACCGCCTCGGTCTCATCCTACGCTGATCGGGAAAATCCAGAAAATGAATCGTTTGAATCAAACCTATTCGGGGGATGAATCCTACGGAGGAACGCCGATGACCCTCGATCAGCTCGAACTCGGCCCCCTGGAGATGCTGGTGGCGATCGCCACCCACGGGACCGTCACCGAGGCCGCCCGCCGATTGCACCTGAGCCAGCCGGCGGCCACCCACCAGATTCACCACCTCGAACGCAGCCTGGGGCACGCGCTCTTCGAGCGCCGTGGCCGGCGGCTCGAGTTGACCGAGGCCGGCCACCTCGCCGTGGCCCGGGCCCGCCGGATCCTGGGTGAACTCGAAGGCCTGCGCGCCGACCTGCGCGCCTTCGAGACCCTCGAAACCGGCGAGATCCGCCTGGGAGGCGGCGCGACGGCGACCGTCCACGTCCTGCCGCGCCTGATCGCGGACTTCCGCAGCCGCTACCCCGGGGTCAGTTTCTACCTGCGCGAAGGCACCGCCCGCAACACCTTGCTGGCGATCGCCAACGGCGAACTCGACCTCGGCATCGTCACCCTACCGTCCCAGCGCCCCGGCATCACCGTCGAGCCCTGGCTCGAGGACGCCATCGCCTTCGTGGCCTGGCCCGGCGCCCCCCTGGCTGGGAAGCGGTTTCCGATGGCCGAGCTCAACGACGTCCCCTTCATCCACTCGGGCCCCGGCACCCCCCTGCGCAGCCTGATCGAGTCCGGCCTGACCAGTGCCGGCATCACCCCGCGCGTCGTCATGGAGCTCGAAAGCGTCGAGGCCATCAAGACCCACGTCGCCGAAGGCCTCGGCTACTCGGCCGTGGGGATCCGGGCGGTCGAGCGCGAGTTGCAGGAAGGCAGGCTCGTCCGCTTGCAGCCCGAGGGTCTCGACCTCAGGCGCTGCCTGGCGCTGGTCTACCGCGACAGCATGGCCTTCGCGCCGGCCGCACGCGTCTTCCTCGACGAATTGCGCGCCACCCGCGAGCGGGTCTCCGCGCGCTGAGCCCACTACGAACGCTCGAGTCGCCCGGCGGTCATTGGCGGATCGGAGGCGGTGGAGTAGCATGACCGACATGCTCTTCACACCCTTGACGCTGAGAGGGCTCACGCTCTCGAACCGCATCTTCCTCTCGCCGATGTGCCAGTACTCGGCCACCGACGGCATGCCCAACGATTGGCACCTGGTCCACCTCGGCAGCCGCGCCGTCGGCGGAGCCTCCCTGATCATCGCCGAGGCGACCGCCGTCACCCCCGAAGGCCGGATCAGCCCCGGAGACCTGGGCCTCTGGTCGGACGAACACATCCCGGCCTTCGCGCGGATCACCCGTTTCATCCGCTCCCAGGGCGTCGCCGCCGGCATCCAGCTGGCGCACGCGGGCCGCAAGGCCTCGACCGATGCCCCCTGGCGCGGCGACAACGCTCTCGGTCCCGAGCAAGGCGGCTGGACTCCGGTCGCCCCCAGCGCCCTGGCCTTCGACGCGGACTCCCCCGTGCCGACGGCCCTGGATGCCCAGGGCATCGACGCCGTCGTGGCGGCGTTCGCCGCTGCTGCCCGCCGCAGCCTGGAAGCCGGCTTCCAGGTCGTCGAGATTCACATGGCCCACGGCTACCTCTTGCATGAGTTCCTCTCGCCGCTCTCCAACCAGCGGACGGACGCTTACGGCGGCTCGCTCGCAAACCGGATGCGCCTACCCTTGCAGGTCGCCCGCGCCGTCCGCGAGGTCTGGCCCGAGCAGTTGCCCCTCTTCGTCCGCATCTCCGCCACCGACTGGGCGCAGGACGGGTGGGACCTCCCGCAGTCCATCGAGCTGGCACGCGAACTCAAGCACGTCGGCGTGGATCTGATCGATTGCTCGTCGGGAGGGACGGTTCCCGACGCCCGCATCCCGGTGGAACCCGGGTATCAGGTGCCCTTCGCCCGCGAGATTCGCCGCGAGGCCGGCATCCCCACCGGAGCCGTCGGCCTCATCACCGATCCGCAGCAAGCCCAGCAGATCCTCGAGCGCCAGGAAGCGGATGCCGTGCTGCTGGGGCGCGAAATGCTGCGCGATCCGTACTGGCCACGCCACGCGGCGCAGGAGCTGGACGTCGAGCTGGCCTGGCCGGTGCAGTACGAGCGCGCGAAGCGCCGCAAGCGGCGCTAAGTCGCCCGTCCCTGCTTTTCGACCAGCTTGGCCTGCATGACCTCGAGTGGCTCCCAGAAGGTCGTCGGAAAATCGTCGGAGTCCGCCGGGTTGATCAGCTCGTCGGGCCACGGGCTGCGGTGGTTGAAGCCGCGACGCTCCATCTCGGCGGCCAGCTGATCGTGACGCACGCGCATCGCCTTGCTGTGGCCCATCCACCGGCGGGTTTCCGGGTGGTTGCGATAGCCCCGGTTGAGGCCTGCGATCGCCCGGGCCATGATCAAGAGCTCGTTATGCTCGGCCAAGAGTCGCTTGTCATCGAGCACGTCGACCGGAATCGGGTACCAGCTGCGCATCGTCTCCTCCCTTCGGGCATCCTCGCTCCCCGATTCCCCCCGTCCACGCTCCCCAGGCTGCCGGGAGGGTGTATGATCGTGACATTCTAGCGGTCATCCCCCCGTTTCAGGAATCGTGAGCTGACAATGAATCATCCAGTCGTGATCAGCGGGACCGGGCTCTTCACCCCTCCCCATTCCGTGACCAACGCGGAACTCGTCTCCTCGTTCAACGCCTACGTGGCATCCTACAACCGCGCGCATGCCGAGGCGATCGCCGCCGGCACCCTTCCCGCCCTGCCGGAGTCCAGCGTCGAGTTTATTGAAAAGGCCTCGGGCATCAAGAGCCGCTTCCTCATGGATGCCGAGGGCGTGCTGGATCCCGAGCGTATGTGCCCAAATCTACCCGAGCGAGACAACGACGCGCTGTCGGTCCAGGCCGAGATGGCGGTGGCCGCGGCGCGCGAGGCGCTCGCCAAGGCGGGCCGCCGTCCTGAGGACATCGACATGGTGCTGGTGGCGTGCTCGAACATGCAGCGTCCCTACCCGGCGATCGCCATCGAGGTGCAAGGCGCCCTGGGCATCCGCGGCTTCGGCTTCGACCTGAACGTGGCCTGTTCGTCGGCCACCTTCGGGATCCAGACGGCCGTCAACGCGATTCAGTCGGGACAGGCCAAGGCCGTCCTGATGGTCAACCCCGAGATCTGCTCGGCGCACCTGAACTTCCGGGATCGCGACAGCCACTTCATCTTCGGGGATGCCTGCACCGCCGTGATCCTGGAGCGCGCAGATCTCGCCCAGGGGTCCGAGGCCTTCGAGGTGCTGGGAACCCGGCTCGTTACCGAGTTCTCGAACAACATCCGCAACAACTTCGGCTTCCTGAACCGGACCGCCCCCGAGGGGCAGGGCAAGCCGGACAAGCTCTTCGTCCAGCAGGGCCGCAAGGTCTTCAAGGAAGTCTGCCCGATGGTCGCTGAGCACATCACCGGGCACCTATCGACGCTGGGCGTCGAACCGACGTCCGTGCGCCGCTTCTGGCTGCACCAGGCCAACCTGAGCATGAACCAGCTGATCGCGAAGCGGATCCTGGGACGCGAGGCGACGGAAACCGAGGCGCCGGTC
This sequence comes from Candidatus Sericytochromatia bacterium, assembly GCA_036676455.1. Taxonomy (GTDB): domain Bacteria; phylum Cyanobacteriota; class Sericytochromatia; order S15B-MN24; family UBA4093; genus UBA4093. The sequence continues at coordinate 45,310 of JAKFCW010000035.1, forward strand.
ATCTTGGACCGTTACGCCAACACCAGTTCGGCGGGCTCGATCATCGCCTTCCACCTCCACCAGGCGGACCTGAAGTCGGGTGACCTCGGGGTCATCTCGAGCTTCGGGGCCGGCTACTCGGTGGGCAGCGTGATCCTCAAGAAACGCTAGGCGTCACTAAGGAACGTCGCCGGTCTGGTGCTCGGGGTCCTTCGGCTTCCTTCCCGGAGGATGATTGTTCTTGGCGGCGTTGACGAGGCGCTTGAACTCGTCGTCGTAGGCCTTCACGAGGTCAGGGGCGTTGCGTATGATGAGCAGCGCCTCGTTATTGTTGTTCTCGGCATTCTGCGAGAAGTTGAAGGATCCCGTGATGACCGTGTGATCATCGATGAGGATCACCTTGTGGTGCATGAGGGCCTCGTTGCCATCCAGCCAGACATTGAAGCCCTGCTTCTTGAACTGCGGATAGAGGCTGTACTTGCTGGCGGCGAGCCAGCGGTCGAAAACGCCCTCGACCACGACGCCGCTCTCGGCCTTGGCGCCGATCAGCATGCCGAGGTCCACGTCGGTGAACGAGAAGGTCATCAGGCGGATCCGCTTCTTGGCCTTGTCCAGCTCGTCGAGTACGGCCTGGCGCCCTCCCCCGCGGGGCGAAAAGTAGGTCTGGACCGACCCCATCTTGAACGGCATGACCCGGCTGGGCCTGACGTTTGGCCGGTTCGAGGCCCCGAAAGCGCGGTCGCTGAACATGCGCTCGAACTCGGCGCTGAAGGCGGATGCCAGCTCGCGCGAGCGGATGGTCAGGGCGTTGTTGTTGTGGTGGTAGAGGCTGGTGGGCGTCAGGTTGGTCGACCCGGTCCAGACCGTGTGGCCGTCAAGGACCATGAACTTATGGTGCATGAAGCCGCTGCGATTGTCGCCCACCACCGGGATCCCGGCCTTCTTCAGGCGGCTGATCGCCTCGCGCATCTTGCCGGGGTCGGATAGCTCCACCATGTTGTCGGAGTCGGTGACGATGCGAACCCGCACCCCGCGCTGCTTGGCCTTGAGGATCTCGTCGACCGCGTCGAGCGCGTCGATGTCGAAGAAGGCGGCATCCAGGGTCTCCTTGGAGCGCTGGATGATGCGAAACAGGGTCTGGTGGGTGTTGTAAGGTGAGCGCTTCGCCTCTTCCTCGTTCGCCGAGATGCGATCGTGGTAGGCGATGTTGAAGGAGGGCGCGAGGGTCTGCTCACTCCACGCCGCGTCGAAGCTATCAACCGAACGGTCGAGGGCAGGAGCCGTCCCGCCGCACGCCGCGAGCAAGAACGAGAGGATGAGCGCCGGGGCGCGAAGGGCTTTCAGGAACATCAGCATCGCCTCCGAAGAGGTTATCGCTGAATTCCCGGCGAGCGTGCCCCGCCGCCTCCAGACTTAACTTAAAGCTATCTCAAGCATTACCTACGCCGACTCAGTACCCGTCGATGCACTCGCTCAGGTGATCGTAGTACTGCGCCGTCGAGAGCCGCGAGTTGGATCCCGAGGTTGCGGTTTGCTCGGCGCATTTGACGTTGTTGGCATGGATGGCGGCGGCGACGACCTTGGCGATTTCCATTCCCAGCTCGGGAAGGACGTCGGGGGTCGGGTCGGGCTCGCTCATGCGGGCTTGCATCTGCTGAAGCTTGCCTTCGAGCCGGCCCGCGATCAGGTCGACCAGTTGAGATTCGGAGAGGCCCATCGTCTTCATGGTATCACCTGAAAGGAAGAGATCTGCGGAGGACATGCGGAGCCTATCGCAAAGCGCGGCCCTTGGGTAGCGCGGTTTCCACGGATTCCACGCGCCGCGGAGAAAGCAAAACGCCCCGGCAAGGGCCGGAGCGTTTGAGGGATGGGGGCTAGTGGTGCGCGTGGCCCTGGAGGTGCGAGACGACGTGGTTGAACTCGGCTTCATCCTCGATGTTCACCAGCGTGTCGTTGACCACCTTGAGGATCAGGACCTCAGCTTCCTCTTCCTCGGCGCCGGCCGGGGTGAGGAGGGCGTAGGCTTGGCCGTGAAGCTGGACCACCTCGACGACTTCGAAGTCCTGCTCCTTGCCGTCCTCGTCGATCAGCGTGACGAGATTCTCGTTCTGATTCTCATTCTCTTCCATGTTAGCCTCCTAGGTAGGTTTTCGACCCGGAGGGGCAGCTAGGCCCGCGCGGGATCGGCGTTGGGATGTGAGCGTCGATCGGCAGTTACTCAGGAAACCCTTCGCCGGGTGGTTGAGCGCGTGGCCGTTCAAGGCAAGACTCGATTATTCCGGATCCTCCGGGTGGAATTCAAGTCACATGCGAAAGAAAAGTTCAGGACGCCGCATGCCGGGCCCGCTGAATCTTTGGCGAGACGGACACTGGACCCGCGCGTCCGATCGGCTAGGGTAGGACGAAGAAGCTTCTTCATCGGAGGATCCCATGGTGAATGTGCACGATCAGTCTAAAGCTCCCCTGGACATTCGAATCAAGCGCGCCTACGATCCGCCCGCGGCAGAGGACGGGGCGCGAATCCTGGTCGATCGCCTCTGGCCGCGCGGCGTCTCCCGCGAGCGCCTGGCCTTGAGCGCCTGGGCCAAGGACGCGGCACCCAGCGCGGAGCTGCGCGTCTGGTTCGGTCATCGGCCCGAGCGCTGGGAGGAGTTCAAGGCGCGTTACCGATCCGAACTGGAGCGCGATGACGCTGCCCTCCAGGCGCTACTTGATGCGGCGCGCTCAGGCCCCGTCACCCTGATCTACGCGGCCAAGGACCAGGAACACAATGGCGCCTTGGTCCTGCGCGCCTACCTCGAAGAACGTCTTAGCAGCCATGGGATCGACGTCCCGCCCCGCCATGGCTGGGCCTCGCCCCATGCGCGGCAAACCACCAAAGGATGATCAGCCTGCTGCCCGCCCTGCAGGCGTGCGGGCCCTATGATTTCGAGCGTTCATTCCGGCGGATCGTCTGCACGGTGGTGGCCACCCGCCATCCCGAGATGGGCGATCGCACCCAGGCCCTGGCGGGCGGAGAGTTCGCGCTGGCGCTGCGCGTGAAGGGGCATCCCGTTCTGGTCGGCATCCGGCAGGAAGCGGCCGGCCTCATCCGCCCCCGCGTGCTCGCCGGACGGCTCCAGCCAGGTGAGGCCGAGTCCCTGGGAGCGGAAATCCGCCGGATCCTTTGCCTGGATCACGATCTGAACGCCTTCTACGCCAAGGTTTCCGACGATTGCCCGCTCGCGCGATTGACGAAGCGCTACCGTGGCTTGCGTCTGGTGCTGAGCCCCACCGCGTTCCAGGGGCTCGTCCACGCGATCCTGTTCCAGCAGATTTCCTACGCCGCCGCCCAGACCGTCGAGAACCGGCTGAGCGCCCGCTGGGGCGAGGAGATCCGCTTTGGCGAGCGTGCGTTCGCGCTGTTTCCGACTCCGGAGCGGCTCGCGAGCATCGAGCCCTCGATGCTGCGCGCCATCGGCATCCCCCCTCGCAAGGGAGCGGCGATTCTTCAAGTTGCAAGAGAGACGAGTACCGGCCAGCTCGACCTCCAGGCCCTGGCGAGCTCCGGAGACGCCGAGGAGGCGGCACGCCGCCTCCAATGTATCCCGGGAATCGGCCCCTGGACCGCTCACCACGTGATCATCCGCGGGATGGGGATGACCGACTGCCTACCCCGTGAAGATCCCGGCCTGCGCAAAGCCCTCCAGGAGCAGTATGGCAGGGCATCGCTCAGCACGAACGAGCTGACGAGCTTCGCCGAGCGCTGGCGCCCCTGGCGAAGCTACGCCACCTATTACCTCTGGAACACCTACTGGGAGTGAGCGGCTCAGCGCTTCTTCTTGGTCTTGAGGCGGGGCTTCTGGACGCGGCGCGCACGCACCACGAAGATCTTGGTGAGGAGCGTGAGAGCGTCGGGGCCTGTCACCGGGACATGAAGCCAGGCGGGGTCCTGGGCGGAGGCCAGCGCATCCGCCTTGAGGCGCTCGAGCAGGGCGGCTTCTTGCGGGGTTTCCGCCGTGATGGCCGGCCATTCCTCGGCCTTCAGGTTGAGGCTGACCTCGAATCCGCCGTCAGCGGGCGAAAGAGCCACGAAGAAGCGATCTCCCTCCTGGTAGGAGCGATAGGACCAGGAGGCCATGGACTCGGAGTAGGCCCATTTCCAGGTGGCGCCCATCGACATGATGGTTTCGCGGATGGCGTTCCACCACTCGAGGCGATCGCCGAGGATCTCGGCGAGCTGCTCGCGGTTGGGGGGACGGCCCTTCGGGTTGGAGGTCGGATCGGTCATGGGGTCTGCTACTCGCGTTTCATGGGGATTCATGGGAGACAATGTCCCGAGGCGCGTCATGGGACGGCCGGGAGTTCCAGTGTACTTCAAAAGCCCCGCGCGGGGATATGGCCCGTTCAGCTTCGGAGCCTTCATTTACAGCCTGCGGGCGCGGACGTAGGATTGGGCTGGCCGGGACTATCGGGACGCCGGACGAGGCTTCTGGCCCGGCCGCGACTGGCGAGAGGGAGGAAGGACGATGGCGACCCGCGAGATTCCCCGGGAGGATTGGGCGCGCTACCTGGGCATGCTCAGCAGCCGCAAGGCGGCTCAGCCGGTAAGCGTCCGCGTGGAAGGGTCCGAGGTCGGCGATCAAACGCTGGCCGATTGCATGCCGATGGTGGGCATCTCCCTCGAAGAAAAGGGCTCCGAGTCCGACGCGATCGAGCTCACGCTCGCCTATGCGGGCGGGGAGAGCAACCTGACGCACATGATCGCGTGCCCGGAGAAGGTCTTCGTGAAGGAAGACGCCTCGGGTGAGCCCCAGGTGCTCGACATCGAAGATCGCGCCCGGGTGAAAACCCTCGTCTTCTTCGATGCATGGACCGAGCTGCCCGGAAGCACCTCCCCGCCGACCTGAAGCCGCCGGAGCGTCCTGGGGAGTCGTTCCATTGATCCGTCCCCGACCCACATGGGTGGCGAAAGACGGATACCGAACCCAAGAACGAGCCGGCCCGTCGCAACTTGCGACGGGCCGGCTCGTTCTTGGGCTAGGAGAAAGCGTTCAGGACGATCAAGGGGTAGATGAGCTGCCTCTAGGCCTTGCCGCTCGTTTGCCCCGAAACGGTTCCCTTGGGCGCCAAGGTCAGATCGTCGAGGGAGATGCTCGAATTCGTCGGGCTGGGCGAGCCACAAGAACCGCAGCAGCTCTCGTAAAGCTTCTCGACCTCAGGATCTTGCGATTGCACCGGCTGGGGAGTTTTGTCCTTGGAGGGGTGGATCGGCATGGCAGGCTTTCCTCTCGTGAATGGGACGGGCCAGGAAATCGAATGGCTACACAGCAGCCATTCTATTAACCAGGTTAACAGATAATTTCCGCCATGCCAAGGGGGCGCTCCGAGAGGATCCTACTAGCATGCCCGCCGATCGCGAGTCGCGATCGGCGGGCATGCTAGTAAGCTTGGCTGGACGAGTTTAGAACTTGGGCTGAGCCAGTTTCCTCAAGCCCCTTTTTGAGCCGACGGATGATGGGTCAGCCGCCTCAAGCATTTCTTGCTCGAAGCGCTCCAGGTTTCCGTTCATGAAGAGACCGACATGGGCTTGGGTCGGCTGGTAGGTAAAGCTCGCACGGGCGCCGAGGTCATCCAAGGTTCGTTCCAGCAGACGAGCAGGACGATCGAGATAGAACGGGTCCTCCTCACCCACCGTCACGTGAAGCTTACCAATCAACTTCGGGCCGAAGGCCTTCCAGTTACGTTTGACGACCGCCGAGAGATCATACTTTTGCCAAGCTTGCGCCACGTCGGGAAACACCCTCCCCGTCTGCCGGTCAAAAAGCGGTAATGGTCGGCCATTCACGCCACGCGGACTAAAAACCCACTCGAAGGAGGCCAGCTGTCCCCCCGCTCCGCCGAGAACGGCTTCCTGCTTCGCGCCATCCTCCAGCCACTGCACGGGCTCTCCCTTCTGGCGCATGAAGGGCCTCGGGCGATGGTCCTGATCGTGGTAGAAGTTCTCCGCAGGACGCCCAACCAAGTCGACTCCAAGGAACTGTCGGAAGTCGACGGGATCCGGAGAAGTTGCCCAAGCACCGCCAAACAAGGATGGATAAGCAATCTGAAGCCAGAGTGCGGCCCAGCCACCCGAGGAGTGTCCCGTCAGGAATCGACGTTCCGGCCGTCTATCCATGCGATAGCGGCTCTCCAAGTAGGGGATGAACTCGGAGGTCAGCGCCGTTCCCCATGGGCCATTGTTCGCGGAGTCCACGAATTCATGCGTTCCCCCAGGGCAAGTTTGGTCCAAGACCACGTGGATCCAGGGGGGAATCTTGCCTTCGCTCGATAAAGCCGCGCACTGAGCGGCATATCCTTCAATCAGGTATGTGTTCGAGGTCGAGAAGCCGTGTAACAGGAATACAGAGGGATACTGGCGCTTGGTCGCGCCCGTCTCCTGGTAGTCTGGAGGTAGCACGACCGCCGCGCGCATACGGATTGGCTTCTTCCAGAATGCCGACAGCGAGGGGCTGACGAATTCAACGATTTCCGTTCGTGGCGGGAGGCGAGGGAGTTCTTCCGATACCCTTTGAGTCAAGGTCAGCATGATGTTCGAGGCCGACCCCGGTTTCAGGTTCTTCAGGTGAACGACCGGAGTCTGGAAATCCCCTGCCCGTGAACCTCGGTAGGCAAGGTCGGAGTTGACGTCCAGGACTGCCACGGCATTGTAGTCGCCCTCGGGTGCCGAATCAGGGGGGCCTGGGAATGCATCGGCCGAGGGCCCCAGTTCCACCGTTTCCCCGGGCCTCAGCCCCCTAACGTCTCGGGCTGTTATCCAGACGTCTCGGGTATGCGGTCCGAAACTCAGCCCCAGGGGAACGTTCTGCTTGGCAAAGAGCACGACGAGGCGGCCTGACACAGGCGTCTCGGATACCCCCTTGTCGAGGGTGACTCGAAAAACCAAGGGATTGGATGGCTGGGCTTTCGGCATCGCAGAGCCCGGCTTCGCCGTGAACGTAAGCGATAACCCGCTTACAGCAGAAGCCAGCACCAGGAAGCGAAAGTCCCGACTAAGCTGCGAGAACCACGTCATTGCTGATTCATCCTGGTGTCTAGCGATGGGGAGTCGGGGCAGCCACTTCGACCACGACTCTTCGTTTTGCTAGCGTTCCGTAGGGAGTTTGAACCGCGACCGCGACCTCATGCTTGCCCGGGGTATCCGGAAAGGGCCAGAGCACGGGGTTTCCTTGCAGCGGCCGCCCGTCGATGACGAATCCTTTGGCGTAGGGATGCAGGGCTTCCAAACGGAGCGCCGGCTTAGCTTCCACCTCTCCCAGCCCAACCCAGAATGTCCCCAGATCCGGGTAGAGTTTGCCCGGATCCTTGACGAGACGCTTCGTCGTCAACGCCTCCCCTTGGAAGTACGGGACGAAGCCCTTTCCCTCCGGGGCCCATTCCGCCTCGTGGAGATCAAACCAGGCAAAATAGGACCACCACTGCCGGGCATCCGTCCGGCGGGTCCCATCGGCCTGCATGAAGGCCGCGTCGGAATTGCCTGAATCGTAGCGCCTAGCCAGGTCGTGCGCCGAGAGAGGTCCCCCCGCATCTTGCCAGTAGGCGCCGTTTTGGCCATCGAGCAGCACCCACTTACCTAAGTCGTCGATCCAGGCTTCGGCCACCACGTGGCCAAGCCCAAGGCCAAAGTAGTAAGTCTTATCACGCAGGCCGATCGTCCGCGCGGGAATCCCATGGGCATTCAGAGCGGCCGCCAAGACGTCCGCATACTCGACGCATCGGAACCGCTCCCCGTTCTCGGCCCGCTCGAGGATGGCCAAGGCGTCGTGCGTCTTCGCCGAGTGGTTGCCCACGTGCTGCCAGCGCGATTGCGTCCAGCTCAGGATGGCACGCGCGGTCTCCCAAGCGCTTGCTCTGGCCGAAGGCAGTTTGCGTCTGAAAACGCTCTCCCGATCGCGCGAGAGCTTATCGAGGTGCAGCGGCAAGGAGACGGGAGGCTCTGGCCAGTCGAGCACCCTGAGCGCCGGGGGAGGGACATTGGCTTCCATCCTCTCGACGAGTTGGCTCCAATCCGCGTCCTTGGAAAACGCGGACTCCACCATGCGAGGCTGCGAAAAGCCCGCTGAGATTGCCTGATCCAGCAGGGCGCGGGCATCCGGCCGCTGAAGCGACCTCGCGGCTTGCGCGCCAATCGCACACCAAAGCGGCCAAAGCTCTCGATCGGCTCTCAATGAGGGCAGGAAGTCCAGGAACTCCTCGGCTCCCTTGGACATCGCACTGTTTGCCTGGGCCCTTAGCTGCTCCAGGGAAACGGTTTCGCTGCCTGCCCAAGCGAGCGGGGAGGAATCGCCGAAAGGGGTCGGGGAGGCCAGCGCCATCAAGGCTAGCAAAAGGGCGGTGGCGCGCGTCGAGGTACGTTTCAAGAGGGGTCTCCCGCATGCGTTAGGAATTGGATTGTTCTCTACTTACCCATGCTCGCTTCGCCACTATCTTCGCCTTGAAAACGCCAGGTTTCTGCCCGTTCCCTCAGGATTTAAGCGTACTCGCACGCCCCCTGAGGGAGAGAAGGCGATCGCCCCGGGAAGGAAGTCGGCAGCGCAAGGAGAAGAAAAATCCAGCCTGTCTCGCGTTGAGACAGGCTGGATAGTCGAAGTGGGCATAACTGGATTCGAACCAGTGACCTCGTCGATGTCAACGACGCGCTCTAACCAACTGAGCTATACGCCCCCAGAGGCGGCACCCAGATTCGAACTGGGGGTGGAGCTTTTGCAGAG
>JAKFCW010000036.1:0-5869 GCA_036676455.1 Candidatus Sericytochromatia bacterium
CGTTGTCGAACAGGGCGTCGACGGCTTCCTGCAGCATCCGCTTCTCGTTGCGGATGATGATGTCCGGCGCGCGCAGCTCGATGAGGCGCTTCAGGCGGTTGTTGCGGTTGATGACCCGGCGATAGAGGTCGTTCAGGTCCGAGGTCGCGAAGCGGCCGCCGTCCAGCGGCACCAGCGGCCGCAGTTCCGGCGGGATCACGGGGATCACCGTCAGGACCATCCACTCGGGCTTGTTGCCGCTCTCGGTGAAGCTCTCGATCAGCTTCAGGCGCTTGGACGCCTTCTTCAGCTTGATCTCGGAGGTGGCGGTCTGCAGCTCCTCGCGAAGCTTCTCGGCCTCCTTCTCGAGGTCGATGCCGCGCAGCAGGCCCTGGACGGCCTCAGCGCCGATCTCGGCGGTGAAGCTGTCGTCGCCGAACTCTTCCTGGAAGCGCAGGTAGTCGTCTTCCGACAGCAGCTGGTGCTGCTTCAGCGGGGTCAGGCCCGGCTCGGTGACGATGTAGTTCTCGAAGTACAGGACACGTTCGATGTCCTTCAGCGCCATGTCCAGCATCAGGGCGATGCGGCTGGGCAGCGACTTCAGGAACCAGATGTGGGCGACCGGCGAGGCCAGTTCGATGTGGCCCATCCGCTCGCGGCGGACGCGCGCCAGGGTCACTTCGACCCCGCACTTCTCGCAGATGATGCCCTTGTACTTCATGCGCTTGTACTTGCCGCACAGGCACTCATAGTCCTTCGTCGGACCGAAGATCCGCGCGCAGAACAGGCCGTCACGCTCGGGCTTGAACGTCCGGTAGTTGATGGTCTCGGGCTTCTTGATCTCGCCGAACGACCACGAACGGATCTTCTCGGGCGAGGCCAGGGCGATACGGATACGGTCGAAGGTCGGAGCGGCCTGGACCGGATTGAAGATGTTCAGGACTTCCTGGTTCATCTTGGTTCCTTCTGCGGGGTGCGAACCCCGTAAATTTCAAAGCTGGGCGGAGGACCGCCCTCCCCCTTGCGAGGGAGGGCCGATGGGTTCCGTCAGCTGTTCTCCAGCTCCACGTTCAGGCCGAGGGAGCGCATCTCCTTGACCAGCACGTTGAAGCTTTCCGGGATCCCGGCCTCGAAGGTGTCGTCGCCACGGACGATGCTCTCGTAGACCTTGGTCCGGCCGGCCACGTCGTCCGACTTCACCGTCAGCATTTCCTGCAGGGTGTAGGCGGCGCCGTAGGCTTCCAGAGCCCAGACCTCCATCTCCCCGAAGCGCTGGCCGCCGAACTGGGCCTTACCGCCCAGCGGCTGCTGGGTGACGAGGCTGTACGGGCCGATCGAACGGGCGTGGATCTTGTCGTCGACCAGGTGGTGCAGCTTCAGCATGTAGATGTAGCCGACCGTGACCGGACGCTTGAACCGCTCGCCCGTCTGGCCGTCGTACAGGTACGACTGGCCCGACCGGTCGAGGCCCGCCTTCTCCAGCAGGTTCTCGATGTCGTCGATGTGGGCGCCGTCGAAAACCGGGGTGGCGAAGGGGATGCCCTTCGACAGGTTCCGGGCCAGTTCGACCAGCTCCTCGTCGCTCTCCGGCAGTTCCTCCTCGGGACCATAGATCCCGCCGAGGTAGTCGATCAGCGCCTTGCGCTGGCCGCCGTTCTGCCAGGCTTCCAGAAGCTCGGCGACCTGCTTGCCCAGACCCGCCGCGGCCCACCCCAGGTGGGTCTCGAAGATCTGGCCGACGTTCATGCGCGAGGGCACGCCCAGCGGGTTCAGCACGATGTCCACGTGCTGGCCGCTTTCCAAGTATGGCATGTCCTCGATCGGCAGGATCTTGGAGATGACCCCCTTGTTGCCGTGACGGCCGGCCATCTTGTCGCCCGGCTGCAGCTTGCGCTTCACCGCCACGAACACCTTGACCATCTTCATCACGCCAGGCGGCAGTTCGTCGCCGCGCTGCAGCTTGTCCACCTTGTCCTCGAAGCGGCGGTCGAGACGCTTGCGCCCCTCGTCGAACTGGCGGCGCATGGCCTCCAGCTCGCCCATCGCCTTCTCGTCGTCGAGGGCGATCTGCCACCACAGGCCAGGCGAGATCTCTTCCAGCTTGTCGGCTTCGATCTTGCCGCGGCCCAGGCCCTTCGGACCCGAGATCGCGTTCTTGCCCACGAGCAGGTCGCGCAGGCGGCTGGTCATGTTGCGGTTCAGGATGCCGAACTCGTCGTCGCGGTCCTTGCCCAGGCGGTCGATTTCCGCCCGTTCGATGGCCAGGGCGCGTTCGTCCTTGTCGACGCCGTGCCGGTTGAACACCCGGACCTCGACGATCGTCCCGGCGACGCCCGGGGGCAGGCGCAGGGAGGTGTCGCGGACGTCCGAAGCCTTCTCGCCGAAGATGGCGCGCAGCAGCTTCTCTTCCGGGGTCATCGGGCTTTCGCCCTTCGGCGTCACCTTGCCGACCAGGATGTCGCCCGGCATGACCTCGGCGCCGATCGCCACGATGCCCGCTTCGTCGAGGTTGCGCAGGGCTTCCTCGCCGACGTTCGGGATGTCGCGGGTGATCTCTTCCGGGCCCAGCTTGGTGTCGCGGGCCATGACCTCGAATTCCTCGAGGTGGATCGAGGTGAAGATGTCGTCGCGCACGATGCGCTCGGAGATCAGGATCGAGTCCTCGAAGTTGTAGCCGTTCCAGGGCATGAACGCGACGAGCGTGTTCCGGCCCAGGGCCAGTTCGCCGAGGTCGGTCGACGGCCCGTCGGCGATCACGTCGCCCACCGCGATGCGGTCGCCCACCTGCACCAGCGGACGCTGGTTGATGCAGGTCGAGGTGTTGGAGCGCTGGAACTTCTGCAGGCGGTAGATGTCGACGCCGGGCTTGGTCGGGTCGAGTTCTTCCGTCGCGCGGACGACGATACGCGTACCGTCGATCTGTTCCACGACGCCAGAACGGCGGGCCGTCACCACGGCGCCGGAGTCGACCGCGACGATGCTCTCCATGCCGGTGCCGACCAGGGGCGCATCCGACTGGATGAGCGGCACGGCCTGCTTCTGCATGTTCGAGCCCATGAGGGCGCGGTTGGCGTCATCGTTTTCGAGGAACGGGATCAGTGAGGCGGCCACCGACACGACCTGCTTCGGCGACACGTCCATCAGGTCGACCTGTTCGCGCGGCAGCAGCGACGGTTCGCCGTTGATCCGGCCGGGGACCAGGTCGTCGACGATGTAGCCGTTGTCGAGCTTGATGTTGGCCTGGGCGATGACGTGCTTCGCCTCTTCCATGGCCGACATGTAGACGACTTCCTCGGTCGTCTTGCCGTCCTTGATCCGCCGGTAAGGGCTCTCGATGAAGCCATACTTGTTGACCACCGCGTGGGTGGCCAGCGAGTTGATCAGGCCGATGTTCGGGCCTTCCGGCGTTTCGATCGGGCAGATCCGGCCGTAGTGGGTCGGGTGCACGTCGCGGACTTCGAAGCCCGCGCGTTCCCGCGTCAGACCGCCCGGACCAAGGGCCGACAGGCGGCGCTTGTGGGTGATTTCCGACAGCGGGTTGGTCTGGTCCATGAACTGCGAGAGCTGGGACGAGCCGAAGAACTCACGGACGGCCGCGGCCGCCGGCTTCGCATTGATCAGGTCGTGCGGCATGACCGTGTCGATATCGACCGAGCTCATGCGTTCCTTGATGGCGCGCTCCATGCGGAGCAGGCCCACGCGGTACTGGTTCTCCAGCAGCTCGCCGACCGAACGGACCCGGCGGTTGCCCAGGTTGTCGATGTCGTCGATCTCGCCCTTGCCGTCCCGCAGGCCGACCAGGGTGTTGAGCACCGCCAGCACGTCTTCCTTACGCAGGATGCGCACGTCGTCTGGGCAGTCCAGCTCCAGGCGCATGTTCATCTTCACGCGGCCGACCGAGCTCAGGTCGTAGCGCTCGCCGTCGAAGAACAGCGACTTGAACATGGCCTCGGCGGCTTCCACCGTCGGCGGCTCGCCCGGACGCATGACGCGATAGATGTCGAACAGCGCGTCCTCGCGGACGGTGTTCTTGTCGACGCGCAGGGTGTTGCGGACGTAGGCGCCGATCGTGACGTGGTCGATGTCCAGGACTTCGAGCGTCGTGAAGCCCTGCTCTTCCAGGGCCACGATCAGGGCCGCATCCAGCTCGTCGCCGGCTTCGGCGTAGATCTCGCCGGTCTGGAAGTTGACCAGGTCGCGCGCCAGGTAGCGGCCGTTCAGGGCTTCCGGCGGCAGCAGCAGGGTCTTGAGGCCCGCGTCGGCGAACTTCTTGGCGTTACGCGCCGAGATCTTGGTGCCGGCCGGAGCGATCTCTTCGCCGCTGTCGGCGTCGATCAGCGGGAACTCCGGCTTCACGCCGCGCCAGCGCTCGGGGATGTAGGCGGTGGACCAGCCGGCCGTCTTCTTCTCGTAGGCCACGGTCTTGTAGAACGTCGAGAGGATCTCCTCGCCGTCCATGCCCAGGGCCATCAGGAAGGTGGTGGCCGGCAGCTTCCGGCGGCGGTCGATGCGGACGTAGACGATGTCCTTGGCGTCGAACTCGAAGTCGAGCCAAGAGCCGCGATAGGGGATCACGCGGGCGGCGAACAGCAGCTTGCCCGAGGCGTGGGTCTTGCCCTTGTCGTGGTCGAAGAACACGCCCGGCGAGCGGTGCATCTGCGAGACGATGACGCGCTGGGTCCCGTTGACGATGAAGGTGCCCTTCTCCGTCATGAGCGGGATGTCGCCCATGTAGACGTCCTGCTCCTTGATATCCTTCACGGAGCGGGCGCCGGTCTCTTCGTCGGTTTCGAAGACGATGAGGCGCAGCTTCACCTTCAGCGGCGCGGCATAGGTCATGTCGCGCTGGACGCATTCCTCGACGTCGTACTTCGGCTCCTCGAACTCGTAGGAGACGTATTCGAGCACCGCGCGCTCGTTGAAGTCCTTGATCGGGAAGACGGACTTGAAGACCGCCTCGACGCCCTCTTCCTTGCGGTCCGGCGCGCGGGTCTCGCGCTGCAGGAACTGTTCGTAGGAGGAGCGCTGAACCTCGATGAGGTTCGGCATCTGCACAGCTTCGGGGATGCGGCCGAAAGACTTCCGGATCCGCTTCTTACCGGTGAAGGATTGCGCCATTTTGATCCCTTGAGGACGCCAGGAGGGGACTCCGGGCGTCGAGTGTCTTCATCCTGCGTCCGCCCTACGGACCCCCTTGCGGGAGCCGGACACTGGAATGCTCCCCGTATCGTCGGGAGCGCCCCTTCGCATGGTCGGAGGGCTAGGGACCATGCCTCGGGGCCTGCACGCGCGAAGGCCGCATCGAAAGATGTGAATCGGAAGCTGTTTCGCGAACGGGCGGAGATAGGCCCTTTCGGGCGGCTTGTGAAGCCCCCTGCCCGCGGAAAAATGCGCGGGAAACGCGAGAGGCGACGCGGAGCCGTGTTCTCCGCGCCGCCCGTGGGGTCTACCCGGGCATGTCCCGGGCTATTTCACAGACTTCGGTCTCGCACCCCATAAACCCGCAAGGCCCCCGGGATGTTCCCGCGTCAAACAGGTAGATCACCCGGCAGGACGGTTTGACCCGGCTCCCGGAGCCTGCCCGCTAACGCTTCGGCAGTAGTGCGCCGAAGGGGTTGGAGGCCGCCGGAGTATAGCCCGGCGGGACGTAGCCGCCGGCCGCCTGGAGCTGCTGCGGCGAGACCCCGGCGTTGAGCAGCCCGGCCCGGGTGTTGTTGTTCATGGTCTGGAGACAGGCCTGCCAGTTGCCCGGATTGGCGGCGACGCAGGCGTGGTAGCTCTGGCCGGCGGCATAGGTCGCCATGGCCCCGTCCTGGGCGCGCCGGTCGCCGGGCAGCATCTGCTGGCCGCCAGAGGCCGGGGCCGGCGGCCGGGCGCTCGCGATCTGAAG
>JAKFCW010000037.1:0-15032 GCA_036676455.1 Candidatus Sericytochromatia bacterium
CCTCTTTGACATCACCGCCGTGCGCGTGTTGGTCGACAACATCAAGGAGTGCTACGAGGTCCTGGGCATCGTCCACTCCATCTGGCGCCCGATTCCCGGCCGCTTCAAAGACTACATCGCGATGCCCAAGCCCAACCTCTACCAGTCGCTGCATACCTCGGTCATCGGGCCGGGTGGCAAGCCGGTCGAGGTGCAGATCCGCACCTTCGAGATGCACCGCGTCGCCGAGTTCGGTATCGCCGCCCACTGGCGCTACAAGGAAGGCGGCTCTGCGAGCCAGCAGCCCGAGCAGACCTTCACCTGGCTGCGTCAGCTGCTCGACTGGCAAGGCGAGGTCCGCGACTCCCAGGAGTACGTCAACACCGTCAAGGAGGACCTGTTCTCCGAGGAGGTCTTCGTCTTCTCGCCGCGCGGGGACGTCGTCGATCTGCCGGCGGGCGCGACTCCCGTCGACTTCGCCTACCGGGTCCACACCGAGGTCGGCAACCGCTGTATCGGCGCCAAGGTGAACGGCCGGATCGTCACGCTCGACACCCGCCTCAAGACCGGCGACATCGTCGAGATCATGACCTCCAAGACCAGCAAGCCCTCCCTGGACTGGCTGAACTTCGTCTCGGCGAACTCCACCAAGAACAAGATCCGCGCCTGGTTCAAGAAGCAGCGCCGCGACGAGAACATCCAGACCGGCCGGGACGTCCTGGAGCGCGAGCTCGGCAAGGACTCCCTCGACCAGTTCCTCAAGCTGGGTAAGGACACCCAGCTGGCCGATAAGTTCAACTACTCGAACTTCGAGGATCTCCTGGCGGCGATTGGCTACGGCGAGCGCACGGCCCTGCAGGTCGCCAACCGGATCCGCATGGACTTCCTGCCCCAGCCGGAAGTGACGCCCGAGCACTTCACCAACAAGATTCCGACCAAGGAGCGCCGGGGAACCGGGATCCTGGTCAATGGTGACGCCGGCATGTTGCTCAACCTCGCCAAGTGCTGCGCCCCGGTTCCGGGAGAGGCCATCATGGGCACGGTGACCCGGGGACGCGGCATCTCGGTGCATGCCGCCGAGTGCCCGAACCTGCTGGCCGTGGAGCCCGAGCGTCGCCTCGCGGTCGAATGGGGTGCCAACACCAGTCAGGCCAGCTATCCGGTCGAGGTGGCCGTCGAGGTCATCGACCGAGTGGGCATCCTGAAGGACATCACCATCAAGATTGCCGACACCAAGACCAACATCCGTACGGTCAAGGTTCGGTCCGCCAAGGACAAGATCGTGGTCATCACCCTGATCCTGGAGGTGGTCGACATGGCGCACCTCAACCGGGTGCTCGCGACCATCGGCCGCATCTCGGACGTCATCACGGCTTATCGGGTGGCACGGAGCCCCCGCCGAGGAAAGAAATCGTGACCCAGCCAAAACTGAGGGTCGTGCTCGCCACGACCAACCGCCACAAGCTCGACGAGCTCCAACGGATGCTCGCCAACTCCCCGATCGAACTGGTGATGCCGCCGCACGCCATCGAGGTGGACGAAACGGGAGAGACCTTCCGCGAGAACGCTCGCCTCAAGGCCCGCACCTACGCGCGCCTGCTGGGCGAACCCTCCCTGGCGGACGACTCCGGGCTGTCGGTGGATGCGCTGGGCGGAAGGCCCGGCGTGCATTCGGCCCGCTACGCCGGCCCCAACGCCACGGACGCCGACCGCAACCGCAAGCTGCTCGCCGAGCTGGCCGACGTGCCTGACGCGGAGCGCGGCGCGAGCTTCCACTGCGCCCTGGTCATGGCCTGGCCCGGCGGAGACGAGCTGTCGGTCGAAGGCCTGGTGAGCGGGCGCATCCTTCACGCTCCGCGCGGCGAGCACGGCTTCGGCTACGACCCCGTCTTCTACGTGCCGTCCCTGGATAAGACCTTCGCCGAGCTCACCACCGAATCGAAGAACATCCACTCGCACCGGGCCAAGGCGGCCGAGCTGCTGGTCGAGGCGCTCCCGCATGCGACTGCTCGTCGTTAGCGACACCCACGGCGAGGCCCCGCTCCATAAGATCGCTGAGCTGGCCGCAGCCAGCGACCTCGTCGTCCACCTGGGCGACGGCTTCAACGACGGTCAGAAGCTCGGCCTCATGCAGCCGACTCCCGTCATCCAGGTCCTCGGCAACGGAGACCTGCCCCTGAGCGTGGTGCCCGAGAAGGTCATCGAGATCGAGGGCTGGGGCATCCTCCTGACCCACGGCCACCTCTACGGCGTGAAGCGTTCGCTGGTCGACCTGATCGGGCGCGCCGAGGAGATGGATGCGCAGCTGGCCCTCTTCGGCCACGTGCATCGCCGCGTCTGGGAAGACGCGGGAACGATCAAGGCCTTCTGCCCGTCGAGTGCGGCCTATTCCTATGACGGCACGCCGCCGTCCGTGGGGGTGCTGGAGCTGAAGCCCGGCGAGATCCGCTACGAGTGGATTCCCTTGAAGTAAGAAAGGGCGGCGAGGATGTCCTCGCCGCCCTTCAACTTGCGGATTACAGGCCCAGTTCGGCCGCGCAGGCTTCCATCAACGGTTTGAAGACGTCCGGGTCGAACGGGCTCTGCATCTCGCCCGACCGGAAGATCCCCAGCACCGACTGGGTCCCGCCGATGTGGCAGAGCTTCAGGTAGATCTCCATGGTCTTCGCGCGGTCGTCCTGCGCCTTGCGCCAGAGCTGCATGGCGCCCGATTCGGCGATCGCGTAGTCGATGTAGTAGAAGGGCGACTCGAAGATATGAGCCTGGTACTTCCAGCGCGCGGGCTTGAGCGCTTCGACCCCTTCCCAGTCCAGCCCCACCATGAACATGTCCCAGAGCCGGCACCACTCCGCGTCGCGCTCCTCGGGGGTATGCGCCGGGTTCTCGTAGACCCAGTGCTGGAACGCGTCGACCGTCGCGATGTACGGCAGCAGCACCACCGTGTCGATGATCTTGAGCTGGCGGAACTTCGCGGCGTCCTCGGGAGTGAAGTAGGCCTCGATCTCGGGCAGCGCCAGGAACTCCATGCCCATCGAGTGGATCTCGGCAGCGTCCGAGGTGGGCCAGCGCAGCTCCAGGGGCTCGATCCAGCTGGACTCCCAGGCCTGGAAGGCATGTCCCATCTCGTGATTGAGGGTTCCGATGTCGTCCGAGGCCCCCGTGCTGTTGCAAAGAACGGCCACCAGGCCCTCGTCGTCGAAGGTGGTGCAGAAGGCGCCGGGCTGCTTGCCGGGACGGTTCTCGAGGTCGATCAGCTTCTCCTCGACCATCCGCTGGAAGTGGGCCTGCAGCTTCGGGTGCAGGCGCCCGAAGAGCTTGTCGGCGTTGGGAAGCTGGGTGTCGATGGGAGCCACCGTGGGCGAGAGCGAGAAGCCGGGGAAGTAGCTCATGTTCCAGGGCTTCACGGTCTCGGCGCCCAGGGCCTTGGCCTGCATCTTGCGGATCTTGGCGGCGAGGGGCACGACGTACTTGAGGATGCCCTCGCGGAAGGCCGCGGCCTCGGCGGGACCGTAGTCCGTGCGGAACATGCCGCGGTAGCCCATGGGGATGAAGTTCGCCTCGTCCACGTTGCAGGCGCGCTGGTGGCGGCGCGCGACCAGCTCGGAGTAGAAGCCGTGCAGCTCGGGCGCCTTGCCGGTGATCCAGTTTCCGACGGCGAGCCAGGCTTCCTTGCGCACCTGCTCGTCGGGAGCGCTGAAGAGGGCGCGGGCCTTGGGGAAGGTCAGCAGCTCGTCCCCGACCTTGATCTGGGCCGAGCCGAGCACCTTCTGGTAATCACTGCCGATCTCGCCTTCCTGGACGAGCAAGGGAATGTTCACCGCGGCGAAGGACTCCTGCTCGAGCTCGAAGTAGCGGAACAGCAGCTTGCCGAAGCGGGCTTCGAGGTGGGCGCGATGCCGGGAGGCAAGCAGGATTTCGCGCACCTTGGCGTTGACCACCTCGGCGATGGGCTGGATCTGCTCGCGGAAGTAGCGGACGGCTTCTTCGGCCTGGGGATCCTGGGTGTTCTGGGCCTCCCGGTAGTGGCGGCGGGACGACTCACCGGCGAGCACCTTCTTGAAGGCGTTCCACTGGAGGAAGAACGCCTCCCAGTCCGCAGGCTCATCGGGCATGGCCTTGAGCTGGGCGAGGAGGTCGTCGAAGGTCTGTTGGACGTAGTCGGCCGTGAGGTCTGCGGGACGCCGAAGCGTGGGGTTGGGAGCAGCCATGGTGGGATCCTTTCCAGGCGCAGGGCATGTGTGGAAGTTGGCTATCTTTTATTATTCCATGGTTCCCACTTCCGTAACGGCTCAGGCGCGACGGTTCCGAGGAGGGTTACGGCGTTGCGGGGGCGGTCTGCGCGCGCAGCGCCTCGCCGACCGTGCGCAGGTCGACGTCGCCGGCCGCCTTGGGAGCCACCAGATCGGTGTCGTGGGTGAGGGTCTTGATGCGCTCGGCCTCGTAGGGACGCCCCGACGTGGCCTTGGGGTCGGCCTTCTGGCAGCCGGCCGCGACGAGCAGGATGAAGATGAGGGGAAGGAGTGGAAGTTTTTTCATGTCCCCATCATACCGAAAGCATGCCCTGGGCGTCGACGCCGCTACCCGGTCAGGGGTGAGCGTCATTCCCGCGGAAGCGGGAATCCAGTCCCACCGTGCTGCGTGACGCTCACTGGACCCCCGCTTTCGCGGGGGTGACGACGGAAGCCTAGGAGAGCTTGCCGAGGAACTCGCGAAGGCGGCCCTTGGAGAGGCGATCGCCCGCAATCTCGGCAATCTTCGCCTCGCGCTCCGCGTCGGGCAGGTCCGCGAAGGCCGCGGCCATGAGGTCGGCGAGCACCGCGCGCTCGGACTTCGAGAAGGACGCGGCTTCGAGCGTGTGCTCCTCGAAGACGGCCCAGGTCTCGGGCCAGAGCTTGCGAACGATCTCGGCGAGCGCATGGGCGTAGACGCGGATCTCGTACTGGGCGTTGCTTGCCATGCGCAGGTTGAGGAAGTGGAACCAGTTGCGGAGGTTCGCCTGCGCGCGGAAGCGCGTGTACTGGCTGAGCGGCATGTTGATCCGGGCGACCTCGCGGGCCAGGCCCTGTTCCAGGTACCACTCGTAGTTCTCGCGAACCAGGCGCTGCTCGTCGTTCATCCGGCGCAGCATCTCCGCGCGCAGCTCGGGCGAGAGGTCCCCCTCGGAGCCCTGCTTGTTGGTCAGGGACTGGGGCTGGAGGCGATCCGACTCGGGCATGTACTGGATGTCCGGCATCTCCATGTAGCGCCCCGACGCCTCGTTGTAGCTCTGGGTCCGGTGGCGATGCCACTCGGAGCGGACGAACAAGGGGCACTGCACCTCGATCTGCAGGACGGACATCTCGAAGGGGGTGGAGTGGGCATGGCGCCAGAGGTAATCCCGGGTGCCGGCGTCCTTGGCGGCATCGACCCCGGTGGGGTTGCCGGTGCTCATGCGCGCCGCGGACAGGGGCATGAGGTCGTCGCCCATGTGCGCGATGTACTTGATGTAGCCGTGATTCAGGAGGGGGATGGGCTCGTTGAGGAGATCGTGGTTCGGAGGGACGACGTCGAGACGCTTCATTGCTGGGTCCTTTGAATGACAAAGGCGGAACCTCGCGGCTCCGCCTTTCGATTATCCTGAGGCTTAAGCCTTCTTCTGGCCCTGGGCGTTCAGGTTGTACTTCTTCATGAAGCGCTCGACGCGGCCTTCCGTGTCGACGATCTTCTGGGTGCCGGTGAAGAAGGGGTGGCAGGCCGAGCAGATTTCGGTCCGGATTTCCTTCTTGGTCGACCCGGTCTTGAAGGTGTTGCCGCAAACGCAGGAGGCGTTCACCTGGTTGTAGACGGGATGGATGTTGGCTTTCATGAGAGGCTCCTCGCGCCGATCCCGGTAGGCATGCGACTGCCCACCATCGGACCTGTATATTCAAACGAAGTCAAATCATACTCCATCAGCGGCCAGGGGTCAACGCGCGACCGGGTTAGCCGGAGGCTCCGGCGCGTCATGGGCCATGGTATGATGTGCCTTTAGATTATCGATTCCATCGCTCGGGATCTCCCGGGCATGCGACTGGACGCAGGGAATTTTCCCCGGAAGGACTAGGGCGTTATCGACATGTTGAAGCTACTGGGCAAGGTACTGGGCGACGCCAACGAGCGCAAGATCAAGGCCGTTCGTCCCATTCTCCACCGCATCAACTCCTTGGAAGAAGACCTGGTGAGGCTCTCCGACGAGGACCTGCGCGGCAAGACCGCCGAGTTCCGTCAGCGTCTCGCCAACGGAGCCCCGCTCGACTCGCTCTTGCCGGAAGCCTTCGCCACCGTGCGCGAGGGAGGCCGGCGCGTCCTCGGCATGCGTCACTTCGACGTGCAGCTGATCGGCGGCATCTTCCTTCATCGTGGCAACATCGCCGAGATGCGCACTGGTGAAGGCAAGACCCTGGTCTCCACGCTTCCCGCTTATCTCAACGCGCTTCCGGGCAAGGGCGTCCACGTCGTCACCGTCAACGACTACCTCGCCAAGCGCGACGCGGAGTGGATGGGCCAGATCCACCGTTTCCTCGGGCTCGAGGTCGGCCTGATCCAGAACCACCTCTTCCCGCACCAGCGCCGGATCGCCTACGGCGCCGACATCACCTACGCCACCAACAACGAGCTCGGCTTCGACTTCCTGCGTGACAACATGGCGCAGTCGCTCGAGGACTGCGTGCAGCGCGGCCTCCACTACGCGATCGTCGACGAAGTCGACTCGATCCTGGTGGACGAGGCCCGCACCCCGCTGATCATCTCGGGCCAGATCGAGCAGGACATCTCCCTGTACGAGAAGATCGCCCGCATCGTGACCCGCCTGCAGCGCGAGGCCCACTACACCCTCGACGAGAAGGCCAAGAACGTCATCATGACCGAGGAGGGCATCACCGAGTCCGAGAAGCTGCTCGGCGTCAGTGACCTCTACGACGCCGCCAACCCCGAGCTGGCTCACCACGTGACCCAGGCCCTGCGCGCCAAGGAGATCTACCTGCGCGACCGGGAGTACGTGGTTCGCCAGAACCCCGAGAACGGCCAGATGGAAGTCGTGATCGTCGACGAGTTCACCGGCCGCCTGATGGTGGGCCGGCGCTACTCGGACGGCCTCCACCAGGCCATCGAGGCCAAGGAAGGCGTGCCCATCCAGAACGAGACCCAGACGCTCGCGACGGTCACCTTCCAGAACTACTTCCGCATGTACGACAAGCTCTCCGGCATGACGGGTACCGCGGCCACCGAGGAAGCGGAATTCGGCAAGATCTACAACCTGGAAGTCACCATCATCCCCACCAACAAGCCGGTCCAGCGCAAGGACCTGTCGGACGTCGTCTACAAGTCCGTCAAGGCCAAGTTCGGCGCGGTGGCCACCGACATCGAGGAGGCCCACAAGCAGGGCCGCCCGGTCCTGGTCGGCACCGTCTCCATCGAGAAGTCCGAGCTGCTCTCCGAGCTGCTCAAGCAGCGCGGCGTGCCTCACGCGGTCCTGAACGCCAAGTACCATGAGCAGGAAGCCAAGATCGTGGCCCAGGCGGGCCGCCTCGGCGCCATCACCATCGCCACCAACATGGCCGGCCGCGGTACCGACATCATCCTGGGCGGCAACCCGCAGGGCCTGGCCATGGACATGCTCATCGACAAGGGCATCAACCCGGCCGAGGCTCCCGAGAGCGAGCTTCAGGCCGCCATCGAGGAAGCCACCCGCATCTGCGCCGACGAGAAGAAGAAGGTCCTGGAGATGGGCGGCCTTCACATCATCGCGACCGAGCGTCACGAGAGCCGCCGCATCGACAACCAGCTGCGCGGCCGCGCCGGCCGTCAGGGCGACCCGGGTACCACCCGCTTCTACCTGTCGCTGGAAGACGATCTCATGCGCCTCTTCGGCGGCGATCGCATCTCCAAGCTCATGGACCGCATGAACGTCCCCGAGGAGGAGGCCATCGAGTCCGGCCTGGTCACCAAGGCCATCGAGGGCGCCCAGCGGAAGGTCGAGGTCTATCACTTCAACATCCGCAAGCAGGTCCTCGAGTACGACAACGTCATGAACAAGCAGCGCGAGATCATCTACGCCGAGCGGCGCAAGGTGCTCGAGGGCGCCGACATGCAGGCCAACGTCGAGCAGATGGTCAAGCGGGTCATGGAAGACCTGGCCGACCAGTACGCCAGCGCCCACGTCAACCGCGACGAGTGGGACCTCCACGGCCTCCACCTGGCCGCCGGCGACTACGCGCCGCTGCTGGGCCAGCTCGACGTCAAGGAGTTCGAGGACTGCCCCTCGGCCGAAGCCCTCAAGACCTTCATGGTCGAGCAGGCCATCGACGCCTACCAGGCCAAGGAATCGACCATGGGCCCCGAGATGATGCGCCAGATCGAGCGCTACCTGATGCTGCGGATCATCGATTCCAAGTGGATCGAGCACCTGCATGACATCGACGCTCTGCGCGATGGTATCGGGCTGCGGGCCTACGGCCAGAAGGATCCCCTACGCGAGTACCAGCGCGAGGCTTACGACCTCTTCCAGGATCTCCTGAAGGCCATTCAGCACGACCTGGTCAAGCAGGCCTTCCACATCCAGGTGGTCTACGACGTGCCCCCGATGGCCCCGCCGATGATCCACAACATGGCCACCTTCGGCCCCGACGGCATCGACGACCAGGGCAACGCCTAACCATCTCCCGAGTGTGAGACCCGTGGCGAGCCGCCACGGGTCTTTCAAATCGGCCCTTTTTTCGGTAGAGTAAGTCTGTTCGCCCGCCACGGAGCGCCTTTGCGGCTTCGCGGGCCATCTAAGAGGGAGAGTTTCATGCTGCAGGACTGCAAGGCCGAACTGAGTGCGCTCGTGGAGCGCATCGACGAAGCCAGGAGGCATCTTTGACCCGGACCGTCTGAATCGACGGGTGGCGGACCTCGAACGGAAGACCCTCGACCCGGACTTCTGGAACGACGCCGCTGCGGCTCAAAAAGTCATGCAGGATCTCAACGCCGTGCGGGCCCAGGCCGAGCGCCTGGATACCTGGACGCGCCTGAGCGAGGACCTGGAGGTCCTGATCGAGATGGGCCTCGAAGAAGGGGACGCCTCGGTCGAGGACGAGGTCAAGCAGGGCCTCGCCAAGATTCGCGAGACCCTGGGCGACTGGGAGATGGAGCAGCTGCTGGGCGGCGAGTACGACCAGAGCCCCGCGATCCTCTCGATCAACGCCGGCGCCGGCGGCACCGATGCCCAGGACTGGGCCCAGATGCTCTTGCGGATGTACACCCGCTGGGGCGAGAAGCGCGGCTACAAGGTCGAGCTGGTGGACATGTCCCCCGGTGAAGAAGCGGGCATCAAGAGCTGCACGATCATCGTGACCGGTCCCTATGCCTACGGGCGCATGCTCGCCGAGAAGGGCGTGCACCGCATGGTCCGCATCTCGCCGTTCAACTCCAACGCCAAGCGCCAGACCTCCTTCGCCTCGGTCGAGGTTTCTCCCGAGGTGGGCGAGGCCGGGGACATCGAGATCAACCCCAACGACCTCAAGATCGACACCTTCCGCTCCGGCGGCGCCGGCGGCCAGAACGTCAACAAGGTCGAGACGGCCGTCCGCATCACCCACTTGCCCTCGGGCATCGTGGTGGCCTGCCAGAACGAGCGTTCGCAGCATCAGAACCGCGAGACCGCCATGCGCATCCTGACCGCGAAGCTCTTCGAGCGTCACCAGGAGGAGCATGCCAGGAAGCTCGAGGAGCTGCGGGGCGGCTACTCTGAGGCTGCCTGGGGCAACCAGATCCGTTCTTACGTCTTCCACCCTTACCAGATGGTCAAGGATCACCGGACCGGCCACGAGGTCGGGAACGTCGCCACCGTCATGGATGGGGACCTCGATGCCTTCATCGAGGCCTACCTGCGTGCCAAGGCCAGCGGGCAGTGGCAAGCTGCCGCCGCCGTCGAGGATTAGCGTTATATGATCACTGCGTCCACTTTTTCCCGGATTCTTCATGGGTTCTCCCACACTCGCGTGATGGTGCTCGGCGACCTCATCGCCGACGAGTTCCTGAACGGCGAGGTGACCCGCATCTCCCGCGAGGCGCCGGTGCTCATCCTGCGCCACCGGGCCACGGACGTGGTGCCGGGCGGAGCGGCCAACGCCGCCGCCAACATGGCGAGCCTCGGAGGCCGGGTGGAAGTCGTGGGGGTCTTCGGTCAGGACGTCTCGGGAGAGACCCTGGCGGAGTCCATGCTCGAGCGGGGCATCGACACCTCGGGAGTGGTGATCGACCCCGACCGGCCGACCACCACCAAGACCCGCATCTCGGCCTCGTCCCAGCAGTCGGTCAACCAGCAGATCGTGCGCGTGGATCGCGAATCGCATGAGCCGCTGTCGCCGGAGCTCGAGGACGCGGTGATCGCGGTGCTGGAGGAGCGGATTCCCCAGATCGACGCCCTCTTGATCTCGGACTACGGCAACGGCGTCCTGACCCCGCGGGTCGTCAGCGCGGCGCTCGACCTGGTGCGCCGGCACGGCAAGCTGGTGACGGTGGATGCGCAGGGCGACCTCTCGGTCTTCAAGGGCGTGGCGGCGTTGACCCCCAACCAACCCGAGGCCGAAGGCGTGGTGGGCTTCCCCATCGTCGACCAGGACTCGCTGAAGCGGGCGGGACAGCGCCTCCTCGAGATGACCGAGGCGCAGGCGGTGCTGATCACCCGCGGTGGCAACGGCATCGCGGTCTTCGAGGCCAACGGCGAGATCACGCAGATCCCGGCCTTCAACCGGACGGAAGTCTTCGACGTGACCGGCGCCGGCGACACGGTGGTCGGTACCTTGACCCTGGCTCTGGCCGGCGGGGCCTCCTACGTGGAGGCGACCATCCTGGCCAACCTGGCGGCTTCCATCGTGGTCCGGCGCTTCGGGACCTCCACGACCACGGTCGAGGAGATGGAGCGCACCTTCGCGGTCATGCCCAAGGAGGTCTTCCAGCGATGACCAAGAAGATTGTGACCCGCTCCGAGATGGAGCGGCTCGCCCAGGACTGGGCCCAGGACGGCTCGACGACCGTGTTCACGAACGGCTGTTTTGACCTGCTGCACGTGGGGCATACCCGGTATTTGCAAGCGGCGCGGCAGCTGGGCGATCGCCTCGTTCTCGGCCTCAACTCGGACGATTCCGTGCGGGGACTCAAGGGCCCCAGCCGCCCCATCCTTCCCGAGGACGAGCGCGCCGAGCTACTGGCAGCCCTGGAATGTGTCGACTACGTGCTCGTCTTCGACGAACCCACGGCGGATGAGGCCATCAAGGCCGTGCGCCCAACGCTCTACGTGAAGGGCGGCGACTATGACCCCGAGCGCATCCCGGAAACCCCCCTGGTGCGCGCGCTGGGAGGAGAGGTCAAGGTCCTTCCCTTCGTCGAAGGCCGTTCGACCACCAGCCTGGTGTCGAGAATCCAGTCCCTCTCTTGAACGACGAGGCCCCGCAGCCAGCTGGTTGCGGGGCCTTGACATGATTAGTGGCGTCCCGTTCCACGGTCGGTGATGCGGATGCGCCGGGTCTCGGGGTCATAGACCCCGCCGAGGTAGTAGTAATCCCGGAAATTGTTGCCCGGCGCCATCGCGCTGAAGCTGTACTGCGTCTTGCTGCTCTGGGGATTCGTTTCGGCGTAGAGCGAGGTCAACGCGTAGCGTTGATCCAACTGCGCGCGAATCGCGCTCACGATCTCGGCGTACGAGGGCTTCAGGAGCAAGTCCTCGTAAGGGCTAGGATCCTTCGCCCTGGCTGCGAAGGACGCGGAGGTCGTCGAGTCCATCCCGGGGGGCGGGGCTCCGCAGCCTGCGAGCAAGACCAAGATCAAGGAAACCGTGAGTAGGCGTGTCATCGAATCGTCCTTTCTGAGTGGGGAGCAAGGTTAGACTCAGTTTATTGGCAAGTAACTTGCGGGGAAAGCGAATAGTATTTGGTGGGTTGGCAAGCGATTTTTGCTGACAGGAGGAGGCATGGTCAATCCGGATTGGCTCCGGTACTTCGTGACGCTGGCGGGAACCCGGAACTTTCACGCGGCGGCCGAGCGATTGCACGTGACCCATCAAGCCTTGAGCCATGCGATCGGGCGTCTTGAAGCCCATTTCCAGGTGCGCTTGCTCGACCGGGGGCACCGGGTTCGCGGCTTGACCCCGGCGGGTGAGGCCTTTCTCGAAGAGGTTCGAGGGATCGTCAGCAGCCTGGAGAATCTGGAGCGCCGGATGGCGGAGCTGAGGGATGGCACCCCGCAGGGGCCGGTGACGATGGCGAGCGTCGGATTTGCCAACCACTACCTCCTGCCGGAGGCCCTGGGTCGCCTACATGCCGAATACCCGGGCATCGTGCCTCGGATCTTCTCGCTGCCGCACGGAGAGATCGAGCGATGGGTGGATGCCGGGGAAATCGATCTCGGGGTCTTGCTCGCTCCGCCTACCCGTGGCGGGTTGGCCTTCGAGGAGTTCGGCCAGACCCGTTACGTGATCGTCGGGAGACCCGCGGAGCCCCGAGCCTGGCATGCGTGGAGCTACGTGGTTCCGCGGCCCTTTATGCCTCACCCCGAGGAATCGCTGGATGGGTGGCCGGTGGACCGATTCCCGCGGCGGGTCGCCGCTGAGGCGGATAACCTCGAGGTGGCGCTGAAGCTTTGCGAGGCGGGCGTCGGAGTGGCTTTCGTCCCGGATCGAGCGGTGGCGGAACGCCTGGCGACAGGGGCGCTCGCAGTCGTGGCGGAGGCTCCGTTCGAGTATGGAGAGCGCCTCTACACGGTATGGCGGCGGGACGCGCGCCTCACTCCCGCAGTAAAAGTGGCTTTGGGCATACTTGCCAAGCGGCGCGATTCTGGGCAAAATCACATGGTTCCCCTCGTCGGGCCAAGCGCCCCAGGGGATAACCCGACAGGAAGTGCAGGAGGAGAGTGTTCAAGGTGATCGACGCGCAAGGCAAGCTGTTCGGACGGGTCAACGTCCTCGACCTGCTACTCTTGGTAGTGGTTTTCGTTTCCGCACTGGGCGTGGTCCTGGCGCGCACCGGCAACGCCGGAGTCAATCAGGTGCTCAAGGGAGAGGGAACGGCCGAGATCGACCTCTTCTTCCGCGGCTCCATCGCCGACCCGAGCATGTTCAAGGTTGGCGACAAGACCTTCATCACGATTCGCAACCAGCCGCATGCCTCGCTGAAGATCGTGGGCGTCAAGGTCACCCCCAAGATGATCACCATGCCCGCTCCCGGCGGAGTGAAGGCCTACCCCGACCCTTCCGAGCCCTTCGGCAAGGACGTGGTCCTCACCGTGCGCGAGAAGGCCCAGTTCACGGATGACGCCGTCATCATGGGCGGCCAGAAGATCAAGGTCGGCGTCCCGATCGAGGTCGAAGGCTTCAAGTATCGCCTGCGCGGCTCCATCGTGGACGTTCGCGTCGTCGAGCAGCCCAAGCTCTAAATGGCCACCCACCCCGAACGCTTCCCCCTGGGCACCGCTCCCAGCACGCTGGCTAATCATGCCCCCGCATGGCTGATCTCGGCCATGGCAGCCCTGGGCCTGATGACCATGGAGGGCGCCTGGTCCGAAACCCTGCGCAGTTCCTGGCCGATTCGGATCCTCAGGCGCCTGCAGCGTGGCGTCGATCGCTTCCTGCAGCCTCTGCTGGCCTCGTCCTGGGCGGCTCGCATGGCCCCCGCCTTCGCGGTACTGAGCGTCTGCCTCCTGCTTCTGGCCTCACCCTACGTCGGCACCGGCCTGAACGGCCTGCTGGTCCTGCTGGCCTTCGCGGCCTTCGCCTTCAAGGCGGTGACTCACCCGCCCGAGGATCGCGACCACACCGCCCTTGACCTGCCCTTCATGGGGATGGTGGCGATCACGCTGGTGGCTGCCGCCTTCTCGCCTTACCTCATCCTGAGCCTCAAGGGGCTTTCCAAGCTCGTGGTCTTCTGGATGGCGTACTACGCCTTCCGCGGTGTGCTCGCACGCAAGGAGGCCTGGGCTCCGGTGCTGGGAGCGTTACTGCTCGCAGCGCTCGTGCAGTCCGTCTACGGCGTCTACCAGTGGACCATCGACGTGCCTCCCCTGGCCTTGTGGGATGACGCCGAGTCCGAGATCCAGCTCACACGCGTCTACGGCACCCTCCTCAACCCCAACCTCCTGGGCGGCTACCTGGTTCCCATCCTTCCTCTCGCGGCTGCGGCCGTCGTGGCCTTCCGCAACTGGGCCATGAGAGGCCTGGGCCTGCTCACGCTGCTGGCGGGAAGTGCCTGCCTCTATTTCACGTACTCGCGCGGCGCCTGGCTCGCGTATGCCGCTGAACTCGGCGTCTTCGGCCTTGCCGGTCTGGCCTGGGCGTGGCCCGCCATCAAGCGGGACTGGCGCCTGAAGCTGGGCCTCGGCCTCGTGGCCGTCGTCGCCGTCGGAGCCGCGGCCTACATGGTCATGGACTCGCCGGTCCTTCAGCAGCGCCTGACGAGCATGTTCGCCACCCGGGACCACTCGTCCAACTCCTTCCGGATGAACGTCTGGCTCGGCGTGATCGCCATGATCCAGGATTCCTGGTGGGCTGGGGTCGGCATCGGGAACGAGACCTTCCAGAAGGTCTACGGCCTGTACATGATCTCGGGCTTCGAGGCGCTGGGGGCTTACAACATCTTCCTGGAGGTCGCCGTGGAGACGGGGATCTTTGGCCTGCTGGCCTTCCTCTGGGTCGTGCTGGCCGCCATGGCGCGCAGCACGTTTCATGCTTTGCGGGGCGAGGCCCGTCCGTGGGCGGTGGCGGCGATCGCCGGCCTCCTCGGCTTGATGGTCCACGGCCTCGTCGATACCGTCTTTTATCGCCCCAGCATCCAGATCCTCTTCTGGCTCTTGCTGGCCATGATTATCCGGCTGCCGGTCGCAGCCCAGGGAGAACGCGCATGATCCCCACCGATTCCTCGATCCAGCGGATCCTCGCCATCAACTTCGGCGGGATCGGCGACGAGATCCTGTTCTTCCCCGTGATCCAGGGCCTCCGCGAGACCTACCCCAACTCCCGGATCACCATGCTGGTCGAGCCCCGCTGTGCGTGCATCGGAGCCTTC